>CAZEJB010000039.1:0-4060 GCA_964512635.1 uncultured Planctomycetales bacterium | reverse complement strand
GTCGCCAGCGCTGTGTTGGCGCTTTCGGCGTAGCGGTTGGCGCAGCGCACGATGTTGCGCCCGTTGCTATAGGCCCCGCCGCGCAGCACCTTCTTGTCGCCGCCGGCCTTCGGGTTGTAGGGGTAGGTGTCCGTATAGCTGCTGGCGGTCCACTGCCAGATCACGCCGACCATGTCCACGCAGCCATAGGGGCTGACGTTGTCCCGCGCCCCGACCACCTCAAAGATGTTGTCGTCGCTGCGCGGCAGGATGGAGCCGCTCCAGTCCTCGCCCCAGGGATAGGTGCGCCCGTCGCTGCCCCGCGCGGCCTTCTCCCATTCGGCCTCTGTCGGCAGACGCTTGCCGGCCCAGCGCGCAAAGGCGTTGGCATCGGCCCAGGACACCGCCAGAACAGGCAGGTCGGCGGTCTCGGGGCTGTAGTACTTATCCCAGTTTCCGCTGGGCTTATAGCCCGCCGCCAGCACGAAGCTGTAGAACTGGCGGTTGGTCACCGGGTACTTGTCGATGTAAAAGTCCGGCAGGCTGACCTTGTGCTGGGGCTTTTCGTCCTTGTCGCCGATCTGCTTTTCCGGCGTGCCCATCAGGAACTCGCCGCCCGGCACCAGCACCATCTCGCTCAGCTCGGCGCCGCCGCTGTAGGCGCCCGCGCCAGGGTAGCGACCGCTGTTGTTGCCGGCCGGGCCGCCGGCGGGCTGGTAGACCGTCGAGCCGGACTGCACATAGCTGGCCGGGTCAAAGCCCGAGATTGGCTTGAGGGCGCTGCGGTATTCCCGGGGCTGTCCGGAGTTTATAGTGCCGGGCTCAACCTCCCGCGCGCCGGCGCCGCTGTCACTGGGGCCGTCTTCGCCTACTTCGGTGCTGTCCTCATCCGCGCCGGAGCTCTCGCTGTCCGGGGCGCCGCTGTCCATACTGACCGTCTCGACCTCTTCGTTATCTGCGGCTTCTTCTTCCGCCACATCTGACCCATCAGCCGGCCCATCCGCCGCCAGCAGCTCGTCAAGGCTTGTCGGCCCCTGGTCCAGCTCACCAACCGATGCATCATTTGCTGCCGCACCGCCTGAGTCTGCGCCAGCAGCGCCGGCGTCCGCATCGCGGTAGGGCTCGATCTCGCTGTCCGGGCTGAGCCCCGGCAGCGGGGTCAGCTCCGCGGCGGGGGCAGTCCCCGACCCGCGACCGCTGCGTTTGCCGCCCTGGGCCAGCACCTCATCCAGGGTCACAGCCAGCTCCCAGTGGACCCAGCGCCCGCCAAAGAGCAGCACAGGGACAGGTTCCGGTTCCGGCGCGGGCGTAGCCTCGACCGGGGGCGGAGTCTTGCCCTTGCCGCGCGGACGCGGCTTGGCGGCGGGCTTGTCTTTGGACGCGCTGTCAGGGGCTGCGCTGTCTGTTTCCTTGGCGCTGGCAGAATTTTTTTTCTCCTCCGCAGGGGCGGCTTCCTTCTGCGGCAGCGGGGCCAGCGGATAGGCGTTCGCCGGGATCTGATCCGGCAGCATTTCCGTCTTCACGATCGCGAGGCTCAGACCGGCGGCATAGACCAGCACCGGCTGGCCCAGGCTGGGACTGGCCACCTTGATCGGCACGCTGACCTTCAGCGCGGTCTGGGTCTGCAGACTCGCCCCGGGGTTAAAGGGGTCAACCAGGGCCTTGAAGCCGACATTACACGGCAACAGCCAGCTCAGGCCGGTCACGCTGTAACTGCGGTCCTCGCCGGTCAGGCGCGGGTCGCTGGGGCCGCTGACCTTCAGAGTGGGGTCAAAGGCGCGGCTGAGGGCCGACAGTCCGGCCAGTACCCGCTCGGGGTCGCCGCTGCGGGCATCTTCCTGCGCCGGGCCGAGCTGGGTCATGCCCCGGGCCTTGCTGTAGTCCGCACTGTAGGCGTACTCGTACTTACCACTCTGCGGGTCGCGGAAGTACAGCCGCAGCTTGCCGGCAGGGTCAAGGCCCGGCGGCAGGCCGACATAGACCGCACCGTTAAGCATGGATGCCCGGCCGTCGGCCATCCCGGCGGCGGGCTCAAAGCTGGAGTCGAGGTAGATCTCGAGGGTTACGACCTGGTCCGGGGCGAGGCGGCCGCTGAGATCAAGGGCCGTATCAAGACTGACGCTCCCCCCAGGGTATTCGTGGCTGAAGCTGTCGCTGGCCAGCGGCTCGGGCGTCTGAGCCCCCGAGGGTCGCGGACCGGCAAAGACCAGCACGGCCAGCAGAACTGCCAGCAGCGCCGAGTTCAAGCTGAATTGCCTTCCCTGCACGCGCCGATTGTAGCTGAGCCCCATCACTGCCGGACGCATTTCGGGCCCGGCGGTTCAGGCCGGCCCTAGTCCCCGGGCCGGGCGCGGTCCTCCGGCATCGGGCGGCCCTCGGTCAGGTCCTCGGCCTCGGCGAGGGCCGGATCAGAGCCCGGCGGCAGGATATCTTCAAATTCATCTTCTGGCTCGGGGGCCCAGTTGGGCTCCACCAGGGTCATGTAGTCGCTGCTGAACCACTGGCGCAGCGGTGAGGCGCCATCCGCCCCCAGCCCCTCGCTGCCCGGCAGGTCCAGCGAGAGCCCATAGAAGAAGGCCCCCATCTTGGCGTTGGCCGGGATGCTGAAGGTGTACTTCCCCTTCTTGTCCTTACCGATGCTCACCCTGGCGACGGCGTAGTCCGGTTCGATGTGCTGGCGGGCATCCACCACCAGCTCGGTCTGGCCCGGCTCGGTGCCATAGACCCATTCATCCCAGGCCAGGTTTAGCGTCAGGTTCAGCTCGCCTGCCGGGACCTTTCCCATGCTGGTCAGATCAGCAGTGATATCGATGCTGCCGTCGGGCTTAACCTCAAAGTCGGAACTCATGCTCAGCAGCGGGCGCTCGGCGCCGAGGAAGTAGCCCAGGACCGCGTCAACCCGCTCGAACTGGACGTCCCGGGCGGCGATCCGGCCCTCCGGGTCGATCAGGAAGGTCGCCGGGATTGCGGAAACGTCCCAGGCCTCAAGATGCTCGGCATCCTGTTGGCTGGCGGGCAGCAGCACCGGGAAATCGATAGCCTGCTCGCTGATCACTGTCTTGAGCGTCTCAAGGGTCTCGGGCCGGTCGGCGCTGAGCGAAAAAACGGCCAGCCGGCCGTCAGCGCGGTAAGGCGCACTGGCGCTGATCAGCTCGGGCAGCTTTTCCATGCAGGGTCCGCACCAGGTGGCCCAGAAGTCCAGCAGGACCCAGTGGCCGCGATGCTCAGCCAGACTCGCGGCCTTGTTGCCGACAATGTCCATGCCGCTGAGCGCCGGTGCGGGGCTGCCGGCCTCGGGGTACTGCGCCCGCGCCGCCTCCGGAGACAGGCTCAGAGCCAGGATTGCGCAGGCGGCCAGCAGAGCCAGAGCCGCGCGGGGATTTATCAGGTATTCACTCACCGCGGGATTATAGGGGTGAACTTGAATACGGGTCTGCGGGCTGTTGGTATAACTTGGCGGGCTATGGATCCGCAGGACAGCACACAAACCGCCCTGACCACCCAGGCGCAGCAGCGCCACCAGCTGGTGTACCTGGACAACGCCGCCACCAGCTTCCCCAAGCCGGATGCGGTGGTTGAAGCCGTGCGCGCGGCGCTGGGCCACAGCCTGACCGTCCAGCGCAGCAACCACAGCGCGGCCTTCCGGGCCGACGAGGTCCTGCGACGCTGCCGGGTCAAGCTGATGCGCTTCATCGGCGCGCAGTATCCCGAGGAGATTGTTTATACCTACAGCGCCACCGACGGCCTCAACCTGGCTTTGAACGGCATGGTGAAACCGGGCGGACATGTGCTGGTCTCGCCCCTTGAGCACCACAGCGTTATGCGCCCGCTGCACGCGATGGCGCAGAGCCGCGGGATCAGTTTCGAGACCCTGCCGGCGGACAGCCTGGGCCGGGTGGATCCTGCGGCGATCCGCGCTCTGCGCCGGGACAACACCTGCCTGGTCGCGATCAATTGGATCAGCAACGTCTCCGCCACAGTGCAGCCGGCCACGGAGATCGGCGCGGCCTGCCGCGAGCTGGGCCTGCCTTATCTGCTGGACGCCAGTCAGGCCACTGGCAGCCACAGCGTGGATGTGCAG
>CAZEJB010000038.1:0-26748 GCA_964512635.1 uncultured Planctomycetales bacterium | reverse complement strand
AAAGAACATGAGGGCGCTCTCCAAGATCAGTTCTCCAAGCTGAGACAACTGGATTGTTGTCGCTGTCAAATGCCAGTTCAGAACCCTGGATCATGAATTTTTCGTGTGCCAGACTACCATCATCCAGCCTGTGGAATGTCCATTCTTCGCCTGGTTCGCGTCGGAAAGTGAAGATTCCATACGGGTCAATGTCCCTATAGTTGTTGAGCAGTGCGTATTCGACACCGAAGTTGTCAGCCGCCAGACCAGGCGCGTAGATGCCGGGCGGACTGCCGAGCAACCCATCCCAACCCGGTAGTTCCAGGGTAGCTGAGTCAGTTGTGACTCTGAACAGCCCATATCCTCCCAGCGAGTTCATGCTTGCGTCACTTGTAAATGCATGACCTAGGATTAGCGTCTCACCGGGTTGAAGCTGGACAAGGTCTATGAATTGAATACCTTTAGAGAGGCTCCCGGGAATCCCAGTGCCTTCCGATATGACCGTCGTACTCCAAGTCCCAGTTGCACTGCGTCTTGAACGGAAAATCCGGTATGCATCGCCTCCGGCGGACTGTCGCGCCGCAGTGTAATACAGTTCCGGTTGGCCGTTGGCTTGCCAAGCTTCCTCGTCAGCAAACATGAATACTAGATTCGGGAGTCCTGCCGCCAGACTCAGCCACGGCTCCTGACCGATGCTCGCCGCCACTTCGGTGGTCCATCTTCCGTCCTCTTCCTGCATGGAATACATGACACCTGTGCCACTGGCCCAGCCGTAGGCCACCAGCCTGCCGGTAGTGGGGTTCTCTGCCAGATGCCTGATGTCGTAGTCTATGTTGCCCCACTCAGGCTGAAGCTCAGAAAGTTCGCTGTAAAGGATGTCACCGTCTATCCACCCGCTGATGCCCAACTGGTCGCTTGCTGCAGCTGACAACAAGCCTCCATTGTCCACAGCTCGAACCGTAGGTTGGTAGTAAGCCTCGCTACCTTGAACAAACTTCGCGCTTAGCTTTGCTGACGTTTCCCCCGGAGTAATTTCCACCACCTTCCCGTTGCTGCTCTGTTCGGGTGGCTCCGGGTCAAGTGAGCTGTAGTCTACCGTGCCATCGCCATCCAAGTCCCAGCGGTACTCGGCGATGCTGCCATCGAAGTCCACGCTTGCCGAGGCATCCAGCGTTATCACGGCTGGCGCTCCGGCGAAGTCCGGGGTGACAGTCAGGTTGGCCACCGGGCCCTGGCTGACCTGCCCGGTATCGATATCGATGCTCAGGGTCGGACTGCGCTGGCCCTCAGTGTTAGACACGCTGTCCCAGCTGGTAACGAAGTACTGGTACACACCCGCCTCAAACTCACCGCCGCCGCTGTCCGGGCTGTTCTCGTAGTCATAGCGCACGGGCTGTGCCGCAGGCACGCTGGACGGGTGTTTGAGCGTGACATGGCTGTCCTCGCTGCCAGGGCTGGGGGGCGGCCCGGAAAGTGCCTCCTGCAACACGAAGCCGCTGTCGGTTGGACCCTTGCGATACACACGGTAGCCATAGATGCGCTGCTGGTAGTGCACCGCAATCGGTGTCAGATCCTGTACCGAGATCTTGCCATCGGCGTTGCCGTCTACCCGGGCCAGCGCCCAGTTAGCCGCGCCATTGCCGGCGCTGGCGCTGGTGTCATCGGGGTCTCCAGCGGGGAAGTACTTCAGCCCGCCGTGCAGCGCAGGCGCGTCATAGCTGACACTGCTCTGGAACTCCAGGCCGATGGGCGTCAGGTCGTTGACCGCCACGATGCCATTGCCGTCGTAGTCGCCCTGGTGCCTCTCGGTCCACTTGAGCTGGATCCCCGTCGGTGGCAGTACTCCGCCGCCCTGGCCATCCGGCGGCCCATCGGGGTCGACCAAGCTGGCGGACAGATCAAAGACAGCGTTCTCAGTGCCGCTGGCCGCTGCCGCGGTGACCTTCGCCGGGTCGATACCGAGGCGGGCGAACTCAGCCTGCAGCAGTGCTTCGAGCTGAGCAGCTGTAGGAGTTTCGCCAGAGGCAGGATCAAAGGCCGGGCTTGCTCTTTCAGCTTGCAGCCGGCGCGAAGCCGCGCCGCTGGAACAGGCGGCAAGGGCCAGGATCAGCAAAACCAAAGCTGCGAAACTCAGGCAGCGCATCGTGGGGAGATCATACCGCAGCGGAGATATCGTGTAGGGGCGCACAGAGTGCGCCCGGCCCATCTTCGCTGCGGGGATCCTGCGGCCGTTGCCACTCGCCCATTGCCGGGCGCACTCTGTGCGCCCCTACTTGAGGGTGCGCTGTGCCAGATGTTTCTGGCTTCTAATCACAACTGAGCTTGCAGGATCAACAGTGCTCAACCGAGCACTGCGGCAAGTCCAGGCCACTGGTCCAGTTATGCTAAACGCCCGGAATTTTCGGCAAAGCGGCCGTCTGGCGGGTATAGTCAATTCCCGCAGCTTTGCCGGTGCCTGCAGCGGTGGGCTATGTACTTTGACTTTTTGTTGGCTCCAGACTCGTGGTCAGTTTTGGCGACTCTTGAACTCCTAAGCAACGCTTTTGACTGGTTCATAACTGGTCTGCGTGGTCCATGCACATTGCGGCAGCCTGAACCTGAAGCGGTGAGCAGAAAGTAAAAGCGGCCTTTTTCGGTGGCTTTCGGGTTGTCTAGGTTAAATCCGTCCCTTTGGGGAGGTCGAAAAGCTGTTTTGACGTGGCTTTCGGCGGCTCAAGATTAAATTCCACGGGGCCGGGCCAGAAGTCCAATGAGGACCACCAGCCAGCCAAAAGCGCACGCCGCTGCTGCATCACTTGCAGCAATGTGCAAGCGCGTCCTGGCTGCGCCAGGCTGGAGCCCGCCCGGCTGCCGGCCCGTCTGGTCGAGGCTGCCTAGGCCGCCCGGCGGCTTTACCATTTCACGGGGCCTGTGGCATAATCTCCGGCTCTGTCCAGGGGCTCAGCGGCCGCTGTGCGGCCCATTTTCCGGGGCTTGCTCGCCGGACAGACCGATCAGAGATGACCCAGACCATCACCAATCCTCTAGCCGGCAGCGCTGCGCGCCGCGGCCCCGCAGCGGGCCAGGGCCCCAGCGGCTTTCTGGCTGTGCGCAAGCCCTCCGGCATCACCAGCTTTGATGTGATCCGTGAGCTGCGCCGCATCACCCGGGTCAAGAAGCTCGGCCACAGCGGGGTGCTCGACCGCCCGGCGGAGGGCGTGCTGGTGGTGGGCTACAACAAGGCCACCCGCCTGTTTGAGTTCTTCAGCGGGATGGAGAAGGAGTACATCGGCGACTTCTGGCTCGGCCTCTCCACCACGACCGATGACACGACCGGCGAGCTGACCGCCGCAGCCGAGGGTGGGGCCGCTGTCAGCGCTGAGCAGTTCACTGCCGCCCTGGCGCGCTACCGCGGCGAGTTTGACCAGCTTCCTCCGGCCTTCAGTCTGACCAAGAAGGACGGCAAGGAGATGTACCGCTATGCCCTGGCCGGCGAAGAGGTCGAGGTGGAGCCCAAGCGGGTCTGCGTCCTCGACAGCCGGGTGCTGAGCTTTAGTCCCGGCGCCCGCCTGGCGGATGTCCTGCCGGCGGAGACCCGTCTGAGCGAGGAGAACCTCGCCGCCCTGCCGCAGCTCTGCTGCGCCCAGGTTGAGCTGCGCTGCACCGGCGGTCTGTATGTCCGCTCGATGGCGCGGGACATCGGCCGCGACCTGGGCCTGCCCGGGACGCTCGGCCGCCTGCTGCGCACCCGCGTCGGGCCCTTCCGCCTCGACCAGTGCCTCAGCCTCGAGCAGATCGCCCGGCACATGGAGTCCGGTGCGGCGCTCTCGGAACTCCTGCTGCCGCTGAGTTCGATCGCGCCGGAGGACAGCCGGGTGCCGCTGGATTCGACCCAGCTGAGCTACGTCAAGGCCGGCCGGCCGATCCGGCGCTTCCGCCAGCAGATGCCGCCGGGCCCCAGCGAGCGCGGTGATATCGCCTGGGCTATCGACGGCCGCGGCGAACTGGCGGCGGTGCTGCAGATCAGCGGCACCAATCCCCAGGGCCTGACCGAGCTGAGGCCGCTGAAGGTGATCGCCTAGCCTGCGGGCTGGAGAGTCTATGCCGCTGTATCTTGTCCGCCACGGTGAAAGCACCGGCAATGCCCGGGGCATCTACCAGGGCCAGCAGGACTACCCCCTGTCCGACACCGGGATCGCCCAGGCGCAGGCACTGGCTCGCTGGCTGGCGGCCCGGGGCCAGCGCTTCGATGCGGTTTATGGCAGCACGCTGAGCCGCGCGGCCCAGACGGCGCAGATCATCGCCAGCGCCACCGGCTCGGCGGAGGCTGTGCTGGACCCGCGGCTGATGGAATACGCCTCGGGCCGGCTGGAAGGCCTGACCGCCGAGGATTTCAAGGTGCAGTTTCCGGAATTCGCCAACCGCGGCTTTGACCGCTGGGGCGACTTGTCGGTCTATGGCGGCGAAAGTCTCGACGCCATGGAGGGGCGCCTGCGGGACTTTGTCGCCGAGCTGCGCTCGCGGCATGACTTTGCCCGGGAAAATATCCTGGCAGCCAGCCATGGCGGCACTTTGCACCACCTGATCAAGCTGCTGGTCACCCATCCCAGCCCCAGGGTGCTGTTCACCCATCTTGAGAACTGCACCATCGTGCGCCTTGACCAGCGGGAGGCCGGCGGCCAGATCATCATGGCCCTGCGCTGGATGCTGCCGGTCGACCTGCTGGGCGATGTCGCCAGCACCAGCCAGCCCGGCCTGCCCGACGAGCTTTAGCCGCCCGGCGAGACGAAAAGCAGGGGCGGGTTGCCCCGCCCCGTGCTGCTCTGCTTAGACCATCCCGCGCTTGCGGGTAGCCAGGAAATACTTCTCAAAGGCCAGCTTGGCCCAGTGGGCTTCGGGACCCGGAATCAGCCAGGCCTGCTTCCTCGGTTCAAGGAAGTGGTCGGACAGCATGATGATGCCGGTGTTGCCGGCGTCGAGGACGCATTTGGCGTCAATGCTGGCCGGCGGCAGGCTGATCAGCGGCTGGCCGTGGATCTCTGCCGTTATGTTGTGGGCGGCGACCTTGGCCATCTCCTCGCTGAGGTAGCCAGTCTTGGGGACGCCGCAAGGCACTGCGGTCTTCTGCGGCGGGTCGAGCGCCACGGCAACCCCGGCGGCAAAGACGTTCTCATAGGCCAGGCTGCGGTAGTGACCGTCGGTCCTGACCCAGCCGCCGGCGTTGGTCAACCCTGGCGCGTTGCGGACCGGCTCGACGCCGCGGAATGAGGGCGCCAGCATGGCATAGCTGAAGTCCAGGCTGCGTCCGTCTTCAAGGTGAATCCGGCCTTCGCTGATGTCCTTGACGGCTGCATCCAGCTCGAACTTAATGTCGAGATGCTTGAAGAACCACTCGCACATCGCCTTGGCATTACCGAGGCCGCCAATGCCGAAGTGGCCAAGGAAGGGCTCGGCCGTGACATAAGTCAGCGGAATGTCCTTGTGCAGTTTGCGCTTGCGCAGTTCATGGGCGAAGTTCAGCAGGAACTCATAGGCTGCGCCGAAGCAGGACGCACCCTGCACAGCTCCGATGACCACCGGTCCGGGGTTCTGCTCCCAGGCCAGAAAGGCCTCGTGGGCCAGTTCGGCGGCGTCCCAGCTGAAGATGCTCTGGGTGTAGCCCTCAAAGGGGCCAAGGCCCTTGACCGCCCCGTAGTTGAGCTCCGGCCCGGTAGTCAGTACCAGATAGTCATAGTTGTCATAGCCGCCGTCAAAGCGGAGCTTCTGGTTCTCGAGGTCGAGTTCCTCCACCCGGGCGTGGCGGAACTCGATTCCGCGCTTGCGGTACTGGGGTTCCACTTTGAAGGATATCTGCTCCTTATCGCGCAGGCCAAATGGAACCCAGATCAGCGAGGGCATGAACAGGAATTCATCACTGGCGCTGATCACTGAAACCTCATGCTCGTCGCCGAGGTGCTTCTTGAGTTCAATCGCAGCGGTATAGCCGGCAAAACTTGAGCCGACAACCGCAATCCGCTTGCCCATCACAGCCTCCGGGATGCCGGGAGCATCCAGAGCTATCTACCCATATCAGATTGTAGTTGTCGTATATTTATCGATCTTTTGTGCGTTCAGCGACAGAAGTGGCTCCGGCGGCGCTGCTGCCTTAGAGCTTCAGCTTCTCGTTTTCCCCCAGGTCGGCCTCCTCGCCGGACAACAGCGCCTTAACGAAGCTCAGGGCATGAGCAACCAGCGGCTGGCTGGCATCCCAGTACTCCGCCTGCTGGGCGCTGACCTTCAGCAGTGCTAAGCCCGGCGTTTCAGGACCATCCGGGAACCACAGCATATAGGCCGGCTTCCACAGCTCCCTGATCCTTGCCGGGTCCCGGACCAGTTCAGCATCGCCGCTCAGCGAGGCATAGCGGCGTCCCCTGACGTCCGCAAAGCTGGCATTGACCCGCGGGTCATTGCCAATCTCGGCCGCCTTGGCAGAATCGGCGCTGATGAAGAACCACAGGTCGCCGTCAAACTCCACGTCCTGGTTGTTGGACATCGGGCGGCTGTGCAAAGCCCCGCCGGCGTCCCGGGTGCTCAGCATGCAGATGTCCACCTCTTTGATGATGTGGCGCAAAACCTCAAGCTTCTCTTCATGTGTCACTGCCTTGGTCATAGACACCTCCTGATGGATTGAAACTGACCCGGGCCGCTGAAATGCGTTCCCGGCCGCGCAGGGTATAGAATCTCGCGACGTGAAATCGGACAAAGAGTTGATGGTTCACAGCCCTCTGGCGGATGGGGCCGGCGTGAGCGTGGCCGAAGCTGGCGTGGCCAGCACATTGAATCACCTCAATGGCCCTGCTGCAGCGCCCCCGGCTGTGGGCGAGCGCCGTCAGGACTACCTGTCGGCCGTTGAACCGATCTGGTGCCCCGGCTGCGGCGATTTCTATGTGCTGGACGCCCTTGCCGACGCCATGCTTGAGCTGCGGCTGCCGCGGCACATGGTCACGCTGGTATCCGGCATCGGCTGCTCCAGCCGCATCCCCGGCTACATGTCCACCTATGGCTTCAACAGCATCCACGGCCGCGCGCTGCCGATAGCCAGCGGCCTGAAGCTGGCGAGGCCGGAGATCACCGTAGTGGTGGCTGCCGGAGACGGCGATGCCTTCTCCATCGGCGGCGGCCACCTCGTTCACGCCGTGCGCCGCAATATCGACATGACACTGCTGGTGATGGATAACGGCGTCTATGGCCTGACCAAGGGTCAGGTCAGCCCGACGACACCGCTCGGCGCGGCGACCAAGACCACCGAACAAGGCGCCTTTGACAGCCCGGTCAACCCGCTGGAGCTGATGCTGGTCTATGGCTGCGGCTTCGTCGCCCAGGCCTACAGCGCTGACGTAAAAGGCATGAGCGAGCTGATTGTCGAAGCGATGCGTTATCCCGGCTTCAGCTTCCTGAACATCGTCTCGCCCTGCCCAACCTTCCGCGGCGGCATGGGCATCTATAAAGAGCTGCGCAGTCAGGTAAATAAGCTGGCCGCCAGTGGCCATGACAGTGCCAGCTATGACAGCGCCTTCTCCGTGGCGCGCGATGCTGGCCGCATCCCGCATGGCGTGCTCTACCGCCGCGCGCAGCCTGCCGCTGCGGGGCTCGGCGCCGACAGCGGCGCTGAAGCCGGACTGACGCTCAGCGACCCGGCGGCCCTGCGCCCGCCGCTGCCGACCGGCCTGCAGTACGTCAGCCTCGACGAAGATGCTGGCGGGCTGGAACGCATCGCAAAGCTGGCAGAGAAGTATAAGTAGCTTCCCCCGCCTGGGACTGCTACAATCCAGCCATTCACTCCCGGAGAGTGCCATGCCAAGACTTGCCGGTCTGCTGATTTGCCTTGCCGCCGCCGGATTGCTCTCCTGCACCGGCCAGCCTGCGTCGCCGGAGGACAGCCCGGACCCACGCAGTAGCAGCTTTGAGTTTGAGCTGAACATCCTCCCGGATACCTTCGTTGGCGGAGGGAGTGCTGCCGGGTTCAGTCTGGTGCAGCAGGGCGATGCCGAGAGCCTGACGGTGCTGGTCCAGGCCGAGCGGGCCTCAGGCCTCAAGGCGCTGTTTCTGGAGCTGGAATACGATCCACACAAGCTGACACCTGTCTCGGCTCAGGCGCTGCCGGCAATCGGTACTGACCTGTTGCAGCTTGGTCTGCTGAATCAGCCGGGACATCTGGAGTTGGGCTGTATGAGTCCGCGGCCGCAGGAGGCGGAGCAGCGCGGCGAGCCTGGCTTCAGTGGAAGCGCCGCGGTGGCTGAGCTGCATTTTATCCGCCGGCCATTCACCTCCGTGCGCCGCGCCAGCACGCCGCCGTCAAGCGACTCCAGCAAGGCGACGATCAGCTACAACAGCTCCACCCAGGAATTGAGCTGGGGCTATTACAACCATGGCGATTACAACCAGGATGGCCGCGTCGCGGTGGGCGACCTGACGCCCATTGGTATCTACTTTGGCGACAGCGTTCCGGGCGGAGCAGGACCGGACGGGCGTGACAACAGCAGCGTCGAAGACGTGATCGACGGCAGCAACGACGGCGTGATTAATGTCCAGGACCTCAGCGCGATTGGCCAGAACTTCGGCAACCAGGTCGCGAGCTATGGCATCTACGAGGGTGATCCGCTGACGAGCTACCCGACGAGCAACACTGCTCCGAACACGGCCACCCAGCTGATCACCTTCGATTTCAAGTTCGGCGCGACGGCAGCTGGCAAGCGCAGGGTCTATGCCACCGCGGTGCCAGACATCAGTACCTCTCACGCTTACTGGGTTCGCCCGCTGGACAGCAGTGGCGCCGAGGGCACGCCGAGCGAGCCCTCGCAAGACAGCAATCAGGGCGGCTGGCACCTGTATGAGATCGACAACGGCGACTTTGCCGGATATCGTTCCAGGCTTTTCGTGCGCAGGAACTTTGAGGGCTCGGATGTGCCAGTGCTGCTTTACTTTCGCAACTCACCGAGCCCGGTCGGCATCTGCTATGCATCTGACCTAAACCTGCATGGCGAGGATCTGCACTATCTGAGCACGGTATCCGGTGCCGGATTTGCCGGGGACAGCTTCGCGGGCTTCAGCTCCAGTGATGGCCAGATGTTCATGGCCCGCCGCGATATTTTCACCGGCGAGCTGCTGGTGTACAGCTGTGCCGGCAACACCCTGGCCAACTGGCTGCCTTTTGGGACCGCTGACACCACTGCAGAGACCATCCAATCTTTCAACGGTGTCATGGCGCTGGGGCAGCCGGCCTTCAGCTATTACAGAAACACGCTGGATCCCAACGACGGCCTGCTGATTTACAACTACTATGACGGATCGCAATTCAACCCGGTGATTGTGGCTGGCGGCTTCGGCACCTTTGACACAGGCAAATACAACTCCCTGGCCCTGATCAACGGCGTGCCTGCGATTGCCTACTACGACTCACAGCTGCAGAACCTCTGGTACATCCGGGCCAACGACCTGCTGGGCAGCAGCTGGCCCGCCAACGGCGTGCAGGTTGAAGCCGGCGGGGCCGGTGTCGATACGGGCCTGCACGTCGTGCTGATGGAAGTGGCCGGCCGCCCGGCAGTCTTCTACCAGGAGAGTCTGTTTACCACCCGGATCATGTACAAATGGGCCAGCGACAGCCTGGGCGCCGATTGGCCGGGTGGCGGCGTGGTGGTGGGTAACAGCGACAACCCCGTCGCCGACAGCATTCCATTTTCTGCGGCAACGGACGGCACTGTGACCGGCGTTGTCTACATACAGGGCATTGATATGAAACTGCGGATGCTGAGTGATCCAGCCGGAGTCTTTGATGCCGAGACGACCGCTGTCACCGGCCATGTGGCCTCGCCATCGATGGCGATTCTTGGCGGCCGGCCGGCTTTCAGTGTCTACCTGGACGATGTCCAGGACATGTACTTCCTGAGCAACTACTAGGCCGGCCGGGCCCCGGTACACCTATAATCCGCGCATGCAGCCTTGCCCGCGACCGGAGTATGCGCCACAGTTCAGCTTCAACGCTTTTGATGCGCTGCGGGCCGCGCACGCCTTCATGCTCGAGCTGAAAGCCGAGCTGGGCAACAGCGTTACCCTAAGCACTTTTGACGAGCTGATGCAGCCGCTGCCCGGACATGGCACCCAGGATCCGGCCTACTGGCTGGATTGGCTGGAAATCTGCGTGCAGTGCAAGGGCCTGGCCAGTCCGGCGCAGCAGATCTACCCCGATTGGCGCTACATCTTCAGCGAGTACGACCTGGCGGGCCTGCGGCTGGATGAACGCGAAGCTCTGCAGTGCTTCCTGCGCCTGGTCCAGGACCGGGTAACCCGCATGGCCTTCACCGACCTGATCGAGGTCTTTGCCCAGCTGGATGTGAACCTCTACTGGCTGCCGGGCAGGTTGCAGTATTGGGAGCAGTGGCTGAAGTGCTGCAAATGGGTCAGCGCCAGCGGCGAGATCGATGTTGAGGACCTGCTGAATCATGACGGCGCCCTGATGGAGCAGGCGATCGCGGCTGATAAATACAAGCCGGAATGGGCCCAGTAGCTACGGCCTCGCGCCGGCTTGCCCGGGGCCAGCAAGCCAGTGTTTCTCCAAAAGCAGGACCGGGGCCTCCCGACGGTTCCCCGGCTACAATGCAGGCGGCGGGCGATCCCGCCAGGCACCTATGCCCACTGAGCTCAAACTGCCCGACCTGCTGCGCGTACTGGCACGGCTGAAGCTGCTGCTGCTTAAGCGTTTCTATCAGCGCAATCTGGGCTCCACCATCGGTCTCGCCATCCTCGGTCTGATCCTGCTGGTATTCAGCCTCATTGGCGGTGTTTCGCTGATCGCCATGATCCACAGCAGCAGTGTTGCCGGCTTTCGTAACACGGCCTTCATGTGGGGCGCCTGGATTGTGACCTTTATCTGGCTGCTGTCCCCCCTGAGCCAGATGGACATTCAGCGCAATCTCGACCTGACGGGCCTGCGTCTGTTCCCGCTAAGTCAGGGCAGCTATACCGCGGCTGTGATGCTGGACGCCATGCTGTCACCTATCGGCCTGTTCGCGGTCCCGCTGCTGGTGATCGGCTGCGCGGCCTTCAGCCGGACACTGCTCGAGGCTCCGCTGGTGCTGCTGTGCCTGCTGCTGCTGCTGGCGGCTCTGCTGGCGCTCAGCCAGGCGCTGCATCTGTCCCTGGCCCGCCTGCTCTCCAGCCGGCGCTTCACCGACCTGAGCATCGTGCTGGGCCTGATCATCTTTGTCGGTATCCAGTCGATTCAGTTTCTGATCCGCGCGCCGCAGCTCCTGAGCCTGCCGCCCTGGCTGCTCGATCTCGGGGCTCAGATAAAAATCATCGCTACGCCCCTGATCCAGTGGGCTTTCCCCGGACTCGCCGCGCGGACGGTCGAGGAGTTCAGCGCCGGCAACTATGCCGCGGCCGGTGGCCTGCTGCTGCTGCTGCTTGGCGAATGCGGCTACTGCTTCTACCTCGCCGGCATCGCGGCCCGGCGCTACTACGAAGGCGAGCAGGACTCCGGCGCCCAGCCCCAGGTGCAGCGGCGGCTTGGCGCGCGCAGCTCGCGGCCCAGCCCCCTTGGTCCGCTGGCCGGCGCGCTGTTCCACCGTGAGCGGGTCTACATGTGGCGCGATCCCCTTTTGAAGATCCTGTTCATGCAGACTCTGATGGGCGCGCTGAGCTCAATGGCGGCCTTCGGCTTCATCGCCATGAGCGAGGGCATGTCCAGCATGGACCAGGCCTTCGGCGGCCCGCTGTGGCGCAGCGTCAGCCTGCTGATGGGCACGATGATGCTGAGCTTTATGGAAAGCGGTGTGCTGATGAACAAGCTCGGCATCGACGGCTCGCTGATGACCCACGTGCTGCTCTCGCCGGCCAGCCGGGCGCAGATCCTGCGCGCCAAGAGCATCTTCTATCTCAGCCACTTCGCGCTGCTCAATGTGCCGGTAGCCCTGCTGCTGGGCTGGCTGCTGCGCGTGCCGCTGCAGCACATGGTGGCTGCGGCTGTGCTTGTCGTGATCAACACAATGGTGGTCGACGCGCTGGGCAGCCTGGTCAGCGTCTACTTCCCCTTCACCTATCGCCGCAGCGGTCGCCACCTGCGGCCTGTTCCGGCCCAGCCCGGCTGCGGCTACCTGCTGCTACACGGCCTGGCGCTGCAGGGCGCGAACATGGCGGTCTTCCCGGGCACAGCGGCTGTGGCCGTCCTGACCTTCTATCTGGGCTGGACCGGGCTGGCCCTTGGAATGGTCGTCGCCCTGGCGATCGCCGCCGCGGTCCAGATGCTGGCTGTGCCCGCGGCAGCCCGGGCGCTGAGCAGCCGCGAGCCAGAACTCCTCGCAGTCCTCACCCGCAGCCAGGACTAGCGGTGAATGCCAAACACGAGTCAGCAAGGGCCATGCAGAAGGTCTAGTAGGTGAAACCAGTGTCAGGCACCTGACCATCCAATCCTACATGGCGCAAAAGGTAGCCGCGCTGACCGCCAAACTCCAGCCTCACATCCCCGGCGCTTCCGTCAAAACGGAAGGGCTGCCCAGTAACAGGGTTGATTGAGGTCTTGTCGATCGTGGCGAGCCCACTGGAGAAGAAGGCATCCTGAGATGCCGGCCAATCACCGTGTACCTTCTTGTAAACGATGATCATATGCTCAAGGCACATCAACGCACCGAACAGCCTCTGCGATTCACGATCGCCAACATAGGGCGAAGGACCGAAACCCATATCTGGCGCCATGCCGAGGAAGGTGTCATAGGTTGTCGGCGGCTCAAGACGAATGGTCTCAACATGCTGGTTTCCAACGGGGGGGCTCCAGAGCAACCTGGGTAGATTGCCTGTGGCCATAGGCGATGCATCGTAGTAGATATCGTCATCGTAATCGAGCGAACTGTCGTCCGGGTCTATCCACTGTCCGCCAATAGCGGGGATAGCAGTCTGTACAATCCCGGCTTGCCTGACGGCGGCCCAGCTTTCGGGATACTGCCCGTAGACCTTGTAATAGGCTTGCAGACCCATCTGCACGAACTTTGTGCTGATGACTGAATAGCTGCCTCGCACTGTCTTCCCCGGGTAGCTGGGGGCAACGACCAAATCGTTGCCGGTCGCAGGCTGCGCAAAAACTGCCCACGTGGACACGGCTATCAGGGTAGAAGCAGCAAACAGCACTGAGCTCCAGATTATGCTCTTACGATTTCGCATGATGTTGTCCTCCAGCAGATGTACCCGTATGTGTCTGAGAATGGGCAGGGATCGGGTTTCCCGCAGTCACAGGTGTCGTTAACACGAACATTGGAGTAGCCTTCAGATAGACGTATCTATGCATGCATACCTCCACGGCCTACTATGCCTCGTGAAGTATATATATATATGCACGTTGTCAAGGACGGCTTTCGCCTGTCTTTGTTCAGGGCTGGATGCAGGCGACCCTTACCCGCAGCCAGGACTAGCCGCCTGCGCCGTGCTCAGGGCTGGATGCAGTAAAGGAAGCTGTCGCTGATCACATAAACCCGGCCATCCGGCGCGCAGTAAGGCGGAATATTGACGTTCTTAAGCTGGCGCACATTCCACAACTCAGCGCCCAGCAGGTCAAAGCAGACGAGCCCGCGGTTCGAGTCGCAGAGGTAGACGCGGTCGCTGCTGTCGATGCTCAGATGCAGCAGGCTCGTGCTGTCCAGGCGGCGCAGCTCGCGGGCCGTGCCCTGGTCGTCATAGATGCTAAGCGCGCCGATGCTGCTCAGCGCGAGCACCTGGCCCGCGCTGCTGCACATCAGCCGCGGCGCAGTGTAGGCCGGCAGCCGCAAGGCGCTGGTCCAGAGCACCTTGCCGTCGTGGCTGTCGAGAGCGACGAGGTCCGTGCCATCGGCATAGTAGACCCGCCCACTCACAGGGGCATAGCAAAGCCAGCCGCTGGTGCTGGTTCTGGCCGGGACATTGCCGGTGACACCCGAAGGGTGGACGTAACCCCAGATGACCTTGCCCAGCGGGTCAAAGGACTTCACCACACCGCCAGGCTGGAGCACGAAGATCTCACCGGCTGGCGAGACGGCGTACTGCTGTTCGCCCGCCGGGAAAGCGTTGTTGCCTGGAGTGGATAAGGGGGCAGCGATCGATGACAGCAACTTGCCTGCTTCGTCATAAACTTCCAGGCCGCCAGTGTCGAGGGCCACGACTACACCGCCAGAGAAAGCCACGGGCTGGGCGCTGTTCGCATTGCTGCTGGCTGCGCTGAGGATCCCCTTCCATTGCTCGCTGCCAGCGCTGTCCAGTCGACGCAGTTGGATAGAACTGCTGCCGAGCGCCACGCCCTGGGTAAGATACTGGACCTCTGTCAGATAAACACTGCCGTCGGGGGCCAGATCAAAGCCGCAGGGGCTGGCCGGTGTGACGCCGTTAACGCTTACATTGGCCTTGGAGCCGCTGGACCAGAGTTCGCGCCCGCTGCTGTCGAGGCCGCGCAGCCCGTTGAAATCAAGCAGCAACATGCTGCCATCACCTGCCACGCGCAGCGGGCTTTGGTTCCAGCCGTTGAACTGCATGCGCCAGCGGATGCGTTGCGCTCCGCGGCGCGGCTCGATCTGGAAGTACCAGACAAGGTAACCGCAATAGCACAGCAGAAGTGCCGCAGTGATCCAGATGGCGGGTCGGCGCACGGGTCTAGGATAGCGCGGGAAACTACTTGCTGTCCTTGCCCTTGATGGCGCCGATCGCCTTGCTGATGCCGCTGACCCGGCGCTGGGCCCCGCCGATAACGCTGCGCACGTTGGTGATCAGCGGTCGCCCGGTCTCGACCAGCGAGTTGGCGTTCTGCGCCAGCATGCCGATGTCGGCGGCCAGCAGCGAGGTATCCCCCAGCAGGTCGCTAAGGCGCGAGGCCAGCTCCTTGTCGCGCAGTTCATGAGCCATGTCGGCCAGCGCCTTGGTCAGGGCGTTCAGCTCGGCCTGTGTGGCGGCGAGGTCTTCAACGCGCGTGCGCACCGCCTGGCTGGTCTGGGTCGCATCGTCCATCAGCTCGCGGGCCTCGGACAAGGTGCTGGTCAGCTGGCCCGAGAGCATCGTCCGGGCCTCGCCAAGGGTGCCCTGCATGCCGGTCAGTGTGGCCTGCACGCCTTCCAGCGTGGTCTTGACGTTCTGGGCAAGCGGCTCAATCTGGCCGGCCCCGCCGGACAGCGAGTCCAGGGCGCTGGCCGCCTTGCCAACGACGCGCTGGTCCTGGACCTGCTGCAGCAGGGCTTCCAGCTGCTTGAGCGTAGCCTGCAGGCTGCTTAAGGTGGTGCCGAGCCCGGAGCTGAGCTGCCCCAGCGGGCCCAGCAGGCGCAGGGCCAGGGCGGCGATGACCAGCAGGCCAAGCACCTGACAGGCGGCGATGATGGTCAATGCCAGCGACTCACTCATAGGGCGATTATAGGGCGGCGCCGCAGAGCGGGGCGAAGGACGCGGCCCCGACAGGGCAAAGTGAGATTAAATCGCTGTTAGAAGCTTGCACTTCTGCTTAAAGCCGAGGTTCTGCGCGGATTGGCTGCGTATACTCAAATTTCGCCGCTGTGCAATGGCTGCCGGGTGCAGCATCTGAGGGTGAGTATGAAACGCGATTTGATTCACTCAGGCGAAATTGCGGCGGTGCTCTTGCTGGCCCTGCTTCTCAGCGCCTGTGGCGGCAGCAGCCAGCGCCGGCTGGATTCGGCAGACGAGGCCGCCCTGCAAACGCCACAGCTCAGCAGCCTGATCGGTGCACTTGACGCCTACTCCAATCTGCGCGGAGTGTCCACCAGTGTGGTGCCCGGCGGCGACTTTCACCCTGACATGCCGCACGCGAATGTGGCCGTGCCGGAGGGTGAGAACATTGCCGTCTACAGCCCGCTCGACCCGCCGGGAAAGATCGCCAGTGCGGCCTATGCCTGCTATGGACTCAACGTTGAGGCCGACAGCTTGCCGCAGCTGCAGCTGGCCTGGGATACTGCGCCGAGCGGCCCCGTCTGGATGGCGCTGGCGGACTGGAGCAGTCTGCGCTGGCAGTGGTTCAACCTGACGGACTACGAGCATCTGAGCTTCGAGAACCTGCCGAACTACACTAATGAGGCAGATACCCTGCTGGCGGTCGTTCTGCTGCCCTCCGGCGGACAGACCACGCTGGAGAGCATTACCCTGCCGGCCCTTGCCACGGACTTCCTGCCCGATGGTCCGCACCCGCGCCTGTGGCTGACGCCGGAGCGCAAGGCCGCACTGCTCGCGGCGAAGAACGCCAACACCCCCGAGTGGCAGCGCTTCAGCAATGAGGCCGATGGCTATCTGACGGACGAGTTCTGGGGCGACCTGGTCAACTTCACGATTCCCTTTACCCTGCTGATGTATGAAATGACCGGTGACGAGCGCTACGCGACGCGGACCATGGACCTGATGGACCAGTTCCCGCTGGATGAGTGGGAGATCTCCTGCTGTCCTTACCACAACCAGATCCATAACATGGCGCTGGGCTATGACTGGCTCTATGACCACCCGGCGATGACAGAAGAGAAGAAGGCCTTCTACCGCGAGAAGATGTTGCACCTGGCCGACAACCTGTGGGTCGATGCGCTGAACAGTGACGGAGTCAGCAACAGCCAGGACACCGACCGCGTCACGATGTCCGGTGCCAGCCTGCTGATGATCGGCTGCGCTTTGTGGGGCGACGATGATCGCGCGCCGGAGATATATGAGCGTGGCTGGCGCATGTGGACCAAGGGTCTCGGCGAGCCGCCGTCCACCGGCATCTATCGCCAGTGGACCGACGCCCAGCCGGTGCGGCGCTGGATCCAGGACTTCGGCGACGGTCCCTGGCCCTCGGGCTGGTTCTATGCCACCGGCACGGACATGGTCGGCCTGAAGGACTACTTCACCACGCTGCGCACGGCCTGCGGCTATGACCCGAACGTGCTGGAGCCGGGGATGAGCGACACCTGGAAGAACCAGATCCGCTGCTTTATCCTGGGCATGGATCCGCGGCGCACTACGACCTACAGCGGTGCGGACTGGCAGGAGAGCGACCTGCTGTCGAATTACAACAATGCCTATATGCACTCCTGCCTTGCTGCGCTGGCGGATGAGGCCGTGCAGGCTGGAGACAGCCAGGAGGCGGCCTGGGCGCGCTATCTGGTGCGCAACACTGAGGGCTCGCACAGCAACACTTTCCGGGAGTTCTTCTTCAGCCCCGGCGCCAGCCCGGCTGTCGACAGTCCCTTCGATGGTGACCTGCCGCTGGTGGCCTACAGCGCGGGTCTGCCGAACTACATGTACTTCCGGGACGGCTGGGACATGAACGCCCGCTGGGGCATCTTCGGCGGCCAGGCTGGTGTGCCCTGCGACCACCCGCAGATGGACCAGGGCCACTTCAGCCTGATCCGCGGCGGCGAATATCTGACCCGTGATGCGCCGGGCTATAAGGAATTCAGCATTGGCGCCCAGACCTACAACACCCTGACGACCGAGAACGCGACCGTCGGCGGCTATTGCCACAACTCAAACTTCGACCTGCCGACACAGATGGAGCGCCGGCTGAGCAGCGAGGACCCGCTCTTTGCCTATGCCATGCTGGAAGTCGCCGGCCAGCGCCGCGAGGACCCCTTCTGGTGGGAGTCTGACCAGCGTGTGCAGAAGGCCCAGCGCCACTTCTTCTGGGCCGGGGATTACGCCGTGGTCTATGACCGCGTGCGGCGGACGGATGTCGGCTGGGCCAAGTACCGGCTGCGGGCCATGAGTGAACCGATCGTCAACGGCGACACCATCAGCCAGAGCAGTGCCGACGGCAGCCAGAGACTGCTGCAGCGGACGCTTGAGCCCGCGGGATGCGAGTTCTCTGTGCTGGACGAATCAGCGCTGTTCTCCGGCGTGGAGAACTGGCAGATTGATTCCTCCTACCGCCATTGGCAAACGGTGATTCAGCCGCAGGCAGGTGCCAGCCTGAACATGCTCAACGTGATCCAGATGGGTCCCGCTGCACTGGATGGCTTTGACTCGAACCTTGAGCACATCACAGGAAGCGGAAACACCGGAGTTTTGGTCGGCCCATGGTGCGTAGTCTATTCAGCGGGTACGGACCTGCGCAGCAGCGTCAGCTTCAACGTGACGGCAGCCGAGGCGGGCGGACACTTCATGGTCGGAGATCTTGAGCCGGGAACCTATACAGTCAGCATCACTGGCCAGGCCGACCAGCAGGTCGAGGTCAGCGCCGAAGCAGCGGCGGTACAGTTCAGCTGCGGGGCTGGTGGAGCACTGACTGTGAGCCTGAGCAAGAGCTAGGCTGGCTGACCCGTGTTTGAAGGGCAGCGTGCGGGCGGCCCAGGCTGTGGCTGCGTAGTCCGATCGCGGTTATACTTTCCTGCTGGTCTGGCACGGAGGCTGCGCCACGGCTGAAATCCGTTTCAAGGAGTCCCGCCCAATGCGGCCTGTCCACTGCCTGTTTCTGTTGCTTGTCGTGCTCCTGCTTAATGCCTGCGGTGGTCCTCAAGGCAACCTGGTGTCTCAGGGTGAGCAAACAGGTGCACTTTCGGACGAGTCTAGCGCTCAGCAGGAACCTGGTACACCGGGGCTCGCTCGAAGCCTGCCTGCAGTCTCGGTCGCGCCGCCGGGGCCTGCTTCCGTGTTGCCAAAACCGGACAGCCTGACCCCCCGCAGTTCCACATTTACGGTGCAGGAAGGCTATCGCGATGGCGCGCAGTTTGACCCCCTGTGGCCAAGCAGCAGGGTGGTAGCCAGCTCAGTTGATGCTGTGTTCAGTCCGGACTATGTTTCTGGCGAACCGCTCTCTGAGATGGCCTTTGCGCTTTACAGCTTCAACTTGCCTGATGCTCAGTCGCAGCTTACAGCAAACATGATGTGGACGCTTGCGCCCAGCCCTAACGATCTGTTTATCGGGCTGGCCAACTTTGACACCAACCGCTGGGACTGGATCAAGCCTGGCGACCTGTTTTCCTTTGAACTTGCCGACTCCGCGCCCTACCTCAGCGCAACCAACGATGCCTACGTCGCGATAGCCTTATCCGGCAACAGCATGGTCTCACTTCATGCCTTGCTCTTCATCGCCACGGCGGTTCCGGAAGCTGTCCTCGAATCGGACACCACCAGCGGCCTGTTGCCTCTGGCAGTGACTTTTGATGCCGGTGGAAGCTCAGACTCTGACGGGAGCATCGCGGACTTCGAGTGGGACTTCGATGGCGACGGCAACTTCAATGAAGCCGACAATGGCGAAGATCTGGCCAGAAGCGATGCAACGCCTTCCACTGTTACCTACAGCCTCCCGGGTGTTTTCAATGCAACTGTCCGCGTGACCGACAATCAGGGTGCTTTCAGCACTGCCATGCTTGAGATTGCAGCCAATGATGCACCTCAGGTAACTCTGGAAGCTGACGTGACGGAGGGTGAGCCCGCGTTGGATGTTGCCTTCACAGCCAATGCGACCGACAGCGGCAGTATTGAGAAGTATGAATGGGACTTCGATGGCGATGGCAATTTCAACGAAGCAGACAATGGCGAGGACATTGCCTTTGGATTCGCCACTGCGTTGGCCACCTACCCTGATTTTGGCGGCTTCACGGCAACAGTCCGAGTAACCGACAACTTGAACGCAACGGCCACCGCTGATCTCTTCATCCTCGTCGGTACGCTGCCTACGGTTGAGCTCACTGCTAATCCGGAAAGTGGTCCCAAGCCGCTGGAAGTCGACTTCACGACCATGGCCGCAGACAACGGGACCATTGAAGACTACGAATGGGACTTTGACGGAGACGGACTTTTCAACGAGGCCGACAACGCCGAACTGGGCCAGCACGGAGTGGCCAACCCGACGATCACCTACAGCAGCAGCGGCAGCTTCAATGCGACCGTGCGCGTGACCGATGATGACAGCAACACGGCCACCGACAGTGTGACGATAGATGTAAGCAATGCCGCGCCAACCGCCGACCTGCAGGCCTCAGTGACGCAGGGCGAGGCGCCCCTGCTGGTTGACTTCGACGCCAGCGGCTCGAGCGACCCCGACGGCAGCATTGCCGACTACGAATGGGACCTCGACGGCGACGGGACTTATAACGAGACAGGCGAGGAACTGGACAACCAGGGCATGGATACGATTACCGGCTTCACTTTCACCGATGGCGGCACCTTCACTGTTTTCGTGCGCGCCACCGATGACGAGGGGGCCAGTGATGTAGCATCCGTGAACATCACAGTCACTTCCTGGACAGTTGTCACCCTGGTCAGCGGCACTGGTGTCGACGGCACCAACAGCAGCATGGCCCTGATCAACGGCAACCCGGCAGTAGCCTTCCGCCGCAGCGGTCCGACCGCCAACCTGCGCTATATGCGCAGCACGACCCAGACGGGCGCATCAGCCTCCGACTGGTCCTCGAGCATCTCCATCGCCAGTGGCGATGTAGCCATTTACGGTACCTCTCTGGCCCAGGTCGGCGCGCGCATCTGCGTGGCCTATCAGTACAGTGACGGCTCGCTGCGCATGGTGCGCGATGACGGTGCAGGCAACTTTGGCGGGCCCGGTTCCGGCAATATCGTGGTGGATAACACGACGGCTGACACCGGCCGCTGGCCGAGCCTGAAGGTGGTCGGCGGCAACCCGGCGATCGGCTATACCGATATGACCAGCGGCAACGCGATGTATGTCCGCTCGTCAGCCAACGACGGCGCCACCGGCACCTGGACCAACAAGATCACGGTCTTTGACGGAACTATCGTGGCCTACACAGACATGCAGCTGATCAACGGCAACCCGGCCCTGACTTTCTGCGACAACTCGGGCCAGGTTCTGAAGTTCATTCGGTCCACGACCGCCAACGGCGACGCAGTCGGCAACTGGCCGGCCGGCAATATGTGCGATGTTGCCACCAGCGTTCTGGCCTCCTATTGCGGTCTGACCACGGCCACCGGCAACCCGGCGATCGGCTATATCGATGCCAACGCCGATCTGCGCTTTGCGCGCTGCAGCACGGCCAGCGGGACCAACACAGCGGACTGGACAGCGGGCAGTAATGTTGCGGCGGCCAATCAGCCGGCGATCACCTACGGCTTCAGCCGTGTCGGCTTCGTGCTGGGCTCGCCGGCCTTTGCCTACAGCGATGTGACCAATAATGACCAGCTCTTCTGCCTGGCATCCAACGTCACCGGTGATGCCAGCGCGACCTGGAACGAAGAGACGGTTGACGGCAGCATGAGCCAGATGGCGGAGCCCAGCAACATCATCGTTCTGGGTAATGGCCAGATCGCCTTTACCTACCACAACATTGACACCGACGATCTGATGTACGCGATCCGGGACTAGTCGCGGACATCAGATATCAGGGTGCGCTATAGCTGACGCGGTAGATGCAGCCCGCGTAGTCGTCGCTGATCAGGATCGAGCCGTCCGGCATCTGCTCCAGATCTGCCGGGCGGCCCCAGACATTGTCTCCCGGCAGCAGCCAGCCTTCGGCAAAGGTGCCATAGGCAGTGTTGCCGGGAGTTTCAAAGCTGACCATGCTGATGCGGTAGCCGATCTTCTTGCTGCGGTTCCAGGAGCCATGCTCGGCAAAGAGTATCTGGTTGTGGTATTCCTCCGGGAACATGTCGCCGGTATAGAAGCGGCAGCCCAGCGGCGCTACGTGGGGCCCCAGGTCGTGGACCGGCAGGTGATACATGCTGCCGTCCTTGCCCTGGCCATATTCGGGGTCCTGAACGCTGGTGCCGTGCCAGTAGGGATAGCCATAGTGCGGGGCGTCTTCGCCGACCGCTGAACCCGAAGGAATGTAGTTCAGCTCGCAGGGCGGGATGTCATCCCCCAGCATGTCGCGTCCGTTGTCGGTGAAGTAGAGCTCGCCGGTGACCGGGTGCCAGCAGAAACCGACTGTGTTACGGATGCCGCGGGCCACCACTTCCGGATTGCTGCCGTCGGCATTCATCCGCAGGATCGTGGCATAGGGGTCGTGGACCTCGCAGATGTTGCAGGGTGCGCCAACCGGGACATACAGCTTTCCGTCCGGGCCGAAGCGGATGAATTTCCAGCCATGGTGTTCCTCGCTGGGCAGGTCGTCAGTGACCAGCAGCGGTTTGGCGGCGGCCAGCAGTTCCTTACCCCGTAGGCCCTGGTCCAGCACCAGCTCGTCAACATTGGCAATGCGGCTGATCCGGCTGACCTCGCTGAAATAGAGGCTGCCATCATGCCAGTCGACGCCGACCGGAAGGTGCAGGTTCTCGGCCAGGGTCAGCACCTCGTCGGCCCAGTTGTCGCCATCGCTGTCAAGGACAGCATAGACTTTGCCGGCTGAGTTGCTGCCGACATAGGTAACGCCGCGTGGGCTGCGGCAAAGCTCGCGCGCCGCCGGCACATCTTCGGCGAAGACCTCGATGCGAAAGCCCGCCGGCAGCTTGATGCGCTCAAGCTGCAGGTCATTGCGGCTCAGCTTATGCCCGCTGCTCTGCGCAGAGCCTGCCGCACTGTCCGCCGCTGGCTGGCGCCCGTCAGCCGCCGGGGCAGCAGCGCCGGCGCTCTGGTCGCCGCCCTGGCTCTGGCCCTGCCGGGGGCAGGAGACCGCCAGCAGCAGTCCCGTCAGGACGGCCAGGCTCAGGGCATGGCCGGGACGCGGGGCAGTGAAGCGCGGGTTGAAGCTTTGCATGCTGACATGCTAACAGGCGCCTGGGCTTGTTCTGCGGCCGAGCCGAATCCCGCATGAGGTGGCCAGGCAACCCGCAGCCCTAGCCAAAGCGCGCTCGCACCGGGGCGATGTCATATTCCGGGCAGTACTGGGCCACCAGATCAAGGGTCTCGCGGACGAGCTGGGCAATCGTCTCGGCACCGCGCTGCGGTCCGCCGGCGACCGAGCTGTCCAGGCGGGCGGCCAGGCTTGCCGGCGCCAGCGGCAGTTCGCGGCTGACGAAGCTTTCGAGACGCTTGAACTCCATGGCGTGATAGATGCCGTTGAGGGCGCAAAGCGTGAAGAGGATCCGGTTGGCGTAGTCGCTGATCAGCTGACTGGCCCAGAGCAGGTCGCCGCGGCCAAGCGCCTGGTCAGTCAGGGCATAGAGCGGCATGAAACGGCAATGCCGCTCCAGCATGGCCAAACGCAGCGTTTCAGGGTAGGGCCGCAGCCGGGCTTGCAGGGCAGCGATAGTATCGGCGCCATACAGCGGCAGGCAGCCGAGCGTACCGCTCATGCCTTTTTGCCACAGGCTGTCGATGTTCAGCTTTTCCAGCACCTCATCGGTCTGGGCATGCCAGAGCTCGAGGGTGGAGTGGGCGAAGTCGGTCTTAATGCCGTCTATGCGGTAGCTCTCGGCGCAGCCGCCATCGGCCGGGTCGCCAAAGAAGAAGATGTGCTCGCCCCCGCCGAAAGCAGTCCGGGCTGCTTCAAGCACTTCTCGGCGCGGCGCCTCGGCCCAGTAGATCCCCATGTCGAGGTCGCTGGCAGCATCGCTGGTGCCTTCCGCCGCCGAACCCATGACCATCACCGCGATGCAGCCCGGCTGGGCGACCCAGTGCTGGGCCAGACGGCGAGCCAGCTTCATCCGTTCCTGCGAGTGCTCATTGACCTGACGGCGCTGAAGCGCAGCATCCATGTTTCCCTCCATCCTTACTCCCCCGCTCATGTGGATGCAGTCCACAGCTTTCCAGTTACTGAAACATTGACGCCTCGAGCCTAGTATTATTGAGGTGACGCAACAACCTTAGGGAGGCATCCAAACTATGTCCGCTCAACCCAATGCCTACAGCCTGCCTGCGCTGGGCTATGCCTACGATGCGCTGGAGCCGCACATCGACGCGCAGACGATGGAGATCCACCACAGCAAGCACCACCAGGCCTATATCAACAACGCCCTGGCGGCGCTGGAAGGCAACAGCGAGCTGCTGTCCATGGATCCGGTCGAGCTGCTCAGGAACCTCGACAAGGCCCCGGCCGACAAGAAGCAGGCCCTGATCAACAATGTCGGCGGCCATGTCAACCACAGCCTGTTCTGGCAGTACATCAGCCCCGGCGGCGCTAACACCCCAGGCGGGGCCCTGGCCGAGGGCATCAACACGGCATTTGGCGGCTTTGACGCCTTCAAGGAGCAGTTCGCCAAGGCTGGAGCGACCCGCTTCGGATCCGGCTGGGCCTGGCTGGGTTTCAAGCCCTCCGGCGAGCTGGCGATCTGGAGCTCGGCTAACCAGGACAGCCCCTATATGGATGGCAGCCTGCCGCTGCTGGGTCTGGATGTCTGGGAGCATGCCTACTACCTGAAGTACCAGAACCGCCGGCCCGACTACATCAATGCATTCTGGAACGTCGTCAACTGGGACGTCGTCAACCAGGCCTTCAGTCAGGGCAGGTAGCACCGCGGCCGGCTGGCAGCTTGAGGACGAAGCTAACCGGCTTTTTAGCCTAATCAAACCTGCCCGGACTGCACACCCAAAGCAGAATGCCGAAATATGAAGCATAAGCGGGGAAGGTGTGAAGAAGAAGAATTAGAGCTCGAGTTGAAGCCGGAGGGCTGGGAAAAGAACCAGTGCTCCGGCTTCTTTGTTTTCAGCTCCTTTAGTGCTGTCTCAGTTCGGTACATCTATCCTCTGCCATCAGTAATGAGGTCGGGTCAGACGGCCTGGCTGGATCGTCCACTGCCAGGGTGGGCCACAAGTGGTCTAGTTCTGGGCCGGCTCCGCCTTGGCATGGTCCAGCATGTCGAGGACCTCGGTCACATAGTTCGGTCCGCTGGTGTCGCACCAGCCGACAAAGCGTCCGCCGGGGGCGAAGACGAATGTCGTCGGCCAGCCCTGGCTGGTAAAGCCGCTGCCCAGCTCGCCCTTGTTGCCATCCAGCACCGGGAAGCTCAGGTTCTTGCTCTCAAGGTATTCCAGGGCTTCACGCACCGGGGCATCAACCGCGCAGGTCACGAAGTTGACCTCTTCAAGGTCCAGCTTCTTGTACAGCGCCGCCACATAGGGCATATGGCGCTGGCAGTGCGGGCACTCCGGGCTCCAGACCAGGAAGATCAGCGGCTTTTCCTCGGTCAACTCGGTCAGATCGAGGGTCGTGTCACTGGAAGCCTCCGTCAGACGGAAGGCATACTTCTCCGAGCCAGCGGTAGCCGGCTGGGCGATGCAAAGCACCGCTCCCAGCAGGGCCAGCACAAACAGTTTTGTAGTCAAGTTCTTCATGTTCATCACCAGCCTCCTTGCTGCAACCGCAGATTATACCCAAGCCCACTGCCACCTTATCATTACGCTTTGTTAAACACTGCAAAGCTGCGTTAAAGACCGCAGGGATCCTGCGAGGTTCCGCAGTCTCGATTCTGCAGCCCCAGCACCTTGCACAGCCGGCCCAGCTCGCGCTGCTGCTCGGGGCTCAGGACCGCAAAGAGCTCGGCGATGCGCCGGGCATGCGGCGGGAAGGCATGCTCAATCAGGTCGCGCCCGGCCGCCGTCAGGTGGATGGTAAAGGCGCGGCGGTCGGAGGGGCAGCGCTCCCGCAGGATCAGATCGCGCTTTTCGAGGTTGTCGAGGATCGTGGTGATGTTGGCGCCGGAGGTAAAGAGCTTTCTTGAGATACAGCGCTGGCTCATCGGCCCCAGGTGCAGCAGCACCTCCAGCACCCCGAACTGGCTTTCGGTCAGCCCGGCCTGCTGCAGTTCGCGCTCCAGGATGTGCTCCACTTCGCCGGCGGCCCGCCGGAACTTGATATAGGTGTTGAGGGCTTCGATTTCGACGTCGCTGCCCTTGTAATGGGTCGGCATGGGTGCTCAGGCTCCAGTGGGCGCTTGCTGCAGAGCGCAGCAGATATCCCGGATAAAATACCAGATCAAATAGATAGATGTTTTATTATCAATGATATTACACCTTATCCTCAAGCAATTGCTTGAGCTGGGAGGTCGTTCTATGACGTTCATTCACAAGCTTCTGGCCACCGCCGACAGCCTGCCGCTGCTGATCGCCCGTGTCACCCTGGGCCTGGTGATGCTGCCCCACGGCCTGCAGAAGACCTTTGGCCTCTTCGGCGGCCATGGCTTTGCCGCCACCATGCAGGGCATGAGCGAGGGCATGGGCATACCGGCTGTGTTCGTCTTCCTGGCGATCATGGCCGAGTTCCTTGGCGCGCTCTTCCTGATCTTCGGCGCGCTGGGCCGCATCGCCGCCTTTGGCGTCGGCTTCACCATGCTGGTCGCGGTGCTGAAGGTCCACGGCGCCAACGGCTTCTTCATGAACTGGATGGGCAACCAGAAGGGCGAGGGTTTTGAGTACCACCTGCTGGCCATCGGCCTGGCCCTGGCGGTGATCATCGGCGGATCCGGGGCCTTCAGTGTCGACCGGCTGATCAGCCGCAAGACGCCGGCGGCCTGAGGCTGCGGCAAAAACCTGCAAGTATTGACCGGCTCGCTGCCCAGCTGCAGCGGGCCGGCTGTCGCAGTTGGGTCATTGAGCTGTCGTCCTGGGATGCCCGATGCGGCCGCAGCATTTAACTTTGAGGCCCTGTTTCGCACGTGAAAACAGCTTTTGCAGCTCTCGGCGGCCCCGGTTTTAACCTTTGGCGCGCAAAACGCTGCAGAAACAGGCGAGTTGAAAATTGCGGCCGCGGGATGAGCAGCGCAGTCAGCCGGATTGCTCAACAGGAGCGCATGAGCCTGACAGCGCTTGTCAGGGCGGGGTACCGGCGCGCAGACTTGCACAGTAATGCAACTATCAAGAGAGCAACGCAGGCTGCGAGGGAATATCACCCCTAGGACTACCATGACAGTATGCTATTTATTTTACTGGTATCGACTGTTTCTTGATATCTATCCAAGAGAGATGCCGGATGACGGAGCGGGGCC
>CAZEJB010000037.1:0-28167 GCA_964512635.1 uncultured Planctomycetales bacterium | reverse complement strand
CATCGTCGCCGGACTTGTCGACCAGCATGCCAACGCTGTGCCAGTAGGCGTTGCCCTGGCCGTAGCAGTCGGCTTCGTAAAAGTCGTCGCCCGCGCCATCCACCAGCAGGCCGAAGCCGCCGGACCAGGAATGGCCGTCGGTGATATCTGCACGGCGGCCGTAGGCGCTGCCCTGCACGAAGTGAACATGGTGCGTCGGGCCATAGAGCCCGCCGTTGAAGTGGTCGGTCATGTTCGCCAGGTAACGGTCGGCGCCATCGACATCCAACAACACACCACAGCCGCGGACGCCGCCATAGGCCTGGCCGTACTTGTAGGTGTTGTAGACATCGTCGCCGCCCAGGTCAGCCAGGATGCCCGCGCCATAGCTGCCGGAGCCCTGGCTGTTGCCATAGGAGCTGTAGCTGTCATTACCGGCCATGTCGTAGAGTACGCCGCTGCCGAAGATGCCGGATCCCTCGCCGGCGTAGGTACAGCTGTAGGAGTCGTTGCCGGCAGCATCGATCAGGATGCCCGTGCCGAAGATGCCACTGCCAAAGCTCGGCGCGTTGTCCTCGCTATTCGAATAGGTATCATTCCCGCCGAGATCAATGCTGATGCTCAGCGGGTAGTCCAGCTGAGCGCTTCCCGCCGAGTCATAGGTGTCGTCGCCGCCAGTATCGATGCCAAGCAGGCAGGGGGCAGCACTGTGCGAGTCCGCCTGGCGCCCACTGAGCCGTACCAGCCCCAGCGGCGTTTCGGCGCTGAAGCTGAACTCGGCCGCCAGGATCAGATCAAGCTCCTGCTGCGCCGCAGCCGCGGCTGCCAGTTCCTCCGCGGTGGGTGGGACCGACTCTGCAGCTCCAGGTGCCGCGGCGACCGGCGGGGCAGCTGGGCTTAGCATCCTTTGCGCTTCCTGCGCCGCGATGGCCAGCATTGTCGATGAGCGGTTGATGTAGTTCCAGTCCACCGAATCCAGCATCAGTTCAACCTGCGCCGCGTCCGCGCGGTCGTCAATCACTTCGTGGCCGGTCGTGTCGTCCTCGTCGGCAAATGTGTTGATCGTGAAGTCCAGCACCCGCTGCTGTACCTCCTGCATATCCAGCGCGTTATCACCGAGCGGATCGAGCAGCCCCTGTTTGCGATCCTTCAAGGCTTCCTCCGCCGTAAAGAGCACCAGCGCGGCGGCCTTGCGGACCAGGACCGGGACTGCCTGATAGGCAGGATCAGCGCTGATGGTCAACGCGCTGTCGCCATTGAGGCCTGCCAATGCAGTTGCCAGCGCATCGCCCCCAAGTTCGTCCACGCGAGCCTTGTACTTCGCCAGCGGGTCATCCACCAGTCCCAGGCGGATGCCGTTGTCGAGCCGGCTGTGGGCACCGGTAACGAGCCCGCCGAGGTTAGCCTTGTTGGTCAACAGCGCGCCGCTGATACTGCGCGCGTAAGGTCCGCAGTTGGTGACATCGCTGCGCAGGAAGTCCAGCACCTTGAGTTTGTACTTGTCGCCGCCCCAGAGGCCGATATCCTCGGCGGGCAGCGTCAGGTCAGCGCGGGTCAGGCCTAGCGGCGCCAGAACAGCATCAAACTGCGCTGTCTCGGCGGCACTCAGCGGTCCGCCAGCCGCGGCCGGCGCGAGCAGGGCTGAAAGCGCGATGGTCAACAGAGCTGCGGATAACAGCCGGCGGGTCTTTGTTTCAGGCATGCTCCATTCTACAGGTGCAGCTGCCGGCAGCCATGCTCGCCGCTGGAAAGTCAAGAAAGCAAAAAGGCCCGGCGACGTTATCGCCGGGCCCTTTTAAGCTTGCTGACTAGAACTCGGCGGTATGGATATAGTCCTTGGGGTTGGCACCATTGCCTTCGTCCTCGTAGATCACATCCCCGTCGTAGGTTGAGTTGTTGCCGTGGTAGATGACGTCCCCGTTCAGCACCTCCAGTGAAGACAGGGCATCAAGGGCCTCGATTGGCGAATAGGAACTGTCTACACAGAGGTCGTCATCGTAACTGTCCGAATCGTCTTCGAGTCTGACATCCATGCGGTAGAAGCCGTTTGGAATCATCAGCTCCCAGTCATCATCTCCGAGCGGGATGGTGGTTTCATAGACCGTGCCACCGCCAATCGGCGTCCAGCGGATGATGGTGTTAGGGTCACGACCGGAACAGCACGACTCCTCGCGCGCGTGGCCGCGGATGCGGTAGTTGGTCGGTGCACCGCCGCCCTTAAGGTCGAGCTGGTAGTAACAGTTCCCGCCGGCCACCCTTCTGACCTTGAGGAAGTAGGTGCCGGAAGGCAATGCACTGACGCTGATGTGCTCATTGTCTGTCACGCTGGTCGAGGACGCAACGACCGTGCCGTCTGGTTTGATCAGGTAGATGTCCAGGTCGGCGTCGCTGTTCTTGAAGAAGGCGTCAGCGAAAAAGTCAGTGCCGGTAGTTACATTCCAGGTGAACCAGTCTTCGGTATCGTTCTGGTTGCCGCTGCTGCTGAACAGCGCGTAGTAGTCCAGCAGGTGTCCATTGGGGGCGAAACTGCCGCCGTCGATACTGTTGGACGTGGCCTTGGTGTCGTTATTCTCGGTCTCGTCGATCGCGATTGTGGAGTGCGTTACCCGCAGTGTGTAGTTGCGCGGGTTGAGGTCCACACCGCTGAAGCGGTTTACCTTGACGAACACGGCTCCGGCGCTGAGCCGCACAAGGTTATTGACCTTGTCCAGCGCGTCGGTCTTGAGTGCGGAGGCCAGCAGGGTCGTAGCATTTACATCGTAGACCCGGATGTTGAGATCAATCTCGCTGGCCAGGCAGTCGCGGATCTCGAAGTCGAGCTCAGAGCCGGCCGGATAGGTAATGTAGAACCAGTCCACGTCGTCGGCGTTGTAACCCTTGTTAAAGGTACCGCCAAGGTTGGCTTTGATGTCCTTGTTCCCTCCGGCTGTGGCTGCGAACACGGAAGCCTGCTGAGGAAGTTCGTTATCCTCGATCTCGTCATAGGAGTTCTTGGTGGAGATATCAATATCGGTGTAGGTGAAGCCTCCGAGATCATCAGTGACCTTGACGCCATAGGTGTGGGTCAGGGCTTCGGCGCTGCTGAACTCAACCTGGGTCGTCGGCTGGAAGCCGGAGTCGATGTCCGGCGCTTCCAGCAGGCCGTTCTCGTCGTAATTAAATGCGCCGTCGCCGTCCATGTCCCATTCGAAGCGGGCGATCTGGCCGTCGATGTCAGCGCTCAGCTGCGCCGACAGAGTCAGCGTAACAGGCGTCTCGATCGCTGTTTCTGAGTCACGATAGCCGGGGCTGAAGTTCAGCTTAACAAATGGGCTCAGGTTCTCCACGGTGATGGCGAGCGGCGCAGACACCGTTACATTGCCGTCGTTGTCGAGCACCCTGACACGCGCCTGGTAAGTACCCGCGGTGTCGTAGAGGTTGGTAACAGTGGAGTCGGCCTCGCTGGAGAAGTCAAACACCCCGTCGCCGTCAAAGTCCCACTGGTACTGCTCGACTGTCCCGTCGCTGTCGATGGCCGTCGCGGTGAAGTCAACCGACAGGCCGTCGTTGATCTCGGTGCCGCCTTCCGTATGATGGGCGACTTCGCCGCTAACGGGGTCGGCGCTCAGAGTGACCTGCGGCGGCTGGCTGTCCGGTCCGGTGGTACTGACATCAATGTCGATCGTCGCCGTGGCCTCGCCGCCGTCGTCGTCGGTCACCTTGAGCTTGGCCACCACCACACCGTTGTTGACGTACTGCTTGCTGGTATTCGGAACGGTGCCGGTGTTTGTCTCATAGCTTCCGTCGCCGTCGAGATCCCACTCATGTTTGACGATTGTTCCGTCAAGGTCGATAGAGCCGGAAGCGTCAAAGTCAACAGTCATCGGGGGAGTGCCCGCGGTGGGGCTGGCGATCAGCGCTGCCAGCGGCGGGGCGTTGCCCGCCGGGGACTGGGCGGCAATGTTTGCCACGGCTGACGCCGTCGCACCGTCATCGTCCGTGATGGTCAGAGTGACCATGTAAGTCGCATTCGTATCGAATTCGAACATCGTGCTTGAGAGCGTGCCGGTGTTGAGATCCACCGTGCCGTCGCTGTCAAAGTCCCATTCATGCTTGACGATCTCGCCGTCCGGATCAAAGCTGCCGGCAGCATCAAAGCTGACACTGAGAGGAATCACACCCTTTGAAGGGCTGGCACTCAGCGCCGCCTGGGGCGGTTCATTGCCGGCCGGCGACTGGACGCTGACCATCACGGTCGCAGTTGCCGTGCCCCCGTCATCGTCAATCACCGTAACTTCCGCGTTAAAGCTTGCATTGGACTGATATGTGTGGCTGGCCGTACTCACCGTGCCGGTGCTCAGATCAACGGAGCCATCACCGTCAAAATCCCAGTTGTGCTGGATGATCTGGCCATCAAGGTCGATGCTGCCCGAAGAATCGAACAGTACCTGCAGGGGCACAACGCCGCTGCCAGGGTCTGCCGACAAAGCCGCCACCGGCGGAACATTGCCTCCCGGAGCGATCACGCTGATAGTTACACCAGCCACTGCAGTGCCGCCGTCATCATCAGTCACCCGCACCTTGGCGTTGTATGTCGCACTCTGAGCGTAGGTGTTACTGGCAGTGGGAATCGTGCCACTGTTCAGGTCATACACACCATCGCCGTCAAAGTCCCATTCGTGGACCAGAATCTGGCCGTCGCTGTCCTGGCTTCCGCTCGCATCAAAGTTGACCTTGAAGGGAGCGATGCCGCTGTTTTCGTCAGAAACCAGTGCCGCCAGCGGAGCACGATTTCCTTCAGGGGCCTCAACCGAAATCGTGACCCCAGCTGTATCGATCTGGCCGCTGACATCAATAACACGCATCACTGCGTTGGCGGTAATGTTCTGGCTGTAGGTGTGGCTGGCAGTCAGGCTGGTGCCGCTGTTGAAGTCGAAGACGCCATCGCCGTTCCAGTCCCACTCCACGCGGGCAATATTGCCGACGCTGAGTTCACCGTCAAAATTGACCGTCAGGGGCAGAACACCGCTGAGCGGACTGGCCGACATTATTGCGCGGAGGCCGGTTGAGACGATGCCGCCGCTGGCTGAATCCACCGTGAGCGAGAGGCTGGTTTCGGTCTCCTGCCCGGTCGAAGCGTCGAAGCCCGTGACCAGATATTGATAAGCGCCGTCCAGTCCGAAGATATGCGTGAAGGAGTAGACCACCGGTCGGGTGAAATCGCTGAGACCTGAAGGCAGCTTGGCTACAAACTCTGACCGGGTTACGGTAAAGGGGCTGTTGGGATCCTCAGTGTTATCCAGCAGGCGATATTCACTCTCCCCGGGCCCTTTGGCATATACCCTATAACCATCGATATGACAGCCCCAATTCTGCGCAATGGTGACCAGGTCCGCCACATTGATGACCGCATTGCCATCGCCGTCCACTCGGGCCAGCATCCAGTTGTAGGCGCCACTGGTGGCTGGCAGCGGTGAACCGGGGGCGGCGCCGCCTGTGTCCACAGGCTCGCCGGTCGGCCAGATCTTGATACCATTCGCGCTGGCCGGATCGCGGTAGCTCACTGCCTTGCGGAAATTGATGCCAATTGGCGTGAGATCGCTGCCGCTTACCAGACCGTTGTTATCAAAGTCGCCGGGCAGGTAGTCAGTCCAGGTCAGAGTAATGCCGGAAACGGCACCCTCCCCCGGGAGCATATAGGGACTGGCATTAAGGTCAAAGACCTCCGCGCCGCTCGCCGCGCTGGTGCTGTGGGCTGCAGACGGGTCCTTGCCCAGGCGCAGCAGCTCGGCGTTCAGCAGGCGGCTCATTTCCTGAGGGTCTGCGTCCTGAAGACCGGCCAGGTCTTCACGCGGCTCAAATGAAGGCCCGCCGTTGCCACCACAGGCGGCAAGCGCCAGCAGCATTCCCAGGATGAGAATCCTGCCCATGTTTACAGTCCACCAATTGCCTACCATAGCCCAACTCCTTGCGGCAATACCGCACTACTCAGCTTCTGGCTGTCAGTCAACGCTGAATCCAAGCGTATAGTTCGCTCCGCTACCACCGTAGCGGAAGCAGCGGATGTAGTAATCACCTGCTGAAAGGTCCAGATGGACCATCTCGTCATCCTGCACTGTCCGGGACTCGGCCAGAACAGTCAGCTTGTCCGTGTCATAAACCTGCAGCTCCAGGTCTGCATCAAGATGGGCGAAGGAAAGCAGTACATTGAAGCTGGCCGGTGTGGCCAGTTTCAGCTTGTACCAGTCTTCGCTGTCGCCGTCAGGACCGCCTGCACCCAGGCTGCCCCAGTAGCCGGGCAGAATTGCCCCGCTGAACAGACCCAGGTCGTCCGCCTGGGCCGCGTTGTCGTTGTTTTCTGTCTCGTCGTAAACCAGGGCGCTCAGCGAGGCCCCCAGGGTATAGCGGGTGTCGTCGGAGCCTGGCCCGATGGGTCGTGTCAGCTTGACCGCATAGACACCCGCGCTGCGGACGCCAAGGCTGAAGTGGATGTCGCCACTGCCAATCAAAGACTGACCCAGCAGCTTGCTCCCGTCCCCGCTGTAGAGCGCGAGGTCGATGTCATCCCCGTCGCTGGCGCAGTCAAGATCAAGCGTCAGGATTCCGGCCTGCTGCAGCTGGAGGCGGTACCAGTCGGTGCTGTCGCCGTCGTAGCTGAGCTGTCCCAGACCCCCGCTGGCCGGACTCAGGCTGCCGCCGACATTTAGTGTCCCAAGCAGACTCGCCTGCGGCGGATTGTCATTCGGTTCGATCTCGTCGAAGTCGTCACTGAAATCAAGTGCAAGCGTGTCTTCAGCGCTGATGCCCACCTGGTCAGTTACCCGCACCGCTATCTCCCGGCTGCCAGGCTGGCTGAATCCCAGGCTGTACTCCGGCACGGGCCCAGTGCTCAGCTCAAAGCTTCCATCACCGTCAAGATCCCATTCATACTTGCTGATAATGCCGGTCTGTGAACTGGCCTGAGCACTCAGGTGAACTGTGATTGGAACCTCGCCACCGGGAGGATCGGCGCTAAGTTGCAGATCCGGAGTTTCGCCGACAGTTATCAGCTTGCTCGCCAGACCGATATCGCCCTGACTGCTGACCACTCGCAACACCACGACATAAGCCCCGATCTCCTCGAACAGCTCGCTGGCTTCCGGTGTGACCGAGATACTGTCGATTTCCCCATCGTTGTTGAAGTCCCACTGATATGTTGCTATCTGGCCTTCGCTAACCGTGCTGGACGAAGCATCAAAATTGACCAGCAGCGGGGGAGTCCCACCGATGCGGTCAGCCTCGAAGCGCGCCTGGACATTCAGGCTTCCGCCCGGTGTGAGGGACATCGGCCCTTCGGTATCACTCAGTGAGTCATAAGGCGCCACAAGGTACTCGTACTGGCCTTCGCTGTCTACCGGGTCTTCAAAACTGTAGCGCAGCGGACGGCTGGCATCGGGATACAGGGGCTGGTCAGCAGCGGCGCTGGCCCGCGAAATTGTGTACATTTTTTCGGGCTGGGCGGGATTGGGCAATAGTGTGAAGTCTTCCTCGCCCGGTCCTCGCCGGTAAACACGATAGCTGTCCAGACGGGCTTGCCAGTTCAAGGCAATGGGAGTCAGATCAGCCACGCCAATCTGGCCGTTCGCGTCACCATCTACTCTGGCAAGAGCCCAGTTGCGAGCACCGCTTACTTCATCTGACGGCTCGTCCGATGCGGCTTCGCCGGCATCACCAGGGTTACCTGCCGGCCACCATGCTATCCCGCCGTGCAGCTCTGCCGGGTCATAGGCTACTGACTTGCGGAAGCTCAGTCCAATTGGGGTAAGGTCTGAAGAGCTAACCCGTCCGTTGCCGTCGTAGTCGCCCAGAAGCCGCTCCGTCCAATGCAGCCTGATCGCCACAACAGTGGCTCCGTCCTCGTCATAGACAGGCTCAAGCGCGAGGTCAAAGACCTCACTTCCAGTGCCAGGGGCCTCGGCACTGGCCGCGCGGGGGTCAATGCCCAGCCGCCTGAACTCGTCCTGAAGTGCACGACTAAGATCCATTTGCGTTGGCGCCGGAGCTAAGGGCAAGCCACTCTGCTGCGTCCGACCTGCTGCCTGGCCTGAAACATCACGGCCTGAATTGAAAGAACTGTCTCCGGTGCAGCCGGCGCTACCGGCCAGCAACAACAGCGGCGCGCAGGCGCGAAGCCAGACCTGCGGTCTCGCTTGCAACCAGGGTCCACGCTGCTGCTGGCGGATTTGCATTAGATACCTTCGAGAATCACGTAGTCCACGGATGTGATCTCAATGTCGTCGGCGGTTGCGCCGGCGGAATAGTTGAACCTGAACTTGACGTAGCGGCCGCCATAAAGCTTGACCGCAAAAACCAGATCCGGTGGGGTAAGGCCATTGCTGGCAAAGTCATACAGATTGATGTTGCTGGTGCTGTAACTCGCTTTGCGCAGCGAGTCGTAAGTCCAGACTGACATCGGCCCGGCGCCCAGCACCGTCATGCCAACGGCAACATCGGTATTGCAACTCATCACCTTGGTATCAAGCGTGAAGTTTTCTACAGCGCTGATGCTGAAGGGCGAGAGCAGAACATTTGCCCCGTCAGCGAAATTGCAGCCGATGCTGCGAATGGGGTCGACCTTCTCAAAGTCCGCCACCAGTCGGTTGCCATTGAACTTTTCATAGCCCAGCAGGTAGTAACGGGTGGTGCCGGCCGAGATCGCGTAGCTTTCGCCATAAGAGAACTTCTGCTCGCCCACTCCGGTCCAGCCCCCGATGTCCAGCGTGTGAGGTCCGGAGACCGCGCTGATGACAGCCGCTGTGCCGCGGTCGAGGTTGGTAATTGTGTCTCCAGCCTCTACGCCGCTGGCGTTGAAGTCGGCGACGACATCGTAAACTTCAGTGCTGCTATCGGCTTCCCAGTTGTAAGTCCCATAGATCAGTGGGTCGCGATACTCACCAACCACAAGGTTGCCCGCTTCGTTGATGTAGGAACCTTCCTGGATCTCAATGTTGATCGCATCGGATACATCTCCGTCAATGCCGACTGCCAGGACCTGTTCAAAACCTGTCCACTGATAACCGTCGGGGATGCGGTACTCCCAGAAGCCACCGTCTTCAGGACGCAGTGGGTCGCTGGTCAGGGTCATCACCTCACCGACCGAGTTTGGCCCGGGCTTGAAGCGCAGCTGTTCAATACCTTCAAGGTCTGTCGCATAGGCGCGCACAGTCGGCCTGAACAGTGGCTGATAGATATAGCGGTCGAACTGCAGGGGCGGATTGTCGGGATCGTACTCAATCAGCCCCGGGTCTCCGGGGGCCGGCGGGGCCACCGGCTTTTGCAGTGCGCGCCTTACCTGGCGGTAAGGGTAAAGCGAAGCCCAGTGCATCTGCGGCACCGACTCATCGATGGATTCCTGGGGGATGACGCGCGGTGGCGCCTGAGCCACATAGACCCGTTCAGCGGGATTGGAAGGCTTAATCGGAATGGCAAAGAGGCTCTCGCGCAGCTGGGCGTCGGCAGCAATCTCGGCAATACTCAGCGGGTCAAAGCCCATGATGTAGTTCTCAAGATATGCGATACGCAACTTGTGGCTTACCGGATCGCGCAGGCGCACAGCCGGCCCGAAGGGGCTGGACTGGCAGCCAAAGGCCCAGATGAATGCGTCGCTGAGACTGATCACCGGCGGGCTGCCGATGTAAGATCCTGTGTTGTCGTAGGCAAAGACGCGCTGCTCGAAAGTCTCCAGCGGCGGCAGATCACCAACCACAGGATCCAGCTCAGGATCAGGACCAATGTCGATCAACAGCCGGGCGCTGGCATTTTCGAGCGCTGACTGATAAGGCGACCATGGTCCAATGTTCAGGTTGATCCGCCGGCCGGTGCTTGAATCGAACTCGCCAACGATCGTCTGCGCCTCAAAGGAAATCGGCTCAATACTCAGGGGCGCACCAAGTTGCAGGGTCTTCAGCTGCTGCATCGAGATGTAGAGCGGTTCGGAAGTGACATAGGCAGTTGTAATGCCGTTATCGAGAACCGTCACATCAATGGCGTTGGCGGCCAGGGCCTCCAGCTCGCCAAAACCGGCCGCCTGGCCTTCACCGCTGAGGTTGACCACAAAGGTGTTGATCACAAAGTCGCCCAGCTTCAGGTTGAACTTGACCTTGGGCTTGCTGGCCGGCAGAGTGCCAATGTTCAGCATCTTCAGGTTTAGGATCAGCTTGGCAGTATTGATGGTGTCGCCGGCCGAGGCCGCTTTCCACTCCTCGGAGGTCAGCCCGGATGTGTCATCGGTCGTCTTGCTGCTGGTCTCTGTGTTTGAGCCATAGTGTCCTGCGACCTTAACGCCTACTGTCGCCGTTGTGGTTGCCGAAACTGGCGGGACCGCGACCTTAACCTCGAACTTGTGCTCGAATTCTACGGAGGCAGTGATAGCCGCCTCCCAGTCCGTGGTCAGTTTGCTGGAGTTCTCCACACTGTTCGTCCAGCTCGACTGCGCGCTGGTGGCATTTGTCGAACTGATCTTGGACGCGTCTTCGATGCTGTAGCTGGTCAGGACAGCCTGAATATTGGGATAGGCAGGAATGCAGGGATGATCGCCGGGGCTCTTGACCCGCTGGTCGAGATTGCGCTTAGTCGCCTCTTCCCAGTCGCTCCAGGGGTCAGCATCGCTGGACCACTTGGTTGGATCGGTCTTGAAATAGGCACGGTTGATGTCACCGTCCCACTTCACGAACCAGTCCTCTCCCGTCAAGGGATCAATCTCGTAATAGAAGCCGGCAAGCTCGAAGTCGGTGGGGATGTAGTCACCATCGAGATCGTTTTCGATCGGCTCATCGCCGGGCGCGCTGACCCGCACACGTTCTATGTCCAGGGCCGCTGTGGCGGTACGCGATAAGACATTGTTGGCGGCTTCCCCTCGGTCCAGCGCTGCAATAACGCCGTTGCCGTTTGGATCGGCCAGGGCGCCCAGTCCGCCGCTGCGGCCAATCGGGATGCCCTGCCAGCCCCATACCTCGTATTGATCGGTCAAGCCGTCGCTGTCTGTGTCGATCACACCCGGGTTGGTGCCGATCTTCCGCTCGATCAGATCACTGAGGCCGTCATGGTCACCGTCCACGGAGGCCTGAACTGACCGGCCCGGTGTCCCTGGGGATCCCAGATCAGTCAGGTCGCCTGGAGCGCTGGATTTTCCGCCGCAGCCGAGGCAGGCCAGCAGCGATGCCGCTCCCAGCCAGGCTGCCGGGTTAAATGCGGGGAGATAGATGTTCTTTCTGTACTTGGTCATTCCTATATCCCCCGGTAGACTTCGAAGTCCACCACTTCCACCCGGGCCTTGCCAGCCGGCGTTGTTCCTGGGTGGGCAATGTACTTCATCCTGAATTTCACATACATGCCGTTGTCGAGCTTTGCGGCGTAGACGTTGGTGTCGCCATAGGATCCAACACCGCCTTCGGTGTAATAGATCAGCTCAGAACTGCTGTACACCGCCTTGCGCAGCGTGTCATAGGTCACGGCCCCCCAGACGGCTGGCCCGATCTCCGCCACACCAACGGCGTTCACAACCTCGATCGACTTGATGTTCGTGTTGTTGGCCGGCCAGTCCTCGTGGATGATGAAGTCGAAAGGAGGATTGCGCGGGGCGGATGGATCATCGAAGCTGAATCCATAGTCGCCTGAGAGGTTGTTGTACTCGGAGGAAGAGATGGCAAGGTTGCTGGCACTTGCTCCCGTATAGAAGCCCAGGGTCTCATAGCGCTGCCTGGCTGGTGTGATCGAATAGGTATCGCCGACCAGGAACTTCTTCTCGCCCTGCTGACTGGGGCTGGAGCCGTCCACGAATTCCCAGTCAACAGCGGAGACCGCGAGATGAGTCTTGTTTATCACTGCCGTGACCGTGGTTTCCGTGTTCTGCACCGTATTGACGATGCGGTCTCCAGGCAGGACGCCCAGCGAAGTAAAGTCCTGGCTGATGTCCTGCAGCAGGCTGTTGCTCTCTGCGCCAGTATGGGTGCCGCCAATCGGCGGATTGCTGACGCCGCTGAGCAGGACCCCATATTCGTTGTAATGCGCGCCTTCCTGCACCTGCACCGGGAAGGGCAATGACTCCTCGCCATCCAGGTTAAGGGCTACTACACTTTCAAAGCCGGTCCAAACATAGTTCTCCGGCAGGCGATAGACATAGGCCAGACCAGCCAGGGGGTCTCCCGGATCGTCGGCGACCGTCATAACCTCGCCGATCGATGCAGGGCTAGGCTTGAAGCGCACTTCGCTGACCTGGAAAACGTCATCCACATAGGCCCGAACCGTAGGACGGAAGATCGGGTTATAGCGATAGTTACTGAAGACCAGGATGGGCGGATCGTAGTAGGTCGGCGGATTGAGAGTGACCTTGAGCGGCTTGTATTCAGGAATGCGCTGCTGCTCATAGGTCTCCAGCGTGGCCGCGTAAACCTGCGGCTTGGACTGGTCGACGTTCTGATCGGGCAGGATCAGCGGCGGGGCCTTGAAGGTGTAGACCCGCTCGGTCGGGTTGGACGGGCGCAGCGGCAGGGCAAAGATGTTGTCAATCGTGCCCAGGTGGGTCTTCACGTAGTCGAGCGTTTCAGCGTCGAAGCCTACCCGGTAGTCTTTCAGGTAGGCGGTCAGGACCTGGCCCGAACGCTGCTCATTGATCTGGACGACCGGTCCCAGAGGCGTATCCTTTGCACCAAAGCCCCAGTTCAGGGCATCGCTGAGAGTGATAACCGGCGGGCTGCCGACGTAGTTACCGGTATTGTCGTAGGCGAAGCAGCGGATCTCGGCGGTCCGGCGAGCCGGAAGGCCGTCGAAGAGCTGCGGGTCCGGGTCGGGGTCATCTCCCATATCAATAATGATGCGGGCGGTGACGGTATCGATGGCCGACTTGTAAGGCGACCAGTCGCCGATATTCAGGTTGACGCGGCGGCCACTGTCGGGATCAAACTCGCTGACCAGGGTCTGGGCATCAAAGCCGACTGGCTCAATGGTCAGGGGCGCACCAAGGTGCAGGCTCTGCAGCTGCAGTAGCGACAGGAAGATCCGCTTGGCGGGGATACCTTCCGTGCCGCGGCCGTCGTTGAAGATCACGAGGTCAACCGGATTCTGCGAGCGTGCAGGCAGTTCGCCAAAGCCATTCTGGCTGCTCAGATCCAGCAGGAAGGTCGAGATATTGAACTCGCCAAGCTTAAGGTTGAACAGCGACTTGGACTCCGACAGCGGCAGAGTGCCCGTATTCATCACGCGCAGGTTGAGCAGCAGGCGCGCTGTTTCAATGGTGTCGCCCGCGGTCACCTGTTCCCAGTCCTGTTGGGTCAATCCCGACGTATCCTCGACGGTAGTGCTCTCCGAGGTCTCTTCCCCGCCGAACTTGCCGGTGACTTCGACTTTACCTTTAACAGATGACTGCGACTCAGTGCCGATGCCGATGGTGGCAGAAAGTTCTACCGAGCCATCGACTGCCCACTTCTTGCTTGAAGAGTTGGCAGTGCTGACTGAATTCTTCCATGATGATTCAGCCTTGTTACCCGAGGTCGTGGTGATGTCGCGGGCGTCTTCGACGCTGTAGCCGGTCAGGACGCATTCCAGCTTGGGATAGGCCGGGATGCAGGGGTGGTCGCCTGGCTTCTTCAGCCGCTGGTCCAGGTTGCGCTTGGTCGATTCCTCCCAGTCGCTCCATGGATCAGCATCAGTCGACCACTTGGTTGGGTCAGTTTTGTAATAGTTGCGGCGCGGATCGCCATCCCATTTGACGAACCAGTCCTCGCCGGTAAGCGGGTCTATCTCGTAGTAGAAACCGCTTAACTCGAAGTCGGTTGGAATGTAATCACCGTCAAGATCGTTTTCAATGGGGTCATCCCCCGGGCTCGAAACCCGTACACGTGTGGAATCAAGCGCTGCTGTGGCCTGACGGCTGAGGACCGCTCGGGCGGCCTCCCCGCGCTCCAGCGCAGCAATCACTCCATCACCATCAGGATCAGGTAACGCCGCCGGACTTAAGGACCCAACACGTCCGACTGCAATGCCATCGCAGCCCCAGAGCTCGTATTGGTCAGTCAGGCCATCGTTGTCAGTGTCTATGCTGTCAGGGTTGGTACCGAGGCGCGCTTCGACAACATCATCGACGCCGTCATAATCCCGGTCGCCCTGCCAGGAAATGCTTCTTCCGGGCGTGCCAACGGGACCCGACGCAGCTCCGCCGAAGTCGTCGTCAATATCGATTTTCCCTCTGCTGCAGCCAGCGGCCGTAACAAGAGTGAAGATGAATAATGCGCTGAGAAGTACCCAGCGGTAACCTGCCATCATGCCTTCCACCTCATGATTGCTTTATGATCAGAATGAGTCAGGGGCCGACGCCTCTTTGCGTCATTTAACGCCATTGTAACATGGTCTCAGTCTCAGAAAGGCACCGTTGATGATAACTATTCAAGGTTTGGGCAATCTTTGTGTTTAGCATTGCTAACTTATTTTAGCCGTTGGGCGTTTGTATCCGGACGAGGATGTGTCCGCCTGTCAGCTTATCTCAGCTCGGCTGTTACCAGGTTTAGGGCTGAATTGTCAATGTGAGATCAGGACGGCGAAATCCAGTCCTGGAGCCCTGCTGTGTTAATCTAACAAGGTTGGCATGAAGCCTTCAACGTTGAGAATTGTGCAAGTATCAGAATAGCCAGACCGAAAAGTTGCCTCAGCCGCAGCTTCGTCCAGCTCGGGATACCTGCATTGCCGCGAGGTGATCGATTGAGGAATATCTGCCTTACGCTGCTGGCGACGCTTGCGCTGTTACTCGGCGGTTGTGCGGCTTCCGGTTCTTCGTCCGGATTCAGCAGCCGCAAGAATCTGCCGGATGTGTTGACAACACCGGCAGGCCCGTTCTCTGGGGCGCTGCCGCTTGAAGGCAGTTTCAACCCGACCCGCACGCCTGCAGTTTCAACCGTGTCACTGCCCGGGTCGCAGTTCTGGGACCAGGCCAGCAACGTCACGGCTTTGGCGCCTAACGCAGATTTTCAGCCTGACGGCTCCGCGGTCACTTATGCCATCTGGCGTTTTGCCGGGACTCCGCAGGACAGTCTGGGAACGGTCACCGTCGGTCTTGCCAGCGCCGATCCCGGGGCGACCTACTGGGTCGGTGTTGCGGACTACGCAGCCAATCGCTGGGAATGGGTCGGCGGCAGCGACAGCGGCGCTGACACCAGCATTCAGGTCAACGGAGCCAGCGGCCAGCACAGCTCTCCCAGCGGCTATATCTATGTGGCGGTGGCAGCTGAGGGTGCGAGCCCCTTCGCCGTCGAGAGCGTCAGCATTGAGTATCTCGAGCGCTTCGACATCAGCGGCACGGTCCTCGACATGGCCGGCAGGCCGCTGGCTGGCGCCCTGGTAACGACTAACCTGCTGGACCCGGCGTCAGTCCTGAGCGCCGCCGACGGCAGCTTTGCGCTGCAGGGCATCCCCGCCGGCACCTGGGCCGTGATGGCCACGCTGGATGGCTACGAATTCACTCCCAGTGCAGAGATGGTGACGGTCACCAATGCCAACCTGACGGGGATTGAGCTGCGCGGCAGCCCGAAGACCAGCGGCTTTGTCGCTACTGATGTACACGAGCCAAACAACACCTTCCGCAACTCAACAATCATCACGGATCCGCTGCCGCTGCAGGGCAGCATCTCCATCCTGGATGATGAGGATGACTATTACGGGATCAACGTGCCGGCGGAAGGCTATTACTACTTCCAGATGCTGGCGGACGAGTCAGTCCTCTACCCCACGCTCCGACTGTATGTGGACCAGAACGTCGACGCCGCCTACAGCGCTTTTGACGTCGTCGGCGGTGCCACCTGGGTTGGCTACTATTTCCCGCGCAACGGCCGCTATTACATTGACGTGTCCTGCGAAGCCGGCGGCGGCAACTATGAGATCAGCCTGCACCAGGGCGAGACCCGCTCGCTGACGATGACACTGCATGACAACGGACAGGCGGGCGACGGTGACGACGGCATCAGCGAGGAGCTTTACAACACCAGGGTCGAGCTGGAATCGGCCGACTTCAACTGCATCGTTTCCACCTCCGGCACGGGCACAATCAGGGTTACCAACATTCCGATGGCACAGGTCACAGTGCGTCCCGGTGACCCGCTTTACACCTTCGAGCCGCTGGAGGCTGTCGTCGACATGACGCTGGGCGACGTCAATGACCTGGACTTCAACTTCAGTGCCACGGCACCGGTGGATGCCGCTGAGCCGAATAACGACCAGGCGACAGCGACCGCGCTCGTCCTGCCGCTGGCCGCTCCGGTTGAGGGTTGGATCGGCGGCGAGGGGCTGACCGATGACGATGACTACGACTTCTACAGCTTTGATGTGCCTGAGGGCAAGTACCTGATGGCCCGGGTACGCTTCCCCCTGCACTCCGCCAGCGAGTACTCCAGCAGCGGCTATCTGGACCTCTATGACGCGAACGGCGATTCCATCACAATGGACGATACCTCCGATAAAGGCCTCGAGGTCCGCAGCTATGACCCTCTGCCCGCCGGCAACTATGCGCTGAGCATCTTCATGGAAGGAAACCTGCTGCCCTATGAGCTTGAGGTCTATGCTTACGACGCGCGCTTCCTGAGCGCGAGTTACAACCTCAATGGCAATCCGATTGATGATGTCCGGCTGTATTACCAGACCGCTGACCAGGGCTTCATTGACTATGACGGCGCCGACGACGGCGTGTCGGAGGTGAACTTCCCCTTCATGCCCGGCGAGCGGGTCTATGTCTACCACAGCCGCTTTGGCATGGCTTTTGACCCGCCATACGAGTGGGTGGAGTTCGGCGACAGCGATGTGCAGCTTTCGCCGACCCTCAGCTACAGCAACGACAGCCTGGAGCCCAATGACTTGAGTGCCGCGCCGCAGGCCGTCAGCCTGCCGATGGATATCAACGCCAGCCTGAGCAGTGATACCGACTACTACGATGTCTACGCCTTCGATGTCGCCGCCCCCGGCACCCTGCAGATCAACCTGACCCTCGACCCGGCAACCGCGAAGGTGAGCAGCACCTTCACCAGCGATGCCGTCGCCGGCACGCTGCTGGTCCATAACAGCAGCGGCAGCGACAGCTTCTACTTCCGCGCCGACGTCCCCGGCGAGTACCGCATCAGCCTGCACTACGATGAGATTGTCGAGGCCCGCTACCAGCTGGAGGTCTCCGCGGTCGCTACCCCGGTCTATCGCATCAGCGGAGCACTGGACAACGGTGTTAGCATCGAACCCAACTACGACACTTGCCTGGTGAACCACACCAGCGGGCATTCCCTGGACCAGCTCGGCACTACATATCTGCTGGGCTACTACCCCGACGGCGACTACGACATCGAATGGCAGATCGCCAACCGCACCGTCACGCCGTCAGGGACGGTGACGGTCCACGTGAACGGCGCCGACGAAGTCCTCGACTTTAGCGCCGTCTATCTCAACCAGGACCCCTACGAGCCAAACGACTTTCCCTCTGACGCCACTGGGATCACACTGCCGGCGGCGCTCAACGCCACCTTCGACGGCAGCAAGGTGGGCCAGAACCCCTCCTACGACAGCAGCGACTATTACGAGTTTGTCGCCCCCTCCGACGGGCTGCTGGAGGTCACGGTAAAGCCTCAGGCGGACAGCCCCTTCTTCTACAAAGTGACCCTGTCCGAGGGAAACTGGTCGAGCTATGTCAACTATGGCAAACTCAGCCCGAATGGCTCCCGCCGGATGCTGCGCTACAACATCACCGCCGGCGAGACCTACATCCTGCGCGTCGAGTGCAGCGACGACCTGAGCTACGAGCTCAACGCCGACTATGTGCCTTGATCTTTAACACCTTTGCCATAGATTTCAGCCCCGCAGCTGTTGAATGCTTCTATGTGAGGCGACAAGCGCGACAGCAAAGGCAAGGCCGATCAGACCGGCGGCAAGGCTGAAGCTGAGATGCAGTCCGTGAGTCAGCGCTGCAGCGGATGCCTTGGAGACATCGCCGTCGACTGCAGCGGCAAACAGGGCTCCAATTACAGCGGTTCCGGTAATCAAGCCCAGGCTGCGCGAAAGGTTGAGCAGCCCGGAGGTCACGCCGCGCTGCTCGGGTCCAGCGGCCGTCATTACCGCCGCATTGTTAGCTGTCTGGAACAGTGCGTAGCCCAGTGTCAGTAACAAAATTGAGCCCAGGTAGCCCGCTGCACCGAGTCTCAGCGGCAGGACTGCCAGAGCTATAGCGCCGGCGCCCACGCCGCTGAGGCCGATACGTGTCATGCGTGCGGCGCCGAGTCTGTCAGCGAGTTGCCCGGCAGGAATGCCTGTCAGCGCGACAACCAGCGGACCGACAGACATCAGCAGACCCACGATCTCTGGCTTAAGCCGGAGAGCCAGAGACAAATAGAAAGGTCCAACCACCAGACTAGCCATCAGTACTGTGGATACCAGCAGACTCATGGCAAGACCCGCGCTTAGTTCTATGTCCTTGAAGGCGGCAAGCCTGATCAGTGGAGCCGCCGTCCGGCCCTGCAGGAGGATGAAGGCAAAACCACCGAGCAACGCCAGCGCCAGCAGGCCAATGCTGCGCCAATCGAAAACACCGCGACCGATGGTCATACTCAGCGTATAGGCGCCCAGAGTAAGGACCAGCAAGACCGAACCCGCAAAATCGAATTCTCGCCGGCCTGCGCCGGATGCAACAGAATCATTCGGCAGATTGCGCAAGATCAGGTAGAAGGCGGCGAGCCCCAGCGGAAGGTTCAGCAGGAAGAGCGAACGCCAGCCTGGACCAGCCAGCAGGAATCCGCCGAGGGACGGGCCGAGTGCGGTGCCGACCGCCGACATCGTGCCGAGCAAGCCCATGGCACTGCCGACGGATTCGCGGGACACCAGCTCGCCAGCATAGGCCAGACTGAGAGACATCATGATCGCAGCGCCCAAACCCTGAAGTGCGCGTGCCGCGATCAGCATTGGCATACCCGGCGCAAGTCCGGCCGCCAATGCAGCCAGGGTGAAAAGCACGATGCCTCCAAGCAGCAGGCGGCGTCGGCCAAGCAGATCCCCCAGCCGGCCCACGCTGATGATCAGCGTCGTCAGCGCCAGCAGGTAAGACAAAACAACCCACTGCACAGCCTGGAAGCTGGTGTGAAATGTCTCAGACAATGCCGGCAGTGCAACATTGATAGAGCTGCTGCCCAGCGCCGACAACATGGTGGTGATCGAAAGTCCAGCCAGTGCAAGACAGATTGATGGTGCGGCTGTCCGCCGGGCGGGCGAGGCAACTGCGCCCAGCTCCAACTGTGGTTGCCAGGTGCTACACAATGTCTTCATTTGATGCCACCTTTGCGAGAATTCGCACTGCTACAGCCGCTTCTTCGGCAGAGATCCCCCGGCAAAAGTCCTCGATCATCTCAGCACGCAGCTTTGCGATCTCCAGTACGGCAGCGGCACCCTTTGCCGTCAAACGGGTGCGGTTGCGGCGCTTGTCATCAGCACTTTTGGCGCGCTCGATATAGCCGGAGGCTTCAAGCTGCTTCAGTGCCCTGCCGACATTGCTGCGGTCGATGTAGACCTGACTGGACAATGCCTCCTGATCTACTTCTCCAGCCGCCTGATCAATCAGTCGCAGCAGGCGCGCTTCGGTGTGGTTTAGCCCAATGCGGGCGAAACTGCGCTCAGCCGCCTGATAGCGACGCCGCGCCAGTACCCCAATCAGGTCAAACATGGCCTGCTGCTCTGTCATGGTCTTAAGCCTCGAAAATATTAGATGCGTGCGCACGCATCTAATATAACAAATAGATTGCGGCCTTGCAAGTGCTTCAGTGGAAACTTGGCGAAATTCTGTTCCTGGACCGAACTAACAAGGATCCGACCAGCTTGACCAGCAGTCCCCTATTGTCAGGCCAGCTGCTGTGCATGTGTTTATGGGTCTTTTGGCCAAGAATTCGTCAGGATGAATAAATAATGGGTATTTCCGATAATATAACTCGGTTATAGCGATTCTGCGCTAGAATCTATGGACATCGGATTGTTCCTCCCCTGCACTTTCCGGGAGGAACAGGGAGGTGTGTATGCGCGAGCTGCGCATCCACGGTCGCGGAGGCCAGGGCGCCGTCATAGCGTCCAAAATCCTCGCTGTCGCGATCTTCAGAGAGGGACGCTGGGTCCAGTCCTTCCCCGCTTTTGGTGTTGAACGCCGCGGGGCGCCGGTCACGGCCTTCCTCCGGATGGACGACACGCCGATTCAGTTGCGCTGCGAGATCGTTGCGCCGGATGACCTGATCGTCCTTGACCCCACCCTGCTGGCGGCCATCGACATCACTACCGGGCTCAAAGCCGGCGGCAGCATCCTGATCAACTCGCCGCTCCCACCCGAGGACTATGCCCATCTTGGTCCGTACCGGATCGCCACGGTTGATGCGAACACCGTGGCGCAGGGGCATGGCCTCGGGTCGCGCACGCAGCCCATCGTTAACACCGCCATCGTCGGGGCTTATGCCACCTTCAGCGGCGTAGTCTCGCTCGATGCGGTCTGCGAAGCGATTGCGGAAGAAGTGCCCCAGCACTTCGACGCTAACATCGCCGCGGCCCGCGAAGCGGCGCAGCTGGTGCAGGCACTGCAGGAGGCCGTCCATGTCTAATCCTGGGAACCAGCCTGTACCGGGGCGTCCGCCCCTTTCTGTGAGCCGTGTATCCACTGAGGTCAACCGCACCGGCTCGTGGAAATACACCATGCCGGTCTACCACGACCGGGTCGCGCCTTGCAGCGCCGGCTGCCCGACCGGTGTCGACATCCAGGGCTATATGACCCTGCTGCGCGAGAACCGCGTGCAGGAGGCGCTTGAGCTGCTGCTGAGGGAGAACCCCATGCCGGCCATCACCGGCCGGGTCTGCAACCACCCCTGCGAGAAGCTCTGCAACCGCTGCAGCTTTGACGGCGCGGTCGCCATCCACGCTGTTGAGCGCATGCTTGGCGACCAGGAACTGCAAAGCCCGCTGCCCCAGCCGGCCACCGTGCTGCATGAGCAGCGCATCGCGGTCATCGGCTCCGGCCCCGCCGGACTGGCCTGCGCCTATCACCTTGCCCGCCAGGGTTACCCGGTCGAGGTCTTCGAGCAGGAGCTGGAGGCCGGCGGCATGCTGCGCCAGGGCATCCCGCAGTACCGCCTGCCCCGTGAGGTCCTGGACCGCCAGCTCGAGCGCTATGCGGCGCTGGGCGTACGCTTCCACACCGGCACCCGCGCCGGCGGCGACCTTGACTGGCTTCAGCTCCAGCGCGATTTCGCAGCGATCTTCATCGCCAGCGGCGCCCAGATCAGCAAGGTGCTGCGGCTGGAGGGCGCCGAGGACACGACAGCCCTGATCAGCGGGCTGGACTTCCTGCGCGCCGTCAACCGCGGCGAGCGGCCCAGCCTGGGCCGCAGGGTGCTGGTCATCGGCGGCGGCAACACCGCCATGGACTGCGCCCGGGTGGCGCTGCGACTCGGCAGCGAAGTGACCGTGGTCTATCGCCGGACCCGCGATGAGATGCCTGCGATCGCCGAGGAAGTCGACGACGCGGCCCGTGAGGGCGTGCAGTTTGAGTTCCTCGCCGCCCCGTCCCGGCTGGAGTCTGACGCTGGGCGGCTGAGCCTTGTCTGCCGCCGGATGCAGCTTGGCGAGCCTGATGCCCAGGGCCGCCGTAGCTTTGCCGAAGCGGATACGGATCCCTTCAGCCTGCCTGCCGACACCATCCTGACGGCCATTGGCGAGGACGCCGAGCTGCAGGTCCTGCCCGCCGCTATTCGTGACAACACAAGCCACGACGAATGGGGCAGCTCGCAGGAGGCCCGCTTCTTCCTCGGCGGCGATGTCGCCGGAGACGAACGCACTGTGGCCAGCGCCCTGGGCGCTGGCAAGCGCGCCGCCATCGGCATCGACCGCTATCTGCGCGGCCTGCGGGGCGAGGCCCAGCCCGCGCCGTCGGCGGTCGAGCTGCGCCTCGGTGGCTCTGGCGCCTTCAGCACGGTGCGCTGGAACCGCGATGACCCCGTCAGCCGCGTCGACCCGGTCAACACCGTGGTCACGCCAGAGGACGTCAACACCAGCGACTTCGCCCATGCAGCGCGCCATGAGGATGAGCACCTGCACCGCCTGAGCGGCTTCGAGGAGAGCAACGCCGGGATCAGCATGGGCGACGCCCTGGCGGAGGCGGCGCGCTGCTTCCAGTGCGGCGTCTGCAACGACTGCGAGCTGTGCCGGATCTACTGCAGCGAGGCGGCCATCACCCGCGACCCGATCAGCGGCCGCCTGATCATCGACCTCGACCACTGCAAGGGCTGCGGCGTCTGCGCCGAGGAATGCCCGCGCGGCGCGATCACCATGGAGCGCCTGAGCGCTGGCCTGGAGCACTGATATGAAGAAAGTCATGATCGGCAACCACGCGGTCTCCCAGGGTGTCAAGCTGGCCCGGGCCGAGGTCATCTCGGCCTACCCCATCACGCCGCAGACCCAGATCGTCGAGGCCCTGTCCGAGATGTGCGCGTCGGGCGAGCTGCCGGCCCGCTTCATCAAGGTCGAGTCCGAGCACTCGGCGATGGCAGCCTGCGTCGGCGCCTCCGCCGCCGGCGCCCGGGCCTTCACCGCGACCTCCTCCCAGGGCCTGGCCCTGATGCACGAGATGCTGCACTGGGCCTCGGCCGCCCGCCACCCGATCGTCATGGCGGATGTCAACCGCGCCCTCGGCCCGGGCTGGAACATCTGGACCGACCAGACCGACACCCTGGCCCAGCGCGACACCGGCTGGATCCAGCTCTACTGCGAGAACAACCAGGAGGTCATCGACACCACGATCATGGCCTTCAAGATCGCCGAGCGCCTCGACCTGCCGGTCATGCTGGTGCTGGACGCCTTCTATCTGTCGCACACCTCCGAGCCGGTCGACATCCCGGAGCAGGAGCTGGTCGACGCCTTCCTGCCCAAACGCCAGGCCAGGTACAAGCTGGACATCAACGAGCCCCACGCCTTCGGGGCGCTGGTCAAGCCCGACGACTTCATGGAGATGCGCCAGGGCCTCCATAAGGCCATCCGCGAGGCCACCGGCGTCTACCTCGAGGTCGAGGCCGAGTGGGCCGCGGCGACTGGCCGCAGCTATGGCCTCGTCGCCCCCTACCGCATGGAGGACGCCGAGCTGGTGCTGGTCACCAGCGGCACCATCAGCTCCACGGCGCGCTACGTCATCGACCAGCGCCGGGCGGCCGGCGAGAAGGTCGGCCTGCTCAAGATCAAGATGTTCCGGCCCTTCCCCACCGAGGTGCTGAGAGCAGCGCTGCGGGGCATCCCGCGGGTCGGCGTCATCGACCGCAACATGTCCCCCGGCGGCATGGGCGGCATCTTCGCCGAGGAGCTGCGCTCCGGGCTCTACGACCTGCCGGACGAGGAGCGCCCGGCGCTCTTCGGCTATGTCGTCGGCCTGGGCGGCCGCGACGTCACCCCGGCGACCATCAACGAAATCATCGATCACACCCAGGCCGAGGCTCAGGCTGAGCAGACCGACCTGTGGGTGGGGGTAAAGGCATGAGCCAGGTCATCATCAAGGATAAGATTCCACAGCAGGAGCTGCTGGTCGGCGGGCACCTCGCCTGCCCCGGCTGCGGCGGCGCGCTGGCCATGCGCCTGGTGCTCAAGGAGCTGGGGCCGAAGACCATCGTGGTCCTGCCGGCCTGCTGCTGGAGCATCATCGCCGGCCCCTACCCCCAGAGCAGCCTCAAGGTGCCGCTGTACCACACCGCCTTTGAAACCGGCGCGGCAGTGGCCTCCGGCGTCCGCGCGGCGCTGGACCTGCAGGGGCAGCACGACACGACCGTGATGGTCTGGGCCGGCGACGGCGGGACCTTCGACATAGGCCTGCAGGCCCTCTCCGGCGCCGCCGAGCGCAACGAGAACTTCCTGTACTGCTGCTACGACAACGAGGCCTATATGAACACCGGCATCCAGCGCTCCTCGGCGACGCCCTGGGGCGCCTGGACCACCACCACCCCGACGCAGCAGCCCCAGGCCACGGCCAAGAAGGACATCCTGGCGATCCTCGCCGCCCACCGCATCCCCTATGCCGCGACGGCCTCGGTGTCCTACCCCGTCGACCTGATCGAGAAGGTCCGCAAGGCCATGAGCTTCAAGGGCACCCGCTTCCTGCACATCCTCGCCCCCTGCCCCCCGGGCTGGAAGTTCGAGGACGAGAAGGCCATCGACATGGGCCACATGGCCGTGCGCTCCCGGGTCTTCCCCCTGCTGGAGGTCGAGGGCGGCACCAAGTGGCGCTTCACCCTCGAGCCCGAGCCCCTGGACATCGAGACCTACATCCGCGCCCAGGGCCGCTTCCGCCACCTCTCCCCCGAGCAGATCACGGCCATCGCCGCCACGGTCAACGCCCGCTATGAGGGCCTCAAGGAGCTGTGCGCCCGGTAGGGGCGGGTCGAAGACCCGCCCGGCATGGCGGATGGCGGAAGGCTAATGGCAAATGGCAAATGGCAAATGGCTAATGGCTAATGTAGTGGCGCCCTGCGCGCGCCTTCTGATGGCAGATGGGATGGCCTGGAGCGCGGGCATCCTGCCCGCATTCTTCTTCCCGGCCAGGGGCTGCACTGTCGCCCTGCGTGCGCCCTGGCAATCCAACACTTGCATCGTCTTGCAATCCATCCCTCGCAGCGCGACATCCGCGGCCGCCTCGGCCGCCGGGACGGGTTTAACCTTCACCCCCCAAAATGGACGTCAAATACAGTTTTCAAAACGACCAGGCGGCGGATTTTAACTTTCACCCCCGGAAAACCACCGGGAAAAGCACTTTTGCAAAATGACATTCGCCGGCATCCTCTTCCAGCCCGACGCTCTCATTTTCGCCCCGAACGCAACAATACTTTCGCATACATGCAAGCTTCCTAACCTATCCCGGCAGACTTTCCCGCCGGCGTCTATCCGCCGGCAGCCCGCCCACGCCCTGCGGGCAACCTATAGTTACCCTGCCAGGGAGGGAATTCTTTTAGTGTTGGGCCAGAATTCTTCTCCATAGTGATCCACTCAGCAAGCATAATGCCAGAGGACCGTAGCCAGGATCTTCGCTCAAGCGTTTCCGCGAAACTGTCCACAGCGCGTATGCTTGGACTACGCTCTGCAGGGTGCGGGGGGGGCAGGGAATATATCCACCCGCCTGGAATCTGCCGCGTGAAATCGTCTCAGGTGGTGTAGCAGCCGAAACACACGGCGAACGCAGAAAGGCGGTTTTCGTATCCGGCGCACAGCCTGTTGGACTAGGCCCTTCGTCTCTTTCGCACCTTCACTTGCACCTACGCCAACTGCGGTGCAGTAGGCTTGAGTTCTGGCAGGGCGAGGTCTTATCAAGGTTTGGGCTGAGGCTTACATGCCTTCAGCCTCTTCCTGTTGAATAGCAGCGGTTCCAGGTAGGTTCTCAGATAAGTTGGATCGGTCTCGCTGATGTTGCGAGCTTTCAGAGCTTCCACAATCAGCTCAAGATAGTATTTGCGGGCTTCCTGCGGCGGCTCAATGCTGTTAGGCAGGTCATTGGGGCTTTCATCCCACTTCCAAGTTAAGGCTGTCGCACGCTCATGCGAAGACAGCAAGGTTAGCTCTACGCGCTCTCCTAGGTCGGCCTCTGGTTTCCCTTCACTTTTTCTAAGCCTGTCGATCTGCCCCTGGGTCAGCGTGTAAGCAACGCCGACAACATAGTCGCCTATTGAAGCCACAATAGTAGCTGCGCCCTCTTTGGTCAGCGCGAAGCGATAGTCATCCAAGCGTGCCAGCACACCGAAATCCACTGGATCAAGATTGGCAGGTACATCCTGACCGCCACTCTTCATCGGTCTGCGCATGTCACTCTCCATCTTCGTGTGGCTAATGTTTGAACCGTATCCGAAGTGTCTGGGCATGTGTTCCTCCTTCACCCTTCAACCTTCATGATAGTCGTAGAACCGGGCTAGGTGCGTGTCGAGCAGGTGCTCAAACTGCGCCTTGCTCACATGCTTCCGCGACGGGAACTTGCGACTATCATACGTTGCGCGCCGAATCGCGTAGGCTTCCAACTTCGTTCCAATGTCTGCATCCGCGAACTCGCGCGTGAAGTCTTGGAAACAAGCAGTAATCTTAATCAGCTTCACAGCTTCGCCGCCTTCATTGATCGGGTCAGCCGATGAAAGCAGAATGCTATGCCAGCCACGGCTCTCCACTTCGCGGAGAGTCTTTTGTGCTTTGGCTGGTTTCTGCAGTTGCTTATTCCCTCACGGCGCGTTGATGTACATTGAGCATACTCAGCACAAAACTCCGATTCAAGAGTTCTGTACTAAGATTCCAGTCCAGCAATCTCTTTGACCTTGGCGACCAGATAATCCAACTCTTCCTGATCGCGGATCGTTACCGATGCAGTGTCGGCACCGTGAGAGACCATAACGCCGAGGACTTCTCCGTCGTCGTCCTTGTCCACATCAACGTCGAACTTCACGCCAGTCTCTTTTTCCAACTCAGCATACAAGACTTCGGGATCATCGGACTCGTCTTCCATCGTAAGATCAACGTCTCTTGACTCACCGACTTCGATTGATGGGTTTTCCCAGAACTCCCCTAAACTGGAACTGCCCTGGGCTGCCTGCTTTTCTCGTGCCTCATCCTCCCAATCGGCCCAGAGGCCATAAGCCATGCTGTCCAAGAGAAACCGGCGTGCTCCACTGATTGCCATTTGACACCTCTCCTTCAGTCTAGTTATCCGGCGGCAAGTCCAGAGGCGGCTTCTCTTGCGCCGTTACATTATCATTACTGTCCGTCCGCCTTCATAAAAGCTAGATCGACCAACAACCCTGTAAGCAGTTGGGTCCCCGAATACACTTCGTCACCTTGCTCTGCCCGCTCATCAGGCGGCTTCAAAGTGTTCTCATACTCCCAAAACCACCAGGCTTCAAGCTTGTTCAGGAGTTGCAGCATTCGGAACAGGTCATCAGCAATTTCCGAGTGCTCACTGAATTGCTCAAGTTGAGGGAACTCATGTGTCAGCTTGTTGCGGATATCCCTTAAGGTATAAAACAGGGTAATGTCAGAGTCGGCGATTGCCTCCACTTGCTTCAACCAAAGCAGTGAGCACCTAAGAACATTCCGCTTGGGATCTAGGGAAAGCACGTGCCTCTCGTACTCGGACATGTCCGGCCCGGTGCCGAGTGTGAAGAAGGATCTGATAGGATCCACTATACTGCGCTTCAAAATCTCGAAGACCGAGATGAAGAGCAAACCGCGAACCATGTTCTCGCGAAGGACTGCTGAATCAGGAGCAAATACCATGTTGTCAGTGATTCTAACACCGGGAGTTATGCATGATGTCCATTGAAGCAAGAGAATCTGAGCAAGCATTAGTAGTGGAAGTGGCGGGAGTCTAACCAGCGCCCCAAGCGGGATCCCTGTTGATGTTCACGTCCATTAGATAGTGCCTGCCACCATGGCGCCGCCACTGAGTGCGGCGCTACTCGCCTCGCTAAAGCGCGACGCTGCTGGACACCGGCTGCGAAGCGGTGCCACCGAAAAGGATCGCGGCCACAGAGGGCCGCGCATTGGACACCGGTTACAAACCGGTGCCACCGTGGCGGCGCTGCTGCGCTATCCTTGCGCAACATTGACCACGTCACACTTAGCCCGGAGGCTGCCATGCACGACCTGCTTAGCCAACGCCTGAACGGCGCGTTCCAGCGCTGGATCGACCTGCTGGACACGTTGCCCGAGGGCGCGCTGGCGCAGCGCCTGCCAGTGCCGTCCAACAGCATCGGCGGGCAGTTCTGGTGCCTCGTCGGCGCGCGGGAGAGCTATGCGCGGGCCATCGCGGTCGGAAGCTGGAAGGGCTTCGCCTGCTCACTGAGCGCTGAAGATGCGCTGAGCCGGCAGGCGCTGCGCGCCGCCCTGCAGCGCAGCGCGGATGCGGCGCTGGCGGCAGTTGCGACTCTGGCAGCGGATGAGCCGGCGGATACTCTGGCGGACGCTCTGGCGGATGCCCCGGCGGATGATCTGGCGGACGCGCTGCAACCGGGCGTCGCAGCCTGCCTCGGCTTCGCCCTGGACCTGCTGGAGCACGAGGCGCAACACCAGGGGCAGCTGATCCGCTATGTCTATGGCCTCGGCCACAGCTTCCCGGAGTCATGGCGCGTGCGCTGGGCGCTGAGCTGACATATTGAAGGCGTGACAGCGGGGCGCAGACCCAAA
>CAZEJB010000036.1:26211-28527 GCA_964512635.1 uncultured Planctomycetales bacterium | reverse complement strand
GCCGGTCTGAAGACCGGCGCTCCGACCGGGCCGAGGCGATGCTCGGCCCCTACAGCTAATCCATCCGGATCGGCATCACGATATAGGTAAAGTCCGGCTCGCGGCTGGAGGTCAGCATCACCGGCTGGATTTCAGAAAGCCAGTTCAGCGTCACCTGCTCGCCGGCCAGCACCTTAAGCGCCTCGATCAGGTACTGCGGGTTGAGCGCGACCTTGACCTCGGTGCCATCAGGGCCGGCGACCTCGCAGGCCATTTCCTCGGTGCCCTTGCCGATCTCGCCAGCCTCGCTGGAGGCCGTCAGAGTCTCGCCGCCGGCGTTCAGGCGGGCCACCGGGTTCTGGTCCTTCTGGCGGCAGACCAGAAGCACACGGGCCAGCGCATCGGACAGCTCCTCGCGGCCGGCGTGGACCTTGGCCTCGATCTCCTTGGGGATCACACGCTCATAATCCGGGAAGCGCACATCCAGCAGGGCCGAAGCCACCAGCTGGGCGCCGAAGGCGAAGAAGACCTGGTTGCCGTGATGGTAGAGCTCCACCGCCGCGTCGTCATCATCCGGCAGCATTTTCTCCAGCTCGTCAGCTACGCGGGCCGGCAGCAGCAGGTCGCGGTCCGGGGTGTCGATGCCGGACAGGCCGGAGTTGCGGCGCAGGGCCAGGCGGTGGCCGTCGGTGGCCACGATGTCCAGACGCCCGCCCTTGAAGCTGAACAGCACGCCGTTGGTGTAGTGTACGCCGCCGGTCGAGCTTTCCTTCACCGCGCTGAACACCGTCTGCAGCAGGCTGCGCTTGAGCACGGATGCCGGCAGAGTGCACAGGCGGCTGCCGCTGTAGTCCGGCAGCTCCGGGAAGTTCTCATCGCCCATGACCGTCAGGTCGTAGGTCGAGCGTGCCACGCTGAGGTTCAGCTGGCCGCCCTCGACTTCAAGGGTGATCGGCTTTTTCGGCAGGCGGGCCACCAGGGCCTGGAACAGCGATGCCGGCACCAGCACGCGGCCGGGCGTGGCATCCGGCACGGCGATCGCGCGGCGGATCCAGAAGTCGCCATCGGTACCGGTAAAGGTCAGATGCCCGTCGTCGGCGACGACGCGGATATGGCCGAGCACCGGGTTAACGGTGCGCGCCGAGACGGCCTTGCCGGCGATCGCCAGCGCGCCGGCCAGCAGTTCCTGGCTGATAACTACTCGCATGCCTTGCCTCTTTCCCCTGCGGCGGCCGACGAAAGGGACACGCCGTCGTCCGCGTCGCGGGTTTGTCCCCGCGGGTCATACATTATATATGTCCCTGCGCCGCGCAAGTCCGGCGGCAGCAATCAGCCTGCTGTCCACACTGCGCGCAAAGCAAGTCCCCCTGTCCACGCAATGGGGACAGCCAGCTTGGACAATCCGGGGCAGCGCGGGGTCAAAATGGCCCGGCAGGCTGGCCCGGGCGTCCCGGGCTTGCGCTGACTTGCAGCTCCGGGGAAAGCTGTCCACGGTTCGGGAGGGGTATAATTTCAGGCAGGATCAGGGCTCAGCGGGCGGCGGACAGACTTGTCCAAGTTATCAAGGGGCCTCTTACGATCCCGGATTTAAAAAATGACAATTACCCAGAAGAGCGTGCTGGTTGGCAGCACCAACGGAGCGGCCCCCGGGAAGGGCCGCCGGGCCTTCAGCGACCCGAAGGTTCCAGGTGGCCTGTTTACCCAGATTCAGGCTGATCCTGAGTTCACGGAACTGATCAAGCTGGCCAATGAACACCTCGGGGCAATCGGCTACACCGAGCATGGACTACGGCACTGCAACCGGGTGGCCAGCTATGCCGGCATGCTGCTGAGGGTACTTGACCACCCGGAGCGCGAAGTTGACCTGGCGATGGTCGCCGGCTATCTGCATGACATTGGCAACTTTATCGGCCGCACCAACCATGGGCAGACTGGCGCTGCGCTGCTATATGGCCTGCTTAAGCGCTTTGAGCTGGAAACCCGCGAGCTGGGGGTGATCCTCAGCGCGGTCGGCAACCACGAGGAGCAGTACGGCCAGGTGCTGAACAACGTCTGTGCCGCGGTGGTGATTGCCGACAAGAGCGATGTGCACCGCACCCGGGTCCGCAATTATGACCCGCAGCACCATGACATCCATGATCAGGTGAATTATGCCGTGACCAAGGCTGCGCTGTGGGTTGATGACGATGACGACAGCGGCCAGGCGCCGGAGACCGGGCGGCAGATTCACCTTGAGCTGGAGGTCGACACCGGGATCGCTACGGTGATGGATTACTTTCAGATCTTCCTCAGCCGGATGGAGATGTGCCGCGGCGCCGCGCAGTACCTCGGCTGCAG
>CAZEJB010000036.1:22385-26111 GCA_964512635.1 uncultured Planctomycetales bacterium | reverse complement strand
TCTTCCTCAGCCGGATGGAGATGTGCCGCGGCGCCGCGCAGTACCTCGGCTGCAGCTTCAAGATCGAGATCAACGATACGGTCATGAGCTGATGAGCGATGCATCCAGGAAGCGGTCAGGTCGGAGTTCAACCGGGCGCATGGTCTTTGCGGCGGTACTTCTGCTGACGGCAGGCCTGTCCTATCTGGCTTATGAGCACTATCTGGGCTACTCGATCAGCGAGAACAAGAGCTATTCCGCAGAGGCAGCGGAGTTCTATCTTGTGACCTGCTTCGTCTGCGGATTTTTTGGCCTGTCCTTGCTGGCAGCAAGCTCGATCATCAGCATCCTGGGGCGAAAGCCTGTCCAAAAGGCGGCAGATCCGAAGGATTAAGCCTTTACCGCGCAGTTCGCAGACTGCTCCGGCATCTCGCCGCCCATGGCCGCGGCCGCTCAACAATCCACCCATCCTGCGAGGCCGAGATAAATGATTGCAGTGCCGAGCCAGCTCGGTCTGGCCCGGCGATTGCGCCGCCAATCAGACGGCTTACGAGCGCCTCGCGCTTCCCGCATATAGAAAGACTCTCATACCCAGGGGCAGGTTACGTCGCCGCAGCGGATTTAACCTTGGGCCGGTCGAGCCTGGCCTGCGTCTGGGGCTGAGCACATTGAGCAGCTTGTCTTTCCCGCAACTGTGCAGAATTGCTTAGCAGCCAAAATGACGCGAGACTATTTTGTTTCACGTGAAACACCAGTTGCGGAGGGGTTGATAAAAACTAACAATCAGAAGGCTAGCGAAAACACTCGAATATGGAGCTGCGAGACCGGAATAGTGCAGGTGGTCTGTCCCCCGTGGTGAGGTGTAGCGCTAAGCGCGGGGACCAAAGCAGATTAGCGCCAAGCTGACGCCTTCAGCTTGCCCAGTCCTTTTGCTATGTGATTGAAGGCCAGCTTAGACAACTGACCTGGAGCTTCATGGAAGAAGATCTGAGGGATCCCTCAGCCTCTGCAGTGGCTTCAAGATCAGCGTGTAGGTTCGATATGACTGCGGCTGCAGGCGACGAAGGGTTCAAACAATTATCAACTTCGCCTGTTTCACGTGAAACAGAAAGGACGAATTTTTGATAACTACGCACAGAAGCTACATCGAACTGGAAGTGCGCAGGGTGAAGCTCCGGCAGCCATGCGGGGATGATCGGCCCGCAGTAGAAACGGGTCGCTGAACCAACAGAATCAGAAGCTGCCGCAGCTATATGAGCCGACCAGCCACAAAAGGCCCTTGAAAGCAGGTACTGCTTTCGGGCCACGCCGTGTGATGACAGCCGATCCGCAGCGCTATGAGCATCCGCCGCCGGACTCGCACAAAGATCCTCGGACGCAGCTCTGCTGCCGCAAAGGCGCCTTGACACCAACTTCCATGATCCCGGCCAGCGGGTTAGCGCGGCAGCCCCGGCGAGCGCCCTATAATCCCAGCATGTCTGGCCTGCGCATCGGGATCGACGTTGGCGGCACCTTTACCCATGGCGTGCTGCTGGAGCCGCCGGGCTCGGTGCTGGCCAGCGCCCGCGTGCCGACCACTCACCGCGCGGCCGCGGGCGTGGCAGTAGGAATTGGCCAGGTGCTGGCCCTGCTGCTCGAGCGCCTGCCGGGCCTGGGCCACCGGCGTGAAGAGATTGAGCTGGTGGCGCATTCCACGACTCAGGCGACCAACGCCCTGCTTGAAGGCGACTTGTCCGGGGTGCATCTGCTGGCCCTGTATCCTCCCGGCGAGCGCGAGGCAGTGGCGTCCGCACTGGCGCCGCGCCTGCTGCCGCTGGGGGGCGGGCACTTTGTCCAGGTCTGGCCCAAGCTGCTCTGCGATTGGGCCACGGCGACGGCGGCGGAGTATCCGGCTGAGCAACAGCCTGGAAGCATCAGCCAGGGGCTGGCGGCTTCAGAACGCCAGACTATGTCTGGCGCCCCCGAAGAAGGGCGGGGACAAGCCCACGCCCCTACAGGAGAAGAAGGCGGGTCAAGACCCGCCACTACAAACCTCAGCAGTCAGCCTGAGCCGGACTGGTCGCGGCGCGATGGCGTGCCGGACGGCTGGGACAGCCGCGATGGCGTCCCGCCCGGCTTCTGGGTATCCGAGCGCCTGCCGGTAGCCATCGTCCAGCCCCTCGCAGGGCGCCATGAACTGCGCGAGCCGGTTGTCGCCGCGCACTACCGCGCGCAAGGCCACAGTGTGGTCTGCGCCGGGGAAATCACCCAGGTGCTGGGCCTCGCCGCTCGGGCGCGCACCGCCATAGTCAACGCAGCGATGCTGCCGACCATGCTGGCCACAGCCAACCATACCGAGCGGTCGGTACGCACTTTGCTTCCCGCTCCAGATGGCGCCAGCGTTGCGCTGCAGGTTGTCAGGAGTGACGGCGGAGCGATGAGCATCGATGAGATGCGCCGTCAGCCGATCAACGCCCTGCTTTCCGGGCCGGCGGCGGGGGCCTCCGCGGCCCTGCACCGCAGCGGCCTCTCCGACTTTGTCTTCATCGAGGTTGGAGGGACTTCCACCGATATCACCATCGTCTCCGACGGCCGGGTGCGCCAGCGCTCTGCAGAGGTTGGCGGCCAGCGCCTGCTGGTCCCGGCGCTGGAGCTGCGCACGGTGGCGGTCGGCGGCGGCAGTATGCTCCGCGCCGACGCCTCGCTCTTCGGCCCGCGCTCTGCCCACATCGCCGGCCTGCCCTACCTGTTCCAGGCGCTGCAGGCGGGGCTGACCGTCCGCGGCATCGAGCCCTGGCGCGAGGACAGCGACGGCCCGGACTTCCTGACTGCGCGGATCAGCGACGGCAGCCACGCCGCCCTGACCCTGACCGAGTACCAGCTGGCGCTGGGCGACAGCGAAGCGGCGCAGGCCCAGTTCGGGCTGGAGCTGGACGACGAAATCATCGCTGCTATCCGAGCAGTAATGGACAAGGCCGAGATCCACAAGGCCTTCGAAGCCACGGTCGGGATTGTGGTCAAGGAGATCCAGACCCTGGCAAAGACGCAGAAGCTGGACCTCAACCGTTTCCAGCTTGTCGGCGGCGGCGGCGGCGCGCCGGCGATCGCGCAGGCAGTGGGCGGCGCGCTGGGGCTGCGCCATAGCCTGATCGCCGACCACACGGTGATCTCCGCGATCGGCGCGGCCCTTGCGGTGACCTGCGTGTCGCTCAGCCGCACGGTGGCCGAGCCGCGGGCGACTGACATCGCCGAGCTGAGCGAGCAGGTGGCCGCGCGGCTGCGGGCCCAGGGCTCCGAGCGGGTGAGCACCGACTATGACTACGACCCGCAGCGCCAGGTGCTGACGGTCACTGGCCGCGGCAACCGGCCCTATGAGCAGGATGCGCACCCGCACAGCGATGCGCAGCTGGCCGCGCTGGCGGCGGAACTGCTGGGGACCGGGAGCGCCAGCCAGAGGCTGGCGTCAGAGGGACGCCAGACTATGTCTGGCGCTCCCAAAGAGGCGGAGGCGAGCGTCCGCGCTTCGGGAGAAGACGGGCGTGGACAAGCCCACGCTGATAAAGGAGAAGAAGGCGGGTCAAGACCCGCCCCTACCGGAAGCGGCGCCGTCGCTGGCGCCGATCTGCTCTGGTCCGGCGGCGGGATGCAGCTCTGGCAGGCGCACAGCGCAGCCGACCAGCGTTATGGCCCCCCCGGGCGGCACGCGCTCGGCCGTCCTGGTTCAGCGGCAGCCGCGCCCGGCGGCGGCCTCCTTGGCGGCGGCCTGTT
>CAZEJB010000036.1:0-22285 GCA_964512635.1 uncultured Planctomycetales bacterium | reverse complement strand
GCGGCCTGTTCGGCGCGGCGCGCGGGAAGCATGGGCGAACGGCGCTGGCCCTGCAGCACTTCGGCCGCGTGCTCTGGCAAGGGCGGCTGACCGCCTTCTACCCGGCGCGCGGGGCCGAGCGCGAGGCCGTGCTGGCGCAGATCCTCGCGCGGCACACGGCCTGGGGCGACGGCGGCTCCGAGCTTCCCGGCCTCGCCCTGCTGGCGGCCGGCCGCCTGATCCCGCTGGAGCACCTGGGATCCGCCGAGCTGATCGCCGAGGTCCTGCGCCTCGAGCAGCTCGCCGCGGACGAGCCCTGCTGCTTTATCGTGCGGGGCTAGGGCGCACAATCCGGAAGACTGACCTCGGCTGCTGACCAGGACTGTTTCAATTGCTACGCAGTCCGAGTCAGTTTCACAGGAGCCGCAGAGACACAGAGCAAACTCAACCCCTGTGCCGGAGGCTCCGCAGCAGCCAGCGCACAGTGAACACCAGCCCTACTATGACGCAGAGTCCCAATGCAATCAAAAGGGTAGTGTTCTGCTCTGCCTGCTGGACCTCGCCGAGCTTATTGACCGCGGGTGTGAGATGACTGGCCACGAACCATGCTTTGTAGACATAGCTGCCCACCCAGCCCAGAAAAAGGACAAGGGAGCAGATCGCCAGAGCCAGCCATGCAATGACGTTACCGACCGAAACAGGCAGTCGATGTTCGGGATTGGCCACACCCATCTCGAGCAGCCGGCTGTAGATCAGCGCTGAGAGCAGTTCGGCGACAAATAAGGGCGGATCTTCGCCTGCATCCAACATGGAGTATTGCGAACGATAGCGACCCAGGCCCAGTTCCCGCGGTGCGAGTTCACTGGCTCTGAGCGGGGCATCCCAGTCTTCCTCAGCATCGATTTCCCTAGTGATTTCCCGGCTTTGCAACTGTTGCGGCCACAGTGAGTCCACCTTTTCAAACAATGTCAGGGTGTCGTCTACCAAATCTGTTGCCCGCTGCCGCCAGATTCGACCACCCCACAGAAAAAGTGAGCCTATGATGAGCAGGCTTACGGCCACCACGCGGATCGTGAGGATCGTTGAAGCTGAATCGTTCGTGTCGCCCAGAGTAGTGAGAAAGGCAAGCCAGGCGAAGACGTCGAAGCCAATGGCGGTGGCCCCGATGACCGCCAGAAAGCCACCCAGCCTTCGGCTGTGGGCCAGGCGCCAGCGCGACAGCATCAGCTCAAAGACATCATCTGGTAGGTTAGCCGCAAGCCTTGAGCTGGGACGGAACATATAAAGCGGTAAAGGCGCCCGGCTGATGATGGCGCGCCGGGCCAGCAGGCCAAGCACCAGCAGGATGAGCAGATGCCAATGCCAGTCGCGCTGGAGATTGAACGCCAGACCCATCCAGCTGGGCCAGCACCAGGGCTCGTCTAAAGGTAAATGCAAGGCGAGCAAGGCGAGATAAACCCAAAACACTCCCCCAAGAGTCTGCCCCAGGAAGAAGCGCATTCCGCTGCGCTCGTCATTCAACTCCTGCCACTCCAGTTCGACAGAGAGCGCAGTGCGCTCCATGCGCGGCAAGAAGAGGGCTGTCAGCAAACCGACGGGGCCCAGGAGCAATCCCAGCACATAGCCAGCCTTGAGATAGCCTTTCGGCAGCGCGACGCGCTGCCCCCAGTCGGCGCACAGAAAGGACAGTGCAGCGCCAGCTGCCGGCACGGCAAACACCGGCCACAGCGGGTCAGACAAGTCTAAAGTAACCTGTGGTACCTGGTCGTACATCCCCGTAAGAATTCTAGGGCCCCGCTCTAGTCCGGGTCCTGCTCGCGGCGGCGGCGCAGCAGGTAGCGCTGGGCCTGGGTCAGCAGCACCAGCAGAGCCGCCAGGGCCACCAGGAACAGCACAGCCAGCACCCAGAAATGCGGCTGGCCCAGCGCTCCGGTCTGCTGCAGCTCCAGCCAGGCGTCGCGCCCGATCTCGGTGAACCTGCCGCCCTTTAGCGCGAAGAACAGCAGCTTGAGCAGCAGGTAGCCGCCGCCGAGTGCCAGCGCGGGTTTGAGGAAGAGCAGGCGGCGGGCCGAGCCATCCGCATCGAGGGTTGCTGCCGCCAGCCGACGCGCGCTGTCCCGGCCCAGCATGCCGCGGCTGTCCGCCATGACTTCACGCGTCTTTCTGTCCAGGCGCTGCAGCACCTCATCCGGTGCCCGCCGGCCCGGAGCCAGTGCATGCAGCACCGGGGCTGAATGTCGCAGGGGGTCGGCGCCCAGCTCGCTGCGGGCCCGGCGGCGCAGCGCCTCCAGGGCCAGCTCAATGCGCACGCCCTGGCGCAGGGCCAGCCACAGCCCAAACCCCAGCGCCAGCGCCAGCGCCAGCATGACCGTACGCACATTCCAGCCCAGTGCCGTGTCAACGAAGCTCAGTCCGAAGACCAGCAGGACGGTCAGCGCTGACAGCAGCGCGCAGCCGCCAAAGCGCTCGAGCAGGTCGGCCTGATGCATCGCCCGGGCAATGCTGTAGCGCAGGCTCGTCCAGTGCAAAAGCTCGCCCATGCCCGGCCCGGCAGCCCCGGGCAGGGGATACAGGAAATGCAGGGGCGGCTGGGCCCGTCGGCTGAAGGAGTACCAGCAGAAGGCCGCGCCCCCGAGCAGGACCGGCAGGTGCAGCCACCAGCGAGTGGCGAGATCCAGCGGCGGGGTGAACCAGTCAACCCGCGCCGGCACCCAGCCGGGCAGGCTGAGCCACAGCAGTCCGAGATACAGCATGAGAATAAAGGTCCATTTGAGGCTGCCGCGCCAGCGCCGGCTCTGCGGGTCGTCGGTGCCATAGTGCAGCACAGCCTCGATCTCCAGCAGCGGCTGAGGAAAGGGCGGCAGGGCCAGGCAGGCCAGCAGGCCCAGCGGACCTCCCAGCAGGCCGAGGACATAGCCGCGCTTGAGATAGCCCCGGCGGTAGGCGATGCGCTGGCCCATCTGCGCGCAGAGCAGTGCGTAAAGCGGCGTCCCGAGGGGGATAAGCAGCAGTGACCAGTCACCCGCGCTGATGCGGCCGTCCATCGCGCTGATTCTAGCCGGGCGCTTCCGGGCGCGGCTGTGCGGGTATAAGAGCTGGTTTGAGCCGAGGCGCCGCTGGGCCGGCGACTCTGGTCTGCTAAGATCGCTGCAGGACTCCTGCCTGGATCCTGGCGGCAAGTCTGGTCATGGAGGAAAGGATGTTTCTTAGCCCCAAGGCCGAGCCTCTGCGCTCAGGGCTGATCGCTATGCTGCTCTGCGGCCTGCTGGCCGCGCTGGCTTCCTGCGGCGGTGGACGCTCTCCAGCCCTTAGCGGCGGTGCGGGCCTCGCGCCGCCTTCGGCTGCGCAGCTGCCGAGCCTGCAAGAGGCGCTGGAAGAAGGCCGCCTGCAAAGTCTCAGCCTCAGTGCCGACCCGGCGCTGCAGCCCCTGGCCAACCCCGCCCAGCGGCGCGCTTCAGCGGTCAGCCTGGATCTTGACCTGTCTCAGGCCAACCTGCTGGGCAGCACGGCTGACGCTGGCGGGCTGCATCTTGATGCAACCAGCCGCCAGCTTTCGGCGGCCTACTTCGTGGTCAATGTCGATTACAACGACCGCGCGGTGCAATATCTGGCGCCCTATCGACTGACCCCGACGCGCGGCGGCGGCGAAGGCGCGGTCTGGGTCGGCTTCGCCGACTTCAAGGCCCAGCGCTGGGTCTTCAGCGATGCACCCCTCAGCGAGTTTTCACGCAACTTCGATGTCTTCCTCGACCGCAACGCGGCGGATGTCAACGGCCGCTTCCTCTTCTGCCTCGCGGTGCAGAGCGGCCAGAGCGCGGACATCACCGCGCTCGCGCTGGAGTATCCCGAAGCGCCGCCGCCCGGCGAGGCCGTGCGCTATCTGCAGCCGATCACCGCCCGCGACGGCACCGTGCTGGGCACGGACATCTATCTGCCCTATTACTACGCCAACGTGGTGGAAGAGCAGCTCGCCCCGCCGCCGCACCCGGCGGTGCTGGTGCGCACGCCCTATGACAAGGCCGCCATCGACCCGACCCTGATCAACCTCGCGCCATCGGCCTACACCGTGGCGCTGGTGCAGTACTTCCGCGGCCGGCGCTTTGACAGCGGCCAGCTCCCGGACAGCAATGGCGCAGAGACCCTCTTTCGCGACCACGCCGGCCCGGACTTTTTTGACACCATCGACACGGTCAACTGGCTGGAAGGGCGTAATTTCTACAACGGCCAGCTCGCGCTCTATGGCCCCAGCGCGCTGGGTATCGCGGCCTGGCAGAGCCTGCCGGAGCTGGGCGACCGCGTGGACTTCGTCTTCACCCAGGTCAGCTCGGCGGATCCCTTCAACTATGCCGCCTTCCAGAACGGCTGCTTCTGCAAGTACAACATGGAGGGCTTCGTCGGGCTGAACGACTATCCCCAGAGCCTGCTGGACGACGCGCTGCAGGCCTACAGCTCGCAGGACAGCGCCTATTTCAGCGCGGTTGACTTCACCGGCCGCGCCGGCGAGGCCAGGAGCCCCGGCATCCACGAGACCGGCTGGTGGGACGCCGATGTTGAGGAGACCATCCGCTCCTGGCGCGCCTTCAACAGCAGCGGCGGCGTCGGAGCCGCCGGCGAGCAGCAGCTGGTCATCGGCCCCTGGAGCCACAGCACTCTGCGTGGCAACCAGGTGGGCATCTTAAGCTTCCCGGATACGGATGACAGCCACGACCCCGGCGAACAGCCTTCGGAGCGCGACGGCTTTCTGCTTGCGCTCAGCAAACTCGGGCGCTATCTGCCCCTGGCCGCGCCGGCCGAGAAGGTTTACTACTACATCATCGGCGCCGAGGGTTCGACCAGCGGGCTGAACAACATCTGGCAGGCCAGCGCCGACTGGCCGCCCGTTGAAGCCAGCGCGAGCCGCAGCTGGTACCTGGAACTCGGTACATTGTCCGACAACCCCCCGGCGGCGGGGCCGGTGGCTTTCTGGCAAAGCGACCCCGCCGATCCGATGCCGACCCTGGGCGGCGCGCTGCTGCCTTTTGGTGTGCTGCCCGAGGGGCCGCAGGATGTCAGCCCGCTGCTGCTGCGCGGGGACCAGGTCTTCTGGAGCTCCGCGCCCCTGGCCGAGGATACGACCCTCGCCGGCGAGGCCCTGGCGCACCTGAACCTCACTGCGCATAACACGGATGCCGATGTCGTGCTGCGACTGGTCGATCTCTATCCCGATAACGGCCAGAAGATCCCGGTGGCGGAGAACATCGTGCGGCTGAGCTATGTCCTGGCCCAGGCCGGCAGCGGGCCGCTGGTGGAGGGGCAGGAGTACGGCCTTGATATCAGCATCGGCCAGCGCGCCTATACCTTCGCGGCCGGGCACAGCATCGGGCTGATGCTCTGCAGCGCGGACTACCCGCGCTATGAGCTCAACCCGGGCAACGGCAACCTGCTGCCCGACGGCCAGAGCGATGAAACCCTGACAGTCGACCTCAGCGAAGGCGGCGAAGAGCCCAGCAGCCTGACCCTGCAGCTGCTCCCGCAGCCGCCGGGATAGATCGGAGATTGGGAATCACACAGAGGATCTGAGTCAACCGAGTTTCACAGAGATTGAGGCAGCCGGTCAAGCTTCGTTTCCTAAGAATGGCATAGAGAATTAAGCGGGCGGGCGCAGCCTCAGCCTGATCTGTGATTCTCCGTGAAGCTCGGTAAACTCCATTACCCTGTGTGAATCTGGATCTCGGTGAAGCTCAGTTGACTCGGTTTCTCTGGGTGAATCTTGATTCTGCCTACAAGGTCCAGCGCGGTCCCTGCGCTGTGTCCTCCACCTGCAACCCGGCGGCCGCCAGCAGGTCGCGGATCATGTCGCTTTTGGCGAAGTCCTTGTCCCGGCGCGCCTGCTGCCGCGCTTCCAGGAGCTTGTCGATGAAGCTCTTGTGCGGCTCGAGCGCGCTTTCATCCCCGCCGCCGGCCGGCGCGCAGTCCATCGCGAGCTGCGGATACAGCAGCTCGTTTGGATACTCGACGCCCAGCACATACAGGTGCCGGGTCAGGCAGCGGTAGACGGAGAGCAGCGATGCGGTGTTGCTTTGTAGGGGCGCACCTTGTGTCCGCCCGTCTTCGCCTTCGACATCACGGGCCGAGACAAGCTCGGCCCCTACAGGGAGAGACTCAATCCCTGCCGAATACAGCTCGCCGACATAGTCAAAGAAGGCCGCCGCCGCCTGCGGTGTGTTCAGGTCGTCGTCGAGGGCTGCGCGGAACTTCTCCATGAAGCGCGTCGACTGCTCCGCGAAGGCGCCGTACTCATAGTAATGCCGCAGGCGCGGAACTGACTGGATATCGTCGCGCTGGGAGGCATACAGCCCGGCAACCGGCACGCCCTGCTCAACATCCGGCGCCGCGCTGAGCTTGTCTTCCAGGATCTTCAGCAGGCGCGTGATCTTCTCAAAGCCCGCGTTACTGCTGGCGATCAGATCCGGGCTGAAGGGCAGCTTGCTGCGGTAATGCGTGGTGGCGAAAAACCAGCGCACCGCCTGGTCGCCGTAGTCGCGTACCAGGTCGCCGGGGGAGATCACATTGCCGAGGCTCTTGCTCATCTTCACGCCGCGCAGGTCGAGGTGCTCGGGGTGCAGCCAATAGCGCACCCAGGGCGCGCCGCAAACGGGCTCAGACTGCGCGATCTCGTTCTCGTGGTGCGGGAACATGTTGTCCACGCCGCCGCCGTGCACATCAAAATGGTTGCCGAGCAGGGTGGTGGACATTACTGAGCACTCGAGGTGCCAGCCGGGGCGGCCCTGGGGCCAGTCGGGATGCCCGGTCTCCCAGCTTGGCTGGTCCGCGCTGCTGGGCTTCCAGAGCGTGAAGTCCGCCGGGTTGCGCTTGCGCGACACATCCTCGGTCACGCGGCCACTGGCGCCGACCTCCTGCTCCTCGATAGTGTTGCCGGACAGCTTGCCATAGCCGGGGAAGGAGTCGACGCTGTAGAAGACCTCGCCGTCAACGACATAGGCATGCCCCAGCTCGATCAGCTTGGCGGCCAGGTCGATCTGGCCCTGGATGAAATCGGTGGCGCGGGTATAGGCGGCGTAGTCCTTGATCTTCAGCTTGCGGCAGTCGCGACGGAATACCGCGACCATCTTCTCGGCGAGGTCGATGGGACCTGAGGTGGGGCGGGCCTCAGTGCCCGCCTCTTCGCGGCCAGAGACGGCCGCGCCACTACTCATGATGCGGTCGTCGATGTCGGTGTAGTTGATCACCGAGACGACGTGATAGTTCAGGTACTCCAGATAGCGGCGGAAGAAGTCCCAGAAGCTGTAGGTGCGGGCGTGGCCGATATGCATCGGCGCATAGACCGTCAGGCCGCAGGTATAGATGCGCACCACGTTCGGCTGCGCGGGGGTGAAGAGCTCCTTGCGGCGGGTCAGCGTGTTGTAGACATGCAGGGCCATTGTTGTCTCCGGTATCCCGCGGACTGGGGCTGCTGCGCCCAAGGCGGCGCAGACTGTTCAGGGCGGGGATCAGGCTCGCACGCACAGGCATGCGGCGGGAAGTATAGAAGCTGCGCGAAAGTGCAGCCGGGGCTCAGGCCGTGCGGCGACATCGCTGCAAGATGGGGCGAAGCGGGTGCATGGCCGGATTATAGCCACGGCGGCGGCGCGTCCCGTTATACTTTCGCTACCGAAAGAAACGGAGCGCCATATGAGCAGGAAGAAGCTGATGTTGACGGCCATGATTGCCGCCGCCAGTGTACTGGGGATCTGGGCCCTGCTGGCCACGCATACCGTCCGGCCCCGGCTGATTAAGCAGGCCATCCAGCGCATTGCTTTCCGCGCGGAGGCCCGGGCCACGGTCAAGAAGCCCTGGGACCCGGACAACCCTTACCGCGCGCAGTACGACGAGGCCGATTACTGGATCTATGAGCACCTCGCTTATGTCGAGGACATCCAGGACTATGCCTCCGGCGGCAGCGACTCCCGGGCGAAACTTGACGCCTTCATGCATCTGGATGGCACACAGCTCGGCACCCTACTGGTGGACGGCTATCTTTTGCCCTACCGCGAGTTCTATCGTCAGCAGGCCGAAGCTTTCTGTGCAGGCCGTATCGCTGAATTCAACCAACAGGGCATCATGGTCGTTGCAGCAGGTCCGGCCAGCGCTGAAGAGGAAGAGCGGCTCGCCCAGCTCCAGTGGGAGCTCAAGGCCGACCTCTACCCCTGGGTACCGGACTGGCTGGCGCTGAACCCGCCGCTGCGGGCGCAGATCCTGCCGGACGGCTCGGTGCTGACCAAAGGTGCGCTGGGCAGCGGCAGCGGCCTTGACCGCGAACAGTTCAGCAACGTAATCCACCGGCGCTTTGAAGAGGAAAGAGCGATTTACTGCTATTACAGCCCGCGTGGCGAGCTGATCAGCGACACAATGAGCGAATATGAAGTGCCTGGCTTCCAGAAGCTGCCCTTGGCCGAACTGACGGCGCAGGGCCAGTTTCATATTGACCAGGGCTATATAGAGCTGCGGGATAAGAAGAGCGAGAAAGTCATGCGCCTGTGGGACTTTGACGGCCGTGAACTGCCGCTGGACACCGTGCGCGAGAAGCGTATAAACAACTTCCGGCGGATCAACTGTATCGATCTGCAGCGGCTCTACCGCATCCAGCGCGAGCGCTCGGCGCAGCCGCCGGGCAGGGAAGCCTGAGCCCAAACCGGCCCCTGCGAGCCTCCTGAGCCCGCGTCTGCCGGGATGGCAAATGCTCCGCTGTGTTAGAGTCTGGTGTCGCAATGGTTCGGCCCCCACAAGGAGATTGCCGCCATGCCCTCCTGCCTAAGACTGACGCTGCTGCTCACAGCTATGACATTCGCCACGGGTCTCAGCGCCTGCGGCAGGGCTGCGAACCAGAACCCACCCGCTGCTGCAGAGATAACTCTGGCCGAGGCAGCAGCGCAGATTGATTCACTGCAGCGCCCGCTGGAGGCAGACCCGGCGGAGTTTGAGGCCCTGCGCAGCGGGCTCAAGGAGCAGCTCGCCAGCCTCGGCAGGCTGCGCTGGGTCAGCGCTGTGCCGCAGGACAACTCAAGCCAGGTGGCCGATCTTGCCCTGGCCAGGGTGGACGACATCAGCGCCACCGCGACCTGGACCTACCGCAACCAGGGTGACTACAACGCCGATGGCCAGGTCAGTGTCAACGACCTCGCGCCAATCGGCATCTTCTTCCAGAGCCGCTCGACGGACGCCAACTGGGCCACAGCGCAAAGCGCCGACGGAAACGCCGACGGCCTCGTCAGCGTAAATGACCTGACACCGATCGGGCTGAACTTCCAGAACTCGGTCGACAGCTACATGATCCAGATCAGCCAGACGCCGGAAGCGGAGTCAAGCTGGACCCCGGCAGGCTTCGCCCTGCTCAGCGACAGTACACAAGCCGCCGCCGGAGCGCCGCGGACTTTCAGCGTCAGCATCCCGGCGGCGCTGGGCTTTTTCTATCGCGTGGTGCCGATGTACCAGGGTGCGAGCGGCATTCCCGGGCTGCCGGTCGAATACACGGGCCAGGCCGGCGGGGAGCTGAGCTTCGACGAACGCAAGATCACGATGGATCTGATCGCCGAGAAGATGCACAGCCTGACCACGACCACCTCCAATGCCCAGGACATTGAAATCTACAGCTATATCCTGACCCTGCCGCATATCGAGGACGCCGGCTTTGAGGAAGGCGCGGTGTGGGGCCGCTATGACGACGGCCGGGTCTTTATCATCTGCAAGAACCTGGAACCCAATCCGGCGGGGCAGGCCTCGGCCCTGCGCGCCCCCTCGGCGCTGCCGGACCCGCCCCTGCCCGCTGCACCGGTGGAAACGGCTGCGCCTGCCGCGGCGCCGTACTTTTTCAGCCCGCGACAGACAAGCCTGCTGGGCCTGCCTGTCGGCGACCTGGCCGACCTCTACCACTCATTCGGGCCGGGAACCGGGATGAGCAACCCGATCGATGACCTTGCCGGAATCCTCAGCGACCATGGCTACACGCCCTATGCGCGGGAGGCCACAGTCGAAAGCATCAAGGTCCACAACGGCGGGGTCTTCTTCCTCGAGTGCCATGGTGATACCGCCAAGGGCCGTGATGACCTGCGCCAGTATTTCCTGTCAACCGGCGAACTGGTGTCCCGCGAAGGCGAGGCGGCATATCACGCGGACCTGTATGCCGAGCCTGCGCGCCTGGCGCACTGCTATGCCTGGAGCGCCCGGGGTGACAACGACTGGACCTACTGCTTCAGCGCTGACTTCGTCAGAACCTACATGAGCTTCTCGGAGGGCAGCCTCGTGTTCCTCAACGCCTGCAACAGCAGCAGCGTAAAGGCCCAGCCGATAGTGCAGGCCTTCCACGAAGTCGGGGCCAGCGCCGTGCTGGGCTGGAACCGCACCATGCCCAACGACTGGATCGATGCAGCGGCCCGGCACTTCTTTGACCGCTCGCTGGGGGCGAACCAGTTGTCGCGTCAGGAAATGCCGCCGACGCGTCCCTTCAATTACTACGAGATCATCAGCGACATGGCCACCCGGGGCGTCAGTGCCGAGGGTGAGTTTATCCGCTACCCGCTGCGCGCGCCGGAGGCCTTTGCCTACGCCTTCCTGACTCATTCAATCAAGGGTGGGCCGCAGGCGGAGAGCTTCCGCCTGCTGGCGCCGACCCTCGCCTATATGGAGGTCGACGAACCCAACAACCAGGTTCTGCTCAGCGGCGAGTTTGGAAACTATCAGGATACGGTCAGTATTGGCGGGCAGTCTGTCGAGATACTGAGCTGGGGGAACAATGCCATTCTCGCCCGGCTGCCCGCCGAGGGGCCCGGCTCGGCAGGCGATGTTTATGTCGAAGTGCGCGGCCATCGCAGCAACACCAGGCGGCTGACGGAATGGCGCGGAGTGGTGAACTATCAAAGCATAGGGCCGGGTTCACTGACCCATACTGCGGTCTTCCCGATGCACCTGCGCGGGGATGTCGGCGACTGGCGCGGGATGCCTGATGAGAATCCCCTGCTGGCCGGCCCGGCGGGCACCAGATTTGTGAGCTTTCAAGGCAGCGTGGATGAACTGGCCACGGTCAGCTCATCGGGTACCTGGTTTGATCCGGACTCGGAATGCACTACGACCTGGACTAACGGCAATCAGACCATCATCCCCACTTCCTATGAAACGCTCCCCTTGGGCACGCCACGCTGGTTCAACATCTCTTTTTATGATGTCGACCAGCACAAGTTCGGCTTCACCGGTTTTGAGATCACGGCCCCCCTGCACAGCCAGGTAGCCTGCGGTCCCTCCACAGAAGACCAGGACACCTGGTTCAATGCGAACCTGGTGGCGGTGCTGCAGGGCGGCGGCTTCCAGCCGCTGGAGATTCCGGTCAACCCTGACTACTCGGTCAGCGATGCGCAGCTGGAAGACATCGTGCTGGACGATGTGACCTACAGCATCAGCTGGAATGACTGGACAGTCGCCTACACTCCTGATCTGACTGCCGCCCGCTGAGACAGGAAAAATTGTGCAGTCCATATGTTTCACCGGCGAACATTTTCTTGACGACTTTTCGCAGTAAATTGCGGAGATTCGACATCAGAGGCCAGCGCTCTGCTTCAAGTAAAAACCTGGTACCAATATCTCGAAAAGTGAACCTATAACGATTCCGGCTGTCTAAGCATCAAGCTTCGCAGTCCTGTGTAACAGGGTCTGGGACTTGCGACGCCTGTCACACGGATGAAGAAGCAAAGCTGCCAGCGATTGAGCGCTGAATGACGCGCCAAACGCAGATCGGGACGCAGGGTTCCCGTGGGCAGCTTAATGTCGCCGGATGGACTTGCCCGTCCGGCGTACATCAAAGGAGGATTCTATGCGCAAGATACTTATTAGCCTGGGCCTGGTTCTGGTTCTCGCCCTCCCCGGTGTAGCGGGAGATGCGCCGAGTGCCTGGAACAACAATGCGGCGGCCTATCACTTTGGTACCTATCCCGCCAGTGCAACAAGCAGGTTCTCGGATATCTACCACGGCACCGACTTTGAAGCGGACTTCACGGGGATCAAGGCTGCGGTGGCGGCCGAGGTGGATGCCTTCATTCCGCCCTGGAATGAAGATGATCTTCTCAACGGCAGTTTGGAGTCCTATCCATAGACTTCAGCGCTTCACAGTCAGCAGTCAGGGAGGCCAGTCCGCTGGCCTCTTTCTTTACTCTGTGGATCAGCGCTGCAGAACACCCGCGTCGCTTGCTTTGTGACTGGTCTCGGAGAGTTTTGCCACGGAGTGCTGGCGGTCCCAAAGTGAGAGCAGGCCGTCAAAGGCGCGTTCACTCATCCTGGTGGTTGGCAGTGCCAGTTCCCGCTGGCGCTCCAGGTATTCAAGGTCGGTCGCGTTAAGCTGTCCGGCGATCCAGACCTTGGCCAGCTCGAAGTCCCAGTAGTACCAGCTCTCAGGCCGCAGCGGGCGATGCAGCTTGAAGTGCCAGGGCTCGGCGGCCAGGGTCGGGTGCTGCGCCTCGTTGTACTTGGCGATCACCGAAGGCAGCATCGCCGGGGCATAGCGTGCCAGGGCCTTGCAGATGTTCAGGCCGTGGATCGCCAGCTGCTCGACATAAACTGTGGCCCGGCGCTTGCCTTCGCTGTCCCGGCTGAGCTTATGCCGGATAAACCACATGATGCGGCGATGGATCGACTCATAGCCGCTGGCCAGGCGGCTGGGGTGAATCGGCAGCTGATCCGCCGGCAGCGGCTGTTCCCAGATGCTCGCGGCCAGTGTGCCGAGGGCAGCCAGTCGCGCTTCGGTGCAGGGCCGCAGCTCGATCCCCAGGGCGCGCTGGCGCTCAATTCGATGGGCCAGAATCTCAAGGGCCAGCAGGCCGCTTTTGACGGACTCCTCGAAATCGCCGGTAATGATGGCGCTCGAGGCCACGGCAAGCAGGTTCTTAAGTTCCCACTGTTCCTGTTCGGCCAGCAGCAGCTCATTGGTGGCATAGCGCCGCCCCTCGGCCGCCATGAACATCAGGGCCCTGGCGGCTTCGTACTGCTCGGCGTTGAGGCTGTCGACTATCTGGTTGGCCAGCTTCAGTGCCAGTGTGCGGAAGCTCTCCACACTGGTCAGAGGCCTGGACTCCCAGTAAGTTCGGGCGTCCTCCTGCAGTTCTTCCAGTGTGTACCCGAGGGGCACATTGTTCATTGCTTACGGCTCCGGCTGCCGGCGGCCAGTCCCCCGGCTTTAAGTCGGACCCGGTCAAGTACTCCTTCGGCCTGCTCCAGCACCGGGTTTGATGCCGGGGTGAAAGCCCCGGTCAGGCTGCGTTCCAGCACAAGCTGGCCCAGCACAGCCGGCAGGCGCTCGCGCAGCAGGGCGTCCAGCTCGCTGGTCTGGAGCTGTTCGCCAGAGCTGCCCCGCAGGCCGAATTCCTCGTCCAGGCTCATCTGCGCCAGCTCAAACAGGCGGGTTACTGCACCAAGGTCATAACTGCGGGTCCCCCCCTCCTTCCAGCGCTGCAGGGAGGTGACATGAATGTTCATCTCCTGCGCCAGCTTGTTGAGAGACCAGCGCCGAAGCTCCATGGCGCGGGCGATCGCTTTCTGCACGGCTACAACTGTCTGTTCGCGTTCCACACTGCGATTGTAACTGCACTGTGCAGTAGACCAAAACAATTCACCCAAAAAGTGGAACCGTGGAGGCTTATTCGATACTCTTTTATTGGGAATTTCAAAAATTAATGTAGCAGTACAGGCATAAAACCATAGTTCTCACTGTTTGATTCGCGCTGTTTTAGTGATTACGCACATACCGTCAGGGCCCTGGACCAGCACTCCGCGAAAAGCCCGCTGCGGCCGCAGCGGCCTGTGCTGGTCTGGGCTCAGCCTCATAGAGGGATGTGTACCCGGCCAAAGTTAGACTCGTTTCGCCAGTGTGGACAGTTTGTGCATGGTCTGCGAATCTGGGTATGTCGGACTGACAGCATTGCGAATCTCACTCCGCTGAAGGGGCAACCTGCAGGGGCGCTCTGGGAGTCTGACCACCTTCAGCCCCGACTGCTATTCCGGCTGCAGACCCGCTCTGTCGAGCCTGCCAGAACGCATCTGGGGCAGATCGGCCTGTGGGTGGTATACATGTAGGGTGAATCTGGCCCGCCAGCCGGCTCTGCGCGCCGCTCTCGCGGCGGTCTGCGCCTGCCTGCTGCTGGCTGGCTGCGGCGGGCCTGCCAACCGGGCTGTCACCGGCGCCAGCGGCGCTCCCCGGGGATCGAAAGGCCCGGACGCAGCTGTTCCTGTTGCTCAGTCGGAGGCCGCGGCCCGTAGCGCCTGGCCTCAGCTCGCGCAGCAGCTTGACGATCTGATCCTGCGCAGCGGCAGCGCCCTGCGACAGCCGCAGCCGCCTTCAGATCCGGCCAGCAGTGTGCAAGACCTGCAGCTCAGTCAGGCCGACGACTTCAGCCTCACTGCCAGCTTCAGCTATCGCAACAGCGGCGACTACAACCAGGACGGAAGAGTCGCGATATCCGACCTCAGCGCGGTGGGCGCCTATCTTGGCGCAGCCTCGGACCAGGCCGGCTGGGCGGCGGCCCAGGTTGCCGACGGCAATGCCGACGGCCAGGTCAGCGCCCAGGATCTGGCTACCATCGGCGCATTCCTGGGCAGCCAGGTGGATGGCTACATGCTGCAGCGCCGGCCTCAGGGCGAGCCCCCCGGCGACTGGACCAACATAGGTGAGATCCTGCCCTCAGCCGCCATAGTGCCGGCGGGCGGAGGATTCCTGCTCTTCAGCCATACTTTCAGCCACAGCGGTGGCAGATTCGAGTTCCGGGTGGTGCCCTTCTTCAACGGGCCGGCGGGCCGCATCAGCGGTATCCCCGGCAGCGGGGTCAGCTTCGAAGTCGCCAGCCCCGACCCGGCCCTGCCTGCGCCCCAGGGGATCAAGGCCAGCCAGGGCAGCTATGGCGACCGCGTTCAGCTTAGCTGGGATGCGGTTCCCGGCGCGAAGCGGCACCTAGTCTTCCGGGACGGGGGACCCCCGATCGCCATCCTGGGGCCGGTAAGCGCCTATGTGGATTTTGCCGTTCCGGACTATCTGGCCCATGAGTACTTTGTCCGGGCGGAGAACGGTGAAAGCATCTCGCCGCCCAGCGCCTCTGCCACCGGCTTTCTGGGCGAGCGCCCGGGCTGGGCGATGTATGGCGGCAATGCCAGGCACAGCGGCCAGAGCCTGGAAGTTGGTCCGCTGAATGGCAGCCTGAGCTGGACATTCGACATTCATGACTTCGCCGGACGCTCGGCACCGGTGGTCGGGCCGGACGGCTCGATCTACATCGGCGGGCTGGGAGGCCAGGTCTACAGCGCCTGGCCCACGGGCTTTCTGCGCTGGACCAGCATCCTTGATACAGAGGCCCAGGGCGTGGAAGTCCAGGCCACACCCGCGCTGAGCCCCGATGGGGCGGTCCTGATCGGCGCCAGCAACGGCATCCTCTATGCCCTCGAGCAGTCCTCAGGTCAGGAGCGCTGGCGTCGCGGCTTCAGCCAGCCGATCCTCTGCGCGGTTACCATCGGCCCCCTCGGGCGCATTTACCTGCAGAATGATCAGAACCTCTTTTGCCTTGGCCCGGACGGCAGCGAGATCTGGCGGGTGCGCATCAGTCACAGCGGGCTCAACTGGCGCTGCAGCCCCGCCCTGGGCCACGACGGGACGGTGTATGTAAATGGCCTGAACGTGGAGCCGGGCAGTCTTGAGGGCTATACCCATGCGGTGTCGGCCGACGGCGAGCTGCTGTGGTCCTTCCCTTCGGGTGCCGCGGGCATTGATGGCGCCTCGCCAGCAGTGGGCCCTGACGGCACCATCTATACGCCCGGCCTCGACCGGCTGCATGCGATCCACCCGGACGGCACTCCCGCCTGGGAGTACTACCTCGGCGCGGCTCCCAGCTGCCCGGCCGTGGGAAGCGACGGCACCGTCGTGGTCAACGGTTCCTCCCTGTTTGTGCTGAATGCTGACGGCAGCCTGCGCTGGGCCCGCTCCAACCTCAGTTCGCCAAATTTCGGCAGTCCGCTGCTGGACCGTGACGGCAACATCTACCTGCCGGGCGGCAACCTCTTCAGTCTCACCGCATACAGCCTCAGCGGCCAGCTCCTCTGGCAGGCCCCGCCAGCCGGAAGTAATGTCAGCCAGCCGGCCCTAAGCCTCGACGGCTCGCTGCTGCTGGCCTCCGCCGACGGGCGGCTGCGGCGCTTTATCCAGCCCTGAGGCCCGGTCCGGCGGCCCAGCAGGGACTGATTCCGGGAAGGCGCAGCGCTTTCTTGGAGAATTTAGGCGATATCCGCCGGAAAGTATTGACACTCCCCCGGCTCGCTGTTATCATCCCAGTCCCCTGCAGGCGCCTCAACGGGGCGAGGCCGCCGGGCGGGAAAGCGGGCTTCTACGGAAGTTCTACTTTTCCATCCCCAAGGCTGAACTTGCAGCTGAACCTTGACAACCGGAAGTTGTTACCAGCGTATAGAGAGAGCGATCTCTCATATACCAACCAGTGAGTGTGAAGATCCTGCGAACGGTTTTGACCGGTCTCGCAGGATATTTATCCTTGCCAATTTTCATAGAGTTTGATTCTGGCTCAGGATGAACGCTGGCGGTACGTCTGACACATGCAAGTCGAACGGTAAGGGGAGCTTGCTCCCCCTAGAGTGGCGAACGGCTGAGTAACACGTAGGAACCTACCCCCTAGCTCGGGACAACAGACCGAAAGGCCTGCTAATACCGGATAACACCGCAAGGTTGAAAGGCTTGCCACTGGGGGAGGGGCCTGCGGCCTATTAGCTTGATGGTGGGGTAATGGCCTACCATGGCGATGATGGGTAGCTGGTCTGAGAGGATGATCAGCCAGACTGGGACTGAGACACGGCCCAGACTCCTACGGGAGGCAGCAGTTCAGAATCTTGCGCAATGGACGAAAGTCTGACGCAGCGATACCGCGTGGGTGAAGAAGGCCTTCGGGTCGTAAAGCCCTGTCAGGGGGAAAGATTATGACGGTACCCCCTAAGGAAGCCACGGCTAATTACGTGCCAGCAGCCGCGGTAATACGTAAGTGGCGAGCGTTATCCGGAATCACTGGGCGTAAAGAGTGCGTAGGCGGTTGGGTAAGTTAGATTTGAAAGCCCGGGGCTCAACTCCGGACCCGGATCTAAAACTACCTGACTGGAGCGAATCAGAGGACAACGGAATTCCCGGTGTAGCGGTAATATGCGTAGATATCGGGAGGAACACCAGTGGCGAAGGCGGTTGTCTGGGGTTTTGCTGACGCTGAGGCACGAAAGCCAGGGGAGCGAACGGGATTAGATACCCCGGTAGTCCTGGCCCTAAACGATGAACACTAGGTGTAGGAGGCTTCGACCCCTTCTGCGCCGCCGCTAACGCATTAAGTGTTCCGCCTGGGGAGTACGGCCGCAAGGTTGAAACTCAAAGAAATTGACGGGGCCCCGCACAAGCAGTGGAGCATGTGGTTTAATTCGATGCTACGCGAAAAACCTTACCAAGACTTGACTTCCCGATGTAAGCCTTTAGAAATATTGGCCCCCTTCGGGCATCGGTGACAGGTGGTGCATGGTTGTCGTCAGCTCGTGCCGTGAGGTGTTGGATTAAGTTCCGCAACGAGCGCAACCCTCGTCGTTAGTTGCCAGCATTAAGTTGGGCACTCTAGCGAGACCGCCGGCGTCAAGCCGGAGGAAGGTGGGGATGACGTCAAATCATCATGCCCCTTACGTCTTGGGCTACACACGTGCTACAATGGCCAGTACAACGGGCTGCCACGGCGCGAGCCGGAGCGAATCCTCAAAGCTGGTCTCAGTTCGGATTGTAGGCTGCAACTCGCCTGCATGAAGCTGGAATTGCTAGTAACCGTGGATCAGCATGCCGCGGTGAATACGTACTCGGGGCTTGTACACACCGCCCGTCACACCACGAAAGTAGGCAACACCCGAAGTCCGTGGGCTAACCGCAAGGAAGCAGCGGCCGAAGGTGGGGTCAATGATTGGGGTGAAGTCGTAACAAGGTAGCCGTAGCGGAAGCTGTGGCTGGATCACCTCCTTTTAAGGATTTCCCGAAAGTGTGAAAACACTTTCCGATCCCAGGTCGAGCGCTGGCCGGGCAGTCGGGGTAACCCGACGGGCCCAAATCGATGCCTTACCACCGGCTAGTGGTATGGCGATGCTAGCGTCCGCTGGTAACACTTCCGAGTTGTTGGGCTCTCAAACCCCGGCACAAAGGCTATGCCTGTGTGACCGGGGTTTTTTGTTTTCTGGGCTCTTCGCCAAAGAATACGGCGATAAAAGATGGATTCACAGGAGTCACAGAGACACAGAGCGGAATCAAAACCAGCCGTAGGAACAGATCGTTCAGCTGCTCGCAGAGTATATGGAAGAATGTCGCGTGCAAAGCTGGGCAATATCTGGATTGCGTTCTCTACTTGCCAGAATACTGGCGATCGCAATGCTCATGCTCATCGTGATGCCTGTGGCATCGTCCTGCAGGAGCCTTCGCGGCAAGCCGGCAAAACAACCTCCGAAGTGGAGCGCCCCACACAGCGGCACTAAAGCGGTTGCCTCCAGACTCAGCATAGGCAAGACCCTTCAATGGCGCAAAGTCGCCGACCTCAGCCTGCCCAGCGTTATGTATGGATATGGCGTTATGCTTGCCGGCAACTTTGAGGCGGGGGGAGATCAGGAATTGCTGGTGCTTTACAACTCCGGTTCTCGACTCTTCCGCCTCGATGGCAGCAGCACTTCTACAGCGATCGCGATCAACGCCAACTATCTCTATGATGATCGCGTAAGCGTCTGGGACTATGACCGCGATGGCGTCGATGAGCTGGTTTACAGCGGCATATATGGCGGTCTCTTCAACAGCAGTGACTGCCTTCACATCTTTGCGCTCCCCGGCGGCCAGGAACTGGCCAGCCTTGACGAAGAGCACGCCGGTTTTGCCGCCGACCTGGACGGCGACGGCAGTAAGGAATTCTGCGTCAACAGCCCTGACGGCAGCTGCCATGTCTATGGCCAGGATGGGGAGCTGCAGGACAAAGCCGCGGTCGAAATCGCTCTCGGTGCCGGAGACTTTGATGGCGATGGGGCTGCGGAGCTCATCAGCTATGACAACCCGGACACGGATGGACACAATGCAGTACTGCACCTGACGCCCTGGAGGGGCCAGACCACCAGCTACCGCGGGGATGGAGCCTGGTATCCCGGCCTGTTTTTTGATCTAAGTGGCGACGGCGTCTGCGATGTGATTTGCGAGGGCTGGGGCTACATTGAAGGCAAGTCAAAGCGATGGCTCAACTTTGAGCAGCTGCCCCCCTATGACGAAGCCAGCATCCGGGATGCCTGCTATGCCTGCTGGCGACCATTCGACAAGGGCTCAGGGGTCTATGTCGAAGTGCTGCAAACCAACTCAGGCGGTGAGTTTGTGCGCATGTGGGACGCGGGCGGCAAGCTCTTTCATGAAGAGTCATTCAGCTCGCCCATCCATAGTGTCTGCGTGGTACATGTCGCAGGGCAGCAGGAACTGGCAGTGCTGCTCGCGGACAGCATCCTGCTCAGCCAGCATCCCGTGAAGCCATAGACCGCCTAGCAAGGCTTATTCTTTGGTACCGCTGAAGAATATTCTCAGCCAATATTCCAGTCTGACCGGAAAGAGCTGCAGCCGGCGCACCGCAGAAATGCGGAGACGCAGAGTAAGAAATGGAGCTGATTCCAGGCCGCAGGCGGCCCTCCATTTTTCTTAAACACGACCGCGCTTCCGCTATCATCTGTGCAGGCTGCCAGCCTGTTTCCGGGGGAGACATGCATAACCTTGCCGCTTCACGCCTCATCTGTGCCTGTGTACTGCTAATTGTGCTTGCTGGCTGCGGCGGCGATCAGGTATCGACCACTGATCGGCTGGCGGGAAGGAGCCAACAGGCTGGCGCTCGCACAGAGCGGCCGCAGCTGCCGCGTCTGCCCCTGCCCAGTCAGCTCGTGGCGCGGGATGTCTCCCTGGGCGGTCCGGCCAACGACTGGCGCGCTGAAGGCAGCGAGTTCCTGGCCGGGTATCCCTCCGCTCATCTGGCCGCCGCCGGGGTCGCCAGCAGCGGCGACTTCAGCCCGGCCTATACCCCCGGCGGGCCGCTCTCCGGCCTGGCCTATGGCATCTACTGTCTCGACACGCCGGACTACGCTGGTCCCAACTTCTATGTCCTGGACTGGGATACGGCCCCTGCCGAGGGCAGTGCCTTCATGGCCATCGCCAACTTCGACCTGAACCGCTGGGAGTGGTTCGCTGTCCCGGCGAACAACATCGTCAGCCCCGGCGCAATCGCCTTTGACGACCGCTATCGCAACGCTGATAACAACACATTCATTGCCCTGGCGCTGGGCGGCAGCACACCCGCCAGCCTCGACTACGTCCGCCTTGGCGACAACCAGGCGCCGCTGCCGGATTTGTCCGCGACGCCCCCTGGCGGCAGCACCGCCGACAGCTTCACCCTGGATGCCAGCCTCAGCAGCGACCCGGACGGCGCGATCGTGAATTATACCTTCTTCGCCAATGAGCAGCTCTTTGATAACGGTACCGACCCGGTACTGGAAAATGTGGTCTTCAGCGAGGCCGGGGACCAGTTCTGCGTGGTTACCGTCACCGACGATGACGGCCAGCAGGAGCAGGCCAACGTGACCATCCCGGTTACGCAGGGGCCAAGCGCGGTACTCGAAGTATCCAGCCCCCGCATCGACCTCAGCCAGAGCATTAACTTCGACGCCGGGCTCAGCGAGGCCGGGGCGGGCACGATCACTAAATACGAATTCGACCCCGAGGGCGACGGCAGCTTTATCGACAATGGCACAACAGATGCACTGAATGGCTTCACTTACAGCGCGGCGGGCATCTTCAACGCAACAGTGCGTATCACCAATGACTCCAACCAGACCGACACCGCGATCATCGTCATCCGCGTCGACTGGCGCCACAGCTACAGCGACAGCAACATCCGCCAGATCATCCCGCTGCCCGACGGCTCCAGCTTTCTGTGCGGAACGACCTATCTCGGGGCCACCGAAGGGACCGACGGGCTGCTGATGCGGCTCGACCCGCAGGGCGCGGTCGTCTGGAAGCGCCGGCTCTATACCAGCATGTTCGGAGCCTCGGATGTGATGCACGGCATCGCGCTTGGCAGCGGCGGCGAGCTCTATGCCCTCGCGGATATCAGCCGCAACTCCGGCAACTTCATGCTGCTGCTGCAGCTTGACCCGGCTGATGGCGGGCTGAACTTCAGCAAGGCCATCGACCCCGGCGCCGGCACCAGTCTCGATGTGGTGACCGGCTATGCCGGTCTGGTCACCGACAGCCAGGGGGATGTGCACATTGCCGGCGAATTCAACGGCCCCAACCGCAACGAGATCCTGCTGTTCCGCTGCAGTGCTGACGGCAGCCTGGAGCAAAGCCGGCGCTGGAGCGAGAACGACAACGCCGCCGGCCGCTTCTTCGGCGGCCTGGCCATCGATGGCTCCGACCGCCTCTATCTCAGCACGCACAGCCCGCTGGAATCCGGCGCGGCCCTGCGCGTTAACCTGCTCAGCCTCGACCGCGACCATGCCGAGCTGTGGGACCGCGTGCTGAGCGTCAGCTATGACTCCGAAGAGCTCGACAGTTATGCCAGGGGAGTCTGCGTCAGCGGCGCGGGAGTTTATCTCAGCGGCCAGGGCAGTGGCGCGGTCTCCGGCCGGACATATCCGCTGCTGCTCAAGGCCGGCACAGACGGCAGCTTTGAGTGGCTGCGCGTGCCCGAGCTGCTCAGCGGCGACCTCTATGCCGGCTTCGGGCCCTGCGGGTCCGACGGCAGCGGCGGGGTGCTCTGCGGCGGCTATACCCAAAACCCCTTTGGCACCCTGGCTTCGCTGTTCCGGGTCAACGCTGACGGCAGCCTGGCGCTCAGTAAGCACTACGGCCTCGGCGCGGAATACGACAGCAGCGGCGACTGCGCCCCGGTCAGCGGCCCCGGCGGCGCGCTATTCCTCGGCGCGCAGTGCGACTCGCACGGCGTGGTCTTCAACGACTATGTCTACAGCTTCCTCACGCCGGACTCCTTCGACTGGGCCACGCCGGCCCTGGCGCAGGACATCGACCCCAACGCCTCCGGCAGCAGCGTGCTGAGCGTCGACTTCGCCGACTTCAGCTTCAGCGGCAGCGACAGCGGCGGCGGCTTTGTGATGCGCTATCACCCCTAGGGGAGAGTGCTGAGTGCTCATTGCTCAATGCGGTAGTGGCGCACTGCGTGCGCCTTCCGTTCAGGGGTAGTGGCGCACTGCGTGCGCCTGC
>CAZEJB010000035.1:1421-29156 GCA_964512635.1 uncultured Planctomycetales bacterium | reverse complement strand
CCGTGATCCTGCTTTACATGGCCCGCCAGGCCGTGCGCCTGCGCCGGCATGAGACGAGCTAGGAATGCTACGTTTACGCCTGCCGCTTCGCCGGTTGCAGCACTAGTGCTCAAGCTGGTCGGCCAGCTCGTTCAGATAGCACTCCAGGTTGGTGTAACCTTCCGCCCCCGTCAGCTCCAGCGAAAGGCCAGTGCCGTTGTGGTCCTGGACCTGCGGGTCGAGGCCGTGCAGGTTTTCCCAGTCGTCCGGCATGCCGTCGCTGTCGCTGTCCAGCGGAGCATCGGGCGGGCTGCCCGCCGTCCAGTCGAAGCTGAAGGTGTCGTCCGCCGGGTGCTTCAGATCACGGCGCGCCAGGTCGATCACGCCGTCGCTGATGGCTTGCAGCAGTCGCCGGTCCATCGGGTCGCTGGGCCGCGCGCCAACATGGCCGTGGACATAGTTCGGCAGGTCCAGCGCCGGCGTATAGCTGATCTCCGGGAAGTCGTGGCGCTGTTCGCGGGCAAATGGCCCGGGCATCAGGTTGCTCGGGAAGGGCAGACCGCCGGGATCGTTTGCGACCTGCTGGTCATAGTCGTTGCAGCAGTAGAGCTGCTGGTAGTCGGTGAAGCCGGGGAAGGAGTCATTGACGTTGCCGCTGGCGAAGATACTGTTGTCATCCGGGCTGAGCTGCAGGAAGTCCGCGCTCAGGAGGCCAAAGGTCCAGCCCGGCGCCTGGGCGCTCGGCTCGGGGAAGCTGGCGCGGCCGATCGCGCGGTTGCCGACCCAGTTCATGGCGTAGTAAACCGGCTGCTCATCCAGCTGGCCGCGGTTTGGCGCGACCTGGATGTTGATGCCGGGATCCCAGAGCAGGTTGCAAGACAGCTCGAGCTCCATGACGGAGCCGGCGGCATTCGGGCTCTCGCGCGACAGCTCCGGCATGCGGCCCATGATGCGGTTCCAGCAGTTGTGATGGATGCTCAGGCGCGTCAGCGGCCAGCCGTCCGCCGGGTTGCTGTAGTTGATCAGCATCCCGCCAAGATAGGCATGGTCGCCAAGGGTCTCGGCAAAAAGGCTGTCCTGGATAGTGAGATCGCGGCTCCAGGAAATCTGCACCGCTTCATCCGCAGCGTTGGCGATGGAGAAGTGGTCGACGATGCCGTTGACGCAGTGATGCAGGCGCAGGCCGTCGTCGCTGGGGCTGCCGGAGCCGGACTCAAAGTCCGGGCGCGAGCGCAGATGCCGCAGGATGAAGTTCTCGGGATGGCTTTGCAGGCCGGTGTCGTCGTCCTCAACATAAGGCTCAGGATCGCAGATAAAGCCGCGCACGATGATCCCGCCGGGGGAAGTCTGGCCGGCGAGCGTGACATCGCCGCGGGTCATGGTCACCGCGCCGTCGATGACGCCGCTGACCTTGAACAGCACATACTTCGGCCCGGGCGTGTCCAGCGCGGCCTGCAGGCTGCCGGGGCCGGAGGTGTTCAGGTTGGTGACATAGATCACCTGCCCGCCGCGGCCGCCGGATGCGAAGGCGCCGAAGCCCTCGGCGCCGGGGAAGGCCCGCAGGTCAGTGGGCGGCGGAGGCGGGACAGCATCCACGTCCCATAGGTCAGGCTGGCTGGGGCTCAGCGCGCCAAGCTTGGCATTCCCGCTCTCGCCGTCGTCAAGCAGGCGCACCCAAAAGTTCTCGCCGGCGGCCACCGGGCCAAGCGGCACGCTCCAGTGCAGGCGCGCGCCGGGGGCGGAGTCGGCGCCGGGGAAGTTGACGTTGGCGATCGGCGACTGGACATCCGCCGCGTCATGCGCCGCCGGGTAGTCGCCTTGCTCAGTACTGCGATAGATGTTGTAGCCCGTTGCGCGGGTCTGGAAGTTGGAGCCGATGGGCGTCAGGTCCTGCACGCTGATCCGGCCGTCGCGGTTGCCGTCGACCTGCGCTTCGATGCTCGCCGGGTCGTAGGCGCCGCTGTGCTGCGGGTCGTAGTGGATGCCCACCGAGCTGAGGTCCTGCACCGCCACGATGCCGTTCTGGTCATAGTCGCCGGCCAGCGAGTAGTACCAGCTCAGCGTCTCGCCGGGGGCGTCAAGGCTGACGCTTGCGGCGGAGCCGGGATTGCGCGGCGGGGTGGAGGCTGAGCGGCTGCTGTCAGGGCCGATGCCAGCCGTTGCCCGCTCGTCGACCCCCGCTGCTTTCCTGCTGTCTCCTGGCGTGAAAGAGATGCGGCAGAGCTCGGCGCTGCCGGAAAAGCCCGGCTGCTCCAGCGCATTGAGCTGCACAAAGCCAAGCTCGATGCGGCCCGGATCCTGCGGGTCGGTGAGCTGCAGGCTCAGGCTGCTGTCCGGGTCCACCAACTGCGGGTTCCAGCTGACATTCGCCAGCGCAAAGCTCCGGGCGTCAAAACGCAGCTCGAGGCTGGCCCCGCGCAGGGCCTGCGCAGCATCCGCGCGGACGACCAGCTCGGCGCCCCGGGCGTCGACGCGTTTTGGCGACATCAGAAAGCCAGCCGAGCCTAGGCCCGGCTGCGTCTGCGCCAGCGCGGCGAGCTTAAATCCCGCGCCGGCCGAATCCGATTCCGGGCGCCTGGTATCGCCGGTGCAGGCGCTCAGCGCCAGCAGCGCGAAGGTGAGCAGTGTCGCTTGCAGGGCCGACAACTGCCGAGCGGGCGCAGCATCTCTGCGGAGGAGCTTCAGCGGCATGGGCATGTTCCAATCAGCATACCCAGAGTTGATCGGCCGCATTAGGCTTTAAGCTAAGTGAAACCATGGGTAACATCGCGGAGCGCGAGCGGGTGACAGGTTTGCGATTGCAGCGCTTCAGGTGAGTGCCGGGCGCACTCTGTGCGCCCCTACTGCTTCACAAAGCCCCGCAGCTTCTCGATCGCGCGGTCGATGTCCTCGTCCGGCGTGGAGAGGCTGAGACGGAAGAAGCCCTCGCCCCACTTGCCGTAGCCCGCGCCGGGGCCGACAACAAGGCCCGTGGAGTCCAGCAGGCTGGCGCACCAGGCAAAGGAGTCGCGCAGCGGCCCGCCGTGGGCATCCGTCGTCGGCCCGCCGGGGCTGGTCGCGGCATCGGCGGCCAGCAGCGGTGCGTTCTCCGGCAGCTCGCACCAGATGAAGATGCTGGCGCCGGGCCGGTGGTACTTCACGTCCATGCTGTCCAGCGCGGAGCAGACCTTGTCCAGCCGCGCCTTGTAGTGCGCGCGGTTCTCATCAAGGAAGGGGTCGCAGCGCGGGTCGTCCAGGGTCCGCGCCATCGCCAGCTGGATCGCGTCGAAGCAGCCCGAGTCGATGTTGCTCTTGACGCGGTGCAGGCCGCCGACGAGGGTCTCATTGCCAACCGCGAAGCCGACGCGCCAGCCGGTCATGTTGAAGCTCTTGCTGAAGGAGTGCAGCTCGATGGCGCAGTCCAGCGCGCCGCGGCAGGCCAGCACCGAGGCCGGCTTGCGCGCCGGGTCGAAGTAGATCTCGCCGTAGGCCATGTCGCTGACGATGATCACATCGTTGGCCAGCGCCCAGTCCACCAGCTCCTGCAGATACTCCGGGCTGGCCAGCTGGCCGGTGGGGTTATGCGGATAGTTGATAAACAGCACACGGGCCCGGGCGGCATCCTCCGCGCTGAGCAGCTCGCCGGGATGCGGCATGAACTTCGTGCTGGGGTGGACCGGCAGGGCCGCCACCTCGGCGCCGAGCAGGCGGCCCATGGTGCCGAAGACCGGGTACATCGGGTCGGGCATCACGATCAGATCGCCGGGGTTGACCAGCACACTGACCAGGTTCGCGATGCCTTCCTTGGAGCCGATGGTGGTCATCACGTTCGGCAGGCCCAAAGGAGTATCACTTGGCCCCGTCACGCCGAAGCTGCGCTCCACATAGCGCAGGGCCGCCTCGTGCAGTTTCGGGTGGCCCTTGTAGCTGGGGTAGCGGTGGTTGCCGGAGCGCATGACCTCTTCACAGAGGATCTCGCGGATCCAGGCGGGCGGGTCGCGGTCGGGGTCGCCGATGCCCATCGAGACTGTATCGAGCCCGCGGGCCTGCGCCGCCGCGCGGGCGGCGTCAATGCGCGCGAAGAGATAGGGCGGCAGGCGCTCGAGGCGCTCGGCGAGTTTGATGCTCATGCCTGCAAGTATAGCGAAATGAGCATGTGGTTACAGCTTACGGCAGAGGCGCAGCCTCCTGGAGCGGCATCGCAGCTGCGACCCGTATCTCATCCTTGATCACTCCTCCCTTGTTCCTCGGTCCTGGCTCCTCGGTCCTTGTCCCTCGGCCCTTGTCCCTTGTCTCTCGGCCCTTGTCCCCCGGCACCTCTCCCCCGTCCCAGTTCCCTCCGCTCTAAATCCCGGTTAGGCCTTCGTAAAAGGGCACACTTTGGGCCACTGTGCCCGGTAATCTCTCTGCGTTACCGGTGCCGCGGGCTGCGGCGCCATCGGGGGAGAAGGTGATCAGCGATACAGCTTCGCGGCCGTCCTGGACGGAGTTTGCCGCGGAGATCTTCAATCCGTTTGTTGCGGCGGTGCATGCCCGCGACAGTGAGGCCGCGCGCCGCGCCCTGCTTGACGCGCGCCGGGCACTGAGCGTCTGCGACTACAGCGCTGACGAAGTCCGCGCGATGGAAATCAACCTGGCCTTCTTCGAGCTCCAGCTCGTCCAGTTCTTTGGCGGCTTCGACGAGGGCCGCAGCGCCTTCGACCGCATGAACGCCTACCTGCGCAGCGTGCCCGATACTCCGCTCGCCCGTCAGCAGCACTCACTGCGCCAGCTGGCCGTGCTGGTCATCGGCGAGACCAAGGGCTGGGCCGATGTTCCCGAGCAGCGCATCCAGACCATCCTGGAGCGCCTTGACGAAGACGCCCGCACGCCGGAAATGTGGCATTACGTCAGCGCCTGGGCCTTTGCCCACCAGCACCACCGTCTGATGGAACAGGCCTTCGCCGCGCTGACGGTCCAGCCCGGCAACTTCATGGCCTCGGCCGGCTGGAAGCGCGTAAACCTCATGTATCTGCTGCTGGAACGCCGGGCCGGCGAGCGCGACGTGCTGGAGTATCTGTCCGAGGCCGCCACGCTGAACATGCTGCGGGAGTTCCGCCGTGCGATCCTGCCTGTTCTGGAGCAGCAGGGCCTCGCCACGCCGACCGTGCTGAACCTGCTCAGCGACCGCCTGGACGCCTTTGAAGCCAGCCCGCCGGTGCCGCCGGCCGCCGAGCGCGCCACGGCCGGCCTGCTAAACCGCCATTAGGCCGCAGCCGTAACCTGGCAGCGCAGGCTAGAATCAGCCTTTGTGCGGCGCTGTCCGCCGGAGGAAACCGTGACCCTAAGCTATGCCGTCCCCCTCATCCTGGCCACCGCCTGCTGCGGCCTGCTGCTGGCTCTGCCGGCCCGCGCCGCCTTCGACTATCCCCCCGCCCGCACAGTGGAGCAGACGGACGACTATCACGGCACCAGCGTGGCCGACCCTTATCGCTGGCTCGAAGACCCGACCAGCCCCGAGGTCAAGGCCTGGGTCGACGCCGAGAACCTGGTCACCCGCGGCTTCCTTGACGCCATCCCCGGCCGTCAGCGCATCGCCGAGCGCCTGCGCACTGTGGCCAACTATGAGCGCTTCACCGCGCCGGGCCAGACTGCCGGGCGCTATTTCTGGAGCCACAACGACGGCCTGCAGAACCAGTACGTGATGTTCTGGTCCGAGGGCCTGAACGGCGAGCCGAAGGTGCTGCTTGACCCCAACAGCTGGAGCGCCGACGGCACGGTGGCCCTGGCCGGCAGCGACGTGTCCGAAGACGGCAAGCTGCTGCTGTATGCCAAGTCCACCGCCGGCAGCGACTGGACCGAGTGGTTCGTGATGAAGATCGACAGCGGCGAGCAGCTCCCGGACCATATCCTCTGGAGCAAGGGCAGCGCCTGGTGGAACAAGGAAGGCACGGGCTTCTGGTACGAGCGCTATCCCGAGCCGAAGGCCGAGGAGATGTACACCGTGGCGGCGGCCAGCCCGATGTTCTACTTCCACCGCCTCGGCACCGACCAGAGCGCCGACGAGCTGGTCTACTCCATTCCCGAGCACCCCGACTGGTGGATCGGCGCCGGCCCCAACGAGGCCCGTGAGCGCATCCTGATCAGCATCGGCGAACCGGGTTCCAACAACAACGATTACAGCTATGCCGAGATCAGCGGCGCGCAGTGGGACATCCATCCCCTGCTGCCCCGCGACGGCGAGTACAGCTATGTCTGGGACAGCGGCGCCAAGTTCTGGTTCTACACCACCAAGGACGCGCCCCTGGGCAAGGTCTTCCAGCTCGACATCAATCACCCCGAGCCGGCCAACTGGAAGACGATCATCCCGGAGGGCAAGCTCAAGCTGAACGGCGTGGCCACCTGCGGCGGCTTCTTCTGGGCGTCGTATCTCAAGGACGTCAGTTCGCAGTATGTAAAGTTCAGCCTCGAGGGCCAGAATCTCGGCACCGTGCCTCTGCCCGGCCGCGGCACCGCCGGGGGCTTCGGCGGGCGCATGAACGACAAGGAAACCTTCTTCACCTACACCGATAACATCACCCCCAGCAGCATCTATCGCTATGACATCGCCTCCGGCAAGTCGAGCCTCTTCCGCCAGCCGCAGGTTGATATCGACCTGGCCAGTTATGAGACAGAGCAGGTCTTTTACCGCAGCTTCGATGGTGAGGCCGTGCCGATGTTCATCACGCACAAGAAGGGCCTGAAGCTCGACGGCAGCAACCCCTGCATCCTCTATGCCTATGGCGGTTTCCAGAGCGTGGACTACCCCTACTTCAGCTCCTTCCGCACGGTCTGGCTTGATATGGGCGGCGTCTATGCCAGCGCCGGCATCAGAGGCGGCGGCGAGTATGGCGATGAGTGGCACAAGAGCGCGATCAAGCTGCACCGCCAGACGGCCTTTAACGACTTCATCGCCGCGGCGGAATTCCTGATCGACCGCGGCTATACCAGCACGCCCAAGCTGGCGGTCAACGGCGCCTCCAACGGCGGCCTGCTGATCGGCGCGGTGATGACCCAGCGCCCCGACCTGTTTGGCGTCGCGCTGCCGGATGTTGGCGTGATGGACATGCTGCGCTTCAACCTCTGGGGCTTTGGTAAGTACTGGGAGAGCGACTATGGCTCGCCGCAGGACCCGGCGGAGTTCGCGGCGCTGTTCGCCTACAGCCCCTACCACAACCTGAAGGCAGGTACGCGTTATCCGGCGACCCTGGTGACCACCGCGGACACCGACGACCGCGTGATGCCGGGCCACAGCTATAAGTTCGCCGCGCGCCTGCAGGCCTGCCAGGTCAAGGACGGGCCGCCGGTGCTGCTGCGCGTGCAGGTTGATGCGGGCCACGGCGCCGGCAAGCCCTTCTATAAGGTCATCGAGGAAGTCGCCGACGAGTACGCCTTCTGCTTCGCCAACATGGGGGAGACGATCCCGGAACTGTAAAGATGGCTGATGGCTGATGGCTGATGGCCATCGTGGTTGGCAGGGGCGGGTGACGGTTGTAGGGGCGGGTCGAAGACCCGCCCACCTTATCGCGGCCGCGGAAGCGGCCGCAAATCCTGCTCTTCTACAAACTGAAACAGTGGATCCTTGCCACTTGCGGCCGGATTCTCTCGATCAAGAAGCCACTGCATAGGGTTGTTTTGCATGTACTCGCGGATCCTGTGCAGCGAGTGCACGTCTCTGATGATGTGGTCGTAAAATCCCCGCTGCCAGCGCACCATTCCCGGGGTGCCGAGAAGGGCATTGATAGCTCGCGAGCTGAAAGACTTGAATGAGCGGACCATTTCACTTAGTCCATGCAGTCGTGCTTCAATCTCCGCATCATGCTTGGGCAGGAAGTACTTATCGAGAATTTGGATGTTGACATGGATGTGGTTCGGCATGACTACGAGTGCGTCGATACGGCAGTTGCCGTAGTGCTGAGGCAACGCACGAATGTGCTCCTCAACAATTACACCTTCCCGCGAGAGCTGCACCCGGCCGTCGTTCACCTGGCCCAGAATTGCTCTGCGATCTGAGATGCAGGCGGTCACGAAATAAACTCCAGGACTGGAGTAGTCCCAGTTGGGATGCCGAAGAGAATGACGAGTGAGTTCCATGATTCGAATATACCAGAACAAACAGCCGGATAAGGTGGGCGGGTCTTCGACCCGCCCCTACATTCGCACGTTGGCCCTTAGGACTTCTTAAAGAAGCTCCCCGCCATGTTCTTCAGCTTGTCCAGCTCGCTCTCGTTGCCGCCGCCGGCGGGCGGCTTGTTGTCCCCGCCCTCCTGCTTCGCACCGCACTTGGGGCAGAACTTCGTGCCCGCCGGCAGGTCCTCGCCGCAGGCACCGCACTTGCCGGCTGCCGCGTCGTCGTCGTCCTTCTGCAGGCTGCGGCCGCACTCGGGGCAGTAGCTCAGCTTGCTGTTGACGATCGTGCCGCAGTCGCACTTGATCCGCTCGCCGCCCTCATGGCTGCCCAGCAGATCCTTTTCATACTCGCCGCTCAGAATCTTGCTGTAGGCCTCGCCGGCGGCCCACTCCTGCAGCAGCTTCAGCCGCCGCGGCACGAAGGGGTGCGTGTTCTGGGCGTTCTTGAGGATGCTGATCAGCAGGATCAGCTTGTTGTTGACATCCTTGTGCGCCTCACACTGCTGGATCGACGCATCAATGTGAAACTCCTCTTCATAGCCTTCAACCTTGCCCGCCAGCTTGCCGAGTGCATGCAGACAGGGCTGCGGGTCCTGGACACACAGCAGACCCGCGCGGTCGCAGGTGAACTCCGCCCGGCGGTACCACTCCCAGTAGGCCAGCAGCAGGGGGATGCGCAGCAGGTTGACACCCGGCAGCGGGATCATGCCGGCCACGACATCCCAGTAGTCCAGCAGGATGTCGCCAAGCAGGCGGTAAAGCCCGTGGGCGCACTTGATATGGCCCAGTTCGTGGCCGATGACAAAGCTCAGCTCGTCGGGCGTCAGCTGCTCCACCAGCGCGCTGTGCAGCACGATGCAGGTGCGGCGCTGGCCCTGGGTATAGGCGTTCAGCACCGGGTTCGTCGTGATGTACAGCTCCGGCACCGGGCAGGAGAGCACCTCGCTGCAGCGCTCGAGCAGCTTGTACAGCGTCGGGAAGTTGTGGCGCCCGGCGCGGATCATCTGCTCGTTGTTGGTCAGGAAGACCAGCTGTTCGGTGAAGTTTGCCTGCAGCCAGGTCAGCAGCGGCGCGGCGCCCGGGATGTTCTTCAGCGCATTCAGCGCTTCCTCGTCGCCGGGATAGGTGAAGGACTTATAGCTGATATCCGGCAGCAGAATCTGCTGCGCGCTGAAGACCCTGGCGCTGTCCGCTTTGCCCATTTGACGCCCCCCGCATGCCTGGCATGCCTTGATCTGAGTGGACAGCGATTGTAGCGCGGCTCTGGGCACCCTGAACCCGCTCAGCGCTACAATGAACGCTCTGGAGGGTTTGCCGGTCAGGGCAGCTTAAGGTGGGATGCAAAACGGCAGGCGGTTTGGCACCGGCGCGGCACTGCGCAGCGCTGGCCTGCGCGCCCCTGCTGGCCCTCGTCCTGGTGCTGCTGGTCGGCCAGCCGGCCCGCGCCGAGCGCGTCGGCACCATCACCCTGCCCGACAGCATCCCGGACCTGCTGGATCAGTCGCCGCCGGTTGAGGAGCTGGCCGATCCCGTCCCCCTGCCCGGCGTCTATGGCGGCCGCGGGCACAAGCCGCTGGGCGTCAACCTGGACAACTACCAGCTAACCAGCGAGCAGATCGACGCCGCCCGCAACACCGGCATCTCCCTGGTGCGGCTGCCGATACCGATGGAGGCCTTCCTCGACGCCGACGATGCCGACTGGGCCGCCCTGGACCAGGTGGTCAGCCGCCTCTCGCGCTCGGGCTTTGAGATCGTCCCGGTGCTCGATGCAATGAACGCCGTGCCGGACTTCTACCAGAACTTCTGCACCCAGGTCGCCGCACGCTACAGCAAGACCTTTCGCTATTACCAGCTGCTCGACAACATCAACTACAAGCACGGCATCAACAGCCGCGAATACGCCGACCTGATCTCCCGTGCGCGGCTGGCCATCCGCATTGCCGACAGCGATGCGCTGATCGTCTGCGGCGGCATCCGCGGCGCGGACCTGACCTACCTCGACATGCTGGAGCTGCAGCGCGCGATGCGCAACATCGACGTGCTGGCCTTCAACCTTTATCCGCCCAAGGATGGCGTGGAGGAGGTCGGCGCCCTGCGCCGCGAGCACAGCCTGCCCTATATGGCCGATGTGCTGGACTGGGCCGCCGAGCGCGGCAAGCCGGTCTGGGTTACCTCCTTTGGTATCTCCAGCGACCTGACCTGGGTCGGGGTTGACCTGCCGACGCAGGCCGCGCTCTACTGCCGCGGGGCGCTGTATCTCGGCACGCTTGGCGTTGAGCATGTCTTTCTCGCCGCGATCCAGGACTCCGACCCTGCTTACCAGTCGCCGGCGCGCTGCTGCGGCCTGCTGGACACCTATGGCGATGCCAAGCCGGCTTTCTATGCCCTGCGCAGCCTTAACGACACCCTGCGCGACAGCTATCACACCGAGCCGGTCTTCCGCACGCTGTCACTGACCTATCAGCAGCCCTCGACCAACGACTACGCCCTCTACAGCTCCAAGGCCTTCGAGCGCTCGGACTTCGGCGGCGACAGCGGGCATATCGAATACATGGAATACGGCGACCAGCTGATGGAGCTGTCGGGCATGCTGGACAGCGGGCCGGTGGGCCAGCTGCGCGTGCGGGGCTTGCCGACCTATGCCTACTGGGTCTACAGCCCGGACAGCCATGAGTACCGCCTGATCTACTGGATCTCCCGTGAGCAGAACTTCCCGACTCTGGTGACGGTCGTCTGCGGGCACCAGTCCCTGCTGCCCTTCGGCGATTTTATCTCCCCGGTGCGGCGCTATGGCCTGCTGGACGACGGGGCGGCGATGCCCGCGCCGCGCTTCGCCCGGAACCTGCTATATCTTCCCTTCCTGGAACTCGACACCATGCCATCTGTGATCTGCTTCAAGGTCAACGAGGATCGCGTAGCCTCCTATCTGGCCAGCCCGCCGGGCAGCCGCGTGCGCATTCAGGCCGACCCCGGTGGCCTGCGCCCGGTCAGCGATGCGGCCCCGCTGGACCCGCCGGCCCGCGGCCTGCGCCCGGAATCCGGAGGCCATGGTGGACATTAATCCCGCGCCGGCTCAGAGCCGCGACCCCCTGGCCCCGCCGCCGGACAGCGCTGCCCCGCGCTGGTCGGCTCCCACAGCCGCGGCCCCGGAACCCGCGCCCGCCAGAGCCCAGCAGAGCTTTGGCCCCGCCCCGCGGGTCGCGCTGGTACACGACTGGGTTACTTCCTTCGGCGGCGCCGAGCGCTGCCTGATCCAGTTCCATCAGCTCTTCCCCAGCGCGCCGATCTACACACTGGTGCATGACACCCGCAACACCCCGCCGGAGCTGGAGGATGCGCACATCATCACCAGCCACCTGCAGAAGCTGCCGGGGGCGACCAGCGACTACCAGAAGTTCCTCACCGCGATGCCCTATGCGATTGAGCAGTTCGACCTGCGCGGCTATGACCTGGTGCTGTCCTCAAGCCACGCGGTGGCCAAGGGCGTGCTGACCCACCACCGCCAGAAGCACCTGTCCTACTGCTACACGCCGATGCGCTATATCTGGGACCTCTATCACACATACCTGTCCCACACGCGGATGAGCAGCCTGCAGGAGCGCGCCTTCCGCATGAGCGCGCACTATCTGCGCCAGTGGGACTACAGCTCGGCCCAGCGCGTGGACAAGTTCATCGCGATCAGCGAAACGGTCAAGGGCCGGATCAAGCACCTTTACGGCCGCGAGGCGCCGGTGGTCTATCCGCCGGTGGACTGCGGCTACTTTGTGCCCGACCCGCAGGGCGCCAGCGACTACTACCTGGTGGTGTCGCGGGCGGTGCCTTATAAGCGCCTTGACCTGGCGATCGAGGTCTTCAACCAGCGCTCTGAACGCCTGCTGGTGGTCGGCACCGGCCCGCTGCTGGAGCGCTTCAAGCGTCAGGCGAAGAGGAACATCGAGTTCCTCGGCCTCGTTAGCGATGAAGACCTCAAGGTGCTGTACCAGAACTGCCGCGCGCTGCTCTTCCCGGCCGAGGAGGACTTCGGCCTGACGCCGGTGGAGTGCATGGCCTGCGGCCGGCCGGTGGTGGCGCTGGGCTATGGCGGCGCGTCCGAGACCGTGCTGGACGGCGTGACCGGCGTGCACTTCGCCGAGCAGAGCGCCGTCGCGCTGGACGCCGCAATCGACCGCCTGGAGGGCCTCAGGATCAGCCCGGCGGCCTGCCGCCAGCGCGCCGAGATCTTCGACCAGCGCATCTTCACCGCGAAGATCCGTGCCGCGGCGGAGTATCTGCTGCGCTAATCCTAGGGACGGGTCGGCAGGGGCGGTACGGTAGGGGCGCACAGAGTGCGCCCGGCATCATTGCCCGCCTATCGTTGCCTCGGTTTCCTCGCTCTCCTCAAACTGAACCAGGGGCTCACCGGCCGCGCGGCGGCGCTCAAGTTCCTTGTCGCGCGCGATCGTCGCCCGCAACTCGGCGAGGTCAAAGCGCCAGCCGGGCATGCTGCGCTGCTGCATACGCTCAACTGCGCCGGGCTTGGCCGGCGCCAGCAGGTCAAGCCCGGCGGCATAGTTCAACTTCTGTCGGCTGGAGATGTAGGCCAGCAGGCGCTGACGCTCGCTGTAGCTGATCCAGAACTGCTGCAGCTCCGGCAGGCGCTGTTCAAGGTCGGCTTCAAAGCGCCAGGGACCCGCGAAGGCGTCAAAGAGCCGCTGCGCGGCGAGCCGGTACTCGCTGAGGCTGCACTTCGCAAAGTCCTGCCCAGTCGCCCCAATCTGCAGGGCCAGCTGCGCCCGCTGGTCGGCGCTGAGCAGCTGGCCTGATGCCGCCAGCTCATCGCTGAGCGCAGCCGAATAGGTTACCAGCCAGGTCATCCGGTCACTGCCCGAGCTGTCGCGGGCGATGCGCCCCAGCATCTTCAGCAGCGCCGCCTGTTTATTGATGTCTCCACTTTGCTGCGCCAGGGCCGAAATCGCGCTGACCCGCTGCGGGGCATAACTGAACCAGATCTGTGTCTGCTCGCGGTTGCAGTCCAGCGCGGCGCAGACAGCAGCATTGCCCGGCACCTGTCCATCGCCCAGCCCGGCGGCGATGAAGTCCAGCGGATAGCCCGCCCCCGGCCAGGCGCGGCCTTCGATCATGTTTCCGGCCTCAATGGCCCGCCAGGCCTGGTCCGCATCTCCGCGTTCAAAGAAGTCCAGGGCCTGCATGTAATGCGGCCAGGGCGCCTGCGGGTCGCGGCTGCGCACCATTATCAGCAGCGCGTCGCAGTCGCCATAAAAGCGCCTGCGCCGCTCATCGAGCCGTGCCTGCAGCACGGCATCATCGGCTTCGGCATCAGCAGCAATGGCCAGCGCATCGTCATAGGCCTGCGCCTTGAGCGCCGCCATCTGATCCAGACAGGCGCGGCCCAGCAGCTCGGAGTTCAGCGCGCCCTGCTCAAAGGCCTTCTGCATGAGCTGCTGCGGCGGGGGGAAGTCGCCAATGCAGTCGAGGCGCTGCTGCTGGCGCAGCTCAAGCTCCGCCCCCAGTTCCCCGGCAGTCCCTTCAGCTTCTATCACGGACTGTTCTTCAGCCTGAACCACCTGGATCACCCTGGCATTGAAAACCCGCAGTTCCCAGAAGCGCGGGTCACGGCCAAAACGCCCTTCCCATGAGCGCAGTACTTCGTCGTCGAGCCAGAAGCAGGGGCTGCCGATCCCAAAGGCAAAGCCTTCCGGGCCGTACTTGTCCACCAGCGCCCGCGCATAGGCGTCGAAGAGGGCATCCCCGCTGGGCGTCAGCGACGTGAACCAGGCCAAGGCCGCATGGTCCGGGCTGCCAGCAGCGGCGGGCGAGTCTGCAGCGACTGAGGCATCCGCTACAGCGGGTGTCGGAAGGCTGTTCTCCGACGCCGCGCAAACAGGGCGCGGGCTGAGTAACGCAGCGCTGAGCAAAGTCACCATGAGAAGCACCAATGGGCGCATGGCCTGATGATACTTGCGGAAGTGCTGGAACCTGCATCACACCAGCGGGTCTGAATAAGCAAGGATCACCGAGTGCGTTGGGCTTAAACCCAAAAATCACGGTGACCAGGCCGGCGTTAAGCCGGTCGTTTTTTTTTTTGTGTTTAGTGCTCCTGCTCCTATGTGCCGGCTCTTCAGCCAAGGCGCAAACCTTGCTGCCCAGTTCAATTGTGCTCTAGAATGAGCTGCCTTTTGCCTGCTGTGACCACGGAAAGTGAAGGTATCCTCGTATCCGGAGTGCCACTTGCGTACAACATTCGTCACGGCCCTGTTTGTCACTCTCCTCTCTGTGAGTCTGCTGGGCGGCTGCAGTGGCGCTGGTCCCCTGCGCGCGGGAGTCAGCGGGTCAACCCCGACCGGCTCCAGGGCCACCCGGCCAGGCAAAGGCGTTCCGGCACTCCTGCAGGACCTTCCAGCTCTCCCCGCCGGCCGTGAACCAAGTGCCATCATCGAGACCAGCCGCACCGGTGTGCAGACCTTCGCCCGCTCAGCCAGCGCCCTGGACGTCGATCCGGTGCTCAAGCTCAGCTCGCAGCCGGGCACTTTGAGCTGGGCCGTCTGGGAGCTGCCGGCGGTCGATGAGCTGCGTTTTTTGGATGTCCAGCTCAGCGTGACCGAGCCGCAGGGTCAGGGCAGCGTCTTTCTGGCCCTCGCGGACTACAGCTCAGGCCGCTGGTCTTTGCAGGGGCCGGCCTTTGGCGACCGCGTGCTGATCCTCGACCCGCTGAAGCACAGCTCACCGGGCGGAGCGATGTATGCCGCCGTGTTGTCTTACGACGGCGGCGAAGCGCTGGTGCAAAAGCTCAGCCTGCTGGCCTTCCACAGCAACGCAGCGCCGACGGCAAACCTGCAGGCGGATCAGTCCAGCGGTGATGCTCCCCTGAGTGTCAGCTTCGACGCCGCGGCCAGTACGGATCCGGAGGGCGGCGCGCTGCGCTACCACTGGGACTTCGACGGCGACGGCGGCTTTGAGCGCCTGACCTTTACTCCCTCAACGAGCTTCACTTACACCGGGCCGGGGATCTTCGCTGCGAGCGTCGCCGCTGAGGACAGCGAAGGCGCAGTCGGTACGGCCAGCCTGCAGATCAACGTGAACCTTGCCGGCAACGAGCTGCCGGTCGCGCAGTTCAGCACGGATGTCAGCAGCGGCAACGCGCCCCTGCTGGTCAGCTTTGATGCTGCACTGAGCAGCGATGCGGACGGCAGCATCTCGCGCTATGACTGGGACCTTGACGGCGACGGCGTTTTCGAACTTTACGACGCCGGGAGCGCGCTGCAGCACAGCTACAGCGGCGGCGGCACCTTTCTGGCCGCCCTGCGGGTAACCGACAACAGCGGCGCCCAGGACACTTTCTCCCAGGCCATTGATGTCAACAGCCCGCCGCTGGCGCTGCTGACCGTGCTGCCCGCCGATCCCCAGATCGGCGATACTTTCTATCTGGATGCCGGCGGCAGCTCTGATCCTGACGGCAGTATTGTGTTGTACGAATGGGACAAGGACGGGGACGGCAGCTTTGAAGCCAGCAGCACCGGCAGCCTGGAGCCGGCCGCGGCGACGAAGCTGGGGCCCTTCACCCTGAGGCTGCGACTGACGGACAACGAGGGTGCGACCTCAACGGCAAGTGCGCAGCTGCATGTCCACGGAGTACAGAACACGCTGGTCTCAGATGTCGGCACCCCCGGCACCTTCAGCTCTCTGGCCGAAGTCAATGGTCGTCCGGCGATCTGCTTCAAGGATGCGAACAGCGCAGACTTGCTCTATGTCCGGGCCAATGATGTCTCCGGCAGCTCCTGGCCGGCGCCTGTGCTGCTTGATTCTGTCGGCGACTCTGGCTTTGAGCCCTCGATGATCGTCGTTAACGGCAGGCCCGCCGCTGCCTTCGCCCGAATCACCAGCGGCATAGACCTGCTGTATGTCCGTGCCCTGGACTCTGATGGCGCAAGCTGGGACGTGCCTCAGATCGTGGACGCTGCAAACGACACCGGTCTGGGTCCTTCCCTGGCGTTGGTGGCAGGCAACCCCGCCATCGGCTACCGCAACAACACAGACCAGGAGCTGCGCTATGTGCGTGCGCTGGACAGCGACGGCAGTTCCTGGGGCAGCCCGGTGGTAGTGGACACCAACGGTAACCGCGGCGTAGATACATCGATGCTTGTGGTGAACGGCCGGCCGGCCCAGACCTACCAGGACAACAGCACAGGAGACCTGTTCTACGTCCGTGCAAATGACGCGCTTGGGACCAGCTGGGGTACCCCGCTGACGCTGGACAGCAACGGCTTTACGGGCTTCGATACTTCAATGGCCATAGTCAATGGTCGCCCGGCAGTCAGTTATCACAACAACACCAGCCTCGACTTGATGTTCGTCAGGGCCCAGGATGCGGACGGCAGCGCCTGGGCCATGCCGCAAACCCTGGACAGCACGGGGGCCACCGGCTTTGATACCTCGATGGCCATCATCGACGGCAAGCCTTCGATCGTCTGCGGCAACAATGACATCCCGGCGCTGCTTTACTTCCAGGCCTTGGACAACGATGGTCTGAGCTGGTCCGCACCTTTGATGCTCGACAATTCAGGCTTTGCCGTCAACCCGTCCATGATCAATTTCCAGGGACGGGCCGCAGTGTCCTATCACCAGGCTACCAACCAGGAGCTGCGCTTCGTCTCGCTCTTCTAATCCTGCCCGCCCAGCATCGTGGTGCTCAGCTCGTCGCCGCTCAGCTCGATCAGCACAGCGCCGCTGGCGCTCAGCGGCCCGGCGTTGACGAAGGTCGTGCCGCGCCAGCTCTGGCTGCCGCGGGCCTCGTGGATATGGCCGCTCAGCACCAGCAGCGGCGCGGGATCCTGCTCCTTGAAGACCGTCATCAGGGCCTCGGAGCCGGCGTTGGCGCCGCTGGCCGCCACCCGGTCGCAAAAGCCGTAGACCGGGTTGTGCAGCACCCAGATGTCCGCGGGCAGATGCAGGCGCAGCGGGTCGGCGAAGAACTCGTCGTCGGCCACGGCTTCGAAGGGCGAACCGCCGTGCGGCGTCGGCGTGCTGCCGCCGAGCCCGGCGAAGCTGTAGCCCCCGGCCCAGCCTGCCGACTTGTGCAGGTTGCGCAGGCCGTCGAAGGCCGCCTCGTCCATCGCCACCAGGCTCTCGCGCGGGTCCCAGTTGCCGGGGATGACAAAGACCTGCGGGGCCAGATCGCGCAGGCTGGCCAGCACGTCGCGCACAAAGCTCAGCGGCCCGCCAGTAACAAAGTCGCCGACAAAGACGATCAGCTCCGGCTTCAGCTCCTCAGCCTGGCCATAGAACCAGGCCAGGCCCTTCTCGCTGCCATGCAGATCGCCGGCCAGCAGCAGGCGCAGGCTGCGCCCGTCCTGAGCCGGCGCGGGCTGCTCTGTGTCCGTCGATGGCGTGATTTCCGTTGGCTCCTCTGTGCGCATAGGGCTGCATCATAACTGCTGTAACGCCGCAGCTCAGGGAGCAACTGGGCTAGACCCGGGAATCCGGCAGGCAGAAGCGCAGGATCAATTCCAGCTCGCTCTCCTGCAGCTCGCCGGGCGAGAAGGGACTGTTCTGCAGGGCGGCGATGAAGGCCCGCAGCACCGCCGAGGCATCCAGCCCGCGGACCCGCGACCAGGCCTCCAGCCACTCAAGCTGGCCCTGGGCCAGCCGCACGGTGTCGGAGCTCAGCGGCGGGGGGATGCTGAAGGACACCGTGAAGGGCCGTGTCGCCACCGCTTCCGGCAGCTCCTGCGGCAGCGCCTCCAGCGCGTCCGTCGTTACGCCCATTGAGATCGCGCCCTCGCGGCCAAAGGCCGTCGGCGTCAGCACCAGCTCCACAGGGCGGATGCCGGCCGGCATGCTGCTGCCCTTGTCCCTGCCGGCGCCGGAGGCGGGATGCTCAGGCTGCACCGCGGGGCGCGCCGGACCCGGGGGGCCGGAGCCGTCGCTGTCCAGGGGCGGTATCTCCGCTGGCGCGCCGCTGCGCCGCTGCTCCTGGCACAGCTCAAGGCGCGCCCGGGCCAGGCGCTGCAGCTCATTTGGCGTGCCGCGGTCCTGGGCCACCCGGGCCAGCCAGCGGAAAGCCTGCTCATACTCGCCGCGCTCGCGGTGCAGCTCGCCGATCAGATAAGCGCAGCCGGGGTAGCCCAGCTTGAGCGCAGAGATATCCTCATGCTCATAGCTGTCTGTGTAGCGCGCCAGCGCAATCGCCCGCAGCTGGGCATAACGCCGCTGCAGGGCCTCATCGCTGCGGCCGTGCTCGATCAGCTCGCGCACGGACCAGGACGCCCGCAGCGCCAGTCCGGCCTGCTCGTGCCGCGCCAGCTTAAGCTGCGGGCTGCACAGCAGCGCCAGCTCATAGGACTCACGCACCAGCTCGAGGCTGCGCTCGCAGTTGAAGCGTTCATAGAGGTCCAGGCCCTCGGCCAGGGCGTGCTGCTGCTGCACCGCCAACTCGCTGAGGAAGACCGGCAGGCTCGCCGGGTCCCGCAGCAGCAGGCGCGGTGAGCGCCCGAGCACCGCTTCCTCGCAGGCCAGGCCGGAGGGCGCGACGACCACCCCATAGTGCAGGGGGTTGGCGCCGCGAAAGGTGCTGCGCAGGTCAGGGTCGCGGGCCAGGGGGCTGATGGATGAGGCTCGGACGACCGGCGCTTCGAAGTGCAGCTGGTTGAACGGATCGTTGAAGCTCTTCCAGAAGAGCTCCCGGGGCAGCTGCGGCCGTTGTCCTGTCCTCCATGACATGCTAGAGATAGTATCGGCAGCGCGGGCCAATTGCCAGTTAAAAGCGGGTTAGGCTGGCTGGCATGGCGGCGACCTAGGCGGCCCCTCCGCAAATCGGTAAACAAAAGGGCCGGGGTTTAGCCCGGCCCTGTAATTTCAAGTTGAAGCGGAAGGCTTAGCCCCGGCCACCGCCGTAGCCGCCACCGCCGCCGCGCCCACCACGGTCACCGCCGCCGCCGTAGCCGCCGCCGCCGCCGCGGCCACCACGGTCACCGCCGCCGCCATAGCCGCCACCGCCGCCACGACCGCCACGGTCACCTCCGCCGCCGCCGTAGCCACCGCCACCGCCATAGCCGCCGCCACCGCGGGGACGCTCCTCACGCGGCGGGCGCTTGCTGTAGTCCACGTCCGTGCGCAGCAGGTTGATCTTGCCTTCCGGGTCGACGTCGCGGATCACCACCGGCACCTCGTCGCCCAGGTTCAGCACGTCTTCCACCGCGCGGATCGGCTCCTCGGCGATGTTGCTGATGTGCAGCAGGCCGTCCTTGCCCGGCACCAGTTCAATGAAGGCGCCGAAGGGCATGATGCGCACGACCTTGCCCATGAACTCCTCGCCCGGCTTCATATCGCCGGTGATGCCGCGGATGATGCTCTTCGCGCGGGTCAGGCCGGCCGGGTCGGTGCCGCTGATAAACACGCGGCCGTCGTCGTCGATGTCGATCTGGCAGCCGGTCTCGGCCACGATCTTCTTGATGTTCTTGCCGCTTGGGCCGATTACGGCGCCGATGCTGTCCACCGGGATCATGATGATGTCCAGCAGCGGGGCGTAGGGGCTCAGTGTCGCCCTCGGGTGCGGGATGATCTGGGCCATCTGGTCCAGCACGATCATGCGTCCGCGCTTGGCCTTGGCCAGAGTCTCCTCAATCATCTGGAAGGTCAGGCCCTCGATCTTCACGTCCAGCTGGATCGCGGTGATGCCCTCGCTGGTACCGGCGACCTTGAAGTCCATGTCGCCGTTGAAGTCCTCAAAGCCCATCAGGTCCATCAGGGTGCGGTACTCGTCGCCCTCGGTAACGAGGCCGATCGAGACGCCCGCCACATGGCGCTTCACCGGCACGCCGGCGGCCATCAGCGCCATGCTGGTGCCGCAGGTCGCGGCCATCGAGCTGCTCGCGTCGCTCTCCGTCACCTCGCTGACGACACGGATGGTGTAGGGAAACTCCTCGTCCGTCGGCAGGATCGGCTGCACCGCCTTCTCGGCCAGGGCGCCGTGGCCGATGTCGCGGCGGCTGGCGCCGCGCAGGGGCCGCACTTCGCCCACGCTGTAGGGCGGGAAGTTGTAGTGATGGCTGAAGCGCTTGTCCTCGTCAAAGTTGACGGTGTCGATCTTCTGGCGGTCGCCGCTGGTACCCAGGGTCACCGAGCTCAGCACCTGGGTCATGCCGCGCTTGAACATCGCGTTGCCATGCACCCGGGGCAGCAGGTCGGTAGCCCCGCTCAGCGGGCGCACCGTGTCATAGTCGCGGCCGTCGACGCGGGTACCCTGCATCGCCAGCTTGCGCATGTACTTCTTGGTCAGCTTGTGGGCATAGCCCTTGACCAGCTTGATATCGGCATCGGGGTTCTCCGCGCTGATCGCTTCCCAGACCTGCGCCTGCATCTCGCTGAGGCTCTTGAACAGGTCGATCTTGTCGTCGGCCGGGATGATCGCGGCGATCAGCGGCTGGGCGACGGCGGCCACCTTGGCCTGCATCTCCTCGCTCAGCTCGTCGGGGGCCTTGAACTCCATCTTGGGCTTGCCGCGGTCGGCGATCAGCTTGTCGAAGAAGCCCAGGATCTTCTGGATCTCGCTGTGGGCCAGCTTCATACCCTCGAGGATCGTGCTCTCCGGCAGCTCGTTGGACTCGTCCTCAATCATGTTGATGCGGTCCTTGGTGCCGGCGACCAGCAGGTTGAGGTCGGAGGCCTCAAGCTGCTCGAAGGTCGGGTTGACCACGAACTGGCCGTTGATATAGCCGATGCGCACGGCGGCGATGGGCTTGGGGAAGGGCACGTTGCTGATCGCCAGCGCTGCCGAGGCGCCGTTGATCGCATAGACATCCGGCACCTGCACGTTGTCCTGGCTCATCGCCGTGACGATCACCTGCACATCGTTGCGGAACTCGTCGGGGAACATCGGGCGGATCGGGCGGTCGATGCGGCGGCTGATCAGGATGCTGTTGTCGCTGGGACGGCCCTCGCGCTTGATAAAACCGCCGGGGAACTTGCCCGCGGCGTAGAAGCGCTCTTCGTAATCACAGGTCAAAGGGAAAAAGTCGATGCCGGGGCGGGGCTCCCGGCTGCCGGTGGCGGCGCAGAGCAGCGCCAGCCCCTCACAGTAGACCATCACCGCGCCGCCCGCCTGGTTGGCGATCAGCCCGGTCTCGAAACGGAAGGGGGTTTGGCCTACCGGTATTTCAAGTACGTATTTATCCACGGATAACCTCTCTTTTGCTGCCTCTTGCAGGCTTATCTATGTGCCGGCCTGGGCCGGCTGTGCGCGCAGCGCACGGCTGGCTGGCCCGGGGGACCGGCGGTCCGAGAGATATCCTATCCGCGGATCAAGTCAAAGACGCCGGCGCTCCCAGCGACGGCGCGGCAACCAGGCGGGGACAGGCCTCCCAGGCCGTCCGGCGCGCCGGGCTGCTACTTGCGCAGGCCCAGTGCCTGGATGACTTCCTGATACTTGGGATAGTTGCGGTGCTGCAGATAGTTCAGCAGCTTGCGGCGCTGGCCGACCATCAGCAGCAGGCCGCGACGGCTGTGGTGGTCCTTCTTGTGGACCAGCAGATGCTTGTTCAGATCATTGATGCGCGCAGTCAGCAGGGCTACCTGCACCTCTGCGCTCCCCGTATCTGTCCCATGATGCTGGAATTTGGTGATGATCCCAGCCTTGTCTTCCGCCACGATACTCATCAGGTCTCCTTGCCGGGGCCGTCTTGACCCCGCTGTTTCACCTATTTGAAGCCGGGAAGTATACCACGGGTCGGGGGCTGTAAAGCCCCCTTACGAGGTGACAGGTTACAGGGGACAGGTTACAGAAAGAAATAAGAAGGGCTCGGTAATACTCTTGCTGCCCCCTGCCTCCGAATCCCCTCTTGCTGTCCCCTGTCCCCTGTAACCTGTCCCCTGCAACCTACTTCATCTGCGTATAGCACCAGCTCGTGCGCAGCCAGCAGCGCTGCGGCTCGGCGACAAAGCCGCCGACCTCAAACAGGGTCACGGGGCCTTCCACCAGCAGCTTGTTATCCCCGCGTCCGGCTTCAACCTCGGCCCGCAGCAGCTCAAAGACCTGCGCAATGGTCATTGACGGCCCTTCGCAAACCTGTTCAATCATGGTCTTTCGCCTCTGCCCAGCCAGCCTAAGGTCGGCCTGCGCATGTTTGCCAAGTTACACATACACATATCTATATGATTGCAGGTGCCGCCCCTGCGGCTTATCCCAGCAACTCGCATCTGCGCGCAAACTTGATCCAACGCAGAGACAAAGTGAGCGCAGAGTTTCGCAGAGCAAAGAATAGATCGCAGAGCTTGAGTTTCCTGCTCATTCGGGCTCTGCGTCCTCCTTGTCTCTGCGTTGGATCGGGTTCTTTTCTTCACGGGCCGCTGATCGCTGACTGCCGGCTGCTGAATGCTTCTCCCAGCCCGGATGGTATCTTCTAGCTATGGCATTGAGCTTTGATGAACGTGACGAACGCGAGGAGCAAGAGCGCGAAGTGCGCGTGCTGATTTCCGACAAGCGCCACAGCCGCGACCTCGAAGGCGCTGAGGAAGAAGAGGCACCAGCGGACGAGCCTGCGGCTGCAACGCCGGAGGCAGCACAGGGCGATTCAAGCCTCGCAGGAGGCGATGCAGCTTCCGCCGCGGTGCTGGATTTCCCCGGCCCTGAAGCTGCCGCGCGGCCCCTTGTCCCCACACCGGCCACCGAAGCCTCGGCCTCCACTGACGACTTTGACGACGACTCCGCCCCCTGGGCCACCGGCCAGGTCGAAGCGGAGATGCCCGCCCGTCCAGGAGGCGCTGAGGCGGGTGACGCTGCTGCAGCGGGCCAATTTGAGGGCCAGGGCGAGATGAGCGAAGAGGAGCAGGCCGCCGCGGCATTGGAGATGGCTCAGCTGCGCCAGGTTTTCGCCGGCGGGCTCTCGCGTTATCTGCAGGCCCAGCTTGGCCTGCTGCTGAACTTCGCGCTGATCGGCCTCGGCCGTGCGCCCGACCCGACCAGCGGCCTGGTGACTCAGAACCTGGCCCAGGCGCGGCTGGCGATTGATGTGCTGGAGTTCCTGGTGCTGCGCCTGGAGAACGAGCTGCACCCCCAGGACCGCCAGCAGCTCGCGCAGCTGGTCTCGGACCTGAAGTACGCCTTCATGCAGGCCGTCGCCCCGCAGTCCGGCAGCCCCGGCGGCATCGCCGGTCCCGGAGGCATCGTGCCCCCGGGCGCTGGCGCGTAGTTCTTGTAGGGGCGGGTCTTGACCCGCCCTTCTTGTAGGGCCGCACGGATGTGCGGCCGTCTTCTCTTCGTTACAATGTCGGTGTGGATTCCAAGCTGCCTCAACGCAAGTCCATCCGACTTCCATACTGGGACTACAGCCGACCGGCCTATTACTTTCTGACTGTGTGCTGTCATCAGCGTCAGTGCCTCTTTGGCTCAGTATCGAATGACAAGACACACCTAAGTCGATTCGGCATGATCGCGCAAGAGGAGCTGCTGCGCTCATTTGAGCTGCGCAGCGAGCTTAGTCTGGACTGCAGTGTATTCATGCCCAACCACATTCACATGATTGTGAAGATAGAACGACGAGATGACGGCGTCTTGGGCTATAAACGCCAGGCGCTGGAGCGTGAAGCGCGGTCTGTCAGCAGTTTCATGGCAGGCTACAAGGGCAAAGTCACAGCCCGTATCAACACTCTGCGAGCCACTCCGGGGCAGGCTGTATGGCACTATCGCTTTAACGACCATGTGGTGAGGACTGAAGAATCGCTATATGCGATTCGCAATTACATTGAGAACAACCCCCGAGCCTGGGCGCTTGACAAGCTTCATCCCAACGCTAAACCGGGCCAGCTTGAGTCAATCGACAAGCTGCTCGAGGCCGAGGCTCTCCGAACCAGTCTTTGCGGAGAGCATGACTAAGAACAAGACGGCCGCACATCCGTGCGGCCCTACCCTGAGCGTCGTCTCTTGTAGGGCCGCATCGATATGCGGCCGTCTTCTCTTCATGTAGGGCCGCATGGACATGCGGCCGACTCTTCATCTTGTAGGGCAGCACGGATATACGGCCGTCTTCTCCTGTAGGGGCGGCGCACAGTCGCCGCCCGTTCTGAAAACAGGAATTTTCACAGAGTGCCACAGAGCTAGAGAGCAGGTATGGAAGGCTGTTTGGCTGTATGCATAATGACTAACAATGAATTCCCAAGTCAAAGCAAGAAGACCAGTCCAGGTCGGAGACCGCATTGTTTTGAGATTCGATGACGGTGACGGCATGGTCTCGAGAACCGGGGATCCAGCCATCTATCAGCATCCCGTAACTGTTCTGTCGATCGGATCCAACCGGCTCCTTGCTCCTGCTGACGGAATCAGCTCCTGCCTCTTCCCTTTCTTGAGGACAGCAAGAACTGGTCCTGAAGCAATCGTTCTTCTGTCTCTGCCAATGCCCTTTTCGCTTGGAAGAGGTGTGATGCCGCCGCGCGATGGACCTTGGTGGTCAGGAAAGGTCAGCGAGGAAAAGGTCTGCTTGCAGGCCGTCACAGGGCGAATGCTTGAACTTCCGCTGGACACTTCGAAGTATCTGCCAGTTCATATCTGCCGCTGCTGGGAGATGGACAGTGGCGATTGCTATGGGCAGTCCTGGATCTGCAAAGGACATGCCTGGTTTGCAGGATAGGCAAAAGCTGCGCCAACTGCCTCTCGCCCAGCTGAGTCCACACGAAGACTGCTCGGAATGCCAGGATGCGAGGCACACTCACAATCTCTGAGTCCAGTATGCCTTGGTCTTGCTCTGCGGCTCATATTGAAACTGCCTTCTGCCTTTTTCAAGTCATTAGCGCAAGATGACGCGCGGACAGGGCCGCGCTGCTACTGTCTTCGCTGACTGCTCCCCGCTAAATCGCCCCGGCAAGATTCAGCGTCAGCCAGGTGCAGTAGGCGAAGATGAAGCTCAGCAGGATGAAGCCGCCAAGGCAGCCGACTGCCAGCAGCTCGCGGAAGTTGAACAGCTCGGCGCCCGGCTTCAGCTCGGTGCGGACGTTCTTCTTGTTGACCAGGTAGGTCACCTGCCAGGGCAACAGGATGGCCCAGACCAGCCAGATCTCCGGCAAGGGATGCGGGAGGTTGAAGAGCACCTCCATCAGCGATGGCATCAGGGCGATTGGCACGGCGGAAGCATAGCGCAGGGGGAAGGTCGCTGGTCGATGCAGCAATACGCGCCTGTCGATCTTTCCCTACCCGGCATCGAGTCAAGCGCCTTGCGTCTCAGAGACTCGCCGTCATCCGGCACACACAGGACTCGCCGGCATCGACATATCGACTCATCGACACATCGACCTTGACAAGATCGACCATCGACTATCGACCATCGACGGCCAGTAATCGCCGCTTGCGCTTGGCCTAGAGCTTGCGCCTGCTACAGCGGCAGCTTCACATCCCCCAGCGCATAGCCATGGATCGTCACCGTCTTGTCGCGGCTGGTCTGGCCAGCGCTGATTTCCATGCTGCTGGCCGGGATGCCCAGGCCCTTGCTCAGCAGCTTGATGATCGCCGCGTTGGCCTTGCCGTCCTCCGGGGCCGCAGTCACCCGCACCAGCAGGCGGCCATCACGCAGGCCGGCGATCTCGTTTGCCCCGGCCTTCGGCTGCGCCCGCAGCAGCAGGCGGCTGCCTTCGGGGCAGGCGCTCAGCGGCCCGCTGCCGCCTTCCGCCAGTGGGCCCGCCTGGTCAGGCAGCTGCGGCGCGGGCTCAGTGCTGGGCTTGGACTTTTTCAAGATAGAAGTACTTCCTCAGCCGCTCGAGGGTCTTGGGCCCGATGCCCTTGACCTCGTCAAGCTGCTCCAGACTGCTGAAAGGACCGTGGGCCTTGCGATAGTCGATGATCCGCTGCGCCAGCACCGGCCCGATGCCCGGCACCGCCTCCAGCTGCAGGCGGCTGACCCGGTTGAGGTCGACAGGGAACTTTACTGCCGGCGGATCGGCGGCCTTCAACCCGCGGGCTGTTGACCCCGGCTTGCTGCCGGCACTGCCCTTGCTGCCGCCGTTTTGACCGCTGCTGCTCCGGTACTGCGATTCGGCGGCCCGGTCTGCATCCGCGCTGGCGAGCCCCGCTGCCCCGCCTTCGGCCAGACGCCGCAGCTGAGTAGCGCTCAGCTCACTGTCCGCGTCGGCGACTGTGTCCCCAGTGGCGGCGGCTGTGCCATCGGCAGGCGTGTCCTGCCTGGGCACAGCACCGGCGGCAGCCTGATCCACCGATGCGGAGGCACCCCCCGGCAGGGCGGCGCTGCCTGCCGCGCCCCTGAAGCTGCGCCTCGGCAGGGCCTCAGGCGCCGTCTCGCGCTGCGCCAGTGCGTGCCAGCGCAGGCCGAGCACCAGCGCGCAGAGCAGGGCGCAGCCCAGCACCAGTGCGGTCAAATATGTGTGTTTGTGCCCCGAAGTCATCCAGTCTGCCCCGACAGTTACTGAAATATTAGCGCAGCCCGGGCCGGCGCGGCGCCGAAAAGTTCATTCCAGTGCAACATTTGGTTAAAGAACGTTCCAGATAGCCTTAAAACAAGGTTAAAAGTTTGCGCCGGCCGACTGCCTCTCGGTATGTTCTTAGCACGCAAGGCCGGGCGCAGCCGGCCAGCCTCGGGGGATCCGGGCCGTGGGGTGGAAAAGTTGACACAAAGCTCTGACGCTGGGGCGACCCAGTTCAATGATCTTGGCTACTCTCCGTCTTCCTCGCCAGCGACGCATGGCAGTCTGGCGCAGCCGCTGCTTAGTGCCGCCGCCCCTGCAGTTGCCAGCACGGCAGAGCCCCAGGCCATCATGATCGCCGACGACGACCGCGTAGTGCGCTATGTGGTCGGCCAGATGCTCGGCCGCCTGGGCTACCAGGTCTCCACTGCCGAGGATGGCTTCAAGGCCCGCCAACTTTTTGAGGGCAGCCCCGACGCCTTTGATCTCGTGATCATCGACCTCACCATGCCGGGGATGAACGGCACCGAGCTGATCAGCCATCTGCGCGAACTGCGCCCCGGGCAGCGCATCCTGGTCACCACCGGCCACACCGACAACGAGCAGGTGCAGGAGCTGCTGCGCGCCGGCGAGATCGACATCCTGACCAAGCCCTTCAACTTCGAGGACCTGCAGGCCTGGATCAGCGAGCGCCTGGGCTAAGCGACGTCGCAGGTCGATGCGGCGCTGCGCGCCTGTCGATGGGAGATTGTCGATAAGTCGATGCGGCGCAGCGCGCCTGTCGATGCGGGATTGTCGATAAGTCGATGCGGCGCTGCGCGCCTGCCGATAGTCGATCTTTCCTGTCCCGGCGTCACACTGACTGCGCAAGGCCGATGGGTGGGGACAAGCCCCACCCCTACAAAACCGAAACGTGATCAATTCGCTGCACGGACTGGCCGGCATCGACATATCGACATATCGACACATCGACCTTCGACACATCGACCTTCGACACATCGACCTACTTGCTATCGACCTTCGACTTCCGACTTCCGACTTTCGACCTTCGACCTTCGACCTTCGACCTTCGACTATCGACCGCCCTTGACCTAGCGCCAGCAGCTTGCGCCTACAATCTTCGCGTGAATCTCATCGAAGCCGACCGCATCCTGCGCGCAGCCCTCAGCGAGGACCTTGCCGCCGGGGATGTGACCACCGCCATGCTGCCGGACCCCGACGCGCCGGTCAGGG
>CAZEJB010000035.1:0-1321 GCA_964512635.1 uncultured Planctomycetales bacterium | reverse complement strand
GCCGCCGGGGATGTGACCACCGCCATGCTGCCGGACCCCGACGCGCCGGTCAGGGGCGTGTTCCTTTGCAAGGCCGCCGGCGTGCTGGCCGGGATCAAACTCGCCCTGCGCTGCTTCACCCTGCTCGACCCGGCCTGCACAGTCCAGCCCCTGCTGCGCAGCGGCGCTGCGATCGAGCCCGGCACAGCGCTCGCCACCGTCAGCGGGCCGGCGTCCGCCGTCCTGGCCGCCGAGCGCGTCAGCCTCAATGTGCTGCAGCGCCTCTGCGGCATCGCCACGACCACCCGCGACTGGGCCAGCCGCGCAGCTCCGCTGGGCATCCGCATCGTCGAGACCCGCAAGACCACGCCGGGCCTGCGCATGTTTGAGAAGTACGCCGTCGCCGCCGGCGGCGGTTTCAGCCACCGCGACAACCTCAGCTCTGCCGTGCTGCTCAAGGACAACCACTTCGCCGCTGCGGCCCAGGGCCCGGCGCCGCTGGAGCCCGGCGATCTGGTGCGCCGCGCCCGCCAGCGCCTCGGCCACAGCCTGCGCCTGATCGCCGAGGCGACGGACCTGCACATGGCGCTTGAGCTGGCGCTCGCCGGGGCGGACTTCGTGCTGCTGGACAACTTCACGCCGCAGCAGGTGCGGGAGGCCACCGCCGCCCTGCGCTCCGCTGCCGTCCATGAAGCCCGCGCCGCGCTGAGTATCCCGGCGCAGGCGGCAGTCGCGGCGACAGCGGACGCCCCGGCGCAGCCCGCGCTGCCAGCCGTCCCGGCGGGATCTATCGCGCCGCGGGTCGGCATCGAGCTGTCCGGCGGCATCAACGCCGATAACCTCGGCGACTACCTGATCGAGGGCGTCGACGTGATCAGCTCCGGGGCGCTGACGCACAGCGTCAAGGCGCTGGATATCAGCCTCGAAGTTACAGCCCGGTAGCAGCGCGGCCGCGTCCAGCGGGGGAAGTCGATGAGTCGATGAGTCGATGAGTCGATAAGTCGATCTGTCCTGTCCCGGCGTCACACTGACTGCGCAAGGCCGCTGGGTGGGGACAAGCCCCACCCCTACCAGACCAAAGCGCAGTCAATTCGCTGCGCGGACTGGCCGGCATCGACATATCGACACATCGACCAACTCGCTATCGACCTTTGACTTTCGACCTTCGACTCCCTGCGGCGGCCCTACAATATCCCCCGATGCTCCTCGTCTGCGACATCGGCAACTCCAACATCGTGCTCGGCGTCTGGGACGGCGAGGTTCTGCGCGCCTCATGGCGTCTGACCAGCCGCCAGCACGCCACCACCGATGAGTACATCGCCATGCTCTCCACCCTGCTGGC
>CAZEJB010000034.1:0-30504 GCA_964512635.1 uncultured Planctomycetales bacterium | reverse complement strand
CTTTGGCTATTGGACATTGGCTAGAGGTAAGGCGCGCGCAGTGCGCGAATGCACTCAACAGCGGCATCGGCTATATTTCGTGGCGCTTAATGCCAACAGACATATCAATCGGGGTTGCCGGCTCGGGCGGCGACGGCGTGATCCTGCTGGGTGAGCTGCTGGCCCGGGCCAGCGCGCGCGTCGGGCTGCATACCATCCTGCTCAAGAGCTACGGCCCGCAGATCCGCGGCGGCGAAAGCTCGGCGCGCATCCGCGTCAGCCACCAGCCCCTGAGCTGGGCCGGCGACACCCTGGACGCCCTGCTGCTGTTCCATTCCGAGGCGCTGCGCCGCTTCTCCAGCGAGCTGCTGCTGAAGCCGGAGGCGCAGGTGGTGCTGGACAGCATCGACGACACGCCGCTGGAGCGCAGCGCTATCCCGGCCAGCCACCATGACCGTGTGCTGCGCGTGCCCTTTGATGAACTGGCGATGCACAGCGCGAAGACCAAGCTGGCCAAGAACATGGTTATGGCCGGCGTGGCCTGCGAGCTTTACGGCTGGCCCGAGGACGGGCTGACGGAGTACATCCAGCAGCGCTTCGCCCGCCAGGGCGAGCGCACCATCGGCTCCAACCTGGCGGCCGTCGAGGCCGGGCGCGACTTCGCGCGCGCTAACCTGCCGCCCGGGCACCTGCGGGTCGGCAGCCTGCGCGGGCCGGCGCTGCACTTCATGAGCGGCGACGAGGCCTTTGCCTATGGCGCGCTTTGCGCCGGCTGCCGCTTCATGGCCGGCTACCCGATCAGCCCGGCCAGCGAGATCCTGGAGTGGATGAGCCGCGAGCTGCCGAAGAGCGGCGGCGTCTGCGTGCAGGCGGAGGACGAGATCGCCGGCCTGTGCATGGCGATCGGCGCGGGTTATGGCGGCCTCAAGGCGCTGACGGCGACCAGCGGCCCCGGCTTCAGCCTGAAGCAGGAGGCGCTGGGACTGGCCACGATGGCCGAGATCCCGGTGGTGGTCTGCAACGTGCAGCGCTGCGGCCCGAGCACCGGCATACCTACCCGTACCGAGCAGGCCGACCTGAACGCCGCTATCTATGGCGGGCACGGCGACAGCCCGCGGGTCGTGCTGGCGGCAAGCAGCGTCGGCGACTGCTATGAACTGGCGCAGCTGGCCTTCGAGTTAGCCGAGCGCTATCAGACCCCGGTGGTCGTGCTGCTGGACCAGTATCTGGGCCAGTCGGTGCATACCGTGCCGGAGCTCAAGGTGCGCGTGCGCGACCCGCGCATCGACCTGCAGCCCCTGCTGGCCGCGCAGGCAGCCGGCAGCAATGGTCACAGCGCGCATCACGTCGGCCACGAGGAGCCCTGGCGGCGCTGGCCGACGGCCGAGCAGCTCGGCGCGGAGTTCAGACGCTATCGCGGCGGCGAAGATGGCGTGGCGGCGGTCAGCGTGCCGGGCCTGCCGGGCGGGGAATACCTGGCGGTAGGCATTGAGCATAACGAGACAGGCGATCCGGCCAGCAGCCAGGAGAACCATCAGCTGCAGACCGAGCGCCGCTATCGCAAGCTGGAGAACATCGCCCATTCGCATCCGCTGCTGGCCTACCATGGCAGCTCGCTGCCAAGGGTAGCGCTGCTGAGCTGGGGCTCCAGTTATGGCGTCTGCTGCGAGGCGGCAGACATACTCAGCGCCCAGGGGACAGCGACCCAGGCGCTGGCGCCACGCCTGCTCAGCCCGCTGCCGCGCGTCGAACTGCAGCAGTGGCTGGACGGCCTGAGCGCCAGCGGCGCGCAGTTGATTGTGATCGAGACCTCGTTTAGCGGCCAGTTCCTGCGCCACCTGCGCGGCGAACTTGACCTGCCCAAGGGCACGCTGCATCTCAGCCGCGCCGGCGGCTTCCCGCTGATGCTGGGCGAGGTGCTGGAGTTTGTGCGGGAGCAGGAGCGCGGACTTTAGTCCGCATCTTGCTCAGGAGCGCTGACTTCAGTCCGCATCTTGCTTAGGAGCGCGGACTTCAGTCCGCAACTTGAGTTCAGAGCTCCAACTACACCAGAGCTTGTTAAAATTCTCTAATGGCTGAGCATAAGCACTGGCACTCGCGCGGATACCTGCCTCACTTCGACGCTGCGCGAGCGATACAGTCAATAACTTTTCGACTTGCCGACTCAATCCCAAAGCAAAAGCTACTGGAGTTACAGGATGCATTAGCCAGAATGTCCAAGGAGGACCAGCGCGAAGCATTTGAAGCACTTCTTGATCTGGGGCACGGCGACTGCATTTTGCAGGATCCTCGCTGCGCAGAGGCCGTTGAGAACGCGCTTCTAGCCAACGATGGCATTCGCTATAAGCTGCTGTCCTGGGTTGTGATGCCAAACCACGTTCATGTCATGGCCGAGATAATGCCAGGCCACCCGATGGGAAAGACACTTCAAGGCTGGAAGGGCTCCTCAGCTTTTGCCATAAACAAGATTCTAGGACGCAGCGGAACACTTTGGCTCCCTGACTATTTTGATCGCTTTATCCGGGATGCTACGCATTACGACAACACCCTGTTGTACATTGAGTACAACCCTGTCAAGGCTGGTCTGGCAGCTGAGCCGCAACCGTGGCCCTTCAGCAGCGCCCACCGACGCGTGAGATGAAGAATGCGGACTAAAGTCCGCGCTCCAGCTACAGCGCTGCGTGGAACAGGTCGGCAACCGCGTGGCTCAGGCTGCCGTCGGGCAGGATGTGCAGCACCTCAACATCATGGCGCAGCAGGGTCTGCGCGATGAGCTGATGCCGGTGGCTGCGCCAGGGCTCGGCCTGGCTGCCCAGCAGCGCGGTGCGGCGCTCGTGCGCGAGTCCCAGGAGCTGCTGGATGCCGTCGTGATAGCGGCTCTCACGTTCGCGCTCGATGTAATCCACCTTGCCGTCGGAGGTCAGCGCGCCAAGCGCAGAGCCAAGCCAGAGGTACTCCATTCCAAGGCGGCGGACGCTGTGCTCCAGACGCTCGCGGTTGAACTGGGTGTGCAGGTCGCTGTAGGGCATGCTGCGCACGTCGACCAACTGCTCCAGCTTGTGCGGCCGGATCAGCAGCTCGAACTCATCCCAGCTAAGCTGGCCGTGGCCGACGGTGTAGACGGTGTAATGTGGCATGCGGGGCGCCCGGGGAGATTGTAGCGGATGCAGTGATTGCACAAGGGTAAAGGGCCACCGGTTGCGGTGTGTCAGAACCCCCTCAGATAGCGCAGGTCACCCTGCGAAACTGATCCGTAGGAGATAGCAGGCAGCCCCTGGACATCTGCAAGACTGCAGCCGAAGGCAGCAGTGCCAGTGTCCAGGGTAATAGGCGCGGCCCAGTTGGCTCCATCTAGGTCTGCTGCTTTGTAACAGCGCAGCGCTCCGCTTCCAAGTGTGCAGCAAATCAGGGGCTTCAAGCCAACCACCTGCATGGAAGGATTCTCTGCATCATCTCCGGGAGTGCCGGGGTTGACTGGAGTGCCCCAGACCGCACCATCGGCGTCCAAGGCTCGAACAAAGAGCAAATTGTCACTGCTTTCGTCGTAATAGCAAATCGCCGGCTTTGAATTCACTACCAACATTGAAGTGTTCTTGCCACGCAGGGCGACCGGATCAGGGTTCATAAGAGCAGGCCATGCCGCGCCACCTGCATCCAGCGAACGCTGAAAGCACAGCTTCTGGCTGTTGCCATCATAAAAACTGATGGCCGGATTACCGTTGACCGAGGCCAGAGAACACGCGCCGCCATCGGCGATGTTTGAGCTTATAACTACTGCTGGGTTCCAGGTTTCTCCTGTAGCGTCGTCTGAGGACTGAAAGTAAACAATCTGGTTGCCAAAGTCGTAATATGCCACCGCAGGTTTGCCGTTGATCACAGCCAACGATGTGTCCTGATAACTGCCTCCCGAGTTCAGGCTCTCAATTGGATACCATGGCGAGTTTCCATAGGCGTTCTCTGAGCGCATGTAGCGAAGTTCTGCCGTCGTATCGTAGTAAAACACCACAGCAGGACGTTCTTGTACTTCAGCCAGAGATGGGTAGCTACCTGTGAGTCCGGCAGAGTCCAGGATGAGCGGTGCAGTCCAACCACTACCAAAGCCATCTGTACCATGAACAAAACGCAGCTCAGTATCCAGGTCATCGTAATAAGCAATCATGGGAACGCCATTGATGAACTTCATGGAAGTGTGGCGTCCGGCATTGCCGCTGTCATGGTCGTCGAGAATCACGGGCAGTGCCGAGGCAGAGACCGCGCTCGTATCCACGGCCTGATTCCCGGCCTCATCGGTCACCCGCAGGATCGCCGTGAAGCTGCCGGCGCTGTTGTAGGTGAAGCTGATGGTCGCGTCCTCGCCATAGCCGTCAAAGGTGCCGTTGCCGTCCCAGTCCCACTCATACTTCACGATGCTGTCGCCGGTGTCGCCGCCGGCCGTACTTCCGCTGGCGTCGAAGTTCACCGTCAGCGGAGCTGTGCCGCTGGCGCTGGCCGGCAGAAGGTTGGCCACCGGCGGGTTGTTGCCCTGGACATTCGCCGTGATCGTGCTGGTGTCGATGTGCTGGTTACCCATTTCATCGGTCACCCGCAGGCGCGCAGTGAAGACGCCAGGGCTGGTGTATACCTGAGTAATCGTCGGGTCCTCGCCATAGCCATCCCAGTTGCCGTTGCCGTCGAAGTCCCACTCGTACTTAACAATGCTGTCGCCAGCGTCGCCGCCGGCTGTGCTGCCGCTGGCATTGAAGTTGATCGCCAGCGGGACCGTGCCAGTCTGGGTCACCGGCGTCAGGTTGGCCACCGGCGGGTTATTCCCCGGAGCGGTGAAGCTGAGGTTGTCGAAAATCACGCTGCGGCCGCCGTCGTTATCCGTCACCCGCAGGAAGATATCCGGGCTGCCGGCTTCGGTGTAAGTCCAGTCCAGCTCAGCGGGACCGTCATAGACCTCCCAGATGCCGTCGCCGTTGAAGTCCCAGTCGTACTGCACGATTGTGCCGTCAGCGTCAGTGACGTTATCGCTGTTGAAATGCACAGTAATGGGGACCACGCCCCCGGCGACATCCGTACCCATGAAGCCATCGGGCAATTCGTTCGGCCCGGTGCCGGTGACCAGCACTCCCACGGTGGAAGAGCCCCAGGCGCCCTGCGTATCCGTCACCCGCAGGCGCACGTTGTAGAAGCCGGGGTCGGCATAGTTCTGCTGGGCCGGGTTCAGTGTGTCGGTGCCGGTCTCATAGATGCCGTCGCCATCAAAATCCCAGGCATAGCTCAGGGCTGCCGCGGCGTCCTCGCTGTCTTCGGCCTCTCCGCTGAAATCCACCAGCAGCGGGGCATCTCCGCTGGATGGGCTGGCGACCGCCGTGCAGACCGGCCGTGTGTTGGCGAAGACGATCACGCTAACGCCGCCGTGGGCCACCGCCGTGCCATCCTCGCTGCGCACATTGGCGCGCAGCAGGCCCGGCGCGGAGGTGTCGAGGCTCACAGTAGTGCTGGTGGAATCGGTTACTTCATAGACGCCGTCCCCGTCCAGGTCCAGGTCGTAGCTGGCCGAACCGGACAGGCTGAGGCTAAGCGGGTCGCCGCGCTGCACCGAAGACTTCGCGACGCTCAGCGCCAGGGCCCCGGATATGCCGCTGGCGATCAGAACCTCAGGCACTGAGAATGCTGTGCTCTCGTTGCCGTTCACATCCACCGCACTGACCGCGACATGCAGGCCCGGCCCTTCGCCGTCGGCGGGAATGAAACAGCGTGTCAGCCCCTCCAGATAAGGCAGGCGCCTGACGCCCGCGGCGTGAACGTCACTGAAGGGAAAGCGGCTGTAGTACACCTGATAGCCGGCCAGATCGCCGGCCAGCACGCTGTTCCACTGCGCCTCGACTCCGCCCGACACCGGGCTGAGGGTCAGACCACCGGGCTGCGGCGGCGCGGCCGTATCCGCGCTGTCGTCGGCATTTACGCTGACGCCGACCACATCCACACTGCTGCCGTCATAGGCCAGCAGGCAGACGAACATGTGGCCCGCGCCGGAGTTGTAGTTGCTTTCCGGCAGCAGGCCGCCGGCCAGACGGACGTTGTTGTTACGGGTGAAGGGGCCCTGCCAGACCCAGCGCTGCTGGGCATAATCACTCACAGCCAGATAAAAGCTGCTCTCAGTGCCATTTGACTGCGCATTGAAGTTGACGTCCAGGCTCAGCGCCCCGGGCTGGGCCGCTCCTAGCGGCAGGCGATAGATCGCCCAGGCGGTTTTTCCCGATCCGGCGGCCCCGGAATCGAGGCGCGTCGCCTCGCCCTGGTTGCTGACACTGGCGCCGCTGCCCGCGCCTTCCAGAAAACGCTCAACCCCCGGCGTGAAGTCGCTGGCCGCATTGATTGAGCTGCCGGCGTGAGAATCTGCCTGCAGTTCCCAGGGCTGGGCCGCATCCTGCGGCAGTGCGGAGGGCCAGCCCTGGCCAGCGACCGGCAGTGCTGCCGGCTGCAAGTCCTGGGCTATGGTGGCAATGCTGCTTTCCCTGCTGCCGCAGGCACTGAGCAGGCTGATAAGGCTGGCGATCAGCAGGATGCGGCTGCGCTCTAGCATTACGATTCTCCCCGGGTTGAACTCCACTGCCTGGATTCTAACTGAAGTATCCATCTGCTGCGGAACTCAGGATGCCGGTCGGCGTCCTACGGCGCGTGAGCCAGGACAAGTTTCACTTCTTTGGGCCTCTGCCGCTGAGCGGCAGGACGGCATCCGACACTGCCGCAGCGCAGCAAGTGGCGCAGGCCTGGGAGGCCGGCAGCCTTGCACCGTCGGATTCTCCTGGAGCTACTGCCGCAGGCCGCTGGAAGCCCTGGCACGCGGCGGCGCTGCTCTTCTTCCTCGCGCCGGCGATGGCGCGTTTGCTGAGCACCGCCCTGACACCGGCGGAGTACTTCAGCCCGATCGTCTTTCTGGGCCTGCACGCCAGCCTGGGCTGCGCGGCAGTGCTGCTCAGGGAGTTTGCCGTGCGTCAGCGGCTGGGCAGCTGGGGCAAACTGCTGCTTGGCATTGCGCTGGGCCTGTTTTATGAGGGGCTGATCACCCGCAACCTTTTTGCCGCCGAGGGCGGCGAGCTTGGAACGCTGGTGGGCTACGGCCGCTCGCTGGAGGTCAACTGGCTCTGGGGTGTTCTGACCCTGGCCTTTTACGCCACTCAGGGCTTCCTGCTGCCGCTGCTGTTAAGCGAGATGTTGCTGCCACGGCTGAGAGGCAGCGCGGCTCTGAGCAAAAAGGGCGTGATCTGGATAAGCCTGCTGGCCGGCGGAAGCGCGCTGATCGGCTTCTTTGGCATCAGTGCCAACATTGGCGATCCCGCGCAGGTTTATCATCCCGGCCTGGGCCAGCTGTTGCTCTGCCTTGCCGGTGTGCTTGGCCTGCCCTGGCTGGCGCTTGTCCGCGCCAGGCGCGAAGAAGCGCGCCTGGCCGGGCTGCAGGAAACTGAGAAGTCGCTCGAGCCGGAATCGCCGAACTATGAGGCTGCGGGGCAGTTTGAGCTGCAGTCCACGGGCGGCACCCTGCGGTTCGTGCGCCGGCGCGACAGCGGTCAAGTGCGACCCTCTCCCCGCGCGCTGGGCTGGCTTTGCGGTCTGAGCTTCGCGCTGCTGCTCTACATCCTGCCGGCCCTGTATAAAGATGTACTCAAGATCCCGGCAGCGGCAGCCATGCTGCTTAGCCTGATCGGCATCGCTGCGGCCATCTGGCTGGCCCGGCGGCTGAGCGGTCGTCTGACCATGGCCCATCGCTTCGCTCTGCTGGCCGGCACCCAGGGCTGCTGGATTGCCCTCTGCCTGCTGCTGCCACTTGATGATGGACTGCGCCCCGACGAGACAATCGGCATGCCGGTCCTGGGACTGCTTGCCCTATCCGCGCTGGTCTACGGCGGCTATCGTCTGCGGCAGCTGGAGCCCGCCCCTGTGCGTCGCAAAGCCCCGGCGAAGGGACTGCCTGCGACTTGTGGATAACTTGCGGATAATTGACTATATCCGGAAAGGCGGATATTCCTGAGACTAGCATGCATGGGCGGATTAAAGTACTGATTGCAGCTGGAGCCAAGATTTAAGCGGTAATTTTCCTTGACAAGGCCTCTGGAACAAGCTATATAACGGCGCACCAATATCCCGAGGAGGATGAAATGGCAACCACGACAGGAGCTGCGGCCAAGACGACCGCGGCGACGACTAAGCCTTTTGGCAAGATTGAGCTGATCGACGCGGTGGCTAAGATCACCAAGCTGGAGAAGACCAAGGTCAAGGCAGTCATCGAAGCTACCTTTGAGACCATCGAGGGCCAGCTCAAGAAGAAGACCGGTGCGAACCGTGTCCAGCTGACCGGTTTCGGCACCTTCGCGGTCGCCAAGCGCAAGGCGCGCACCGGCGTTAACCCCAAGACCGGCGAGAAGATCAAGATCGCCGCGCGCAACGTGCCCAAGTTCACCCCGGGCAAGGCCCTGCGCGACTCCGTCGCCTAGGACTTAGTGGCCTGAGATTTATCTGTCGGCTGAGCCGCGGTGCGGCAGGCCGGCGAACCAACGCTGAATGCAAACCCGCAGGCGGGAGCCAGTGTCGATCTTCCGGCGCTGGCCTGGGTGCTGAGTGGGGCTAAAGATGATCCTGCGCCGTATTCACGGTTCAGGTTGTATGCAGAGGGGGGCGGTCCTATCCCGCCCCCTTCGCATTTCTATGAGACGGTTGCACAGCGGCGCACAGGCCGGTCATGGGATAGTGTGTGATGGTTTCACAGCGCGGCCCGTCCGCGTCCCGGAGCAACGCCAGCAGGCATTGCGAGCGCTATTCTTGCCCCGACCTTTCGACCTTGATCCAGTCCCTGTAACTTTGCGCCTTAGGCCGGCCTTCTGCTCATCGCAAAGCTGACAGTCCAGGGCATGTTGCCATTGACCTGGTCGAAGTCGACCAGGCGCTCCAGGCGGCCGAGACGCTCTGCTTCCCAGGCCGCATGCCGGGCACGGAACACTTCGATGTCCTCATCCGGGAAGATGAAGGTAGTCATCTTCAGGAAGGTGCTGAGCATGTCCACATCGAAGTTGAAGCTGTTCTCGCCAGCGTTCATCAACTGCCGCGCCATCATGAAGCTCATGCCCTTTCGGTAAGGGCGGTCGCTGGTCAGAGCATCCCAGACATCCGCGATCTGCAGCACCCGCACCAGTGTCGACAGATCGCTCCGGCCTTCAGGGTAGCCCGAACCATCGAGGCGCTCATGATGGTGCAGGGTGATGTCAAGCAGCTCGGGTATATCCAGCGGCCGCAGGATGTTGTAGCCGTAGATCACATGCTGCTTGACTTGTTCGTATTCCTCGGCGCTGAGAGCACCGGGCTTATTGAGCACTTCCTTGCTCACGCCCAGTTTGCCGATGTCATGAAGGATTCCGCCGTCCTGCAGGAACTGCAGCTCGCGGGTGCTGAGATTCAACTCCAGCCCCAAAGCCACAGACAAGGAAGCTACCCTCTCACTATGGCCTTTGGTGTAGGGGTCGGATAGTTCCAACACCTCCACCAGGCTGGTGAAGATAGACTTCAGCTTTACGGTCCGCTCCTTCAGACTCACGGGGGGATTGTACCGGGATAAGTGTTCAGGCGTGGTTAAACCACAGTGGCTTAACCGCTATTTGGCCGCCGTGCCGGGATTTAACTGCCCATGGGATCATTTTTCGACAAATGCCCCTGACGGCCGGCCCTCTAAGCACCCGAGAGGCGCCGCACCTGGCCCTGCTCAACGTGGTAAACCGCGCTGGCAAAGGGGGCGATAAGTTCGACTTCACGCTCGCTGGCGCTGGTGATGAAGACCTGGCTGTGCTTGCGGCACAGCGCCAGCAGGCGCTGCTTGCGGCCGTCATCCATTTCGGACAGCGCATCATCCAGCAGCAGAACCGGGTCATCGGACAGGCGCTGGCGTGACAGCTCGCACAATGCCAGGCGGAAGGCCAATACGGCAGAGCGCATCTGGCCCTGACTGCCAAAGCGGCGCAGGTCGTAGCTTTCGTTGAGGATAAAGCCCAGGTCGTCGCGGTGCGGACCGACAGTCGTATAGCGCAGTGTGGACTCCTTATCGGCGGCGGCGCTCAGGAGCTGCGTGTAGTTCTGGGTCACCCTGTCGTCGGGTATCAGCTCCACCGAGCTCAGATAGCGCAGGTTGACGCGCTCGCCGCCCGGCGGGGCCAGGCTTTCATACAGCGGGCTGAAGTGGCCGTCCAGCACCCCGGCCAGCCCGCGGCGCTCGCGCATGATCTGGGCCCCGGCGCTGATGAGCTGCTGGGTGAAGGCGCTCAGGGCTTTGTCCAGCCCGGCATCCTTGCGCCGCTGGCCCGGCACAGGGAAGATCAGCTTGAGGGTTTTGTTTCTCTGCAGCAGCGCGCTGTGGTACTGCTTGTAAACAGGGGCCAGCACCGGCTTGAGGCGCAGCAGCTCCACATCCAGCACCTCGCGGCGCAGGCCCGGGTCGCCGGTCAGCAGGGCCAGCTCGCCGGGATAGAAGAACTGGCTGGCCAGCCGGCCGATGAAGTCCTGGAACTTCGTCACATCTGTTCCGTTCAGACGCACATAGCGCTGGCCGCCCTTCAACACAAGCCGCGCTTCGAATGGCCGTCCAGCGTCATCACTGAGCTTGGCCTCCACCGCGGCGAAGGGCGTGCCGAAGCGAACGACCTCGCGATCCTGACCGGCGCGAAAGGAGCGCAGGTAACTAAGGTAATGGATCGCCTCAAGCAGGTTACTTTTGCCCGCGCCGTTCGGCCCTGTCAGCACGATGATCCCCGCCGGAAACTCGACGGCGGTCTGTTCGTGGTTACGGAAGTCCTTCAGGCGCAGGCGTTCAAGGCGCACCTGTGGATTGTAGGCCCAGTGTTTTGCGAACTACCCTGCGGCCGTGCGACCATAAAGGTGGCAAAGGAGTGCTAATCCCAGCCGAAGCTGAAGATGCGCCAGGGTCCGGAGTTGTCGCCATCGCTGAACAGCCAGTCGAAATGACTCAGAGGGTCATCAGCGGCAGCGGCAGAAGCCGTATCGGCAGCTTCGCTTTCACTTAGCGCGAGCTGGCCATCCGTCGGCGCTGTTGGCTCAACCGCCTCGTCGGCAACCTGCAGCTCGACGTCCTCAACCAGTTCCGTGCTGTCGTCGGCGGATTCAGCTGGTGCAGACGAGTCGTCATCGGCGCCTGTTGCCGGCAGATACACGCCTTCGTCGGCAGAGTCTGACCCTTCCAACGGTTCGTCATCAGCGCGCATGGCCGCCAGGGAAGCTGCGGCGCGCTCGGCATCGTCCGGTGCCGCGACCGGCTCAGGTGCAGCGCTGGCCACGGTGCGCGAATCCCCCTGCTCGGCCCGGGCATCGGCGAGCATTTCATGCATGCCCTCCGTCGGCAGCAGGGCGCTGGATGGCATCGGCGGCTCGACGGCATCCGTCAGCGTCAGTTCATTGCCGCTGCGCTCTAGCCAGAAGTCGGCAAAGCGCTGGGCCAGCTCGGCCTGGCTGCCATCCATCTGCGCGTTGGCGATATAGATGGTGTCGTGGCCCTCGAAGTAGTAATTTGTCGAAACCTTGCCATGCAGCAGCAGCCAGTAGTCGTCAGGCTGGCCGTCGGCGTCAGTATCGAGACTGTAGTAGCTGTAGTCTCCGGAACTCCTTTCACCGAAATCCTGCAGCTTCATCGGCTCATTGTTGAAGCCGTTGGTCGGGTAGGATCCGGCGAGATAGCCGTTACTGATCAGCTCGTCGCGGCGGTTATCTCCCCCGAGCAGCCGCAGCGGGTAGTGCCCCTTGGCGTCGCCAAAGGAGCCCAGCGCCCACTGGATCCGGAAGAAGCCCTGCTTGGAGCGCAGCTCGCGGCCCTCATCCTCGGCCCAGGCCTGCTTGGTGCCAAGGTAGGCGCGGCGGCGGGCATCAGCCAGTGTGTCAAAGCCGATGGCGTCATAGATATCGATGCGCCAGGCGCGGCCTTCGCCGTCGCGACCGGGACTGCCTTCCGGGACCTTCTCGCGAATCAGGTAATAGTTCAGCCGCTCGGTGACGGTGCGCACCGCGTCTTCCCGCGGATCGGCAAAGTCCACTGTCACGCGGGCCGTTTCACGCTGGGTATCAGCCAGCGGCTCCACCGAGACGATGGTGTAACCGGCGGCCAGCTGCTCGCGGCGGGTGCTGTAGTAGGCGTTCAGAGCTTCGACATCAGCCTTGAAGGCGCCGAGGAAGTCCGCTGAAAAATAGCTGTCGGCGGCGCTGTACTCCTCGGCCTGGATCGCGGCGAAGTGCGAGCGCACGGCCTCGTCCGGCTCCGCTGCCCGCGCAGCCGCGCACCATCCCAGCGCCAGCAGCAAGCCTGCTGTGGCGGTCATGACTGCTCGCAGTCGCATCTCAAGTCCCTCCGCTGAGATTATAGACGCCAAACCACCTGCCGCCTGTTCGCCCCGCGCTGAGCCTGGGAATCTCAGCCTGAAACAAAAAGCCCGCCGGGCCACTGGCCGACGGGCTTTTGCTGCCTGCGGCCCACCGCCACAGGCATACCATCCTTTCTGTTATTGAGCCGGCTGAAGTTCCATCAGCTGCTCATAAGCTTCCGATCCCAGAAGCTCCGGGCCGAGCCCGATCTGGTCCAGGGTCTCCTGCATGTGCCCGCCAGCCACGTTGATATCCATGCTGGCAGAGATCTCGATCTTCAGACCGCCGTCGGCGGTGCGGCTAATGCTGATGCTGTCGGGGGACAGCCCGGCGCTGCGCAGCTGGCGCAGTACTTCGGAGCGGATCTGGGCTTCGCCCATGCCGCTGTAGCTGCCGGGCTCACGCAGTCCAGCCAGCAACTCCTGCAGCCGGCTTTCGAACACCTGGCTTTGGATGTCGCGGAATTCAGGTTCACCGGTACGCAGACCGGGGTAGCGCTCGGCCAGGCCGTTAAAGACCTGCTCGGCCTGCTCGCTTTCCACGTTCAGGAAGGCGATGGCCAGCGTGGGATGCGCATCGTTATTCTCAGACTTGAGCGGGAGGAAGTACATGTCGGCCTGGTCGCCGGCATTCAGCTTGCTGAAGCTGCTTTCCGCCGCGGCCTGCACTTCGGCCAGTTCAGCTCCGCCGGACTTCCAGGTCAGCGGCACCTTGGCCAGCACGACCGTGCCAATCTGGTCCGACTGCGCCGGCATCACGGCGAGACTGCCAGCTCCGACGACCGCAAGAGCCACCCCGGCCAGCGCAAAGCGCGCCTGGCGTGCGACTCGTCCGAAGACCAGGTCAGCCCAGCTCGCCTTTGCTGGCGGCGCGGAGTCTACCAGGGCCATTACGCGCTGCCAGGGCAGGATCTGCTCGATCTGCTCGGCCGGCGCTTCAGCACTCAGCAACAGCTCCCGCCACAGCGCATCGCGCGCTGCATCGGGGCCGCCGGCTGGCTGATTGCCCATCATATTGTTTCGGCTGTAATCCATCTGTTAGCCGGAGGTTCGCCAGCGGCGTTCCTCCGAGAGCCTTTACCCTACTGGTTTCCTAGCTCCCAACTTCAGCCCGGACCTTCGAGGTCCCCGCCGGCCACGCCGGCACTTACCACACTACTTAAGTTCACCCAGGACATCGCTGTCCAGCCCCAGCTGCCGAAGCTGCTGGGCCAGACGGTCACGCGCCCGGGTCAACATGACCCTTACCGCCCCTTCCTGCTTGCCCAGAACCTCGCTGACCTCGCGGCTGCTAAGCCCATGGACATGAAAGAGCCAGAGGGCTTCGCGCTGCTCGGGCGCCAGTTTCTCCAGCGCCTGCCGCACAGCCCTTGCCCGCTCCTCCCTCAGGAAGGCATCCGGCCTGTCAGACTTGACGTGCCCCAGATCAGTGGGGTCCACCAGGTCAACCGGCCGCTTACCCCGCCGCAATGACATGCGGTAGGTGTTATTGATGATGCGGAACATCCAGGTTTTAAATGCGCCATCATTTTTCAACTGACCAAGGCTCAGCAGCCCTGAAGTAAGTGCCTCGGAAAGCACGTCCTCCGCCTCCACCTGATTTCGCGTCAAGTGAAAGGCCCAGCGCTGGCAATCCTCGTAGACGGGTCCCAGCAGGGCCAGAAAGCGCGCATTGCGCTGATCCGTCAGCTCCTGCTGCAAGTCCATCCAGTTGATCCGCCTAACAGATGCATGAGGCGGTGCAAACGTTACCACTGTTTCACGGAATATTTGCCAAACTGCCCTTTACATTAGATAAGCAGAATACGGCTCATGCCATTATCTGTCTGCAAAGACAGTCATGTTTTGCTAGAATATCCGCTGGAGGGTTGTAAGCATGCCGCGGCCGCAACGAAGCAGCGCCGCCCGCCTTGCGCGCGGCACTTGGCTCCAAGACGGGGGAAAGACGTGAGACTGAGAGAAGACACTCTCGGGCTGCCCGAATCGGTTTCCACAGTCGAAGCAATGCTGACCAGTCTGGGACATGCAGTCCTGTGGCTTGACAGCGAGCTGCGCATCGTCTGGTGCAACTCCATCGCACAGCAGGAGGCCTACGGCGGAAGCCTGTTTGGCCAGCATGTCTGCGCCTTCTTCCACGAAGCTGAACACACGACCGCTCCCTGCCCGGTCATGGCCGCGCTGGAATCAGGCACAGCTGTGGAGATTGAACGTCTGACCAGCGGCAACAACGGCGGCTCCGGTGTGCGCTGGCGTCTGACGGCACGGCAGTCGAGCCCCACCAGCCCTGGCGTGGTGGTAATCGCCGAGAACATCTCCCCCAGCCTCGCCGCCGCCAACCAGGCCCTCAGCGTGGTTGAGGACCGTTACCACGCCCTGGTCCAGAACATGGGCGAGGGACTTTGCATCGTTGACGAGAACGAACGCTTCACGGTCGCTAACCCCGCCGCGGAGAAGATATTCGGTGTCGGATCCGGCAAACTGGTCGGGCTGAGCATCGAGACCTTTACGACGCCCGAGGACTTCGCGCGGATCACTGAGCAGACCGGCAAGCGCCGGCGCGGTGAGCATGGCAGCTATCGGGTGCAGATCCGCCGCCCCAGCGGGGAGCTGCGCACCATCCTGATCAGCGCCGTGCCCAGCATGAACCAGGAAGGCCTGTTCAGCGGCGCCGTAGCCCTGTTCCAGGACGTGACCGAACAAGCCCAGGCCGAGACCGGCCTGCGCGCCAGCGAGCAGCGCCTGCGGCTGGTTTATAACAACGCCCCCGTAATGCTGCACAGCATTGACGAGTCCGGCTGCTATGTCGACGTGAACGAGCAGTGGCTTAAGGTGATGGGCTATTCCAGGGGCGAGGTGATCGGCCAGCCGCTCGACACCTTTATGACGCCGGACATGAAAGGGCCGCGCGCCTTTGCCGCGCTTGCGCAGTTCTGGAAGCAGGGCTACCTGACGGATTTCCGGACGCGCTTTGTCAAGTCGGACGGCAGCGTCCTGAATGTGATACTCAACTCAGTGGCCACCCGCGACAACGACGGGCGGCGCATCAGTATCGAAGCTGTCACTGACGTCACCGAGAGGCTGCGGGCGGAAGAAGAGCTGCGCCAGAGCATGGCGCGCTATGAGTCGCTGGTGAAGTACATGGCCGAGGGCCTGGTGATTTCCGACGAGGAAGGGCGCTATACCTTCGCCAATCCCGCCATGGGGCGCATTTACTGTGGCCCGGTCGAGATGATCATCGGCAAGCGCTTTGAGGACTTCCTGGCCCCGGGTGAGGCTGCGAAGGTTGAGGCCCAGCGTCTGCGACGCCGTGCCGGCGAGATCACAACCTATGAAATCGACGTGATGCGCTTTGACGGGGAGCGCCGCACACTCCAGGTGACCGGTACTCCGCGCTTTGACGATGAAGGCAACTTCATCGGCGCAATTGGCCTCGTACAGGACATCACTGAGCGCATCAGCTCTGAGCGCGCCCTGCGCGACAGTGAGCGGCGTTACCGCGAACTGGTCCAGAGCCTCGGTGAAGGCGTCCAGGTCATGGCCTCGGACGGGCGGATTCTGTATGCCAATCCTGCCGCGGAGCGCCTGCTGGGCCTGGCTGCCGGCGAGGCTGCCGGACGCTTCTTCAGCGAGTACCTGCACCCGGCCAGCATGGTTAACTACCAGCGCCTGCGCCAGCACAGCGGCGGCACTCCGATGAACGCCGAGCTGCAGATCATTCAGCCCGGCGGCGCTGTGCGGCTTGTACAGATCACGCTTACTGCGGGCCTCGGGGGCCCGGATGCCGGCGACAGCGCCGTCATGGTCCTGCTGGACATCACCGAAATGTCGCGGGCCCAGCGCGAAACCCGCCGGCTTGCCGCGGCGATCGAGCAGTCCGCGGAGAGCATTGTTATCCTGGATACCAACGGCGTGATTGATTACGCTAACCCGGCCTTCGAGCGCTCCAGCGGCTATCTGCGCCGCGAGGCCGTCGGCCAGCACCTGCATACCCTGCTCTACCCCGGCGACAGCAACGCGCTGCTGGCCGAAATGGAAGCGGCCATGCATGCCGGCGAAGCCTGGCACGGCCGGGTCAAGAGCCGCCGGCGTGACGGCATCCTGCGCGAAGAGGACGTATCCATCTCGCCGGTGCGCGATGACTCGGGCAAGATCGTCAGCTTTGTTTCGGCCCGCCGCGACATTACCGACGAAGTCAGCCTGCACGAGCAGCTGCGTCAGGCCCAGAAGATGGAGGCGGTCGGTCACATGGCCGGCGGCCTGGCCCATGAATTCAACAACCTGCTGACCGCGATCATCGGCAACCTGTCGATGGCTGAATCGGTTAACACCCAGGCCGGACTGATGGCTGCCTGCCTCAACGACGCCACGGCCGCAGCGCAGCGCTGCGCCGACCTGACCAAACAGATCCTGATGTTCAGCCGCAAGACCGCTGGCACATTCTCGCCCTGCAGCCTCAATGACCTGCTGCGCGGGGCGGCCAAGCTGGCCAAGCCGATGTTCGACCCGGATCAGGAACTGATCCTGGAGCTGGATGGCGACCCCGCGGTGATGGGCGACCCCACGCTGCTTAACCAGGTGGCGATGAACCTGATCATCAACGCGCGGGACGCGACGCGCTCCAGCGGAGGTCGGATCCAGGTGCGCAGCGGTATCCAGGCGGCGCCAGCAGGCAGCGATCCTGCCGCCGGCGGCAGCGGTTTTGCTTTCTGCACAGTAGAAGACAACGGCATCGGCATGAGCGAAGAGACGATCGAGCGGATCTTCGAGCCCTTCTTCACCACCAAGCCCAGCGGCAAGGGTACCGGTCTCGGCCTGGCAGTCGTCTACGGCATCATCAAGCAGCACGGCGGGCGGATTGCCGTCGACAGCACCGTCGGACGTGGCAGCCGCTTCACCGTCTACCTGCCGCTGACAGACCAGAAGCCCGAGATCCAGGTGGTTCATGAACGGGCAGCTACCGGCGGCTCAGAATGCATCATGGTCGTCGAAGACGAACCGGTGGTGGTCCATTTGCTTGAGGAGATGCTCAAGGCTCACGGCTATACGGTGCTTGTCGCGCAGGATGGTCTGGCCGCGCTGGATCTCTACCGCCGGCATAGTGATGAGATCGACCTGCTGATTCTGGACGTAGTGCTACCTGGCATGAGCGGCGTTGAAATCTGGCGCAGTCTGCAGCGGGAGTACGCGGACCTCAACGTGCTGTTCTCCAGCGGTCACGCACCGGACGATGAGATGATGGCGATCAGTCAGGAGGGCGGCCCGGCCTTCATCGGCAAGCCCTACCGGGCCGGCGAACTGCTTAAGGCGGTCCGCGAGGCCCTGGTCCGTCGCCCCGCCCGGACAGTGCGCGCCTAAGCAGCGCCTCAGCCACTAAAGACATCCTCAAAAAGCGTCGAGGCTGTTTGACGCCGCGCAGACTGGGTAACACAAGCGGTTTGGGACACTGACAGCCCAGCCGAATCCAGTCGCTGTGGAGTCGGATTTGAAGAAGCTCGCTCTTATGGTCCTCATTGTCTGCGCGGCCCTGTCGGCTGCCAGTTGCAGCGGCGGCGTCCCTGCCGGCTTTGAATCAGCCAGCAGTCCGGCTGCCGCCCAGCCCTCGCCTGAGGCCGGCGCACAGTCGCCGGGAGCGCACGGACCCTCAATTCCGCGCGGTATATCGGCGGACGGCATCAAATACCTGATATCCGTTACTCAGCAGAAGGCGGAAGCCGCCAACGATGCCGATCTGACGGCCGCTATTGACGAGATTGTCGATGCGCTTGGCGGCCCTGCTGAGCTCGAGCGTAACCTCGACATGCACGAGACTGCAGTCATCGGCCAGATGCCCTTCCAGGTCTGGAAGGTCGTCGACTGCAGCACTGGCGCCGGTCTGATGCAAATACCGCCCGCCCCGGGCGCGCCGAACGTGCTGAGCCTTTATCTGGAGTCCCTGCCGGACCGCACGGCCTTCGCCACTTATGGTGTGAAGGAAATGCCCATTGCCTGGCGCCTTTTCAACCTGCATCTTGAAGGCCGCGGCGAGCGCTTTTATGTGGCGGTCACTGACCGTAACCGTCAGGCCTGGAGATGGCTTGGTCCTTTTGAAATGGGCAGCGGCGCGGGAACGGATATGACCATGAGCAGCCTCGACATTCAGCTTCCGGCCGTCCAGAACAGCAGCGCCGATGGTTTTGCCTACTTCACCATTGTGCCAGCCAGTGGCACTGAGCTTTACGTTAAAGGCGTTAGCGCAGGAATGGGAGACACAACCCTGGTGGTCGACCCCGGTTTTGACGACGGCGATGTCCTCGCAGACTTTTAGCGCCGCGCCGGGGGCTTGCCCCATCATGACAATGGAAACAACAGGAGCCCCGCAAGGGGCTCTTTGCTGCACACAGGCACGCAGCCGCCTCCTCGGCCCATCTCCCCGGCTCTTCTCCGCGGCCCCTTTGTCTGCTTTGGTGCCTGGCGCCAGGAGGATTTTCAGCATTTTTCCGGAAATCCTGCGATTTCTGTTTAGGCTTCCCCCAGGCGGGTATTACTAGCGGTTTCACCAAGGGCCCCGGAAACTTCCAAAGGCTCTCAGGGTGAGCCCCCTTCAGGCGATTCGGACCTGAAGCTCCTTCAAGTAAAGGAGAAGGGCAAATGTTTAAGAACGCTGTGATCGTGATGATGGTTCTCGGTACCCTCGCGGTGGCGAGCTGCTCAGGAGGCGCTGGTGCGCCGCTCAACGAGATGGACACTGACAATGTCTCCGCTATCCAGACGCCGGCTCCGGTGGCTGACACCCAGGACGATGATCAGCTGAGCTCCATTGAGTGGCAGGGTGTCAGCGACTCCCCGCTGCTGCCTCGCGATGCCTCCTTCTGGGGCGAGTGGTTCGACTGGAACCCCGACCTGCCGGACTGGGGCGATATCTTCGACGCCATGCACAACGAGGTGGCCCACGGTGAGAACATCATTGCCACCAACGGCTATATGGGAACCGGCGGCGGCGCGGCCTACGAACTGGGAGTCGTCGATTATGTCTTCAACGGCTTCATCCTTGAGCCGGTGATGGGCTACAGCCTGAACCTCGACAGCACCCCGGAGCAGCCGGCCTTCGCGACCTTCGGCCTCAAGGGCTTCCCCGCCGGCGAGCGCATCACCGGAGTCGAAGTTGAAGGCAGCGGCAACGACCTGTGGATCGGCGTCGCCGGCTACGGCAACAAGGACGCCTACCGCTGGTTCGGCCCCTACAACCTGGACGAGGGCAAAGGCACTCTCGAGATGCCCTTCCTCGACAGCACCAACGACAACAACTACGGCTACATCACCCTGCTGAGCGCCGGTGGCGACAGTATCTCCATCGAGAAGCTGACCGTCATGGTCGGCGAGCAGACCCTGGTCCCCGATATCGACTGGGACTTCGATATCGACCCGATCATCCCGGACTGGGACCTCTAAACAAGCCTACTCCCACCACCATCCTGCGACGACCCCCGCCGAAAGGCGGGGGTTTTTTTGTTGCACGCGGATCTGGACTTGCCTGTGGTTCTCAGCTATCTTGATTGCATGTACTACGGCTTTGGTCGACGCGGGCTGAGCTTTTCTCTGCTGCTGATTCTGCTGGGCATTGGCCTGATCATTGGCTGCATCCGCGGACTGCTGAACCGCGAAGGAATGTACGACTCCGAGAGCACCAACATCATGTTCTGGTCGCAGATCCTGGGCATCGTCATCGGGGTGGTGCTGGTGGCCTGGGGCTTTGGGCTTTTCAACAGCTTCGGCGGGCTGATATAGCCATGCCCACGTCATCCCGAAAGCGGACCGGTGAGCATAACCGCAGATAACATGCACTTACTACTGATTAGAACCGGCGGTGTCTACATGGGCCCACTGGCCCTGATCGTCGTCGGGCTCATGCTGGTCTTTGGCTGCCTGCGGGCACTTATGACTGGCCAGGGTCTCTACCCTGAGGAGCGCCGCCCGGACGTCTACTGGGCGATTGTGTTTGGCGTGTTTATCGGCCTCGCCATTACTGCCGGCGGGGCTTATCTGCTCTATCTGATGTTCAAGTGGTAGCCGGGCTGTGGGACATATGCCAGTCAGCTTGCTCACCAACTGCGGTACCAGCCCCAGTACCAGCCCGGCTCGTAGAAGCAGACCAATTGGATGTACATACTGAACAGTGAGAAGAGCAGCGCTCCGCCAAGTGCGCAGGCGAAGATCATCTGTACCGGAACACGGGGCAGGAAGACAAAGAACCCGATTAACCCCAGAACGAACATCGCGCCGAGGTCATAGACCATATACGAAAGGAAAATGCCCCACTGCAGCCCGCCGGCAGCAGGTACATAGGCTGGTTCAAAAATGCTCCCTCCCGGAGGAAGGAGGACCGCCATAAGAAAGAGGGGGCCGGCCAGCGCAAGGGTTGACCGACCGGCCAACTGCCACTGACCCAACCCGGCATAGCGCAGCAGCTTCGCAGCGAGGAGCACGCCGAGCAGGTAGCTGCACAGCATCGCCAGCAGGGTGTAAGCCACCACGAAGGTTCCGTCTGACAGCGGCCAGGGCATCTACGCATAACAGAACGTCGAATGGCGCATGTGGTAACAGCTCTGGACGAAGTTCTACAATGCTGGGCGGATGACTTCACACGTGCACAAAGTGCTGGCCTATATCACCCGCCTTACAGCAGATAGCCGGCCGCAGCTGCTGGTCTTCAGCCAGCCGCCGGGCCAGGATGGCAGCATAGACGCCGGGCTGCAGGTGCCGGGCGGGACCGTCGACCCCGGCGAGGCGCCGGAGGCCGCCGTGCTGCGCGAGGTCTTTGAGGAGGCAGGGCTAAGCGGTCTGAGTATCGCCGCCAAGCTTGGCGAGCTGTATCAGGCCGAGTGGTCGCACACGCGACATGTTTTCCATCTGCCCGTGCCCGATGAGGCTAAGCTGCCGGACGCCTGGGACCACATCGTTACCGGCCAGGGCCTCGACCACGGCTGGACTTTCCATTACCGTTTTGTTGATCTCGACGCATTGCCCACGCTGGCCGGCGACCAGGGCCGCTGGCTTGACCAGCTCAATCTCACTGAAGCCGAACTGCCGGGCTAAATCCAGCGGCCGATGCTGAAGGCGAAGAGCAGGTTGACCGCGGCGGAGATCAGGCCGATCACCTGTGCCTGCTTCCACTCACAGTTGAGCACTACCTTGGCCGCAACCGCCGTGCCAACCGCCAGCACAATCGCGCCAAAGAGGCTGCCGACCAGCGGGATGAGCTTCAGCGGGATCAGGATCGGCGCCAGGATCAGCACCGCCAGATAACTAAGGAAGGCCGCCACCATGGCCTTGATCACTCCAGTACGGCGCAGTCCAACCGCTTTCGCGCCACCGTAGACCGTCAAGCTATGAATGCTATAGGCTGCCAGTGCTTCCAGACCCATTTCATAACCTCCCAGGCTTTCTGCCTGCAGATATCTTAGCACAAACTTTCCATCCTGCAAGGGGTTACTTAAAAAAATCTGAGGTCATGATTTCTGATGCTTAGGAACACCTCTACTATTCTGCAAACTATCGTGAATTCATTCACATTATAGAAATTCCCGGCCCATGTGCTTGACTAAGCTGGCGACGCTGTTATAATTCCGCGCTGGCAATCTCATATCGAGAGTGCTAGCAGCAAAATACAATAAGCTGCTAGCGGGCTGGGTATGAGCTTGCGAATGGGGAGGCGGGCCTTGCTGCACGCCTCACCCAATTAACCCCAAAACACATTTCTGGAGGATTCGCATGGCTAAGGCTTCTGCGAAGTTTGGTTACCGTCCGGCCCCCGGCCGGCTGATCGTTGAGCCGCTGGGTCAGAAGGAGACCACGGAGAGCGGCCTGTATCTGCCCGAGAGCGCCAAGGAGCGCCCGCAGCTGGGCAAGGTCGTCGCCTATACCGCCGGTCGTGACGACAACGGTAAGTCCAAGGATGGCCTGGTTGAAGTCGGCGATGTCATCTTCCACAGCAAGTACAGCGGCACCGAGGTCAAGATCGACGGCGCGGACTACCTGATCCTGCGCGAAGACGACATCCTCGCGGTTCAGAACTAATACCCGCCGGGGCGCACTAATGTGCGCCTGTTACCAGTGCCGGGTGCACCAACAGTGCACCCCTACATGACTAAGGAGACACATAACTATGGCTAAGCAGATCATTTTCAGCAGCGACGCGCGTGGCAAGCTGCTCGCCGGCGTCGACAAGGTCGCCAACGCGGTCAAGGTCACCCTGGGTCCCCGCGGCCGCAACGTGGTCCTCGAGAAGAAGTGGGGCAGCCCGACCGTCACCAACGACGGTGTGACCATCGCCAAGGAGATTGAGCTCGGCGATCCGCTGGAGAACATGGGCGCGCAGCTGGTTAAGGAGGTCGCCTCCAAGACCAACGACATCGCCGGCGACGGCACCACCACCGCCACCATCCTGGCCCAGGCCATCATTCAGGAAGGCCTGCGCAACGTGACCGCCGGCGCCAACCCGATGGCGATCAAGCGCGGCATCTCCGCCGCGACCGCCCAGGTCGTGGAGTACCTGCTGAAGAACGCCATCAGCATCAAGACTGACAAGAAGGCCATCGCCAACGTCGCCGCCATCTCGGGCAACAACGACCCCGAGATCGGTGAGAACATTGCGGCCGCCATGGACGCGGTGGGCAAGGATGGCGTGATCACGGTCGAGGAGAGCAAGACCGCTGAGACCAAGATCGACCTGGTCGAGGGCATGCAGTTCGACCGCGGCTATATCAGCCCCTACTTCATCACCGACCGCGAGGCCATGGAGGCCAGCCTGGACGATCCCTTCATCCTGCTCTGGGAGAAGAAGATCAGCAGCATCCAGGACCTGCTGCCCCTGCTGGAGAAGTGCCACAAGGCCGGCCGCCCGCTGGCGATCATCGCCGAGGATGTTGAGGGCGAGGCCCTTGCGACCCTGGTGGTCAACAAGCTGCGCGGCACCCTGAACGTCGTGGCGATCAAGAGCCCCGGCTATGGCGACCGCCGCAAGGCCATGATGGAAGACATCGCGACCCTGACCGGCGGCAAGTTCTTCACCGAGGATCTTGGCGTCAAGCTGGAGAACGTCCAGCTGGCCGAGCTCGGTACCTGCAAGACCTTTAAGGTTGAGAAGGAAAACACCGTTCTGATCGAGGGCAAGGGCAAGAAGGAGGCCATCCAGGGCCGCATCAAGCAGATCCGCGCCGAGATCGAGAAGGCCACCAGCGACTGGGACAAGGAGAAGCTGCAGGAGCGTCTGGCCAAGCTGCATGGCGGCGTCGCCGTGCTGAAGGTTGGCGCAGCCACCGAGACCGAGCTGAAGGAAAAGAAGCACCGCTATGAGGACGCGCTTTCCGCGACCCGCGCCGCGGTGGAAGAGGGCATCGTGCCCGGCGGCGGCGTGGCCCTGCTGCGCGCTTCCGGCGCCATCAACTTCGCCGCCTTCAAGGGCGACGAGGAGGCCGAGATTGGTGCCCGCATCCTGGCCAAGGCTCTGGTTGAGCCCGCCAAGACCATCGCTTTCAACGCCGGCGAGGAAGGCAACGTGGTTATCCGCGACATCCTGGCCGAGAAGAAGAACTTCAACTATGGCTTCAACGCCGCCAAGCGCAGCTTTGAGGACCTGGTCAAGGCCGGCATCATCGACCCGGTGAAAGTCACCCGCTCCGCGGTGCAGAATGCGGCGTCCATCGCCAGCATGCTGCTGACCACCGAGGCCCTGATCGCCGACATCCCGGAAGAGAAGAAGGCTGACCCGGGCGCCGGTGCCGGCGGCATGGGCGGCATGGGCGGCGGCATGGACTTCTAGTGGAGCGCGGACCCATGGTCCGCAAATCACTTGGCCAAGCGTTGGCCCTTAAGGACTTGGGCACAAGATCCGGTTCGCAATAGATTGCGGACCATGGGTCCGCGCTCCAGGGTCTTGCCCCAATTGGAAGAGCTAGTGAGGCATGAGCGAGGCGGGGAGCAATCCCCGCCTCTTTTTTGTAAGTACTACTTGACAGCCGATATATATATATATATTGACGTGGAGCCACTCCCTACGCAAGTGCCAGGATGTGTGACTGCGGTGGTCCGGGGGTTCCGCATGAATCCTGGGCCAGCGCCGCAGCCATCCATTGTTTGTACAAACTCGTGCATGGCCCAAACATTCCAAATCCCTGCACCGAAGCAGAGGCAATCTACTGGTGTTGGGTTGGGGTCGTTTCGGATCCCTGTGATGAGGGCTGTGAATGGAATAATGATGACCCGATCAAGAGGGTTCACTGCGACTAGTTTTGGAGGAGCTAAAAGATGTCAGTACGAAAGTGTCACAACGGATTCCGGCCAATTCGCATTGGTGTAGTTATAGCAGCCCTTATGGCAATGATTTGCTGCTTCACGGTGCAAGTCGAAGCGCGCGAAGTTGATGGCCTTGAGCTTGTGCCTTACAACCTGGTCAATTTTGGCCTAAGCAGTTATGGTCGAGCTTTCGGCCACTTCCCAGACACCTGGGCACAGGTGGTTGAGGCAGGTATTGTTCAAGTGGAGCTGTCTGTGCCAGGATACGGTGTTGTCGATCCCGATGACACAAACTTGGACTTTGAAGGCGACGTCGCATATCTGGGAGTCCAGCCCGACGGCTCTTGCAAGTTTGCTTGGAAGCAGCAGCAGACCGATAACATGGCGCCGGCACCAGGCGTCAAGGTTTGCTCAATCGGTAGCAAGTCTCCTTCCCTTAGTGAACTTTTCACATCAAGTGCCAGCCCATCGCTGATGGCAAAGGCCGACGATGAACGCTGGCTCAAGCTCAGCGCAATGGCTTCAGTACTTTCCTACAGCCTGAGTATTTACGACATGCACATGCGAGGTGCGCCTTATACGTTGGAGGACTTCTTCAGCTCCGGCTACTCATCGATTCCAGCCGGCAGTATAAATCCAGTCACCAACGCGCCTTTGACTTTTGATGGCGAGGCAAGCAATTTGATCATGAAGCCTGGCAGTCCCTATGTGACGGTGGTCGATGAATCTGGTGCTTCAATGTTTACGTCCTGATGAAGCAACTGGTTGAATGAAAGCGGGCGGGGAGCAGTCCCCGCCTCTGTTTTATGGCCTGCTCTCTTGTGTTTCGTCTGGGCGCTGCGCTTCGACCGCCCCTTCTGATCTTGCAGGCAGCAGCCCCAGCCTGTTGTAGTCAAAGCCTTCAAGTTCATCCAGCAGCGGTCGGATCTTTGCGTCGCTGAACTGCTGCTCGCTTTGAGCATCACTCAGGACGGAGCGGTACAGATGCTGCAGGCTGGCCAGGACGCCTGTCCCGCTGAATGAATAGTTGCTGCTTTCGTCAATGCCGTCGCTACCCTGGGTGCTGTTCATCGCTGCTTCCTGGAAGTCGCGATTGGCCTTTCTGAAGGCCCTGAGAACCTCATGCAGGCCACGCAGCTCTTCCAGCGCTTCTGAACTGAGATCGGCGGCCAACTGTTCCTGAATCTTATTCTGCAGCTTGCCTTCAACAATCAGGCACAGCTCAGCCGTGTGCAGCGCCGGGCCGCTCATCCGCGCCCGGCGAATCAGCATCAGGTGCAGTTCCTGAGCGATCTCGAGTTTCTGCTGGGGCGCAAGCGGCTGATCAAGCAGTGATCGCAGGCCCCACCAGCCGGGGTCGTAGGCATAGATCGCGGCTCCCGAGAAGGTCATGCGCAGCGGGAAGTAAAGCAGACCTAGCTCTGCTGTCGCACCGCTGCGGGCCAGCGGATCGATTACTTCCATGGGATAGCTCAGCGGGCTAAAGAGCTCAACAGCGGAATTGCCGCGCCGCAGTGCGGCGAGAGCCTCAGCGCTGCGCCCGGCGCGCTGCTCGTGCTCGGCAAGCAGATACCAGCCTTCGGCCCAGTCCGGGGCAATCTCCGTCACCCGGCGGTAGAGCCCGTCGGCGTCCATGCCGCTGGATGCCAGGATCGCCAGCGCGTCATCGTGCTCGGCCTGCAGCTCTTCTCGTGTGCGCCGTAGCTGCGGGTTCTCCGCCAGCACGGCGGCCAGCGCCGCTTCGTATCCCGGCTGGCCTTTCAGTCCGCCGGTCTTTTGCTCTAGCTCAGCAGTAATGTAGCTCAGCTGGTCTTCAACATAGTCCTCGCCGGTGAAACTGAGCAACCGAGTCAGCAGCAAGAGCCCCTGTGGCCGCAGTTTCCCGGCAGCTGCCGCGCTCGCCAGTGCCTGATATGCGCCGCGGTCCAGTTGCCAGTACTCGCGGCCACTGTCCGGTTCCTCCAGCCAGCGCTGGCCCTCCATCTCAAACAGCAGTTCATAGACCCGCGGGTCTTCTGCAAACTGCCGCGCCAGCGCCTGGCAGTCCTCACGCGGCAGCACTGCGCCAAAGCCGCCCATGTTCATGAAGCGCGCTTCCAGCTCCGGAGGCAGCGGCTGCTGGGAAATCAGCCGATCCAGTTCGCTGTTTAGCCCAGCCTCACTCTCCGGCCAGGTTTCCACGCCGTAGAAGTCCTTCACATCCTGAATCACTGCATCGCATTTTTGAATGTCACTGCGCCATCTCTTGATGATCAGCCGGAAGTACTCATCCAGCAGCGCGTCACCGGTCGGCTTTAGTGCCAGGAGCGCCTCCACATCCGAGGCCCCGCCCCCTGAACCGGGCAGCGGGACGGCTGCGGCCGTGCCATTCTGAGCTGTGCCCTCCGGTGAGCTCCCGTGTCCGGCCAGGACCGGCTGAGGCGGCAGCAGAAGAGCAATCAGGCAAACGAGCAGCGCCAGGGCAGAGTTGGGAAGCAGGCATCGGATACTCAAGGCCCCGGAGAAAAATCGTCGCAGGCAAACGCGCATGGCGCGAGTCTAACATCAGGTCAGCTTGTCCGCCGGGCAGCGGGGGCTACATTGAAAAGCGGCGTCCAGCCGTGATGCGAAATTTCAGAAATTCGCTGCAAGGCCGGGAACAAAAGAAAACAGCCCGCGTCTATACGTCGTCCTGCATGTGCTTGCAGGGTTGAGAAGCTATCTCACTTCTCCGCGCCGGGCTTGATGAGCGCCTGGCAAGCCGGGGAGCCAAGACAAGTACCAGTAAGCGGGCGGCGAAAGCCGCCCTTTTTGTTGAACAGGTTCTGGAAAATTAAAGCGAGATAACAGATAGTTGTTATCGATAACTTGAATTTTTGCACCGTGCTCCGAGCACTGATACGAAGTAGACTTAGACTTGGTTAAATCTTCATTCGCTTACGGCCCAGTACCTTCAAGTTTCTTCCAGCGCTATATCTGGACAGTTATAATCCGCCTTGGCCTGGCGGGTTGCCGGGCAGGGGGCTTTTGGCCATGTTAGCTACGGCTACTTCGCATCGGGTTGAGGGCGAAGAGCGCGACGTTCCTGTGTTAAACGGTTTCAATCTGGACGAGGCGCTCACGCGTTGTGTCGAAAGAGGTGGCACGGACCTGCATATCCGTGCATACGACTACCCCGTCTTCAGGCTGCATGGGAAGCTCGTCCGGGATGAGAGCTACCCCGTTTTCACGCCTGAAGATACGCACAAGCTCGGCATGAGCATCATCAAGGACCACCAGCTTTATTCGCTGGAGGAGTCTGGCGACTGCGATCTGAGCTATGCGGTTGAGGGCATCAGCCGTTTCCGCGTCAACGTGTTTTACGAACGCGACAACATCGGCATCGCCTTCCGTACCATCCCGGAAAACCCGCCCAAGCTGGAAGTGCTTGGCGTGCCTTCGCGCGTGCTGCAGGAGATTGCCACCAAGCCGCGCGGCTTCTTTCTGGTCACCGGGCCGACCGGCTCGGGAAAGACCACCACGCTGGCCGCGATGCTGGACTATATCAACGAGAACAGCGCCCGCAACATCATCACGATCGAGGACCCGATCGAGTACCGGCACCACAACAAACTGTCGGTAATCAGCCAGCGCGAAATCGGCAAGGACAGCAGCGACTTTACCCGTGCCCTGCGTTCGGCTCTGCGCCAGGATCCAGATGTGATCCTGGTCGGCGAGCTGCGCGATATTGAAACCATCAGTATCGCCCTGACCGCCGCAGAGACCGGCCACCTGGTACTGGGCACGCTGCACACCAACAGCGCCACCTCCAGTGTGGACCGCATCGTGGATGTCTTCCCGCCGCACCAGCAGGACCAGGTGCGTCTGCAGCTCTCGATGAACCTGCAGGGCATCCTGTGTCAGGCGCTGCTGCCCGGTACCGCCGCCAGCGGCGGCCGCCGTGTGGTGGCCTGCGAAGTGCTGGTGGCGACACACGGCATCCGTAACCTGATCCGCGAGGCCAAGACCCACCAGATCCCGACGGCGATGGAAGCCGGCGGCAAGTGGGGCATGACGACGCTTGATATGGACCTCAAGCGCCTGGTGCAGCAGGGCCAGATCAGCATTGAAACGGCTCTGGCCGTGGCGCGCCACCCCGAGGAGTTCCACCCGGGCAAGCCCGGCGTCGACTATTAGTCTGGAAGCAAGCTGGACGCGCCTGCGTTAACATAGCGCAGGCGCGTCCTTCGCGCATCTGGAGGCGATATGCAGTCGAGTCCTTCCCTGTCTGTCCTTCGGGCAATCCCCGCCGGCCTGCGCTCGCTTACGCTGCTGGCCTGCGTGCTCGCGCTTGGCGCGCTGAGCTCCTGCCCCGCCAAGGACAAGTCCAGCGGCGACAGCACGAAAGTTACGGTGCAGACAACAGAGAAGGACAGCGCCGACAAAGACACGGCGGCTGACAGCAGCGCTGATACCTCGGCCAGCGCGGATGGCGCTGACGCTGATGCTGATGCTGCCGCGGACGGTTCAACTGCTGAGGACGCCGACAAGAGCGGCGATACCGCGGCTGCAGGCGCAGATGCCAAAGACGGAGACAAAGACGACGAGAGCGCTGAGGAAGACGGCGACAAGGATGCCCCTAAACCAGCAGCTGCCTCCGAACCCAAGGGTATCTGGGTCAGTGTCGACTTCATGAACGCCCAGTGGAACGAGGACCCCGAGGCCAAGATCAGCCATCTGCTGTTTGACCTGGGGGCGGACCTGGCCCGCAACGACAATGTGACCGACGAGATTAAGCTCAGCGACCCTGACAGTGAAGTCTATGGCCAGCTCGATCTGCGCTTCTGCAAGGTACGGGTCTATCCCTACGTCGGCAACGCGAAGATCACCCGCGACAGCGGCTCCAAGCAGGAATACACCCGCAATGGCCGCTATGTCTTCATGCTCTTTGACGAAAACGACAAGACCCTCGGCGTGCTGGAGATGGACTATGACGGCGAGTTCCGCCCGGCACCGCCGGAGAACCAGCCCAGCGGTGCCACGATCATGCCGGTCTTTGACAAGGATCATGACCACGTCGGCTATGACATCACCCAGCAGCTTCAGCAGGGCCAGCCAGTAAAGACCGTGCTGCAGGTACGGATCAACCGCGGAGCTTTCGTGACCCAGCAGGTAACGGACCCGCTTGGCAATGTTTTTGTCTACCGCTTCCCGGAGATTCACCTGCTGCTGGCGCCGCCGGGTGTGGACACAACCAAGCCTCAGCGGCCCGTTTAACCGGACTAGTCACTTTTTGACCACAAAATTGGCTCGGACTGCCTGTCGCTGACAGCTTTTTCACGCTTTTTGCAGAAAGTGATGCATTTGCGCGTCCCGTGCATCTAATATGTGTTGCATCTGATTGCAGGCCGGACTGCACCAGGGAGGTGGCCCGGCGCTTCTTCGCCACGTACCGACAGGCAGTTGAAGGACCCGACGGGACAGGACGCCCTGCCCCGAAGCCCATGTTCTGATGAATTCCGAGACTGGCTGAACCAGCCAGATGATCTGGATTTACTTCAACAGCCTCCCGCATTGACCTGCTTTTGGAAAACAGACTGTGCCAAGGCACACTGTGCAACATCATAGGGAGTAACCATGAACGTTTCCAGACACACTGCGACGGCGAAGGCCGGCGGACTGCGCAAGGGCTTCACCCTGATTGAGCTGCTGGTGGTGATCGTGATCATCGGTATCCTGGCGGCCATCGCGCTGCCGAACTACATCAAGGTGAAGGAAAAAGCCAAGGAAGCCGAGGTCAAGGCGAACCTGCACAACATCCAGCTCTCGATCGAGCGTTTTGCAGTCGACACCGAAGGCGCCTATCCTAACTACCTGATCGGTGGCGAGCCGAAGTATGCGG
>CAZEJB010000033.1:29340-32518 GCA_964512635.1 uncultured Planctomycetales bacterium | reverse complement strand
AATACAGCGGAAACTTCAGCGTCATCGGAAAGGTCCACTTCTCGACGCTGACCACGCTCTTGGGGAAGGGCGGGAAGTTGTTCGCCGCCACCCGCGTCGCTTCGCGGGTCTCCTCATCCAGCTCGCCATAGCCGGAGCTGCCGGTGATGCTGATGTCCAGCAGCTTGCCGCGGCGGCTGACCGTGATGCTGAAGCGCACCGGCCCTTCGTGCTTCTTCTCGCGGGCCAGTTCCGGGTTGCGCGCCATTTGCTTGATCAGCTTGAGCAGCTTGTCGCCATAGGCATCAAGCGCGTTCAGCTCGGCGTCCGTCGGTCCCGCCGGCAGGGCGGGCGGGCCGGGGTTCGGCGCAGTGGCCGGGCCGCCACCGGAAGGAGCGCCGGCGCCATCGCCGGAGCCCTTGGGGTCGCCATCCTTCGGCGCGGCGGGCTTGCTGTCGCCAGGGCTGGCATTGCCGCCGTTCTGCGGCGCCGGGCCCTCGTCTTTCTTATCGTTGCCACCCCCGCCGTCACCCTTGCCCGGCTGGGGCTTCTTGCCCTTGTCGCCGGGGTTGGGCTTGGCGCTCTCGCCCTTCTTGGCCGGCTGGCTGTTATCCGTCGGCTTTGTCTTCACCGGCGCGGCGATCGGCTCGCGCACGACCACATCCGTGCTGTCGCTGGCATCCTTGGCCGCCGAGCTGCTACTGGGGCTGGCCTGCGGCTTCTTGGCCGGCGTGTTTGGCGCGGGCTTGTCCGAGGGCTGCTTGCTGGGCTTCGGTGAGGCCGCGGCCGGCTTGCGCTCGCTCTTATCCTTGCCGCTGTGCTTGGTGGTCGGCGGCAGCTGGGGATGCGGAGGCGTATCCGGGCGAATCTTCTTGTCGATGGTCGGAGCCGTAGCCTTATTGGCCGTGCCGGTCTTTAGCAGCGGCGGAGGCTCCGGAAGGGTCTGGGCGACCTTCGGGGTTTCTGGCTGCGGAGCCTGGAGCTGGAAGTGGATCACGCGGCTCACCAGCTGCGGTGCGGCCACTGCCGGGATCAGCAGCACGAGGACGGCATGCAGAAAAACGGCTACGCCAAGCAGCAGGCTATCCCGCCGGCGCTCATGCGCCAGCCGGGCCGCCTGTCTTAGCTGCCGCTGCGTCTGCAAACTCATCTCAACCTCTCGCCGCATCAAGATACTACGACGGCTTATATTCTAGTCGCTGTTCGGACTGATTCTGATAAACAAGCTCTGCTCAAGTCCGCAGGTCCCTAAACGCCTGCTGAAGCGCTCAGCGGGGCCGCCAGATGCCGTTTCAGCGACTCCAGTACGTCCTGCCAGCCCTTGCTGTGGTCCTCGAATTCATAATCCCACTCGGCGCCGCTGCCCCAGCCGCCGTGGCGGATATCCAGACGGCTGCCCATCGCGCTCGCGCCGAGGCTGAATTCGACCCAGGTGGGCACCAGGACAGTGCCCGGCGTGTACCAGTCCCAGGTCAGGCTCAGCATGCGCCGGGGCTGGACGTACATAAAGCGGCCCTGGCCGGTGCCGTGCTTTTCATGGCGGATCTTCCAGCAGCCGCCCTGCCGCGCGTCCCAGAATTCAGCCGGTTCAAACCACTGGGCGACCGACTCGGGCTGGGTCAGCGCATCCCAAAGCTGCTCGGGACTGCAGGAGAAATCTGTGCCGGTCTCGATCACCCGGGTGCTCTGGGTTCCGGCGGCCTTCATCAGGCGCACAAAGCAGTCGTCCCAACCGCGGCTCTGATCGTCCATGGCGTGATCCCAGTCCGGACCATCGCCAAAACCCGTTTCGTTGAAGACCAGGCGGCAGCCGCTGCCTTCAGGGAAGAGTACGAAGCTGGCAATGGTGTCGCCGGCGGCAGCAGCGCTGTCCTTGGGCCAGGCGGCCTGCCAGCGCAGGCCGAAGCGTCCGGCTGCCGGACCCGGACTGCCGCTGGCCGGGGAGCGCAGCTTACGCGGCGGCTCCATTTCCTCGACCACCGCGATATCAACGCGTTCCACCCCGCCGTGGATGTCGAACTCCAGATGCAAAACGCGACGGCCCTCAAGGTCGCGATGCGGTTCTTCGCGCACGCGGCTGCAGAACCACTGCTCCATACCCCGGGCGTCGGCCAGCAGATTAAAGACGGCGTTGACGTCCGCCGCCAGCAGCAGGCTGCGCTGAATCGCCCGCGTCCCGCACTGATAGCGATTGTCCATCCTCGGCCTCCAAAAGACACGCACGCATGCGCGCGGCAGCAGATGATAACGCGCGAAATGTCCACTCAGGGCAATTCTCGATAGGCTTATGCGCCTGCGGAGCTGGGGGATGACTTACTGGTTTGCTGCTGATACAGCACGCCAGGCCGCGAGAGTAAGGATCGAATGTATTAATGTCAGTAATACTGCGTTCATAGTGCCGACCATGACTATAATGCCGTACCTTGCATCAGCTCTGGAGGATGACATGTATCGTTGGATCAAGAGCCCCGTGGTTCTCTTGCTGGCCTTTGCAGCCAGCCTTCTGCTCAGCGCGCCGGCCCTGGCTTATGGCGGCGGCAGCGGGGACATGCACGGCTTGAAGGCCGAGGGCAGCATGGACAGTGACTCGCTGTATGCCCGCCTGGGCGGCACGGATGCGATTGCCGCGGTGGTAGACCGTTTTATCGACGTGCTCGCCACCGACGAGCGCATCGCGGCTAACCCGCGTACCGTTGAACGCCTCGGAAAGCACTCGCTGGCCGGGATCAAGTTCCAGGTGACCGCCTTCGTCATCATGGCCACCGGCGGTCCGATGGTCTACAACGGCCGGGACATGAAAACCGCGCATGAGGGACTGCAGATCAGCGAGGAAGAGTGGACGGCCAGCGCTGAGGACTTTGTGATGGTCCTGAACGAAATGAACGTGCCGCAGGACCTGCAGGATGAGCTGCTGGCGCTGGTCAGCACGACCCATGACGATATCGTCGGGCACTAGCTGCGCAAACGCTGAGGATTCACATCCGGCTGGTTGCAGCCAGGGCCAGGCCTTTGCGAAAAGCCGCAATTTCGACCGCGGAAATCGTGCAGTAGAACATGGGCGCTAAGCAGCAGTCTTAATATGTGGATCAGGTCTGGCGCGGCATGTAGGTGGACCGCGCCAGACCAGCCCAGCGGCGGTGTACCACCGCTGTCCGGCATCCATGTGGTGATGCTACCTCCGGGTGAGCATCACCACATT
>CAZEJB010000033.1:24984-29240 GCA_964512635.1 uncultured Planctomycetales bacterium | reverse complement strand
AGCATCACCACATTGGCTTTCAGGCTGCCGGCGTCGCTGACCAGCTCGATCGGCAGGATCGGCCCGCGCGAGAACAGCTCCGGCCGGAAGTACTTCTCTATCGCCTCTTCGGTGACCAGCACAAAGGTCTCGTCGCCTTCCTCGCGGCATCCGCGCAGCAGCAGTCTGCCACCGGGCTTCAGCACCCGCGCAGCCTCCTCGGCATACTGCATCCGCAGCATGTCCGCGATGTGATGGAAGCAGCCACGGTCGTTGGCGAAATCCACGCTGGCGTCATCGAGAGGCAGCTGCAGCGCGGAGCCCTGGCGGAAGTCGACGCTGACGCCGGCCGCCTGAGCGCGTTCGCTTCCGATGCGCAGGGCCTCGGCGCTGAGGTCCACGCCGATGGCCTTGAAGCCGCAGCGGGCCAAAAAGACGATCTCGCGTCCGGCGCCGCAGCCGATGTCCAGCACCGTGGCTCCGGCGGGGATCAGTCCGCCGGCGATACAGCCCACCAGTTCCTGGCTGGGATAGCGGTAGTCCCAGTGCTCGAGGTACTCGCCGGTGCTGTAGGCCTGGTCCCACCAGCTGTCGATGCCCTGCGATGTTTCGTAGTTCTCAGCTGCGCTCATGCCTGCAATCTAGCACAGTCCACGCACACAGGGGGATTGCGTCAGTAGCGGCAGTTGATGCTGATCTGCGCGCCGGCGAGCTTTTCCGCTTCGCTGCCCTGCTTAAGTTCAGCGAGGTGGCAGTCCAGCCAGCGCGTCTGGTAACTGTAAAAGCCGGAGTGAAAGGGGTAATTCTCGCTATCTGAGCGGTCCAGGAATTCGCCCTTGTGTGCGGCATGCTCGCGCATGAAATCCGCACGGACTTCTTCCGGCGTGCAGTGCTGGCGCTCGGCAATCCAGCCGACGGTAACCGCCAGCGACCAGCGCTTGCCAGCCGGCGAGTGCGATACATCGGGCCGCAGATCTTCCTGCTCCTTGCCGACAGGGTTCCAGCATTCGTAGTCAGGATCAGCCTTAATCTCGAGGTCGCTGCGTTCGCGCTTATAGGACTTCAGCCGGAGCTTCTTAACAAACTTCGGCGGTCCCTTAGGCTGGCAGAATTCCTCGACCAGGCTGGCGTATGGGCCGGCAGCTCTTGAATCTGCTGGCTGGCCGGCCGCTGATCCTGCCGTGGAGACGCTGCCGTTTGCGGCGTTTTGTGCAGGCTTTCTGGTGCATGCGCACAAAGGCAGAAGCAGGGCGGCCAACAGGACTGCTGCCACGCCACAGCGCATCGCTAACCGTTCCCGCCGGGCTTCGGCTTGGGCTTATCGCCGGCCTTATCGCCGCTCTTTTCGCCACTTTTAGGCTTGGAGCCGCCGGCAGGCTTTGAACCGCCCGACTTGGAATCCGACGCCGGCTTGCTGCGCGGGGCGGTCAGATCGGCTTCGTCGGGGCGGAAGAGCTCGGCCTGGATACTGAAGCGCGGCAGCTCGCGGCCCATCAGGTCATCCATCGCCTGGAAATAGTGGGGGTCTATCTTGGCTTCCAGCATGTCGCTCATCAGGCGCTCCTTGATCTCGTCGAAGCCGGGCTCGACGCTGGGGTAGCGCTTGCTGCAATACAGGATGTGGAAGTTGGTGCCCTTGATCACATCGCTGTGGCCGCCTTCCTGCAGCTTGAAGGCCGCATCCTCAAGCGGCTTGGGCAGGCCGTCGCCCAGACGGTAGACGCCCAGCTCGCCCCGGGCGGCGCGCATCTCCTCATCCATGTTGACTTCAGCGGCGATGTCGCCGAAGTTCTCACCCTTCTTCAGCCGGTCGAGGACCTTGGTCGCCTGGGTCTGGTTGTCCACCGAGATAATCGACAGCGCCACGCCCTCCGGGAGGTGGAACTGGTCGATGTTCTTGAGGAAGTAGTCCTTGGCTTCCTTCTCGGTGACAGTAATGTTCTTGTCCTTCTGGATCTTGTTGCGCAGCCACTGATCGTACTTGTCGTTGACCAGGGTGTACTCGATCAGCTGGCGCACAGCTCCCTCGTTGAAGAGCTGCTTGAACTGGTTATAGACCTCCGGGGTCATCACCTTGTCGATGAATTCCTGGATCTCGGCGTCAGTCGGCTGCAGACCCTGCTTGACGCCTTCCTGGTAGATCACCATCTCCTGCAGGAAGGCCAGCAGGCCATCCTTGCCGGCATTGCGCAGCAGATAGACGCTGAGGTCCTCAAGCTTGTACTGGGTGCCATCCTTGGCAGCCAGCGGGCTGCTCATGTCCGCGCGGGCCGGGACGGCGCAAAGGAGCGCTGCGGCAGTAAAGGCGCACAGGGCGAGGGCTGCGCGAAGCGCAAACAGGCGTGTCATCATGAATTGTCTCCCGGGGTGAGCCCTAAAAGGCACAAACAGGATTGCCAAAATGGCCCCGATGTTCAGCCCGTCTCAACCCAGACTGAGGATATCACGCGCGGGACAGTCGAGCGCTGAGGCCGTCGGCCAGCAGCGCTGCTGCGGCTTCCTTGCTGCGCCAGTCATCCGGGGCCAGCACGCTGTCGCCGGTCACCAGGGCGCAGTGCATGCGCTTCTCGCCGAAAGGCAGCTCCGCGCTCAGTTCGACGGCCAGCAGGATATCGGCCCCCTTAGCGGCGGCCTTGGCCTGTCCGCGCCTTAGCCAGTCGGTGTCCTCCAGGCTGACGGCGGCGATCACCTGGTCCGGGCGGCGCAGCGGTCGCAGGCTGGCCAGAACGTCCTGGGTCTGGGCCAGTTCAATGGTCCAGGCGTCGCCATCCTTCTTGCGTTTGGTGCCGCTGTAACGGGTGGGGCCATAGTCCGCCACGGCCGCCAGCATGACAAGGCCGTCAACCTCAGGCAGGCGGCCCTGCAGGAGGAGCTGCAGATCAAAAGCTGTAGTGGCCTGGTCGAAACTGGCCAGACGGACCTTCAGCTCAGCCGGGACGTCCATTCCGCCGCAGGCGACCAGGTCAACCTGGGCCCCGCGCTGAAGCAGGGCCTCGCAAACCTTGAGGCCCAGAGTGCCGCTGGAGGCGTTGGTTATGAAGCGTACCGGGTCGAGATATTCGCGGGTGGCGCCGGCGCTGACCACGAAGCGGCGGCCAGTGAGCGGCGCTGCAGCGTGATCCGCGAGTTGACCGTCCATTGAGGTCGCAGGATCGTCCAGATCAACAGTGTGCAGGTGGAAATCGGCATTCAGCAAACCGCCGGTCATCGCCGCGATCAGTTCAATCTCCGCCAGGCGGCCCTTGCCCTCGTCTCCACAGGCCAGGACGCCGCTGCCGGGTTCCATGACAAAGTGCCCGCGCTGACGCAGGATTGCCAGGTTGGACTGCACTGCGGGATGCTCCCACATGCGCACATTCATCGCCGGGGCGATGACCACCGGGGCGCTGTTGGCGAGGTAGGCCGTGGAGAGCAGGTCGTCCGCCCCGCCGTGAGCCAGCTTGGCCAGCATGTCGGCGGTGGCCGGCGCGATGACCATGCAGTCGACGCCCCGCGGCAGGTTGAGATGGGAATAGACATCCACAGCCGGATCGGGCTGCTCGCCGGGCTCCGGGAATTCGTCCACGACTGCCGGCTGGCCGGTCAGGGCGGAGAAGGTCAGGGGAGTGACAAAGCTGGCGGCGCGGCGCGTCAGGATCACCCGCACCTCCGCCCCGGCCTTGATAAACAGGCGGGCCAGGTCGCAGGCCTTGTAGGCGGCGATGCCACCGCAAACCCCAAGCAAAATAGTGCGCCCGCTGAGCTGCATTTCGGCAGTCGCGGGCGCGCTGATCTCAGTCATTTTGGCCTCGTCGGCGTTCATGGAATCTGACCGGGCGGTTCAGGCGGCCGCCTACGGTCCTTCGGGCTCCTCGTCGTCGGTGAAGGAGTCCTCCCAGTCGATGCCGTCGTCGTCGTCGTCATCCTCGTAGTCGTCTTCGCTCATGTCGACAGCCTCAGCGGTAAAGCCGGCCGGCTGGCGGTCATAGGAAGGACGCTCATAGCGGTCAAGCTCGCTGTGGAACTCGTTGTCGGGATCGGGATCGCTGAAGTCGATGTCGGCGGCCAGCAGCGCGTCCTTGTCGAGCTGGCCTGAGGCGATCTCGTGCAAAGCCAGGGTGATCGGCTTGGTCCGCAGCTGTTCCTGCGTGAACTGGCCGGGGTTATGCCGCATTTCGATAATCAGCTGCTTGGCCCGCTTGGTCGCGGTCAGCACCAGTTCATACTTCTGGGGAATCTTCTCCACCAGTTCTTCAACCGGAGGGAACATCAGGCTCCCGTCGTCACGCCTCATTCTC
>CAZEJB010000033.1:22177-24884 GCA_964512635.1 uncultured Planctomycetales bacterium | reverse complement strand
CAGCGAGTTCCCAGCCGAACACATAGCTCAGGCTGGCGAAGATCTCGGCCTCGATGTAGGCCCGCGCCGCTTCGAGCTCGCCGCGGTTATCGGCCAGCCAGTCATCCACCCCGACCTGGGTATGGATCTTGACCCGGCCATCGCTGGCCCGGCGCAGGTTGCCGGTGATCCAGGCCGGTGAATTGGGGCCGCGGTCCTGGTCGGTGTTGAGCACGAAGGCGAGGTCGTCCACCCGGCAGCTTAGCGGTGCATCAAAGGTGCTGCTGATCAGCCGGTCAGGGGCCGCCAGACTGGCCAGGCGCTCCTGGGTGGTGAACAGCCAATGCTCCGGTTCAACCGCCTCGTGGTTGAAGAAGGTCGCGCGCAGCACGCTCAGGCCCTCGAGCACGCTGAGGTGACGGATGGTCCGGCGCAGATAGAAGAAGAAAAAGGCCTCCAGCTTGCGCTCGATGTGCGTGTCGCGCAGGTCGGGCCAGAAGGTGTCGGCCATATTCTTGTCGGAGTCGGTAAAGAAGCTGGAGGGCCGCAGCAGCGCGTCGTAGAGATCACGGTGCAGGGCTTCCAGACGTCGGGAGGTGCGCGGCTCGACCTCGTACTGGCCCAGCTCGCTGCTGTCGTCAGCCGGGTACAGCGGCGTGCGCTCGTGCTGCTCAGCGCTGGCCAGTTCGCCAAGGCTGCGGGCCCCGAGGCTGTGCGGACTCAAACTGGGCTGGGCACCGAGCTTCGCGATAAAGACCTCGAAGTTGCGGAGCACAGGCCAGACATAGCCCGCCGGTGTAAAGAGTGCCAGTTGCATGGGAGCCGGTAAGAATAACAGATACCCAGCAGACGGTAAACCGGGGCAGCCAGTTACCAGGCGGGCCGCAGGCCGCGTCCGGAGAGCCGCGCGGCCGAGCTTCGCGGCTGAAGTTCAAAGCAAAAGGCCCCCGGTCTCCCGGGGGCCTTGTTGTTTCGAGTTTGTCCTGGCTTAGTCGAAGCTGTAGGTCACAGCGCCCTGGAAGCCAAGGATCGAGTTGCTGGGCAGGTAGTGGACGTACAGATCCACGCCCCAGTCGCCGGAGCGCCAGCCGCCGCCAAGGTTGGCGCCGATCTCGGTCTCGTCGAGGCCCGCGGTGGTGCCGGCCACGAACAGGTCGCTGTAGCTGACCAGCGTGGCACCAGCGCCGAGCCACCACATGCCGTCGGTCGGGCAGGTCGCGCACTCGTCACGGTTGTCAGCGAAGATATAGTCCACGCTGCCGCCGAAAACGCTGGCATCGCTGCCGAAGCCGTAGAAGGCCTGCCAGGCGATGTAGTCGGAAAGGCCGCTGACGTTGATAGTCGGCAAGAACTCACTGTCGCTATCGCCGCTGGGTCCGTCGCCACTCAGGTACAAGCCACCGACGCCGACATTCGGACCGTCCCAGGCAGAACCATCAAGCGCACTATACTCAGCCGCGAAGGCCCCGGTGCCCCAGGCCACCATGACCGCCACCAGCACGAAGGCAATAAGCCTGTGCATACTTCCTCCTTTACCGGCCTTCCGGCCAGACCTTGGTAGATGAAAGGTTAGCCGAAATCATATAACACCCGGGTTTATCTGTCAAACATTTGTGCACGGCCCGTGGTTAACACTCGCCCCCCTCCAGCCGATTAAGGCTGGTTCAGGCATCTGGCCTGTCAAACTGACCCGGCGCGGACAAAAGAGTTGCACACGCGCCCGGGCTGGATACCGGCCTGGCGCGGGGAAATCGGACCAAGTTTGGCTTATAATTCCGCGCATGCTGAAGGTGGGTGTAATCGGTGCCGGCTCGATGGGGCGGCACCACGTGCGGGTGTATAGCGAGCTGGAGAACTGCCAGCTGGTCGGCGTGGCCGACCCGGACCCCGGCAAACAGGAGCTGGCGGACAAGCATGGAACCCAGCTGTTCTCCGACTATCGCGCGCTGCTTGAGCAGGGGCCGGAGCTGGTCTCGATCGCCGCACCTACCGTATTTCACTATGAAGCGGCCAAGGAAGCGATCGCCGCTGGCTGCCACCTGCTGATCGAGAAGCCGATCAGCGATGACCTGACCAAGGCGCATGAGCTGGTGGATCTGGCCGCCAAGGCGGGCAAGATGATCGCCGTGGGCCATATAGAGCGCTTTAACCCCGCCGTGGCCGAGCTTAAACAGATTATTCAAAGTGGAGAGCTCGGCGAGGTTCTGACGGTCAACAACCTGCGCGTCGGGCCCTATCACGGACGGATCGCCGATACCGGCATCGTGTTGGATCTCGGCACCCATGACGTGGACCTGATCAGCTACCTGCTCGGTGGACGCGCGGTCAGCGTCTTCTGCAACGCGATGCAGCGGGTACATAACCACGAGGACCATGCCGTGCTGCAGATGCAGTTCCCCGAAGGCCGCACCGGCATCATTGAGACCAGTTGGCTGGCGCCCTACCGCGCGCGCAACATCTTCTGCGTCGGGACGAAGCACTTCGCGCTCTGCGACCTGATGAACCAGCTGATCCTGGTCTATGAAGACAACCCGGACGGCAACAACCTGCTGGCCGGCCTGCGCCATGTGGAGCGCGGCGAGCCGCTCAAGCGCGAGCTGGAGCATGTGGTGCAGTGCGCGATGGACGGCTCCAAGCCGCTGTGCACAGCGGAAGACAGCATTTATGCGCTCTCCGTCTGTCTCGCCGCGCTGAAGAGCATCGAGATCGGCGCCAGTGTCGCTGTGGG
>CAZEJB010000033.1:16168-22077 GCA_964512635.1 uncultured Planctomycetales bacterium | reverse complement strand
GCATGCTTGAGCTGCAGGGGTTGGCGCTAGGCGCTCAGGGCCGTCTGCTGCTCGACGGCTTCAATCTAAGCTTCCCGGACCCGGGCCTGTATGTGCTGCGCGGACCGGTTGCCAGCGGCAAGACTTTGCTGTGCCGCGTGATCGCAGGCCTGCAGCGCCCGGCAGGGGGCCGAGTCAGCCTCGACGGGCATGAGCTCTATCCGCGCTTTGGAGTCTTCGGCGGGAGCATCTTTCACGCCGACGGCCGGGCAGACTTCGCCGAGCTCGAAAGCGTTGAAGAGTATGCGGCCTCTGTCCTGCAGGTACTGACCCAGCGCAAGAAGCTTCGCACGGCTATGGATCGCCTGCGGCCTCACTTGCCGCTGGGGGTCGAGGCGCCGGTGGCCCTGCTGTCAGCCGGCCAGTTCGCTCTGCTGGAGATTGTCCTGGCCTGGAGCTGTGGCTGGCGGCTGCTGGTGTTGGACGGTCAGCTCAGTTGTCTTGATGGCGACTACCTGCGCAGCGCCTGGGACCTGCTGCGCGAGCTGGCGCTGGAACAGGACAGCTTCATCATTTGCAGCGCCGGCATGCAGCTTAGAGATTTTGCGCAGGAAGCAATGGTGCATACGCTGACGGGGGCGCTGCCGGTGGAGGTGTTGCCCGAGCTGGAGACGCCCCCGGGCGCAGGTACCTTGTCAGACCAGGGACAGGTGCTGCGACTGCGCTTGTCGGAAGCCGACCAGCCGGGCCAGCTGACATCGGGCCGCACATTCACTTTGCAAGCCAGACGCGAAGGCTGGATCCGTGTGGAGCTTAAGGGTGGGCTGGACGAGCTGCTGGCCGAAATGAACGAGCTGGGCCTGAATGTTGAAGCGATCGAGTTCGTACGCGCTTAACAAGCCGCGCGCAACCGCAGGTGAAGTGCGGGAGAATCGTGTTCAGAGCAGCGCGAGATAGTTCCGGAACTTAGTCAGTCTCGGCGACGGCCTGGCTGTTGAGATAGTCGACCGCTTCGGGCTGACCCTCGAAGATCGAAACATACTTATCAATCCGGATCGTCGACAGCAGGCGCTTTACCAGGTTATTGGGAGAGCAGAAAACGATCAGGTGGTTGTTCTGCTTGACCTGCTTGATCAGCACAACCAGATAGCCCAGACCCGAGCTGTCAAAGAAGCTGACTTTCTCGAGATTGACGATAATCCGCGGATGCTGATCGAGGCGCAGAGCATCGACCTTGCTGCGGGTTTCCGTCAGGCTGTTGATATTGATCTCGCCCGCGAGGTGCAGGACGAAAATCCCATCTAGGGTGCTACTGCTGACCATTGTTGTTGTGGCTCTTCCAGCCGGCCTCCAATGTTAGCCCATATAGCTCTGCATTTCAAGCCAAAGCTGCATTAAGCGTCCGAGGGCCGGAGGAGTGAGCCCTCCCGGAATCTGTATCGGCCCCCCGCGGGAGTCCTTTAGCCGGGCATTCATGCAGACGAGAGCTGTTTTGCACCAGGGCTGAAGGCAAGCTCGCTGGAAGCCCTGCGGGCTTAGCTATACTTTCCCGCCGTGATTTTCAAAAGCAAAGCTGCGGAGCCGCTGGATTACATCATCATCGGACTTGGGAACCCCGGGCCGAAGTATGCCGCTACTCGCCACAATGCCGGCTGGTGGGTCCTGGACGAGCTGGCGCGCCGCTACAAGCCCTTCAAGACCAGCATGCTTAACCAGAGCCAGGCGGCATGGATGCGGCTGCAGCCGAGCCCGCTGGACGACCCTCGCCGAGTGCTGCTGGTCAAGCCGACGACCTGGATGAACCTCTCGGGCCAGAGCGCGCGAGCCTGGGTGCGGGCCAACCCCGGCGTGCCATTCATCGTGGTCTATGACGACTGCTCAATGGCGCTGGGCAAGCTGCGGCTGCGCCGCAAGGGTTCCGCCGGCGGACACAATGGGATCAAGAGCATCATTGAGTCTCTTGGCAGCCAGGAGTTTGACCGGCTGAAACTTGGTATCGGCGAACCGCCGGGGCAGATGGATTCTGCCGACTATGTCCTGCAGGAGCCAGGCAAGGCCGAACGGGCCGAACTGGATGACGCCGTCGGCCGAAGCGCGGACGTGCTGGAGCGTCTCATCTGCGGCCTCGACTGGGAAGCCGCGCTGCGCAGCATCGGTGATCCCGGGCCGGACAAGGGGAATGGCTGAGCGCGGAGGTCGAAGGAGCAGTAACCTTACTACTCTTCCGGCGGCGGTAGTGCCTCGCCGGTGTAGTCGAAGGTCACGCTAAGCTGCTCTGTCTGGTCGGGGAAGACAAAGGTGCCGACCATCTGGTCAGGCAGGTCGCCATCCATGGTCACAGTTCCCTGGAAGTAGTAGTCGTCAGTGGTGCCGCGGTCAAAGTTGAGGATCAGGTGGCTGTTGCCCAGGGTGCCAACGCCGTCATCCTCACCGAGGTCGCCGCCGGCGTCGCCGCTAAGGGTGGCGTCGTAGATCGTGAAGGTGTCTTCGCGTCGCAGCAGGTTAAGGGTCAGGCGACCGAGCGCGCCGACTTCTTCCTGGCTGCGGTACAGCCCGCTGACCACCAGAATATCGCCCCTCAGCTCCTGGGGCCGGGTACCGCTGCAGGCGCTGAGCGCGCCAGCAAGCGCGACCGTGACCAGCAGGCCGCCAAGGCTTCGGGCAGAGTGAAAAGTGTAGGAGCCCCGCATCGCCGTGATTATCGCACCTGTCAGAACTGCGAGCGCCCCGGCTGGCTAGGTCCTGAGAGACTCAAGGCCGGACTGGAACTCGGCTTCAACCTGCTCCAGCGAAGCCAGATCGCGGCTGCGCAGGCGGATCTCCACCTCCCAGCCTGCGTCCTTCTGGCGCGGGTAGGAGCCGATTTTGACGGCGGGAAAGCGTTCGCCAAGCTCGCGCATCAGAGTGCTGAAGCGGCTTTCAGGCAGTCCGGCCATGAAGCTGCGGCTGTGCTCCGTCGGCCCGCTGAATTCATCGCAGATCCCGGCCCACATCGCCTTCATGATGCTGGGAACGCCTGGCAGCACATAGACCCGGCCGACAACACAGCCGGGCGGGCCCACCGAGGGGTTATGTATCAGGCGGCATCCGCGTGGCAGCCGGCACATTTCACGCTGACCGGAGTTCAGTTCGCGGCCCAGCTTGGTTTCATATTCGCTCAGTGCCCCGGCGTTGGGCTCAAGCGGAAGTTCGAGAGCCAGCGCGACTGCCTCCCGGGTCATGTCATCCGGGGTAGGTCCGATCCCACCGGTGGTGATCACAAAGTCATGGGCCGCCAGCGCACTGCGCAGTTCAACAACAATCTGCTCCAGGTCGTCAGGTACAGTGATGATGCGGCGCACCTGGACACCCCGGCGGGTCAGTTCCCCCGCCAGGAAGGCGCTGTTGGTGTCGACAGTATCCCCGCGCAGGACCTCATCGCCAATGGGCAGCAGGGCCGCCGTGGGAACCTCAAGGCTCATGGGCCGGTACAATAACACAATCAATGAGTTATAAGGTCTTCATCGTGCTGGTCTGGCTCGCGCTGCCCATCAGTGCCGGCCTGATGCTGCATGAGGACCATCAGCGCTATGAGCTCGAAGGCGAGCTTCAGCGCGCGCAGAGCGAGGCCTGGGAAGCTCATATCGGCGATTATCTGCGCCAGGCCAGCCTGCAGGCGCGGGACATTGAGGCTTTCGACGATCCCTATGACCGCGTACGCTGGGAGCAGAGCTGGCGGCGTGTGGAAGACCTGCGCCGCGGCGAGGAAAGCCGTCTGGGCAAACTCACGCTGAGCCATTACCCGCAGACCCAGGAAGCGCTGGAGCGCGCGCTGGGCATGGCCCGCGACCAGCGCAGCTCGATCTCCGAAGCCGCGCGGCTCAAGGACAGCTACCTGTCGGCGGCCCAGGCGCTTTGGCAGATGCAGCGTGACATGGACGAGCTGGAGGATACCCTGAGATTCTGGCGCTTCCAGCAGCAGATCGGCATCTACCTGAACCTGCAGGACCATTTGGCGCGCATGGAGAGCGCCTATCGTCAGCGGCGCAGCGCCCGCAACGAACTGGTCCGCAACATTCAGTCCGCCCTCAAAGAAGCCGAGAAACTTGAGCGCGTAACCCTGGCGGAACTGCAGCACCTTGATGAGTACCGCAGCGAAGATGAGGCCCTGACCTACCGCGCCCATCTGGCGCTGCGCTTTCGGCAATTCAACCTGCGCGAGGAAATGCTGAGCATGCTGGGCCCACCGTCGCCATCGAACGGCGTGCGGTGAGCTTGCGGCTGCAGCTTGCCACTCCTTGGCCAGGCAGAGACAGCCAAAAGAAAGGGCGGCCTTGCGGCCGCCCCTCATAAATCAAGTTTTTTAAAGCGGTCTACAGCAGACCGGTGAACTCCGGGGTGGATGCGATTTCCGCCCGCAGACCCGGATCAAGCTGGATCGCCTGCATCAGGTTCTTACGCACTTCCGGCAGATCGCGCTTCATGACATAGGCCAGGGCCATGTCCACATAGAAGCGGGAGATATCCGGGAAGCGCTCCTGGGCGACCTTGAAGGTCTCCAGCGCACGGTCGTATTCCTTGGTGCGGATGATGCAGACGCCCTTGTAGTGGTAGGCCTGCCAGCGGTCCGGGTTAAGGCGGATGACGTTCTCGAAGTGATCAACCGCCTTGGCAAACTGCTCCAGCTCCGCCAGCAGCAGGCCGCGGCGGAAGTAGGCACCCTCGTGGTTCTCGTCCAGCTTGAGCACCTTGGACATGGTGTCGGTGGCGGCCAGCTGATCGCCCAGACCGTCCTGTGACAGGCCCTTCTGGTAGAAGACTTCGGGGTTGTTCTTGTCGTAGCGCTCCAGGAACTCGATGCACTCCAGCGCCTCGCTGTAGCGGTGCAGCTTGTTCAGGCAGACCGTCTTCATCAGCCAGGTGTTGGTGTCGGTGCGCAGGATGTCCAGGGCGCGGTCGTAAGCGCGTACGGCGCCGGTATAGAAGCGCTGCTGGGTGGCGGTATCGGTAGCCAGATCACCGAGCTTGCGGTTGGCTTCACCAAGCTCGAACCAGCCGCGCAGATCCTGCTCATTACGGTCGAGGAAGCGCGTCAGGAAGTCCATCTGGCCTTCGTAAAGCCCCATCTCGCCGAGCAACAGGGCCTTACGGTACCAGACCATGTCGAAGTCGTCGACGATCGACAGGCTCTTGTCCCAGGCTGCCATGGCCTCGTCCTTGCGGTTCAGGTCATAGAGCACCAGGCCCTTGTTGTACCAGACTCGGGCGTCGCCGGGGTTGCGGGTCAGATAGCGCTCGGTGTAGTCCAGGGCCTCAACGAGGCGGTCGACGCCTCGCAGGGCGATGGCATAGTTGACCCAGGCCTCGGGATCGTCGGCATGTACGTGCAGATACTCTTCATAGCTCTCCACGGCGTGCTCGTACTGGCCGGTCATGACCTCCGCGATACCGCGGCTCTTGAAGCTCTCGTCATCCTCCTGGTTCAGGTGGATGCAGGCGTCAAAGTTGATGATCGCGGCCAGGTCCTGTCCCATGCGGCCCAGCAGGATGCCGGTGTTGTAGAGCGCGTTGAAGTTCTTCTGGTTGATGTCCTTGGCGCGGGCGAAGCAGCGCATGGCGGAGAGGAGGTTGCCTTCCTCGCTGCGGCAGAGGCCCAGGTTGTACCAGGCAAGGCTGTTGGCGCTGTTGACGCTGGAAGCCTGTTCATAGCTGGTGGTCTCAAGGGCCTTGTCACCAAGACGGTTAGCCGCCAGACCGCGGTTGTACCAGATGTAATCCAGACCCGGGTTGAGCTCCAGGGCCTTGTCATACATGGCGATTTCCTGGGCGAACTGGCCTTCATTGTGGAAGGCCAGGGCCTTGACCACGTAAGTCGCCCAGTTGCCCGGGTTGCGGCGCAGAGCTTCGTCCAGGTGCTGCTGGGCTTCGCTGTAGCGGCCGGTGGCGTATTT
>CAZEJB010000033.1:0-16068 GCA_964512635.1 uncultured Planctomycetales bacterium | reverse complement strand
GCAGAGCTTCGTCCAGGTGCTGCTGGGCTTCGCTGTAGCGGCCGGTGGCGTATTTGGTCCAGCCAAGGCCCCAGTGCAGCAGCTCGTTATCGGGGAAGAAGGTCAGGGTGTGGCCGAGCTTGACCTCCGCATCGGCAAAGTTGCCGTGCTTCAGATCGTTGAAGCAGTGGTTCAGCAGCTTGCGCTCGGCTTCGCGCGCCGCGCGGTCCTTGACTTCCTGCTTAACCATCAGGCCCTTGGTGTCGGCCTTCCAGGTGTCGTGGATCAGGTTGTAGTCCTTGACGAGGAAACCCTCATCAAGCAGGTCGCGATGCACCAGGTCCTTGAGCTGCGGCACCTGCATGTCGCTGCGGGCGCGGAGTTTGCCATAAGGCATCTTGTTGAAGCGGAAGAAGGCCACCGACAGCTCATCCTCAATCGGGGTGAACTTCAGCTCATGGGCGATCTTCTCAAACAGGAAGTCGCACTCTTCCATTTCGAAGATGCGGAATTCCTTGCCCTTGTCCATGCCCACAGCGATCAGGTCGGTGATAGCCTCGGGGATCATCTTCAGGTTGCCCTGATAGCCCCAGTACAGGCCGCCGCTGAGCACCTCAGGGTTGTCATGCACGACTTCCATCAGCATGTTCATAACGCTGTACTCCATGCCGCTGTAGCCCAGGACCACAAGGCCCACGTTGCTCAGCGAAGAGACCATGAAGTCGCGCAGGTCGTCGTGATGCCGGGCCATGCCCTCGCGCAGATAGCGCACGTCATAGCGGTCGTAGTCGCCATGCAGCTTAATCACATAGCGGTGGTCAAAGTCCTTGACTTCGCGCAGCTGGTCGGGTCCCTTGATAGTGACGCAGTTGGTGCCCCGCAGCCAGTAGAACGCGTCCTCAGTCAGCGTATCCCAGTTGGTTGTATAGCAGCGGCTGGCCAGCTTGCCTTCCTTGACGCCGATGGCATACATCAGCTGGGCCGGGCTGGGGAAGCGGCCCTTCATATAGCGCTTGAAGAGTTCGGTGCGCAGGTAGACGGAAGGGTATTCCTTCTCCAGCGCAGAAATATAGGCAAAGTTCGGATTGAACCACTTTTCGCGGCTGACCCAGTCCTTGAGCTCTTCGGCGGTGACCATACCGCGCTTGGCGGGGTTGGTCTTCTCGAAGACGCGCACGATGATCTCGTCGATCATCTGCTTTGACAGCGGCAGACCCGCGGAAACACTCATTCCCGCGCCGAACAGGAAATGAAAACGGGTCGGCCGGGCATAGAATTTTTGCAGGAACTCATCCTGCGTAATGACGGCCTCGCTAAGGACGTCCTTGCGGTCGCGCTGCTCCACCTTGATACGACGGCGGATGGACATGGGCTGCCCCCTGCTTGATATACGGTCTTAGGGAGGAAAATTATAGCTCAGAGCTGCCGGAGACGGACGCAAATGCCGATGTCAGCAGGCTGGGACTGACCATGCTGTTGGACTGCAGCCTGCTCAAGCCGTCCCCCGCCGCCTACAATCCCCCTGTGCGAATTATTGCCGGAGACTTAAAAGGGCGGCAGGTCAGCCTGCCCAAGCATGCCAAGACCAGGCCGATCACCAGCTTTGTGCTGGAGCAGGCCATGAACCTTTATGCGTCTTATGAATGCGAACTGGGCACGCGCCTGCCGGCGGGGCCGTTTCTGGATATCTGCGCCGGCAGCGGGCTGATCGGCTTTGAGGCCCTGTCACGCGGCGCGACCCGCGTGATCTTTGTCGAAGCGGACTATGACACCGCTGCCAACCTGAAGTCCACTGCCGCCAGCTTTGGCGTGGAGCAGCATGTCAAGGTGCTGCGGATGGATGCCCGCAAGTGCCTCAGCTCGGTGGCTAAGAACCTCGCCGAAGGCGAGCGTATCTCTGCAGTGTTTCTGGACCCGCCCTTCATCGCGCGAATGGCAGCGGATGTGTTCAGCCACTTTGCCCGCGGACTTGAGCTGCATGGAGCAGACCAGATTCTGTCCCACGACGCGCTGGTGCTGATCCGGGCGGATGACCCAGTTCCAACGGAGGTGCCTGCGTTGAAGTTTCTCGAGAAGCGGCCCGCAGGCAATGCCTGGATGTACATTTTCCAGGCCAAGTAACGCAGCAGTCAGCATGGCCCTGATTCTCCACTTGCCGAACTACCGGCGGCTCGAGGCGCTATGATTCACCCGGCGCATGATCACTGAACTGAACCAGACGCAGCAAATGGCCCTCTGGGAAGCCAGGGCGCGAGATGCTGACATGCGTTCAGAGTTGCCGGATCCGGAACTGCAGCTGCGGCTGGAAAAACTGGAGCCCAAGCTGCGACAGGCGCTGGACATTGGCTGCGGCTGCGGCCGGCACACACTGGAGCTTGCCCGGCGCGGCTGGCGGGTGACAGGGCTCGACTGGAGCTCAGAGGCTCTGACCCGGGCGCATCAGCTTCTGAGCGAAAACGGCCAGGTGGGCACCATGACACGGGGAGACTGGCGCCGGCTGCCATTCGGCAACGGCTTCTTTTCGCTGATCATTGCCACCAGTACTTTTCAGCATGGGCACCTGGCAGACTTCAAGCGCAGCATGCTGGAACTCAAGCGCTCGCTGAAGGTCGGAGGCACGGCGATTGTGTCTGTCCCCGCGCGGGAAAACGCCCCGCCGGCGCACTGGGGCGTCTGGCCGGAGCCAGGGACTGTGATTCTCGACCGCACCGCCGAAAGCGGAATCGCGCATCACTTCTTCAGCCAGCTTGAACTGGAACAGGCCGCGCGCGCCTTCCCTCGCGGCGCCAAGCTGGCCAAGGTGGAGCAGGCCTTTCCCCGGGGCTTTGAGCCCTACAGCTCTGAGCAGCGCAACATCTGGTACTGGCTTACCCTGACTGGATGACCCTGACTGGCTGATCAGGGCCTTATCCAGAGGCTCCAGGCCGGCGGTCCAACTGCATTGGTATAATTTGTAAGGCACTGGAGAGGTGGCCGAGCGGTTTAAGGCGCTCGCCTGGAAAGCGGGTGTGCTGTAAAAGGTACCGAGGGTTCGAATCCCTCCCTCTCCGCTCTAGACCTTTTGCCGGAGTATGCGACACCTGATCGGATTACTTTCTTAAAGCTGACCGTTGCTGCATCTGCCTGTCTTTGCTGCATAACCCACTTCATTTGACTATAATTCAAACGTTCGGCCTATGCCGCGGCGCAGGCCGGTCCCAATAGACTGTGGGGGTCGCTATGCCATTGCGCTGGAGCTGTCCGGTCCCGGTCAAACTGCTGCTGCTTAGCCTGCTGGCGCTCGCCTGCCTCGGCGGCTGTGTCAAGGACCTGCGGCAGACGGCGGGCAAGCGCCGCAGCGGCAACCAGGCCGTCAGCGTGCTGCCGGCTCCTGCGGGTACCCCGCTGGCAAGCCCATCAGTCGGTACCGGCGCGGTCTTTACCCAGATCAGCCCGGCTGCATGCGGCATAGATTTCACCAACAAAGTTGAGAGCCGCGATCTGCGGGTTGAGTCGATCAACTTCTGGGCCGGTCTGGCCAGCGGTGACTATGATTCGGATGGCGATCTGGATGTATATCTCTGCGGTGTGGAATCCCCGAACAAGCTTCTGCGCAATGATGGCGGGATGAAGTTCACAGATGTCACGGCAGACGCTGGTCCAGGAATCGACTGCGGTTCAGCCTGGAGCAGCGGCGCGGTCTTCACAGACCTGAGCGGCGACGGCAAGCTGGATCTTTACGTCAGCAACACCAAGGGGCCCAACTGCCTTTTCATCGGAGATGGCAAGGGCGGCTTCTCGGAAGAGGCTGCTGCGCGCGGCGCAGGGGCGGAAAAATGCACTACCCAGACCGCCGTGCTGGATGCGGATCGGGATGGCGACCTGGACCTCTACCTGGCCAATTATCGCCTGACCAAGGTGAAGGAACGCTACCTGCTGTCCAAGCTGACGGCAGAGGGTGCTGACCTCAAGATTGATCCCCGGACGCACGTCAGCGTGGCTCCGCCTGAGGCGGCCGGAGTGTTTTATGTCGAACCATCCGGCAAACTGACGGCCTGCGCAAATTCAGACATGCTGCTGATCAACGACGGTGAAGGGCGATTCACTGATAACAGTGAAGCGGCCGGAATTGTCTATCACGGCTGGAGTCTGCAGCCCTTGGCAGCAGACTTCAATGACGATGGGTTCACGGACATCTATGTTTCGGGCGACTTCGAGTCGCCGGACAAGTACTTCATCAACAATGGCGATGGCACCTTCAGTGACCGAGCCGAGGAGATGCTGCGGCGAACCAGCTTCTTCTCCATGGGCTCGGATGTGGGCGACCTGAATGGAGACGGGCGGCTGGACTTCTTTGTCGGCGACATGCTGCCGAGCAACTACAAGGACGCCCGCAAGCAAAGCGGCGATATGAATGAGTGGCGCTGGGAGCTGATCAGCCTGCGGCCGCAACAGAACATGCGCAACACGCTGTTCGTTGGGCGGGGTGGCGGCTGGATGAGCGAGTGCGCCGAGATGGCTGGAGTGCAAAGCAGTGACTGGACCTGGTGCTGCCGCATCGCTGATCTGAACTGCGACGGACAGTCAGAGCTCTTTGCTTCAAATGGCTATCCGAGCCGCGCGGTGGAAGTTGACAACGTGTTCACCGCTGCGAAGATGCAGAAGCAAGGCAAGAGCAACAAGGAGATCGAAGACTTCCTCCTGGGACTGCCGCCCTATCTCAGCGACGACGCGATCTTCACACCCAGCCAGACATTGAAGTATGACCGCGCCCCTGACAACTGGGGGATTCACGACAACAGCATCAGCACAGGCGCCAGCCTTGCAGACTACGACGGCGATGGTGACCAGGATCTGCTGCTGAACTGTGTCAACTCGCCGGCGATGCTGTGGCGCAATGACGTGGCCGGGGAAGGCCAGCGGGTGGTGGTTGAACTGTCGCAGAGCGCGCCCAACAGTGCAGCAGTCGGAGCCAGGGTTACCGCAACTATTGCTGGCGCGAAGCAGGCGCAGGAAGTGGTCCTGGCCCGTGGTTTTGCGACCGGCGAAAGCCCGCGGCTCTATTTTGGCCTCGGCACAGCTTCAGAGATCGAGCGGCTTGAAATCCGCTGGCCGGATGGCGGGCTGCAGGTCCACGAGCACTTGGCAGGTGACAACTTTTATCGGATTGAGCGCGCTTCCGACCTCAGCGACTGGCAGCCGGAGGACCCGCAGCCCCTGTTCGCCAGCAGCGAACTGAACTGGCGGCACAAGGAAAACACCGCCATCGGTCAGGTGGAATATGAACGGGAGCCGCTGCTGCCAGTGCAGCAGAGCATGCTCGGATCCGGCACGGCCGTGGCCGATTTTGATGGCGATGGCAAGCTGGACTGCTACCTCTGCGGCCCGGCCGGCATGGGCGGCCAGCTGATGCGCGGCGACGACAAGGGCGGCTTCAATCCAGTTGCTCTGCCCTCGACTGCTTTCCCGGCTGATGCGGAGCAGATGGCAGCACTTTGGCTGGACGCCGACGCGGATGGACGTCTTGACCTGCTGGTGACCCTGGGCGGAATGGAAGCACAGCCGGGCAGCGAAAGCTATGGCGTGCGGCTTCTGCTTCAACGCGATGGCCGGTTTGAACAGGCGGCCCTGCCTGAGCGCAGGGTTGGCACCGGCGCCGCCTGCGCTGGTGATGTGGATGGGGATGGCGATCTCGACCTCTTCCTCGCTGGGCACATCAAGCCCTTCGCCTACGGCGAAACGGTGCCCAGCGCGCTGTGGCTGAATGATGGACATGGCGTGTTCAGCGATGCCTCAGGCGAATGGCTGGGCGGTCTGGCTAAGGAGCAGATCAGCGATGCCCAGCTTGCTGACTTCAGCGGCGACGGCATACCGGAGCTGATCTGCGCCCACAAGTGGGGCAGTGTAATGCTCTACGACAACAGCGGGCGTTCGTTTGGCGGTGGCAGAGCCCTGAGCCAGAGTGGCTGGTGGCAGAGCCTGGGTTTGGCCGATGTGGACAACGATGGCGACCTGGACATTCTGGCCGGAAACGTTGGCACCAACACGAAGTACCACCCGAAAGAGCAGCGTCCGGTGCTGATGTATGCCGCCGATTTTGACGGCAACGGAACGCGCGATCTGATCGAAACGAAGTGGCGCAGCGATGGCTGCCTGCTGCCCGGCCGCGGCCGCTCCTGCAGCGGTTACGCTGTGGGCTACATCCCGCAGAAGTGGCCGACCTGGGCCTCCTTTGCCGATGCCACCTTTGATGAAATCTATGGCGCAAAAGCCGCCGGCGCACAGAAGTTTGAAGCAGAAGAATTGGCAAGTCAGCTTTTACTGAACTCCGGGGATGGCAGCTTTAGCACCCAGCCGATGCCCGGCGCGTCGCAGTGGGCGCCTGTGTTCGGCATTGGCCTGGCTGACTTCAATCAGGATGGCTTCATCGACGCCTGGCTGGCTCAGAACTTTGACGGACCGCAGCCTGAAACGGGCCACTGGAACAGCGGCTATGGCGCCCTGCTCAGCGGCGATGGCAAGGGCGGCTTCAGCGCGCTGGACCCCGACCAGTCAGGAATCGCCATGTGGCAGGACGGTCGCGGCACCGTGCCGGCCGACTTCGACGCCGATGGTGTACCGGATCTGCTGCTTGCGGTCAGCAACGCTGCGCCACAGCTGGCGCTGGCGACGGCCAGCACGCAGCGAGCGGGCAGCAGTCTGCTGGTCAGCCTCAAAGGCAAGTCACCGAACAGTGCGGCCGTTGGCGCCAGGCTGAGCCTCAGGCTGGAAGACGGATCTGTGCTTAGCCGGACTGTCCAGTGCGGCAGCGGTTACCTGAGCTGCTACAGCGGGGCGGTGCACTTCGGCATCCCGGCAGGGGCTGCGGCGGCGGAGCTGACCGTGACCTGGCCTGACGGCAGCAGCGCGAGCACGACGGAGCTCAAGAGTGGAAAGGTGGAGCTCAAGCAGTAGCCGGGCCCAGCCTTGCTATAATCCCGCTCCTGCAATCTGACTACCCTTGGGAGCCCAAAGAAATGAGCGAGCTGGCTGCAGCGCCTGGCAATCCGGCGCATGAAGAACTGCATGGACGCGCGGTGTTCTTTTATGACGGCGTGTGCGTCTACTGCAAGGGGATTGTCGAAGCCTGTCTGGCCAGCGACCCCGAGGGGCACTTCTTTTATTCACCGCTGCAGTCAGATTTCGCCCAGCGCGTCCTTGGCGACTATGGCATCGACAGCACACGGCTGCTCAGCATGTATGTGGTCAGCGACTTTGGCGGCAGCCACGAAGCTGTACATCGCGCAGCGCCGGCTTCAAACTTCGTGCTGTGCCGGCTCAGCGGAGAGCTGAATGCTGTAGGGCAGGCGAATGCGGCCAAGCCGCGGCAGCAGCAGGATGCGGAGTACAAGGACACCGCCGACAACCGCTATGAGCGCTATGGGGTGCTGGACGAGGTCTGGATCGCCACCGACGCGCGTCGCTCGCGCTTCGTGGTCTAAGCGGGACTAAATCAAACAGGAGACACTGAGGCACAGAGCTATTTGAGGGCTGCCCGGGTGCGAAGGTCAGAGAGACACGTGTAAGGTCTGCGCGATCGGCTGAAAAGCACAACACTTTCCATTTGCTCGGTGTCTCTGTGCCTCCTGTTGGCTTTCAATCTTGCGCCAGGACCCACAAGGACTGCCCGTGACACAGGCGTCTCCGGCCTGTCCCCTCCCTCTCCAAGCCGGCGCTACCCTATAGCTGGATCCGGCCGAACAGCCAGCTGCCCAGAGCGAGCAGAGCCAGCATCAGGATGCCGAGGATGCCAAGATCCATCCAGATCGGATAGACGAATGCACCGGTCAGGGCTCCGCGCAGGCCATCGACACCGTAGAAGAGCGGGTTGAAGTGGATAACGGCGTTAAGCGCGGGGGGGATGCCATTCAGCGGAAACAGCGCCGAGCTGAAGAAGAACAGCGGCATGACCATGAAGTTCATCACCAGCGGGAAGGCCTGCATGTCTTCCAGCACCGAACCGATACAGGTCCCGACCGCGCTGAAGATTACGGCAATGCTCGCCATGAACAGCAGGGCCAGCGGCAGATCTAGCAGGTGATGCATGCGGAAACCGGCGATAAATGTGATGCCAAGCACGATGCAGCCCTGGATCATCGACACCACTGCGCCGCCAAGCGTACGGCCAAGCATGATCTGTCCCCGGGAGACCGGGGCGACCAGGGTCTCCTTCAGAAAACCGAACTGGCGGTCCCAGATGATCTCAATGCCGCTGAATACCGAGGTAAACAGTATGCCCATCGCGACAATTCCGGGGCCGAGATACTGGATGTAATCGCCGCCGTTGGCCCGCGCGTACATCGGACCGACCCCAAAACCCATCGCCACGAGGAACAGCAAGGGCTGGCCCATCGCGCCGATAATGCGCGCGCGGTTGCGAAGATAGCGCTTAAGCTGACGCAGAACCAGGGCAAGGATGACGGCCATCAGCGCCTCCAGACCTTAGCCATATTACGCAGACGGTCGACCGCTGTGCTCTCTTCCTCGCGGATCTCGTGGCCGGTCAGCTTGATGAAGGCTTCCTCAAGACTTGTCGTTTCGGTTTGGTCCTTGAGCTCCTGGGGCGTGCCGTTGGCAATGATCCGGCCCTTGTCGATCACTGCGATCTGGTCTGCGGCGCGATCCGCCTCGTCCATGTAATGAGTGGTGAAGAATACCGTGATGCCCTGCTCCTCGTTGAGTCGGCGAATATAGCCCCAGATCGCGTTGCGGGTCTGGGGATCGAGTCCCAGCGTTGGCTCATCGAGAAAGAGCACTCGAGGAACATGCAGCAGGGCGCGGGCAATCTCCAATCGCCGTTTCATTCCGCCGGAAAATGTCTTGACCAGCGTCTGTCGGCGGTCCCAAAGCTCAACAAGCTCCAGTAGCTGCTGGGTGCGAGTCATGCGTTCGCGGGCAGGAACGTGGTACAGCACAGCGTGCAGCAGCATGTTTTCAAGGGCGGTAAGATCGCCGTCCAGACTGGGGTCCTGAAAGACGATTCCGAAGTTGGCCCTTACACGGGCCTGCTCGCGGCCCGGGTCATGCCCGGCTACTCTGACGGAGCCGCTGGTCGGCCGCAGTATCGTGGTCAGCATCTTGATCGTGGTGGTCTTGCCGGCACCGTTGGGACCGAGAAAGCCGAAGATGCTGCCTTCCGGCACGTTAAAGCTGATGTTGTCGACCGCGGTGAAGTCGCCATAACGTCGCACAAGCTGATCGACCTGGATTGCATCAGGCATGCGGCCACCGCTGCGGAAAGGCTTGCATCAGGAGTCCTACCAGCATAGGCTCAAGTTTAGCCTAGCCCGCCGGATCCTTCGGGTAGTGCAGCAGCTCGCGCTCGGCCTGGCCATGCGGGTTGGGCCAGTGCAGGCTGACCGTGTCGTTAAAGCCGATCGTCACAGTCATGCTGTGCGGACTATGGCTGCCTTCGGCAGTCAGGGTATAGGTCCCCGGGCCAAGCAGCACCCCGGCGAAGCCCTGCTCGTTGACGCCCACCTTGGCCACATTGCGCATACAGCCGTAGTTGTAGACGCTGACATACACTGCCTTGGGCAGGCTGCCATCCGCCAGCGGCTCGCACTGCACGCTCAGGCGGCTGGTCTGGCGGTAGTAGGGCGTCGTGTTGATCTGGCAGAAGCGCGCGCCAACCGTGCTTTGGAAGCTCAGCACCTCCATCCCGTCCACCATCGGCCTCCCCGCCGAGCTGTCCATCTCCGGCAGGCCGAAGCAGGGGCTGATCACGATGCTGCACTGCTTGGCCGACTCGCCGAACCAGGCATTGTCGAGGGTCGGGGCCGGCTCGCAGCCGCCGGTGTAGTGGAAGCGCCCGTCCTCGGCATAGACCTCGACCCAGGCGTGGTTGTTGTCGCTGATACTCCACCACGGGCAATATGCCATGCGCGCAGGTATGCCGACCGCCCGGCAGGCGTCAATGTAGAAGATGCAAAGCTCCTCGCAGCGGCCAAAGCCGCTCGCCAGTGTGGCCAGCGGCCCCTGGTCCCGCCGCTGGGTCTGGACAAAGCGCACCTTAGTGGCGCACCACTTGCTGACCTCCAGCGCGGCGGTCTCCATGCTCGGGATGTCCTTGACCAGCTCGTGCAGCTCGCCATAGAAGTAGGGGCGCCAGGCCGACAGCGGCTCCTGGCTGACCCGCGGCGGCAGGACGTAATGTGCCCAGACCGCGTCGCTGTAGCCATAGCCGACGGTGCTGCCGGCAGCGGAGGGCATGCTGCGGATGCAGGCCATCGTGCTGCGCGCCTGCGAAGCAAGCTCAAAATGCTCGATAAGCTCGTCGCCGGTGATCGAACCCAGGTCGGCCAGCGGCAGCGAGACGATGACAAAGCGCATCGCCTGCACTGCCAAAGGTTTCTGCGCCGCGTAGTAGATCGCCTCTTCAAGTTCCGCGCGGTTGGCCCCCGCCAGCGTGAGCGCCTGTTCCAGCTCGGCATCGGTAACCGCGGGGATGTCGCCGCTTGCGGCATAGGCGGGCGTGAAGAAAACACTGACCACCAAAACACCAAAACACCAAAATAAACCAGGCGTGAGTGTGAGAAGCATGCCCGCCGGATCTAACAGCCACCAAACTGGATTTCTTTTTGGTGCTTTTGTGATTTGGTGGTAAACACTCCCCATCTTATTCATCGCGCAGCTCCCGCATGACCCAATCATAGAGGTTCAGGTTGTAGCCGCGCTGGTACAGGCGCGTCTCGCCGTTGACGACAAGGATCACCACCGGCTTCGGGTCGTCGTCCTTGACCTGCAGCACATCTTTAACGAAGGCTGATGTGTACTTACCGAATTCGGCCTCGTCCTGAACGGCCATGTTTATCGTCTGATACAGCACGCTGTTCATGCTGGCAAAACCCTCGAAGGCCGCCAGGGTGCGTACCGAGGGCTCCTGGTTATCGTGGACAACAAACAGATAGCGGCCCTGCGTTGGCAGCCAGGGATGGCCAGCCTCCGGGAAGCTGACCTGGCGGTCGACCAGCGCTTCGCGTGGCAGGCCCGCCGGCGGGTCCAGGTCGATCCTGAAATCCAGTTCCTGGCCGGGGTCCAGAGTGAACTCCTGCTGGCGCACATCGACATAGCCGCCGGGGTAGCGCACGCCGCACTCAAAGCGGTACTGCGGCGGGCTGGTTTCGGCGGCCATCGCCCAGGTGCCGAGCGTATAGCGCTTGGTCTGCCCGTCACTGGTCAGCTCCCCGCCTTCGGACAGGGGGTAATCCATGTCGCTCAGCGGATACTCCAGATCGTCCAATGCCACATAACGTCCGTCATACCACGCCGTGATAGCCCAGTTCGTGAAGTCGCTTACTTCTTTGCCATCGCGGTAGAAACGCGGGATCACAAAGCCAACCGGGCCATAGCGCCCTGTCACTTGCTCGCGGCCGAAGGCATCGCCGGCCGTGACCACGCTGCAGCTTCCGCCGCAAAGCCCCGCCACATAGCTGTAATCGCCGTTCCATTCCGGGGTCAGCGGGAACATTGGCTCCCACATCTGGCTGTCGTAGGGCTGCGCCGGGCCGATGTAGACCTCCACCCAGCTCTTGCCCGTGCGGTTGTCCGAGGCGAAGCGGCAGGGATAGCCATTGGCGCGCAGGATCGCGGCCAGCACGACGCTGATTTCGCGCTCGGTCCCGGCCCGGGCCATCGCCACCGCGCCGGGCGAGGCCATGTTGCCGAAGTAGCCGCGCTCGACGACGCTGAAGTTCTCAGCGGCGACTGAGAGTTGCTCGAGGTCGTAGGCTTCGGGGTGGCCGTCGCCAGGAATCGGCATGCCGGCGTCCTGAAGTTCATAGGTCCAGTGTGTGACCGGCTCATCGTCAAAGCGATAGTTCAGCAGGTCGCGGCGGAACAGGTCACTGGTCGTGTCATAGCCTTTGCTGTCGGCATAGGAATGCGCGGCATTACAGGTCATTACCAGAATGTCGCGGGTCAGCTCCAGACGGTCCAGATGCGGCGCGGTCACGATCAGCCAGCGGCAGGAGTTGTACATGCTGCCGGGCTGCTCGGCGCCGGGCTTGAAGCGCAGGAACTGCAGGGCGCTGGCCAGCGCGGTCCAGTTCGCGCCGGCATCTTTGAGCGCGGTCGTCAGCTCTTCCTTGTTCTCATCGGGCAGGGCATAGTGCATAACGAAGCCTTCTACCGTGTCCGGCAGCGGCAGGTTCTGGCCCACCTTCCCTTCTGCCGCCTGTCCTGAGGCAATCTGCTCTGCGCTCGGCCAGGCCTGATCTTCCGGCCCGTCGGCGATAGCGTGCGGCCAGCGCAGCGGGGCGGTGACAACGAGGGCGAGGAGGACGTAAAGGAAGCGTTTAATGCGCACAAAGAATGCTAGCACGCCGACGGGAAACTGCTAAGACATGCTGTAGAGCCGTGGGCTTGTCCCCGGCCCGAGTCCATCTTTCTGTAGGGTGCAGGCATGCCTGCACTTTCTTCGACTTCAGAGCAAATACAGGACCTAGATGAAGGCCAGGGATTAACAGGAGGCCCAGAGACACTGAGTGAATAGAGGGCGTGTCGCCCAGTAGCCCAGCGCGCAGATGCTCACCTATAGCTCTACGTTCACCCTGGCCGTGCTGCCCTCATCAGACTCTGTGCCTCTTTGTCTCCTGTTGGATCGGATCTTTGAATGGGCGCACACCCATCCAGCCTGGAATAAGAAGGTGCAGGCATGCCTGCACCCTACAAAGATTCCCCAACTGCCAGCGCCAGTTCCTCGCGGCTGTGGAAGCTGCGGTAAGGCTCGCAGTTCTCAAGCAGTTCGCTGTCCGTGCCGAGGCCGACCACACGGCCGTTCTCCAGCATGCAGATCAGGTCGGCCTGCCGAGCTGTGCTGAGACGATGGGTGACGATGATGCAGGCGCTGTCCGGCAGGCGTTCGCGGAACAGCTCCCAGAAGGCGCGCTCGTTTTCGGCGTCCAGCGCGCTGGTGCAGTCGTCCATGAGCAGCAGGTCCGGCCTTCCGGCCAGGGCCCGCGCGATCGCCAGGCGCTGCTTCTGGCCGCCGGACACCGTCAGGCCGCGCTGGCCGAGCACAGTTTCGAGGCCCGACGTCTGCAGCTCCATTTCATCCAGCACGCGTGCCACCTGCAGCGCGTCGCGCACCTGCACGATGTCCAGGTTACGGCCGAAGCGCACGTTATCGGCGACACTCTCGCTGAATAATGTAGCTTCCTGTGGTATATAACCCGTTAAGCGCCTATAATCAGCCATAGCATAATCGGCCAGCGGCCGGCCGTTAACCAGCACCGATCCGCTGTCCGGGCGCAGGATGCCAGCCGCCAGCTTGACCAGGCTGCTCTTGCCGCCGCCCACCGCGCCGACGATCGCCAGGCGCTGGCTGGCATCAACGCGCAGGTTGATATCCTCCAAAGCCAGCGGCAGGCTTTCGTCATAGCGGAAGCTCACCCCGCGCAGCTCCAGGCTTTCAATCCGCTCCAGACGCTCAAACTTGCCAGCGGCTGCCGGCGCGATGGCGCCAGCATTCACGCCGTGGGTCGTTGTCGTGATCGGCAGGTGGTCGGTTTCGGTTCCGCCAGGCGTTGTTTCCAGCTCGATCTCGCGGTCGATGGAAGCGAAGGCCTGGCGGCTGGTAACAAAGAGCTGCGGGATATCGGTCAGCGGGCCCAGCAGCAGGCTCAGGTAGACATAGAAGGCATAGAACTCGCCGATGCTCAGCTTGCCGTCGACCACCATCAGCCCGCCGGCGACGATCACGATGATCTGCCCGGCGGCGTTGATCGCCTGATACAGGTTGCCGACGCCGATCCACAGGCGCTGGACGTTCTGCTCGGCCTCGATGCGCTTGCCCATGATTTCACGGAAGCTCTCGGCCTGGCCGGCCTCGGCGTTGAAGGCCTTGACGATGCGCACGCCGCTGAAGGCCGCCTCCAGCGCGTCGTTGGTGCGGCTGACCGCCTTCTGGCGCTCAGCGCTGCGCAGGGCCAGCGCCTTCTTGATGCGGTAGAAGATGAACAGCATAAAGGGCAGAGGCAGCAGGCTAAGCAGCGCCAGCTGCGGGTTCATCCAGAGCATCGCGCTCAGGCAGAAGATGAACTTGCTGGAGCTCTCCACCGCACGGAAGATGCCGCTGCAGCAGAACCAGGCGATCTTGGGGAAGCCGCCGATGTCGTCGGTCAGGCGGGTCACCAGGTCGCCGGTGCGGAACTTGTTGAAGAAGCGGAAGCCCTTGCCCAGGATCGTGTTGAAGTAGAACTGCCGGACGTCCATCTCCAGCTTGGCGTTGACCAGCGCGCGGAAGCCGGGATAGAAGTTGGCCAGCGAGCGGGTCACGCCGATGACCAGCATGATCATGATCAGCTTGGTCGTCGTCGACTGCGCCAGCTCGGGCCGGCCCTCGGCCAGCTTGGCGCTGAGGTTGTCCAGCAGATAACGGAAGACCAGCGGATAGCTGATCGCCACGGCAGAGCTGAGCAGGGTCAGCAGCGCCATGATCCACAGCCAGGCCAGGTGCGGCCGCCAGAAGCGCCAGATCCAACGGATGTGTTTCATCGCAGGCAGACAGGATAGCGTGTGCCGACTGCTTGACAAGGTCTCCGGTCGCTGTGTCAATTCGCCGAAGCGTTGTCAGGCTTCCACTTGACCAGGCGTTGTGTGTAGCCGTCTACCACTTCAATTGTGCTAAGCATCACATCGCCGTCGGTATAGGCCTCTACCAGCCGGGGCATGCTGGGCTCAGGGCTCAATGGCGTCAATAGAAGGTAATAGGAGACCTGGTCGCAGCCGTCGGGTATGACCATAGTGAAGGTGCAACTTGCCTCGCCGAACTCATCCAATTGCAGCAGCTCCTGAACAGCGTAATCCCTTCTTCGATCGTGTATGACCTTTGTTACTTTGCCAGTCTCGCCCCCTGTCTCGGTTGCATAGCTGATGAAATCCACGCTGAGCTTGGCCAACATCGGTTGGTGGCCGAGGCTTGATGCCTGTGTCTGCAATACCAGCTCCCTGTCCTTAACCTCTCCTGTGATCGCATCAACTGTGAAGCATGAATAAGCAGGCGAGCGGCAAAAGTCCAGCAGGGGCTGCAGGTCTTCGGCACTGCGGCATTTGGCAACCACAACTCCCTGCGGGCTGATGAGGAAGCCGCCTGGAATCCCGCTTACCCGCCAGTCCTGAACGGGGGTCGAATTGAATTCCAGACCGTCATATAGCACCGGAAAGTCAATCCGGTGGCGTCGGATCAATTTTCGCAGCTCGGGCAAGGTCTCGGGAGTATCCAGACTCACCTGCAGAATCTTGAGCTGCCCGTTGTCGCGCAGCCGTTTCATCTCAGGTAACAGAGTGGGGTACTCCTCCATGCAGGGATAACACCAAGTCGCTGTGAACAACACGTAGGTCCAGTGGCCAACATACTCAGCGCTTGAAAAGGCTCGCTGCCCCACGATATCCCAGCCTCTGAGAGGCTCGGCTCTGTCGCGCTCTCTCAGCTCAGAAGCTAGTGCACTGGCAGGCGCAGAGAAGATAAGTACTGCAAGAGCTAGCAAGCAGCAGCGAACTCCTAACATCCTTTCGGCCTCCCTTATGCAACTCATTACTCACGGCACTGCGAATCTAGAGTCTCGAGAACGTTAAATGACAATGCGTTTGGGGAGGGGTGCGGACAGAGCCGCACCCCGTATGAACTCCAATCTCACCGTCATGAGGATCTTAATCTATGGAACTCCTGCGCACTTGCTGCCTACGTTGTTGCATTCGGCAACAGGGACTTTCCGGGATCTACACCACAGCTCCCACTTGCCCTCATGTTCTTCAGATACACAGCCTGGGAAGTTCGGCTGCGGATTTGAATTGGTGGTATCAATCTCCGAAACGTCGGCAAAAACGGCAGAAGCCTCAGTAGGCAATCCCGACGGAAGCACCACGGGCGTAGACGGAGGAGAGGTTGAAAGGGTCAACACGTGAGTTTCGTCTGCAATGTCCCAGGCCGGCCAGACCGAAAAACCCGCATAGTCAAAGCTGTTGTCACTGAACTTGACAACTACGCATCCATACATTTCTCTAAAGTCGCCGCGTCGCTCTCGTTGAGCGCGGCTTCAACCAGGTCCTCGTTTGCATCAATGTACTTCG
>CAZEJB010000032.1:0-34970 GCA_964512635.1 uncultured Planctomycetales bacterium | reverse complement strand
AGCCTGGCGATACTGCGCCAGCCCCTGGCTGGCGCTCCCCCTGCTAACGCCGCGTCGTCGGCACCTGCGGCATGTCCAATGAGCCGTCCGGGGCCGGATCAGCACTACTTGGCTCATTCGCTACTGGTGCTTGATCTGCATCCTCTTCGGGAAACCTATCAGGAATGGTGTCCAGGATGTGCTGCATTTCAGGTGAGATCGCAGGATGCATGTAGTCAAAAGTTGATAGTGCTTCGAATAGTGGAATCAATCGCTTATCGGCCCTTATTCGATCCTTGCGCTCTGCCTCAATCATTCTTCGGGCAAGGTCCCTACCGGCAATATCAAGAATATCAATTTTTAAGATAAACGGAGGAGTGTTGGTGTATTCCTGTGCCTCAGCAAGTGCGGAGTTCTCACCAAGTTGCTCTGTAATTTGCTGGTCAATACGGCTATACACTCCCTGCAGAGTGTTGATACTTGCTCGATCGGCACCAGGGTAGGATTCAGCAACTGATTTGGCCTGCATTATGAGCCAGCCAATAATGCCTGACGATGCAATGCATGTTGTATCGCCAGAAACTTCTGTTGCCCCCAGTCGGCAGGCAAAGTGATGGATCTCCTCGAAGAGTTCTCTGTGCTCTAGGTAATCCTGGGGCTCAAGCTTCTTCCTTGCAAACATGCATGCCATGGCTGCGCGATGCAGCATCTCGTCAGTCATGATCAGAGCTTCCATGTTCAAATAGTCAGGGGCAGGTTCGCGCTCGCGTTCTGCTTGATAAGCAATAGAAACAGGATAATAAAAGCTTGGTGAGCAGTTTGTAGCAGCATTTCCCTTTTTGTAATATTCGAGGGCGGCTGCCTTGTTATCGTGCTCAAGATAGTAAGCACCCAGCAGGTAATACGCGGGTGCACATTGTGAATCTGCTTCGACCGCCTCATCTAACAGCTTTTTATAGTCGGAATCAGATCTGGCGCTCTTGCCTGATTTCACGTGGGCCGACAGCATGATCAAGGTGGTGGCGTCCGCGGCCCCAGTCGTGCGTGCGGTCTCGAGCTCCTCATAAGGCCGATGCATGCTGCCATCCCGCCTGATTGATGTTGCCCAATACCTGAGTTGCCAGTAACGCGGGTCATGATCGAACTGGGGCCGCCAACTATCGAGCTGTTCGATAGAAACCCGGACCCTGCCTGGTTCAGGCAATCGGCCTCCTCTGAATTGTCGGCCTACCCTCCACTGCGCCAAATTAAGCTTGTCCGTCAGAGCATCACCGGTCGGCTTTGGCCGGCTGAGATAGTTGTAATCCAGCACACCATAACCCCCCAGCAGCACAATCGCGGTCAGCAGGCCGAGCATGATGCGGCTGAAGATGCTGCGACGAGGACGGGCGAAGCTCTTAGGCATCACGCGTACTGAGGGTTCTTGCGCTTCAATTCTTCCAGAGAGATACCCGATTCCTCCGGGTACCGCAGACGGTCCAGCTTGCCGCAGGCCACATCGTACTCATTCTGCAATTCAGGGCTGAGCAGCTCCCAGTCCCACTGCCCGTGCTGCGCCTTGCAATCCGCCTCGATCTGGCGGATGCGCGCCAGCAGCGCCGCCCCGGCGCGGGCCTCCTCGGGCCAGCGCTGCGGGTCAGTGATACCCGCGATAACCAGCAGGTCAACCAGCACATGGACGTCGATGACAACAGTGCTCACAGCCAGATTGTACCGCCGCACGCGGGCTCCAGCAGGGGCCGAGCATGCTCGGCCCGCAGTAGCGCCTTTTGGGAGCGCCAGGCATAGCCTGGCGTTTCTGCGCCAGCCCCTGGCTGGCGCTCCCCCTGCTAACGCCGCTTAGTTGGCACCTGCGGCATGTCCAATAAGCCGTCCGGGGCCGGATCCGTCCTACTCGGCTCATCCGCAACGGATGCTTCTTCTGCATACGCGCCAAGCAGGATCATATGAGCGAAGGCCTGAGGTAATAGCCAAATTAGGCTAATAGCGCTTGCGCAGGCAGCGTGTTAGCATTTCTGGTCGCGATACTTTGGGGCAGGTAGCTGCCCGCCAGCTCCTCCGGCTGAGGTGCTCGATGACCCGCAGGTTTCTCAATCTACTCGCCCTGAGTGCAGTGCTCGGCGCCCTCTGTTCGCTGCTGCTTTGCTGCGGACGTGATGGCAGTGCAGTCCTGCAACAATCCTACCCTGGTCTTCCTGGCGCGGGCGCCAGCATTCCTGCCGCAGAGCTCTCGAGCCTGCCGGACATCTTCAGCCTGCGCAGTGCCTCGGCCGAGGCCCAGAAGCTGCAAAACGGCTCTGAGGCCCTCAACTTCTCCAGCAATGTGGAAGCCCAGGGCAGCGAGTTACTGCTGGATAACCAGGCGCCCGGATCTACCCTGCAGTGGGCGCTGTATGGCTTTGAGCTGCTGCCGGGACAGAGCCTGCAGAGCATCGATGTGGATTTCAACCTCGAACAGGGAAGCAGCGCGTGGCTGGCCCTGGCCGACTTCAGCCTGCAGCGCTGGACCTTCAGCGGCCCGCTGGCGGCTTCCGGCAACGTTGGCCTCAGCAACAGCGCGCATCTTTCGCCCGCCGGGCGGATGTTCTGCGCCGTGCTGGCCCCTCCGGGCAGCGTTGTCCGGGTCCAGCAGCTGCGGCTGCACATCCTGGACCAGGACAACAAGCCCCCGGTGGCTGTGCTGACCCCGGAAGTTATCAGCGGAAATGCGCCCTTGACCGTCTTCTTCGACGCCCAGGACTCCAATGCCGGCGGCGACAGTGGCGATGCCATCGTTGAGTACGCCTGGGACTGGGATGCCAACGGCGACTTCGACCTGATTGGCAGCTCGCCGCAGGAAACACACGACTTTTCCGCCGGTGTGCATCAGATTCGTCTGCGCGTCACCGACAGCGCCGGCGCCAGCGCGGTGGACGACTGTCTGGCGACTGTGAATGCCCCGCCAGAGGCCAGCCTGCTGGTCAGCGACGAGATCGCAGCCGGGGTGCCGACCCTGCTGGACGGATCAGGCAGCAGCGACCCCGATGGCGACATCGTCCTGTTTGAATGGGATACCGACGGCGATGGCAGCTTTGAAAGCAGCTCGGGCAGCGAGCCGCTGCTGGAACATGTCTTCCCTCATGGCGGCAGCCTGGAGCTGGGGCTGCGCGTGACCGACGATTTCGGCGCGCAGGCCACTGCCAGCGCCAGCATCAGCGTGCGCGGATGGGCTGACGGCAAGACGCTGGAAGACGAAGGCTACTGCGGCCAGTACAGCAATCTGCTGCTTGTCGACGGCCGGCCCGCCGTAGCCTTCCATGATGGCACCAGCAACGACCTGCGCTTTGTCCGCAGCCTTGACGCCAAGGGCGATCAGTGGGGCGACAGCAGCCTGATTGACGCCGGGGGCATGGTCGGCGTCGACCTTTCGATGGCCATTGTGAACGGCCAGCCCGCGATCAGTTATCAGGAAGTCTTTGACGGCGATCTCTTCTATGTCCGCGCCAAGGACAGCGCCGGGGAAGAGTGGTCCAGCCCGCTGCTGCTGGACAGCGACGGCTATACCGGGCGCACAACCAGCCTGCGGGTGGTGGATGGCCGCCCGGCGCTCGGCTACAGCCGCCTGGGGGCCACGATTCTCTTCATGCGGGCGCTGGATGCCGATGGCCTGAGCTGGCCGGCCGGGGGTACCGTAGTCGAAAGCGGCGGAACATTCTGCTCGGATGTTTCGCTGGCGGTTATAGACAACGCGCCGGCACTGGCCTGGTGCACGGAAGGCGATCTGGGCTACGCCCGCGCGCTGGATGCCGATGGCAGCAGTTGGGCCAGCCCGCTGGTGCTGCAGGATACGGGCAATGGAGACGCCGGCTGCGAACTGGGGCTCATCGGCGGCAAGCCGGTGATTGTCTTTAACGGCGCTCAGGGCAGCTGCCTGCAGATTCTGCACAGCCTCGACCTGAGCGGCATGAGCTGGCTGGCACCCCAGGTTCTGGACTCGACACCGGCCTCAAGCAGCGACTGCTGCCTGGCCAGTTTCGGCGGACTGCCGGCCATCAGCTACTTCGACAGCGCCAGCGGCGACCTACGGCTGCTGGTCAGCACGGATCTGCTGGGGCAGGTCTGGGCGCTTCCGCAGGTGCTGGACAGCGATGGCCAGACCGGACGCTGGAGCAGCCTGCTGGATCTTGGCGCGTCGGGCAGCCTGATCAGCTACTTCGATAGTGATCGCGGCGACCTGCGCCTCGTCCGCTACCAGCCCTGAGACAAATGGGCAGTGGAAAGATGAGAGCGGCTTGTGCGCTCGCTGGCGGTATCTATAATCGCGCCGTGCAGTGGCTCCATTCAGCTCGCTTTGGTCGGCCGGTCCCTTGGCCTGCTTTAAGGCTGCGTCAGGCCGCAGCCGGGGCTGTTTCCCTTCTGCTGATCGCCGCCGTCCTGCTGCAGACAGCTGGGGTCTGCCGCGCGGCCGGGCCGGCGGACGTGGAGTTGACGCTCAGCGGCGGCGAGGTTGTAGGATCCGAGCCGGGTTTGGGCGAGGCCAGTGTGGAGGCCCGGGTGCGCAACAATGGCAGCCGGGCGCTGAAGGGCATCCGGATAGCCGTTTATTACTCGAGCCGCGACGCCCTGCCGCCTTCCAATGCGGAGTGGCTGATCCACGAGTTTGTCTTCGAGCCGCCCCTGAAGCCGGGGGGGCAGAGCACCCTGCGCTTCAGCGATCCGAACGCCGCCGAGTATGTGGCCCTCGCCGTGCGCCGTGCGATCTTTGAACCCGGCCTGAGCCTGCGCGGAGAAGATGTGGCCCTGGCGACGCCGCTGCTGACACGCGAAGGGGCGACTTATGTCGCCCTGCGCGATCTGGCCAGCATGCTGGGGGCCAAGCTGAGCGTTGAAAAGCCCGGCAACTGGATCGTTCTGGCGCGGGAAGGCGAGCCGGCGGTTCGGCTGAAAGTCGGCGTGGACTACGCGCAGTCGGCCGGAGCAAACACGGACCTCGAGCTGAAGCCGATTGAAGTGGATGGCCGCAGCTATCTGGCCCTGAGCGAGGCCGCGCGCCTGTTTGGCCTGCAGCTGACCCAGGATGCTGACAGCGGCATCTTTGAGCTTGATGATTAGCCCAGCCCGCGCTTAACCCTGCCGAAAACGCGAAGGCAGGTTGACCACATAGCCGGCTTCAATCCAGCCCTTCTGGCCCGCCGGTGTCAGAATCCGAAGCCAGCCCCCGCGCCGTTCACTGATGCGGATATGCGTGCCGCGGATCAGCACCAGCGCCGTATTGGTCAGGCTCGGCGCAGGCAGCGGGTCGCCGTTGGGCTTGTCAAAGACCACGGTGTCGATGCCCGTCATTGGACCCGTATAGCTCGGCTTCGGCGCCTGATACAGCGGCCGGGTCTCGCCCTCGCCGCCAAAGCGGTAAGTGCTGCCCTGCTGGTAGAGGCCGGTTGGCCGTCCGCTGTCGGGTGCCGGAGCGCTTTCCCGCGGCTTGCCCGGCTCGGCCATTGGACGCGGCGGCGCAGCCGGCGGCGCTTCGACGACCGGTTCAGCGGCCGGCGGAGCAGCCGGGCTGCCCAGTGAACTGTTGCTGCTGCTGGAACTCGCCAGCAGGTCGCGGCGCGGCGCCGGACCGAGCATGATTTCCCGCCAGGAGGGTATCGTAGTCATCAGCGCAAAGGCCAGGATGACCAGCAGAGCCCCAAAGACGATGTAATAAAACGAATTGCCCCCGGATTTCATAGCGCTTCAGGATAACCTCTTAGCCATTAGTGTGCAAGGATTTATGCAATAGTTAACCTCGTGAAACCCAATTAACATGTTATCAACAGCAGCAATACATGCAGTCCCGTGCGAAGCATAATGTCCCGAAAAAGGCCGCAAACCTAGTCATAGTCGGCCCGCAGCGGGCCTGTCGCCTGGAAGAGATCTGTGATTCATCTGCTTAGCGGCTGTTACTTCTGCTCCTCCTCGGACTCTGCTGAGTGTTTCACATCTGCTGCAGCTTTCTTCTTCCATTCTTCTGCTGGAATGAAGTTCAGACTGAGTGAATTGATGCAATAGCGCAGGCCAGTCGGCTGCGGGCCGTCGTCAAAGACATGGCCCAGGTGGCTGCCGCAGTTGGCGCAGGTTACTTCAACGCGCCGCATGCCGTGGCTGTTGTCTTCATGTTTGGCCACATGCCCCTCTTCCGCCATCTCCCAGAAGCTCGGCCAGCCGGTACCGGAATCGAACTTGGTATCGCTTTCAAAGAGCGGGTTTTCACAAACCACGCAGACGTACATCCCGTGCTCATGGTTGTCGTAGTACTTGCCGCTGAAAGGCGGCTCGGTGCCCTTCTGAAAGCAGACATAGCTCTGCTCGGCGGAAAGTTCCTTTTTGCGCGCTTCAATCTGATCCTGGCTCAAGTTCTCCTCCTGCTTACTGGTCGAATCCTTGTCCGCGGAACCTTCCGCGCCGTCCTCAGCGCCGTTATCGGCGCCGTCCTCCGCGCCGTCATCCGCGCTGGAATCCGGGTCTGCATCTGTCAGACTGGTCGCCTGCCAGCCGCTGTTAGACTTGCCTGCATGCTGTTCATCGCTGCCGTCCACAGCCGCTGCGGCGCGGCTCAAGGGGATCAGCTCACAGGCCTGCCCTGATTTCGGCGCAGCCCCAGCGAGACGCAGCGACAGGACGCCACCAGCCAGTATTGCCAGTGCAGCCAGGCCGAAGGCCACCCATATTTCTCCAAGCGCTTTCATGCAGACTTAGAGTACCCCAGCAGCCTGCTTGTTCAGTTAAAACTCTCAGGGAAGCGGCCGGCGCGGAATCACGGACTTACATGAGGAGGAAGGCCGCCTTGCGAAAGGAATTTGCTTGCTGCTGCGGCTAAGGAGCCGCTGCTGAACGGCCCATGCCGCCCGCAGCCGCAGAACCGGAAGAGTGGTCCGCACTGGCAGTTCCGTGGCCTGGCACTCCCGAGCCCGTGCCGGCGGCTGAGTAACCCTCCGCAAGCTCCAGCAGCTGTTCCCGCCCCAGTGAAGCACGCAGCCGGGGATTGTGCAGACCTTCAATTTTGTGCAGCACGGAGCTGATCCTGCCGGCGGCGCTCAGCATTTCTTCCAGCGCGGCATCGACCTCGGTCGGCTCGAGTGCTCCATCCCGCATCAATTGCAGATAGCCGAGAATCCCCGCCAGCGGGTTGTTTATCTCATGGGCATAGGTTGCCGCGGTCATCCGCACAGCGCGCACCTCGGCCTCGCGCAGTTTCTCCGAACCTTCCCGTTCGGCCTCCTCGAGGCTGTTGAGCATGGTGTTAAGGCTCTCGGAAAAAGCCGCCAGTTCATCGCGGCCCTGCACCGGCAGGCGGGCGCCTGCCTGCGGGACCCTGGCAATTGAGCGGGCGCTTCGACTTAATCGCGCCAATGGTCCAAGCACGCTGCGGTCCAGCAGCGAGAGCACGGTGACCAGAAAGAACAGGCCCAGCAAAGCGCACAGCCCTCCCGCCCACAGGATGGTCTTCAGGCCGGCTGCGCTGATCTCGCGGCTGTGGGTCAGGCAGACCAGTGCGGCAGTGCCTCCGCGCGTGTCCAGAAGCTGCCTACATACTTCAAGCCGGCCCGGCCGCGTGAAGAGCATGCTGCCAGAAGACTCGCCTTGTAACTGGGCCAGCAGCGAAAGGAGTTGCGGGTCGCGGCGCACTGTATTCATGTCATGGACCTGCAACTTGATGTGGTTGCGGGCGGAAAGGTCGGCCCAGAAGGCCGGGCCGTGAAGTCTGCCCATATAGATATAACCCGCCACCGGCCCACTATGGTCGCTGTGCCGCACTTCGGCCCGTGCCAGCTGCAGCAGGCCTATGCGGGTCAGGATATAGCCCGAAGACCCCGGGCGCTGGCCGACAAGCTCGCTGGCCAGAACCGCAGGCTCGACAGCGGCTTCGCGCTTGTCCAGAAGCTTTGGATCCCGGGGCCGGAAGGCCTGATGCAGGATCCTGTCGTCAAGGTCAGTGACACAGACATAGTCGATGTTGAGGTTATCGTAGATTTCGGGAGGCAATTGTTCGGCGGCAAATGCCGGATAGCCACCACCCACGAAGTCGTAGCACATATCCCATTCGGCGTAGTCGCGGGTGCTTCGCTGAATACTGGCTAGCTCCTGCTGCAGCATATCCTCAAGGCGCGCCATTTCCTGGTACGCGCTGGACTGCTCCAGCTGGACAAATTCCGGCAGGACGAGAAAGCGCAGCACAGCTATGCCGGCCAGACCGTAGAGCAGGCTGAGTCCAGCAAGGATGATAACCGTCCGTCGACGCAGCGACACGTGCCCCCCAAAGACTGGAACCAGACCGGTCTTAGTTCAATTAGTATACAACTCTGACCACTTCTGTCTGTATTCATTTCGACAGAAGGGAAGCATCTCAACAGTCCCTGCCCTGATCATGGCAATGTCTTCGGGCAACAGGACATCCGGCAGCCTGCTAACATCGAAGCTGACCAAGTTGCACCGGGGAGATGCTATGACTGCTCACGCACCCTGCCGGCGCGCCCTGTGGCCCGCCGCGTGTCTGTGCCTCCTTAGCCTGCTGGCAGCAGGACCGGCCAGCGCCGCCAGCAGCGGCATGGAGGCTGCCGGAAGGCCGGAGGGCGGCGAGCTGATCGGCGCGCGCTTCCCGTCCCTCAGCCCGGATGGCTCCCTGGTCGTTTTTGAATACTGGGGCGACATCTGGTCCGCCCCGGCGGCCACCCAGTACAGTGCAACGCTGCCTCCCGCGCGCCGGCTGACTGACCACCTGGCCTTTGACCAGACCCCCAAAGTTTCCCCGGACGGGCGCTGGGTCGCCTTTGTCTCAGACCGCAGCGGCAACAACGACATTTACGTATTGCCCATTGAAGGCGGCACTGCGCGCCAGATCACCAGCTACAGCGGCTCGGAGAGCCTCTCGGGCTGGACCGCGGACGGCAGGCTGGTCTATTCCACGCGCCGCGGGCTGTGGGCCGACGACCTGTTTGTCATTGATCCACTGCACCCCGAGGAAGTCGGCGAGCCGCTGCCGCGCCAGCTGACCGCCCTTGACCACTACAGCAGCAGCAATGCCCAGGCCCTGCCTGACGGCGGCTTCATTTTTCAGCGCGGCCCCGGACGATGGTGGCGCAAGGGCTATCGCGGCACGGCGCAGAGCGACATCTGGCGGCTGGCCCCCGACGGCACCCGCAGCAGGCTGACGACGCATAAGGGCATGGACCAGTGGCCGCTGCTGACCCCTGATGGCCAGGTCTGCGTTTACGTCAGCGACGAGGACGGCATCGACAACCTCTGGGCCATGAATCTGGCTAACGGTGCCCGGCAGCAGCTCACGCATCACCGCAGCGATGGCGTGCAGTGGCCGGCGATATCCGCGGACGGCAAGTGGGTGGTCTACGAGTTTGATGGCCGGATCTACCGCTGCTCGACCAACAGTGATACCAGTGCAGCGATGGCGCTCAGGGTTTCGGCCGAGACGAAGGACAACTGGAGCATCAAGGTCAGTTTCAACAACCAGGCGTCTGAACTGGCCGCCGGTCCTGACGGCAGCTATGCCGTCTTCAGTTTCCAGGGCGACCTGTGGGGCATCAAGGACCCCAAGCGCTGGAGCGAGGAAAAGGACAAGCCCGACCAGGACATCAGCCGCGCCTGGCGCCTGAGCGAAAGCGACGGCAGCCGCGAGCGAGGCCTGGCCATGGCACCGGACGGCCGCCATCTGGCCTACGCCGCGGACAGCGACGGCGACTATGACATCTACCTGCTGGACCTGGTCAGCGGAGAGGTAAAGCAGCTTACCGACACTCCCTTCGACGACCTCAGCCCGCAGTTCGACCCTTCCAGCAGCGAGGTGCTGTTCTACTACAGCGGTAACCGCCGCCTGGCCCGCCGCGATCTGAAAAGCAGTACAGAGAACACTGTCGCCGAGGGGCGCTTCCGTCAGGCCTTCGGCTACAGCGGCTTCAGCGTCAGCCCCGACGGTCGCTGGGTTGCCTACAGCGAGGAGCAGAACAACTGGAACGACGAGGTTTTTATCGTCGACGCGCTGGGCAAGACGGCGCCGGTGAACATCACCCGCCATCCCGACAGCGATGACAACCCTGAGTGGTCCGCCGATGGCAAGCGCCTGGTCTTCCAGAGCGGCCGCGGCGACGAGACTGCCCTGTATCTGATCGACCTCAACCCCGAGCCGGATGTCTTCGACACAGTCTTCCTGAAGGAGGAGGACCTGCAGAAGGACAAGGACAAAGACAAAGACAAGGATAAGGACAAGGACAAGGGCCAGGAAGAGGATCCAGGCACGGACGGGGATAAGGACAAGAGCAAAGCTGGCGGTGTAAGCCGCGCAAGCACTGGCCAGGGTGAACCTGAAGGCGGAAGCCCTGCGGACCCGTCGAAGCCGGCAGAAGGCAGTAAAGACAAGGCCGCTGAAGAGAAGAAGGACAAGAAGGACGAGAAAAAGGTGCCCGAGGTGAAGATCGACTTTCGCGATATCCACCAGCGCGCCCGCCGCATCAGCCAGCACCGCAACCCGGGCCGCGGCATCCTCAGCCCTGATGGTCGCTACACCCTTTATGCGGCCCGCAATGACGACCGCAACTGGGCGGTTTACAGCGTGGATAACGACAAGGGCGATGCCCGCAAACTCCTTGACGGCAACTGGGGCCAGCCGCAGTTCGTCGATTCCGGCAAGCGCGTCTTCTTCAACCAGGATGGCACGCTGAGATACATGAAGTTCGACGGTGGCGAGGCCCGGGGCATCGAGAGCATCCCGGCGCATGGCGACTTCTGGCTTGACAAGCGCGCGCGCTTTGAGCAGATGTACCGCGAGGCCTGGCGCACGATGCGCGAGCAGTTCTACGACGCCTCGATGCATGGCGCGGACTGGGAGGCGGTGTTTGCCAAGTATCACGACGAGATCCGCGCAGCGGCCACACCGGAGGAGTTCGCCCTGGTCTTCTCCGAGGTGCTGGGCGAGCTGAACGCCAGCCACCTTGGGATCACCATGGCCGCCAAGAGCTATGACGGCCCTTCGCGGGGCACCGGACACCTGGGCCTTGAGTTTGATCCAAACTGGCGCGGCCCGGGACTTAAAGTCAGCCACCTGAGCTATCAGGGGCCGGCGGACCAGCCGGGGATCGACATCAAGGTGGGCGACATTCTGCTGCGCGTTGAAGGCCAGCAGGTCAACCCCGGCATTGTGTGGGAACCCCTGCTGGCCGAAAAGGCCGGCCAGCCTGTAACCCTCCTCTTTGCCCCGCGGGATGCGGTGACCGCGACCAGCGAGGCGTCCGCGGACTCGGCGCCAGACACGGCAGGCAAGGCAGAGCGCACGGTTGTGTTGAAAGCCTGGAGTTTTGATGACTACCGTGAGCGGCTGTACCGCGAGTGGGAGCTGGCCAACGAGGCGCGCTGCGCCGAAGCCTCCGGCGGCCGGATTGGCTACATCCATATCCGCGGCATGAGCCAGGGCGAGCTGGCCAAATTCAAGCGCGAGTTTTATTCAGAGGTCTTTGACAAGGATGCAGTGATTGTTGATGTGCGCTTCAACCCTGGCGGCTTCATCCACGAGGACCTGTTTGAGCTGCTGGACCGCAATCCCTTCGGCTTCGCTCAGCAGCGCGACGCGCCGAAGGTGCAGCAGCCGGCGGGCTACTACGGCAAGCCGCTGGCCCTGCTGATCAATGCTGCCAGTGGCTCGGACGCGGAGATTTTTCCGGCGGGCTGGCGCCAGCTCGGACTCGGCCCCGTTATCGGTATTGATACATCCGGAGCAGTCATCGGCACCACGGCCTTTGATCTGATCGATGGCAGCACCGTGCGCCTGCCGCTGGAAGGCTGGTTCGAGCTGGACGGGCGCAACCTGGAAAAGAGCGGCACACCGCCGGATATCTATGTCGATGTTGACCCCAACGAGCTTGCCGCCGGCAGGGACGCCCAGCTGGAGCGCGCGATCAGCGAAATGCTGGGGAAGATGACTGCGCCGGCCCGGCAGTAGAGAACGAATCAATGCAGCCGCGAAGCGGGCTCCTGACTCGCCTAGTCTTCGCCTTCACCGGGACCGGGATCAGCGGGCGGCGGCGGCAGCTGGCCCTGCAGCCAGGGTACGGGCTCGAAGCCGATACCCAGCGGTTCGCCGCGCTCGACCCAGGCCCGCAGGCGGCTGTTGAGCAGATCGTCCCAGCCAAATCGGAAGTGCTCATGCTGGGCGGCGGTTACCGGGCCATAGCAGCGGTGGGTCAGCTTCAGCTCGGTCGCGCGCTCGTTTCGAATGCTGCGCACGAAGTCGAGCCGCACGCTGTTCTGGACCGGCCAGTCAAGGCCGAAGGGCCCGTGCAGGACGATCAGCTCGGCGTCGGCGATTTCCATTACGGTGCCGTAAACCGCGCCTTCGCGCTGGCACTGGACGGCTTCCTCGCTCCACTGCTCGAAGAGCTGGCCGCCGGGATGCGGCTCGAGGATCACATGCTTGGCGTTGGCGTCAAGCAGATAGGGCGCGCCCCACCAGGGTGAAATATCGCCGATACAGGCGCTGAAAACCTTCTCCAGCGATGCGTCCAGGGTGATCTCCTGCACGATCTCGAAATAGCTGAAGTCCTGCAGGCCGCGTTGCGTGAAGCCCACTGGCCAAGCCTCCGCCGTTAAACTATTGCCGTATAGAGTATACAACACCAGCGGGTAAGGCTCGGCGCCGGCTGGCCGGCCGGGCCGCGCTGAGCTAGTAGTCCTGGATGGTGTAGTACTCGGCCACGCCCCGGAGGTCCTGCTCGAAGGTTACTTCGAAGAAGTTGCCGTATTCATAGCCGCTCAGGCGCCAGGTGGCCGGGGTGGTAAAGCTGCTGACCTGATCCTGGAAAGTGATGAAGGACACGTCGTCGATCAGCTGCTGCGCCTCGAAGAAGTCATAGCTGCCTTCAAGACGCAGATCCTCAAAGCCCGGCAGCAGGCTGCTGGACCCGTTGAGATCCATATCCACGTCGACAAAGGACCCAAAGGCATCCTGGTAGCCATAGCCGCGCAGGCGGCCCAGGGAGTAGAAGTCGAAGCCGTCGTAGGCCATCAGGCGTGAGCTGACGTTGCCGCTGTCGATCCGTGTGCGCTCCGCCTGGTAGTAACCGCCGCGGGAATAGAGCCCCATGAACAGCGCGCGGTTGTCCATCAGCTCGATCACGGCTTCATAGACATCCGGGTCGCTGGCGTCCGGCCCGCGCAGGTTGTAGATGTCTTCCCCGAGCAGAAAATAGTCCGTATAGGGCGTCGAGCCGCCCACCGGGCCGCCGATGCTGATGCCCGAAGAGCAGGCGCTCAGCAGCAGGAGCAGCATTAAAGGGGCCAGGACCGCAGTGAACCTCATGCCTATTGATACCCCTGGAACTGCTGAATGTTCCTTATAGGATGAGGCCGCTGCTGCCCTGGCGCCTTTGCCAGCCGGGTTTGCGCGCATAGCGCCGGCCGCGCGTGCTGATGCTAAGCCTGACTCCAGAGACCGGTCTTGTTGCCATGGGGGTCCAGGAAAATGCCAAAGAAGCCGTGCCCGCCGCCGATTTCCGTCTTGGGGACCAGGGCGCTGCCGCCGGCCGCGCTGATCTGCTCCAGGGTGGCGTCAATGTCCTCGACATGAATATAAGGCAGGGCTCCGGTCGCGAAGGGCTGGCCCTCCTGCGGGGTTGTGAACCCGCCGCCAAGCTGCTCCTCGCCATTTTGCCAGAGCGTGTAGCCTTCGCCCATGGGTGTCAGGTTCCAGCCGAAGATCTTGCTGTAGAACTCGGCCAGGCCTAAGTCCTTTGCGCTGAAGTCGACGTGACAAATGCCATTGATCATGGTCCTGCCTCCAAAAAATGCTCGCGCAAAGCCGCGTGGATTGGCCCGCGCGTGAGATTAGTTTTCCGCCAGCCGGCGGCAAAGTGCGGCGTTCTAGCCCTGAGTCTTGGCCGGTGCTTCCGCGATCTGAACATCGCTGAACAGGCCGATCGGGTTGCCGCTGGGGTCCATAAAGATCGCAAAGGAACCAAAGCCCGGGATCGGCGTGACACCAAGGCCGGTCATGCCGCCATGGGCCTCAATCTCCGCCAGCTTGGCCGGGATGTCGGGGCACCAGAGGTAGATCAGGGTGGTCATACGACCAGGCTCGCCCCCCATGGGTCCCGGTTCGGTGGTCAGTCCACCAGTGTTGCCCGCACCGTCGTCGAACATCGAATACTCAGGGCCCTGCGGCGTGAAGGTCCAGCCGAAGAGATCGGAATAGAAGTCCTCCATGGTCGGGATGTCGGTGGCGAATAGCTCCGTGTGGACAATGCTGCCTTCCGGCGGCATAGCCATCCCGGCCTGCGCGGCCCCATCGCCCTCAGCGGCAAGCGCCCACTGCACACCAAGCAGCAGCATCAGCGCCGCCAACAGCAAACTCAGCTTCTTCATAACCATCTCCTTGCAATATTACCACACAACAGTATAGCACAATGAAACTGACCCGGCCAGTTAGTCAGGATAACGCTGACTAGTGACTGGCTGCTGCCGCGCCCTCGGCAGCTGCCGGCGGCGCGGACATCAACTCGATAAACTCCTCCATGGTCAGGCTGCGGCCTTCCCAGGCATTGAATGCGTCCCACCAGGGATGCACGGCGATAATCTTCATCAGACCGGCCTTGACACTGGGGTCAGACTCGCAGGCAGCCTGTACTTCTTCACGACTTTTCCCGCGCATAACGCTCATGCCCTGGCCGCTCTCGTCGTCAAAGGGGCCGGCGAGCAGCAGAGTCCCGGCGTCATAAAGCTCCTTGAGGTGGCCGATATGCCCTGCAAGAGCCGTCATCTGCTCCGGTGTAAGGTCGTCATGCGAGAGCTGCAGCTCCATAATCGCCACGTAGAGATCCGGCTGGGCTTCCGCGCTGCTCGAAGCGGCAGCGGGCTCGGTCGCTGCGTCTTCAGCTGCAGCCGGCCGGACTGCTGTCAGGCACACCAGTGCTGCAATGAGCAGCGCGAGGACGGGAAACACACGAGTGAACATTTTGCCTCCATTAATCAGCGAATTGCGGTCCCGGCTTCAATCCATTGCCGCAGGGTTTCATATTCTGCCTCAGTCCCGCGACGCATGCCTTCGCGCAGGCCGGCGCTGGTATCCCCGCTGACGCGGCACTGCTCCCGCAGCAGGGTTGAGCCATCTTCCTCTTTCAAGGTGACGGTCCAGAAGACATTGACCGCGCGGCCCATGCCGACGCTGCCGCGGATCCGCAGCATGGCCGGCGGGTCGAAGATCTCGACCAGGCCATAAAGCACGCCGCGCCCGGACTCGTCAAAGTGCTCCATGAAGCGCCCGCCGATCTGCGGCTCGAGAATGATCCGATAAGGCTTGTCATTAAAGGTGTGCGGCCACCAGTGGTGGATCTCATCGGTCAGCGCGGTGAAGACGCGTTCCCGCGGAGCCTCCAGCCTGATGCTGTAGTCCAGGCTGAAGCCACCATCAAAGTCCGCCACCGAGCAGACTTCCAAACTTGTCTGTGCCCCTGTCTCCATCCACTTCCGCCTTTGTCTGTGTTCTGCATGCCCGCTCGACATGCTGTTCTATCTGACTGTCCTGTCTTCTTCAACGAAGGCCCGCAGATGCCCCAGCAGTGCGCCCCAGCCCATGCTGTAGCCCTGGACAATGTTCGGCGCGACCATGCCGAGGATCTGCTGGCTGACAGTCAGCCGCGTGCCGCCCTCGGCCTCTTCGAGTTTCAGCGTGCAATGGTTGATCACCGGGCCCTGCATGCCCATGACCCCGCTGAAGGAGAGCTGGCGGCCGGGCTGGCAAAAGTTGACCGTGCCATAAAGCGCGCCATTGCCCTCACTGTCGAACTGCTCCATGAAGCGCCCGCCGATCCGCGGCTCCAGCACAATGGCATGCGGCTGCTCGCTGAAGCTGTGGCTCCACCAGCTGCCGATGTCGCTCGTCAGGGCCTGCCACAGCCTGGCACTGTCGACGGCAATCAGCACCTCGTGCACTATCTCGGTGCCCTGCTGCAGCTCTTTCGCCGGGGCCGCTGCCGTCAGCGGCGCGCCATCCGTGTTGTCCATTATTTGCTCCTCTCTACCGGCTCGCTGCGCTCTACCCAGCGCTGCAGCGAGTTGATCAGGCTCTGGGTTCCGCCACGGCGTTCCTTCATCAGGTTCACATCCAGGACGCCCAGCATCTGGCCGCTGGACTTCAGGTGGGTGACGCCATCCTGTTCGCTGAAGCGCCAGACCCCGGAGGACTGGCCGATCCCGGGCATGGCCCAGTTGCCCATGCACTTCAGCACAAAGGGCGGCTCGCAGTAGACCACCGAGGCATAGATCGCGCCGTTCACGCCGTCGGCGAAGCGCTCCCAGAAGCGGCCGCCGGGTACAGCTTCAATCAGCACCGTGCTGCCTTCCTTGTAGCAATGCGACCACCAGTTGTTGACTTCCAGGATCACCTTGCGCCAGGCAACATCAATTGGCACGTTCAGGTTCAGCTCCCAGGCGACCTCAAGGATCGAGGGCTGCAGCTCGTTGCCATAAGTGACTACATGGTCGACGCCGCTCGTTTCGATGTCCATTAGTGTGCCTCCCCGCCGGCAGCAGCCGCCTGCGCCGCTTCTGCCGCTGCCAGCTCCGCCGCGCGGTCGATACGCGGTCCGCCCTCGCAGAAACGCTTGAGCCGCAGCAGGATATCGGCCTGGGCATCGCGCCGCGCTTCGGGGTTCAGGTTATCGCCAAAGCCGCCCATCAGCTCGCCGCTCGTGCTGAACAGTGTGCCGCCGTCCTGGGCCTCCATGCGCCACAGGCCTCCGGAGACCGCCGCGCCGCCCATGCCCCACTGGCCGTCGCACTTGATCAGGCGCGGCTCGTCAAGGTAGAGCACATTGCCAAACAGGGCGCCCTGGCCCTCGGGGCTGAACTGCTCCCAGATTCGCCCACCCGCCCAGGGCTCGATGAAGACATGGCTGTCGGCCTCATAGCAGTGCGGCCACCAGCCGTCAAAGTCCCTGACCGCGTGGTCCCAGACCGTCTGCGGGTCGGCGTCAATCCAAATGCTGGTCTTGATGCTGACCACCTGGGCCTCCCGGGTTGCACCCAGTTCGACCTGCGGCTCGCCCTTGACAGCCGCCGGAGTAGCCTGCGGCGCTGCCGCCGCTGTCAGCAGGGCGGCGGCCAGCCCTGCCGCGGCCAGGGTTACTACTTTCGTGTTCATCCCGATTCCACCTCTAACTTTTTTCCGCCCAGGCGGGGCCTAGGCGACACTATGCTGGACCGCGCCCGCATTGGCTTTGGCACGGCAGATCAGCGCCAGCAGCAGCCCCGCCAGTGTCCAGCCCAGCAACTGGTCGAAGAGCTCAAAAAAGCTGTGCAGCGGCGGGAACTGGAAGAAGTTGCCGGTCAGCAGCGGGCCGCTGAAGGCGACCAGCAGTCCGGCGGCGCCGCAGAAGGCCACACGGCTGAAGTACTTTGGCAGGGAAGGTGCGGCGAGGCAGAGCATCCAGCTCAGCAGAGCGGCGCCCATGATGCAGTACATCGCTCCGCGGATGTAGATCAGCGGGTTGTTGGGGTTGGACCCGCCTTTCTGATAAGCCAGGAAGCTGATCGTCGGCCCGGCATTCATCGCCTCGGTCCAGGCATCCATGGCCGCCTTGTCGGTCTTGTCAGCAGGCATGCCAGGGTAGTAATAGAGCCCGCTGTCCATGTTGCGCAGAGCCAGTTCACCCATCACGGCGCGGTCCTCGGGAATGGTCTTGAACTGGGTCATGTGCCAGGTAGACCAGGCCAGACCGAGCCAGCAGAACATGATGATCCCGCCGCCGAGAGCACCGAAGATAACTTTCTTGATCATTTAGCGCCTCCAGATTCGCCTGCCCATATTCCTAGGCATAGCGAGTTACTTCAATGCCGTGCAGGCGCAGCAGCGCCTGCAGGACGCCGCGGTGGCTCTGTTCATGTCCAATCAGGAAGGTCAGGCAGTCGGCCACGCTCTGCGGGCCGGCCGCCTCGACGGCCGCTGTGTCCTTGCCGGCAGCCTTCATCCGCTCCAGCCGCTCCTTCCATTGTTTAGCCGAAGACTCGGTGGGCGCCGCAATCTCACTGCCGGGCCGCTCGAACCAGGCCTCAACGAGCGCCCGACCGGCGGCAAGGGATGCCAGGACTTCCTCGCGGCTGCCGCTGCGCCATTCCCAGGGCGCGGCGGTACCGCCGTACTTGCTGCACCACAGTTTCTCGCGGTCGATCTCACCACTGATATTCCCGATGATCTCGCGGCGGCTGTCGGCCAGATGCATCACCAGCTCGCCAAGGCTGAACCAGTAGCCCTCGCCCTCGCCCTCGCCCTTAGGCCGCAGGTTCCAGTGCTCAACGCTGACGCAGTTGCATACCGCGTCGGTGTAGTCAAGCAGAATTTTGGCCCAGGGCAGCAGGCCGCCGATTGTTCCTTGCGCGGCAGTCATTTCGTGTGGTGCGGTATTGCTCATCAACTTCTCCTCAGGCCATCTTCTCGATAGTGAAGCCCAGCTGGCGCAGCTGGGTTTGCAGCACGGCGCGGTGGCCCTGCTCATGGGCCGACAGGAAGAACAGCACCCCAGCCAGAGTTGCCGGGCCGCGCTGCTCCAGCGCCGCGGTGTCCTCGCCGGCCTCGCGCCGCGCCTTCAGTTTGGCCTCAAAGGCGCTGCGGGCGCCCGCGGTGGGCTGGGTCAGTTCGGCCAGCGGCCGGTTCAGCCAGGACTCCAGCTGCTCGCGGTTTGCCTTCAGACTGGCCAGGATCTCCTCCAGGCTGCCGCTGCGGAATTCCCAGGGGCTGGTACTGTCCGTGTAAGCGGTGTTCCAGAATCCCTCTTCGCTGTCGCTGCCCTCAAGCTGGCGCGCGAACTGCAGGCGGGTATCGGCGATGTGCTGGACGGACTCGGCCAGGCTGAAGTAATAACCCCCGTCGGCGCCCTCGGGGCGCCAGTGCTGCCGGTCCTCAGGCACCGCAGCGCAGACCAGGTCGGTATAGTCCAGATAGTGCCGGAGCATTGCGATGGCCCCGGCCACAGTTTGCCCCTGCTGAGCAGATGTATCCATTAAGTTCCTCCGCTTCCGCCGGCCGCATCCTGCGGCATTATCCCCGTCCGGCTGCAGACCTGACTCTGCATCATAACGCCCTGTCGCCGGGCCCGCGCAGCTGTCAGCACTGCGGACCGCCATCGCCCTCGCCAGGGTCCCTGTCTCCGCGCCCCCGCCCCGGGGGCCTGATGTCGCGCTCGACATAGTCCTTCAGCCGCAGCAGCGAGCTGCTCCAGATCTCGGCATAGGGCCCCATCCAGCGCTCATAGATCTGGCGGATCGGCACGGCATTGAGGTGGTTAAAGCGCTCCCGCCCCTGGCGTTTCACGATCACCAGCCCCGCCGTCTCCAGAACCCCCAGGTGCTTCATCACCGCGAAGCGACTGAGATGCGGAAACTCCGCACACAGCTGCCCCGTGGTCTGCGCCCTGTCCTTGAGCAGGTCAAGTATCCTCCGGCGCGTGCCATCAGCCAGCGCCTTGAATACTGGATCGAGCTCATCATTCATGACAGGTGACTAAATGGTAACATGTTGAAAAGGGGATGTCAAGCGGGATTTCCTTGCGCGGCGGGTCTGCGCTCATGCAGTTCTGCATCAACATCCGAAAGCAAGACCGCCACTGGCCGGGACTCTCCAGCATTCAGGCCTTGCAGCTCGCCTTGCTGACTCTGCTGACAGTCCTGCTGCTCCCTGCGGAGGGAGCGTATCGGGCACTCCTCTACACCGACGGTGTTTGGGACTACCTGCTGCTGCAGCTTGCCTTCCCGGCCGCGCTGATGGCGCTTGGGATTGTGCTTTCCAGCTTCGCTTTGACAAAGGCTGCCTTCTGCAGGGTCAGACCAGCCCTGGCTCTGGCCCAGCTCGTCGGCTGCGCCTGGTTCAGTTCACAGCTCTTCTACAACACAATCGGCTGGACAGTGGACCTAATCAAGTAGCGAGACCGGGCCTGCGCCCGCATCCAGTCAGGCTCCACGTTTACAGACCGCAAAACCTGCAACTTTCGCGTGACCTTTGCCAACAGAGCCGTATCTCTACAGTCATCCCGCCTGTGCGGTGAGACAGCCCCTCACCAAGCAGGCGGGTCTACAATACTTCCGCCACATTCAAGGCACGCCGGACTCGGCAGCAAGGAGCCCTGGGGGGATGTTTTCCACTGACAACACATGGCGCGATTCAGCGCGCCTTTTTGCCTGTGCACTGCTGGCCGCCGGCCTCAGCCTGAGCCTGGCCCTGGTGCCCTCCGCCGCCCGCGCGGATGATGCCGCTCTGCCGATGGAGAACCCCGCCGCCGCCGCGGCAACACAGCAGGAGGCGCAGCAGGCTGCGCAGAAAGCCGCCGAGCGCGCGGCGAAGATTGCCGACTATGAGGCCTTCGTTAATCAGGTGCTCAAGCAGTGGAACGTGCCGTCCTGCGCCATTGGCATCTATGTCGACGGCCAGGTCGTGCTGGCAAAGGGCTATGGCCTGCGCAATGTTGAGCAGCAGCTGCCCGCGGACGCCGATACGCTTTATGCCATCGGCTCCGAGACCAAGGCCTTCACCACCATGATGCTGGCCCAGCTCTGCGATGAGGGCAAACTGGACTGGGACGAGCCGGTACGGACTTACATGCCCGACTTCGCCTTGAAGGATGAGTACGCCTCGGGGCACCTGACCGTGCGCGACATGGTCACCCACCGCTGTGGTCTGCCGCGTCACGACCTGCTGTGGTACGCCACCGACTTCGACCGCAACGAGCTCGTCCGTCGTCTGCGCTTCCTGGAGCCCAACGCCGAGCTGCGTGAGATGTTCCAGTACAACAACCTGATGTATGTGCTGGCCGGGCAGCTGGTCGCCAAACTTGACGGCGGCAGCTGGGAAGACAGCCTGCAGCGGCGGATTCTTGCGCCGCTGGGGATGAGCTCGGCCACCACTCACGTCGCCACCATGCAGGCCAGCGCCAACTTTGCCGAGAGCTACTGGGAGAACCCGACGGCCGACCCGGCCAACCCGAAGCTGGAGCTGCTGCCTTATAAGGACTACCCCAGCGTGGCGGCAGCCGGCGCGATCAACTGCAGCGTCAACGACATGCTTAAGTGGGTCGCCCTGCAGCTTGGCGACGGCAACCTGAACGGCCAGCCATTCATCTCTGCCCGTCAGCTGGAGCAGATGCATACCAGCCAGATGTCCACCGGCGACCCGCCGATCAGCCGTAACGCCCCGGTGATGAACTACGGCCTCGGCTGGTTCACCACGGTTTATCGCGGCCAGTACAGCGTGCAGCATGGCGGCAATATCGACGGCTACAGCGGGATGACGATGCTCTTTCCGCAGCAGGGAATCGGAATCGTGGTGCTGACCAACCTGTCCGGCACGCCGGTGACCAACATCCTGGCCTATAACGCCGTCGACCGCATGCTGGAGCTGGGATACAACGACGTGAACGAGCGCCTGCTGAAGAACCGCGATGCGACCCGCGCGGCGCTGGCCCAGAGCCAGACGCTGGAGAGCGCCAGCGTCGTGGAAGGCACCAGTCCCAGCCACGCCCTGGCGGATTATGCCGGGACCTACAACGACCCGGGATATGGCGATGTAAAGGTTCGTCTGCGGGACGACGGCACGCTGGAAGCCAGCTACTACAACCTCAGCCTGCCGCTGCTGCATGTCCACTATGACACCTTTGAGGCCAGCCCGGAGAACCCGATGGCCGGCGGCACGCGGGTGGACTTCGCGACGGACGGCGAGGGCCGCATCGCGACCGTCAGCATCCTGCTGGAGCCGCAGGTGGAGGCGATCCACTTCAAGCGCGTTGCCGAAGACCCGCTGAGTGACCCGGCAGTGGCCAGCGCGATCCAGGGGGACTACCTGGTCGGCGAGATGGGAATCCATGTGCGCCGGCTGGAGAACGGCCAGCTGATCATGGACGTCGAGGGCCAGAACAGCGCGACGCTCGACCCGGCCCTGCTGTCCGGCGGCGCGCCGGAGCCCGGCACCATCGCCATCGAGTTTACGGTCAGGGAGATGCACGGCTTTGGAATCCGCTTCATCCTGGACAGCGCGACGAAGAAGTGCCTGAAGCTGCTGCTGCTGCAGCCGGACGGCGTTTACGAGGCTGCCAGGCAATAAGCCGCGGCCCGAAGACGTCCATCCGGCTGGCCCCGGCCGGCATGCCGGATTCCGCCTAACCTATTCCAGATGCTATACTGCACGTCTGAGGATATAAGGTGGAAAGAGACGTGAAGCAGATGGAATATCTGGCCGGTATCCTGAGGGTGCTCATTCTCAATGAGCTGGCCCGGGGCACAGGATACGGCTATGGGATAGCCAAGGCGATCGGGGAGCACAGTGGCGGGGCGCTGACTGTGCGGCCGGAGAGCCTGTATCCCGTCCTGCACCGCATGGAGACCGAAGGGCTGATCTCCGCCAAGTGGGAGCAGGCCAAGAACGGCCGCCCGCGCAAGGTCTACCAGCTGTCGCTGAAGGGCAAGAAGCGCTGGGAATCCGTGCGCGAGAGCTTCATCAGCCAGTGCCAGGGCGCGCTGCGCGCGATCGGCGTGGAGACGGCCGCGGGTTAGCAGGCTGAAAGGGCGCACAAAGTGCGCCCTTTCCCACTTATCCGACTTGCAAGAACACTGCCGGGCGCACTCTGTGCGCCCCTACCTTCCAAAGTCACGTCCCCGCTTCAACCCAGGCTTTGGCTTCCATGATCAACGCGATATCCGCTTCGATGTCATCCGCGCTCTCGCGCTCCAGCACGAGCCAGCCGCGCATCGGCGGGCGGTCGGCCATCGGCGCGAACTCGCTGAAGCCGTCCTGCGTGAGCAGTGCGTCTATGCGCGCCGGCGGCAGCTTAAGCAGCACGCCGCTTTCCAGCGCGCAGCAGAACATCTTGGGCTTCGGCGCCCCGCTTTTCCTGTCGACCACCGGCACCAGATAGCTTGGATGGCCCATCATCTGCCGGCGCGTCACCCCCGGCAGGGGCAGCAGCAGCTCGTCGAGCAGCGCGACGATTTCGGGGTCGCCATGCTCCCGGGCAGTTTTTCGCTTGGACTCGCGCTCAGGCATGCGCGATTCTAGCGTCATGCATCATGGCGCGCTGCGTCACGGCCGCCTGCATCCTTGGCCCTCGCATCCTTGGCGCGCTGCATCATGGCGCGCTACGCCCGTGGCCCGGCGGTGCCGATACAATGGCAACATGGCACGCACCAAGATCGTCTGCACCATCGGGCCCGCCTGCGGCGAGCTGGAAACCATGCGCGCAATGCTGCGCGCGGGGATGAGCGTCGCGCGGCTGAACTTCAGCCACGGCAACCCGGAGCAGATGAGCCAGTGGGTGGCCAACCTGCGGGAGGCCGCGCGCCTGGAGACGCGGCATCTGTGCATCCTGCAGGACCTCTCCGGCCCCAAGGTGCGCATCGGCCGCTTCGCCGAGGGCAAGGTCTTCCTGAAGCCCGGCGACAAGTTCATGCTGACCGAGCGCGATGTGCCCGGCGATGTGCACAGCGTGCATGTGCCGATCCCGCAGCTTTCCGACCTTTGCGCGGGCACCAGCCGCCTGATGCTGGCCGACGGCATGCTGGAGCTGAAGGTGCTGAAGGTCGAGGGCGATGACGTATATACGGAGGTGGTCGTCGGCGGCTGGCTCTCCGACCGTAAGGGCATCTCCTTCCCCGGCCAGGCCCTGCCCATCGACCCGCTGACAAAGAAAGACCTCGCCGATCTTAAGACCGGCCTGGCCCTGGATGTGGACTATGTGGCCCTCAGCTTCGTGCGCAACCACAAGGACATCCGCCAGCTGCGTCAGCTGCTGAAAGACGCCGGCTCCGAAGCGAAGATCTGCGCCAAGCTGGAGCGCCCGGAGGCGCTGGACGACCTTGAGGCGATCATCCAGGCCAGCGATGCGGTGATGGTGGCGCGCGGCGACCTTGGCATCGAGCTGGCGCCGGAGAAGGTGCCGCTGGCACAGAAGCGCATCATCCGCGAGGCCCAGCGCCTGGGAGTCTATGTCGTCACCGCAACCCAGATGCTGGAGAGCATGATCGCCAACGCCTGGCCGACCCGCGCCGAGGCCAGCGATGTGGCCAACGCCGTGCTGGACGGCACGGATGCCGTGATGCTCTCCGGCGAGACGGCCACCGGCGAATATCCGGTGCGCGCGGTGGAGATGATGACGCGGATCATCGAGGAGACCGAGACCAGCCCGCTGCTGGTCCGCGACAAGCGCCGCGAGGGCCAGAGCCACCTGCATACCGTGGCGGGGTCGATCTCCTGGGCCGCCGCCGAGCTGGCCGAGATGAACAGCGCCCGGGCGATCTGCGCCTTTACCCAGAGCGGCTCGACCGCGCGGCTGATCGCCAAGAGCCAGCCCCAGGCGCCGATCATCGGCCTGAGCCCGAATCCCCGCGTGCTGCGCCAGATGTGCATCGCGCGTGGCGTTCAGCCGGTGCTGGCCAATGATGTGCATGACCTCAATGAGATGGTGCATGAGGTTGAGCGCCTGGCGCTGCAGGAGGGCTTCGCCGCCATCGGCGAGCCGATCCTGATCACCGCGGGCTTCCCCTTCGGCCCCCCGCACCGCACCAACCTGCTGAAGGTGCACAAGGTGGGGGACCTGTCCTAGGGGCCGCAGAAATGCGCCCCGGCAATTGCTGATTGATGATTGCTGATTGCTGACTAGGCTGAGCACATCGATGGTCAGTAGCAGCGCGGCCCCGTCGGAGCGTTAACGTACTAGCTGTAGACATTGCCGCAACGACAAACCTAACTACTGAAACTGGCGGTACTACACCAGTTCAGCGTTGCCCAAACCACACGACACGATCATCCGCTACGCCGATCTGTACCTGGCCTGACGGCATCGAGAACTGTGGATGCGACTCCACGTCGTGGCCTTTCCAAGAGTGGGCTACATTGCCTTGCGCATCAAAGGTGATGCAGAGGGTGACATCGACCCACTCCTCTCTTGAAGTGTCGAGTTTGGCGAAGAGGCGAATACGTTGCCGCAGATTGGCGAGTCCCTTGCTGGCAGCGCCATTGCCACGCCGCTCATAAACGCTAAACAGTAGCCAGCTTGAGCCTGACTGAAGCGGGCAGACCCAGTCTTCCATTGAATTGGCCTGCTCGAAGTGGCTCCACATCAACTTGCCCGCAGCGTCAAGTTTGATGACGCCAAGGCGTCCCTGGTCAAAGTAGTCTGCCGCACTGAGCAGAAGGCTGCCGTCTTCCAGCAACACGGGTGGTCCAAGCGAGTAGTAGCCGTCATAGGCCCAGCTCAGTTCTCCGTCTTGCCCACTGCAGTACAGCCGCTCGTCTGCATCATGGCGGTCGGGTGTCGCCGCCAACAGCAGGCAGCTGCCGTCGGCGCGAGCTGTGATGGATCCGATATAGCCTGTGGCCTGGCCAAGTCGTCTCATGTCCGTTCCGTCAGCTTTAATGGACCAGATCGCCTGTTGACCGTCAGAGAAGTAGCAGCGGCCCGCCTGCGGGAAGTTTGTAACGGTCAGGTCCCCCCAAAATTGCAGGGGCTCGGCTTCAGGCTGTGTTTCCCAGGCAACGGTGCCGTTGCGCCTGATGGCAATCAGTTTTCTGCCTGCCTCGACGATGTACTCCGCAGGATCGACCGAGCTGATTGGTGCTTTCTCCCGGGGCCTTTCGCTGTTGAAGTACCAGTGCTGCCTGCCATCTGCTTCGATGCAGTAGGTGAGATTGAAGCTCCGCACAATGAGCTCTCCGCGCGGTCCTGGTTCAAGCTGCATGTATTCCGGCTTCGGATCAAGCTCTGTCTGCCAAAGCAGCGCACCCTCTCTATTGAAGCAGTATGTATTGCCATCATCGTCGCCAGCGAAGAGTTCTCCATCCAAACCCGGTGTTACATCGCTGATTCTTGCGCCGAGCCGGTATTCGTGCAATTGCAGCCAGGGAGGATCTGCCGGCAAGTCCTGTGCTTCTGGCCACAAGACGAAGGCCAGAGCTGCAACCATGAGTAACCCCAGGATACTCAGACTGCTCTGCCATTTCCGCTGACGCATAGTCCGGAGTATACAGGCCTGGTTGCTTACCAAAATCCTATGGCCGTGTCCCACAAGTTCGTCCGCGCGATTAGTGTGGGCCGATCAAGTAGTTACCCTGTCTTTGGTGCTTGGCTCCGACTCTGCTGGCGCGGCTTCAGCATCCTTTGCTTTTAGAGCCGCTATGCGCGCCGCCAACCTGTCGCTCTTCTCTTGCCAGTATGCCAGCTCTTCCTCGCGTGTCATGTCTTTGGTCTCTTCATATATGCGCTCAGCGGCCTCGCGCTTCAGCGCGATAGCGTCGATGCAGACTTTCTCTTCTTCACTCAATTCAGCGCACCTCCGGCGGGGCGGCGATCCATATCTCAGGATACCCGCTGGAAGATGCCGGTGAGACTCGGCGCGACAGGTAAGCGCGAGTCATCAAGGAGCGTTAAGCGGAGCCAGGGTGGCCTGGGTCAAGGTGTGTAGCTCGGTGTCTTCAAGCAGCATGGGGTGATCTTCGTCGATGGTTATCCCCTTCCCCAGCAAGTCCTGGCCTTCGATTTTGCTGACTACGCTGCCATTCAGGTCGAGGAATGCTATCTGTTCAATTAGTCCGCCCGCTGCTGTGGACCCGTGAATCCCCAAGAATTCGAGTGCCTTGTCGCTCATGCTTTGTCTTGCCCCGGCTATTCGGATCAGGTTGTCTCTCCCCGCCCAAATGCGCGGCGTGTACACGGCAAATTCTGAGCCCAGGCCGGTACGCCAGACTTCCTTACCAGTCTTGTCCAGCCTGACCGCGAAGTAGCTGCGCCCTGACCAGCCGTAACAGACCACATCCTCAGCATCAACAACTACTGGTCCTGCCAACACCACGATACCGTTGTAGCGCCAGGCAACATTACCTGTCTGGTCCAGGGACAGCAGCTCGGCGCCTCCCCCTTCAGAATACAGTTTGATCAGCGTGGACTGGCTGAAGCAGATTTCATCTTCGAAGCCCTTATCCTGGCTCAGCTTTGACTTCTTGGTTCCGTCAGCTTCAATCAACCAAAGTGACCAATCCCGCTCGTCGGTTGCCACGAAGTAGCGGTCCGCGATCCTGAAGGGATAATCGACTCTCAGAGTGCCCGCTGGAATGCATGAGCTCACTGTGCCGTCTGCGTCGATGCCCCAGAGAAAAGGATCGTAGCCATTCTTATCTGGGTTGTGCAGAGTTTGCTGAATCAGGTACAGCGGCTTCGCAGCGCTCAGGGAACCCTTACTGGGTCGGCTCAAGGAAGCCGTCCATTCCTGTTCCCCAACCGAATTGAATGACATAGCGTAGCAATTACCACTGTCGTAAGACACCGAGGTAAGCAGGGCATGTCCGTCCCGATAGAACAGGTCCTTCGGGTTGATCCAATCGAAGTTCTGGTCTGACATTGTCTTGCCGTCTGCATCGATGAGCATCAGGCGGCCATCGTGCGTCAGCATCAGCAAGCGTCCATGTTCGACGCGCACGATTTCCTTGAATCCTGCGCTGCTAAGAGTTTTGGTCCAGTCAGTATTGAGAAGGCGTTGTCGAGGGCTCGAGTGTTTCCATAACCAGGCCGAAAGTGCCGAGACGAGCAGTAATGCCAGTAAGACAAGCACTAATGCCCGGGTGCGTGTACCTGGCCGATTGCAGGTTGTCGTGCCTTCCCACATCCCGTTACTTCGACTCTGCTTCCTATTCTGTGTTCAACACTGGGCACGTCTGACGAGGACGGACGGAGCATGCTCCGCCCCTACAGGGCCGAGGCGATGCTCGGCCCCTACTTCAGTCCCGTCAGCTCTTCCTGCGTGATGCGGCGGGCGCCGCAGTAGCGCTTCTTGTAGTAGCTCTCCGACAGGTTGCCCACCGCCACCTGATGCTTGGCGCTGCTGGCGTGGATGAAGTCGCCGTCGCCGAGGTAGACACCCACGTGGCTCGGTCCGGGCTTGTAGGTGCTGAAGAAGACGAGGTCGCCGGGCTGCAGGTCTTCCTTCTCCACGGCGAAGCCCAGGCCCGCCATCTGTTCGCTGGCGCGGCGCGGCAGGCACTTGCCCGAGGCGCCGGCGTCCGTCAGCAGCTTGTATATCAGGCCGGAGCAGTCCACGCCGCCCTCGCTTTCGCCGCCCCAGACATAGGGCGTGCCCAGCATCTCGCGCGCGCCGTCAATCAGGCGGTCGCCCAGGGGCTCGCCGGAGCCGCTCTTCCAGCTCGGCCGGCTGGGGATCTTGCCGAGGTCCTTAACGCCCTTGCCGCCGTCGGGGCGCGGCAGGTTCTCGCCTCCGTCCAGCGGCTCGATGTACTCGCGATACAGCCAGCCCTTGTAGCCGGAGAACCAGGCATAGGCCCACTTGTCGTTGCGGCCCAGCACCGCCACTTCCGTGCCCAGCGGGAGCTGGGCGATGATCTCGCCGTCGATGTTGGCCGTGGAGCGGAAGTTGACGTTCTGGCCCGTCACCTTAAAGGGCCGGCTGGGGGTCTTCTCGGTCTTCTGCACAAAGTCGCTGCGCACCCAGCCCTGGATCCCGCCGCTGGAGGAGGCAATCTTGACCCACTCCTCCTTGGCCTTGTTTTTCTTGCGTTCGTATTCGTAGAACACCGTGCCCTGGCTGAGCGTGTTCAGCACGGGCTTGTCGGTGCCCGGCCCTTCGCGCAGGCGCACATCCGTCCCGCTGATCTCGACCCGCGGAAACTGCATCACATAGTCGTCCTTGACCCAGCCCTTGATGTTCTTGGCCGGGACGCTGACGAGGTACCAGGGGGACGAGCCGGAGATGAAGTAGATCTTCTCGCCCTTGCCCACCTTGCCGAGGCTCTTGCTCTTGGTGTTGGCCTCGGCGCGGATGTTGACATCCTTGGCCGTGACCTTGCCCATCGCGTTGCCGCCGACAGCCTGGAAGTTGGTGTCGAGGCCCAGCTCGGCGCCGAGCTTGCTGGGGCTCGTCAGCTTGACGCCTTCGTTGAAGGAGATCTGCGGGGCCGGCTCTGGAGCAGCGATGGCCACTGCCGCCTTGGACTGCGCTTTGCTTTGGGCCGCCTTCTCCTTGGGGGACAAGGGCAGCTTGCCGCGGTCGATCGGGGCGGTGTTGGCATCGTGGTCGAAGCCGGCGCTGAAGGTGTCAACCTCCTGCAGGGCCGCGGGGTTGACGCAGTCATCGCCGACCAGCACTTCGGTGGACTCCGTGACTTCACTTACGGCATCATCGGCCACGGCGCTGAGGCCGGAGGACAGCTCGCCGCCGGTCTCGGGGCTGGTTATATCGCCGCCCTCCTGACCCTTGAAGCCGCCGTCCCGGGGCTTGAAGAAGGCCGCGTCCTCGAGCACGATAACCGCCCGGACATCATCGAGGTATTCCTCAAAGACCCAGCCGCGCAGCTCCTTGGCGGGGATCGAGATCTCGGCCCAGTCGCCATCGCGGCCGACGATGAAGGCCTTGTCGTTGACGTTCAGCACGGTCAGCACATCGCCATTGGGCTTTGCGCGGAGGTTGACCTCCGGCCGCTGGACGAAGAAAGGCCCCTCGGGGTTGTCCACGCTGGGCTCAGCGTGGGCCGTCCAGGTCATCATCAGCACGGCGCCAAGGGCCGCCAATGCAACGTGGTACACGCCGTTTAAGGTACGCGACATCAGTAACATTGTCGCAAAGCGGCGCGTGAAACGTAAATCAATGCTCATATCAACCCTTATTGCTCCCCGGTGGATCCGCGCAGCGGGCCAGGCAGCGATGCTCTGGCGGCACTGCAAGGACTGTATATCGACAGCCCTTATTCGGCCTTCAGCGGCCGTCTCAACCCTGATGCGGACCCAGCGAGGCTGGTCGCCGGCCAATCCCCCAGGCCGGCGCCGCCCAGTTCCGGCCAACGGCCAGCCCTGAAGCGGAGCGGGATTCTAGCACGGAAAAGGCGCAATACGGACAGGATTTGACTGAACTTGAACCTTTGATTCAGGCCTGGTACGAGACGGGTGAGGCGGGAGGCGAGAGGAAGGGCGGCTCGCGGAGGCGAGAGGCACGCGGCGAGTGGCGAAATGCAGGGCGCAGTGTCATACAGCGCTTACAACCGTGATGCCCGTCCTCTCTCCTCACACGTCTCGGATCTCACTCTTGATCGCACCAGGCGAAGGCGATCACGTGCCCATCCGGGTCGAGGCCATAGGAGACGGTGTCGCCCCAGTTGCGCGGGGCCGCCGCGCTGAGCAGCCTGCCCCCGGCGGCGATAAGCTTCTCGAGATCCGCCTGCGGGTCAGCGCTGGGGATATACAGCTCGGCGCGCGGGATGCCATTGCCGCTGGCCGGGTGCGGCAGGCCCGGCAGCTCGCCGCTGCCATCCGGCGGCGGGCTGATCAGGCGCGCGATGCCGGCCTCCGGCATCAGGCCGAGTATCGCGCCCTCGTTCAGCCGAAACTCGGTCATCCCCGGCACATCAACGAAGGGCTCAATGCCCAGTACCGCGCGATAGAAATCGCGGCTGCGCGCCTGATCAGAGACATAGAGGATGAAGAGGGCGTACTGCATCGGATGATGCTACAGGAAGCCGAAGGCCTGCACGAGAGGTGTTTGACGCGAGGTGTGAGGAAGGGCATCGCGGCTCAGACTCCTGCCTGCCGGGCGCCCGTCCTCTCGCCTCTCTCTTCGCACCTATCTTGCTACATATCCTTCAGCGCCGCGATCCGCGCTTCGATCGGCGGATGCGTGGCGAAGGCCGCGGCGAGGCCGCTTGATGCATGCGCGTGGCGCTGGGGGTGTTCGATGAACATCGCGCTGAGCTCGGACTCGACAAAGGGCATCGGCACGTCGCTGCGGCTGATCTTGCCCAGGGCGTTGATCAGGCCGTCGGGGTTGCGGGTCAGCTTGACCGCCGTCGCGTCGGCCAGGAACTCGCGCTTGCGGCTGAGCAGCAGGTTCAGCAGGTTGGCAAAGATCGGCGCGAGGATGATGAAGACGATCGCCAGCAGCACCAGGATGCCGCCGGCGCTGCCGCCGGAGTCGCTGCGGTCGCGGTCGCGACTGCGTCCGCCGCCCCCGCCGCCGAACTGCAGCATCCGCATCATGACATGGCAGAACATCGCGATGCCGCCGACCAGCACCGCGGCCACGCCCATCAGCAGGATGTCGCGGTTATAGACATGGCTCATCTCATGGGCGATCACGCCTTCCAGCTCCTGGCGGTCCAGGGCCTGCAGCAGGCCGGTGGTGACACAGATGATGCTGTGCTCGGGGTCGCGGCCGGTGGCGAAGGCGTTCAGCGCGTCGCTCTCAATCACATAGGCCCTGGGGATCGCCGGCAGGCCGCAGGCCAGCACGAGGCCCTCGATGGTGTCGATGTAGTACTTCTCGATGTAGACCATCGGGTTGGCCGGCCGCGCGTTGACCATGCTGGTGATGATGCGGTCGGAGTACCAGTAGCTGACCCCGGTGCCGAAAACTGCAAACACGACGCAGCCGACCAGCAGCACATAGGCCATGTCAGGGTCGATCAGATATCCCGCCAGATAGCCAAGCCCGGCCATGAAGGCGATGAAGCCCACTATGACCCAGAAGGTCTTGGCCTTGTTGGCGGCGATGTGCGCCTCGAATCCATACATCGGCATCATTTTAGTTGCAGCTCCGGCACAGGCTTATCGAAGGTGATACCAGCGCTGCCGGGGCTTTGCTTCAAAATCCCGCGGCCGGGCCTCCCGCCTGCTACCATACGCGCCGCATGAACTACAAACGCATCCTGCTCAAGATGAGCGGCGAGTCGCTGAAGGGCGATCTGCACAGCGGAATCGCCCCAGCCTCGCTGGTCCACTACGCCACCGAGATCAAGGCCCTGCTGGAAAGCGGGGCGCAGGTCGCCGTGGTGGTCGGCGGCGGCAACTTCGTCCGCGGGGCCGAGCTGAGCCAGACCGGCGTCGAGCGCGCCACCGCGGACTATATGGGCATGCTGGGCACGGTGATCAACGCCCTGGCCCTGCAGGACGCCATGGAGCGCATGGGCTGCTATACCCGTGTGCAGAGCGCGATCAAGGTGGAGCAGGTCGCCGAGCCCTATATCCGCCGCCGCGCGGTGCGGCACCTCGAAAAGGGCCGGGTGGTGATCTTCGCCGCGGGTACCGGCAACCCCTACTTCAGCACCGACACCGCCGCCGCCCTGCGAGCCTGCGAGATCGGCGCGGATGTGTTTATCAAGGGCACGCGGGTGGACGGCATCTACACCGCCGACCCCGAGAAGGACAAGAACGCGCGGCGCTACCTGCAGCTGAACTACCAGGAAGCCATCGAGCGCAACCTCAACGTGCTGGATGGCCCGGCCTTTGTGATGTGCCGTGACAACAAGCTGCCGATCATCGTCTGCGACATCACCATCCCGGGCCGCCTGATGGATGTGGTGCGCGGCACCGGCGCACATACCGTCGTCAGCGATTTCAGCAGCAGCGTACTGGATTAGCTATTTGGCGTCTGTGAATAGTTGACTATTCATAAAAAGGTACGGTTAACATTCAATAAACCCAGGAACACTCTGCTTTGTCGCCGGTCATACATAGGGAACGCGCATGGGTGCGTCCTGAGGCGGTGCCTCAGCAACAGTCTCACGTGGTTAGCCGCAACCCCGCCGGAGATGTCCCATCTCACTGGCGGGGTTTTTCTTTGCGACTTTAGAACGGCACGCCGCGGTCAGGGCGGCGTCGCGATGCGCGGCCGAGGGCGGTCGGGCTGAGCCCGTCAGCAGCCGGTGCCGGCGGCACGCTGCTCAGGGTGCCAGGCGTGTTTGCGCTGACCGGTGCTGCTGCGCTGCGGCTGCCCTGCTCCCACTGGGTCAGGCGCTCCAGCCCCTGCGGTATCCGCGCCAGATAGCTGCGGTAGGTTTCCACGCGCTCGAAGTCCGCGTCCTCGCGGGCCAGGCTGTAAAGGTCAATCAGGTAGCTCCAGGCGTCGTCATAGCGCAGCTCCTGCAGCAGGCCTTCCGCCCGTTCGTCCCGGAAGTGCTGACGGCCCTCCGGCCGTTCCTGCACGCTGATCCCCGGCTCATACATCGTCCCGCCGCCCTTCATCGCGCTCTGGATGAACTTGGCGCGTTCAATCTCTGAGGCGAAACGCATGCTGATGTCGGTCTCGACATCCTTGCCGGTCAGGGAAAGCTGGCGCCGGCTGACCGAGCGCTGGCTGTAGAGTTTGCCGAAGAAATAGAAAGGCACGACGATCGGGTTCAGCGGGCTGAGCATCAGCATCAGCCACAGGCAGCCGTTGTCGTTGTTGGTAAAGGCGTCAAGGATGCACCAGATGGTGGCCAGTGACCAGGCCAGGCTGATGACGATCAGCACGACATACAGCGCGCTGCCCGCAACAATTCCGCTGCCTGGGCCGGCGGCCTGCTGAGTCTGAGATGTGCCCTGCAAGAAGATTACTAGCGCCGGGATTACTGGCATGCTGTGTTAAGTCCCCCCAAACAATATTACTGCTCAGATTACTGCCGCGCCAAAACACGGCAGGAGATGTGGTGGAGTGCGCCGGCGCGGTAAAGGGCCCGCGGCGCGGGCGCATGTGTGGCTCTAGGGCGCAGTGTTCGCGCTGGCCGTAGCAGTTTGAGCCTTGCTGCTCATGGGCAGAGTGTAACCGCCCCGGGCCGGATTACAAGTTAAATCGCCCCGCGGCCGTGCGATTCCAGTGCGCCTCAGTCCCAGGCCACGCTGCGCCGTTCGACCAGCCAGCAGGCCAGCGCGCCGATGCCGGTCAGGATCATGAGCTGGATGCACCAGCGGAAATGTCCGAAGTTGAAACTTGTCTCGCTCTCAATCACGCCAATGGCCCAGCTGGCCAGCAGCGCGTGACCGCAGCCCAGCATCCCCCAGACAAATCTGCCGCGATCGCTGCGCGGCGAGTCTTCAATCACGTTGCGCATGGCCACCAGCGCCCAGCCGGCGTAGAAGCCGAACACTGTCGCGACTAGCAGCGCCAGCCAGGCCAAAGGGACAAGCATTCCGGCAGTGTAACAAGCCGCGGGCGCTAACGCAGAAAATCTGCGCGCAATTCATCCGGCAGGTTGCGGGCGCCCTCGCGGATGGTCAGGCCGCTGGCAGCCGGGCCGACGCGCAGCAGGAAATCATGCACCTGCTGCGGATAGAACTTGCTGCATTCGCGCAGGGTCCAGCCGATGGCCTTGCGGATGAAGAAGTCGCGGTCCGGCAGCAGCTCTTCAAAGGTCGGCCAGGCCCAGGCATCCGCAAGCCGCTGCTTCCGCCCCGGCTGGATGTGGATCAACACGCTGGCCCGGCGGGTCCAGAGCCACTCGTCCCTGCTCCAGCCGCGCACTTCGCGGTAGACCGGCTCGCCGTGTGTCAGGGCCATGACGCCCAGATGCCGGGTGGCCAGATAGTCCAGCAGGGCCCAGCCCTGGCAGTCGCGGGTGATCTGCTTAATCCAGGGCAGGTGCTCGGGGCTGAGCTGCGCGGCGACCCGCTCCAGCAGCATCAGCGCGAAGGTCCGCTCCTCATACCACTCGCTGGCCCACAGCGCCCGCACCAGTGGCTCGATATCTCCCAGCAGCAGCTTCGGCCGCGCCGGATAGAGCTCCTTGAACAGCGCCTGCAATTGCGGGGTGCGCAGGCCGTAAAAGTTCAGCTCGCTTTTGTGATAGCCCTGGTGGAACTGCGCGTGGGCCGGATCGGCCAGCGCTTCCAGCCGCGCGCGGATGCTCAGCAGCTCTTTGCTGTTGCGAGACATGGGCCAATGATAAGCCGCGCTGAATAGGGCGCGGTGAAGGCTGCCCGCCTAGCCCTGGAAGACTTCGCGCAGCAGCTTCTTCATATGGATCCAGGAGCGCTTGTCGGCCTTCTCGTTGTAGTTGATCCCCGGCGCCGGGCCGCGGCCCTCAACGGTGAAGCCGTGCACCGCCGAGCCGTAGTTCACAAACATCCAGTCGGCCTCCGCCGCGCGCATCTCATCCCGGAAGGCCGCGATCTGGTCGTCGCCAACCATCGGATCCTCCGCGCCGTTGCAGGCCAGCACCGCGCCCTTGATGTCGCCCTTGCCCGCCG
>CAZEJB010000031.1:0-34977 GCA_964512635.1 uncultured Planctomycetales bacterium | reverse complement strand
CCAAGACGGCCTCCGCGCAGTGCCCGCTGACCGGCGCCCCGGCGCCGATCGACGAAGCGCAGTGGAGCGAGCTGGGAATCAAAGCGCGCTAGCACCGGGAGCGCGGCCGTCCCGCCGTCCTACTTCAGCGGATAGCTGTTGTCCTTCCACTCCTGCCAGTAGCGTTTGAAGAGCTCCGGGTTGCCGCCCTGCGGGGGCATCGCGTCGGCCTGGATAACGGTATTGCACAGTGTGCCGCTGGTGATCACTTCCTGGTAGTTGCGCAGGTAGGGCGTGGCTGGCACGGTCGCATCCGGCCGGTGGCACTGGATGCAGTTGTTATAGACATAGCCTTCAATAAAGCTCTGCCAGGTGACATCGTTAAAGAGGCTGCCGGCGACCAGCACTTCCTTGTCCGCGTCCTCAATCTTCGCGCTGGGGCTCTGCATCTTATAGAAATTTTTCGCTGGCAGGATGTAATAGGTGCCGTTCGGAACGGTGAAAGAGAAGCGCCCGTCGGCCCCGGTCACCATTTCGTCAAAGTCGACCAGCTTTCCGCCCTGCTGCCGGGAAATTCGGACGACCGCTCCGGCCAGGGGGAGGTTGTAGTTGCCATCGATCAGGTCACCGCTGAGCTCATAGGTCGCGGCTGGCGGAACAGCGATGAAGTCGTTAGCCAGCGAGCTGGCAGAACTGACCGTCACATTCCGGCTGAGCGGCGAAAAGGTGTTCAGGCTGAATCGCGGTTCCAGTGTGTAGCTGCCGTTCCCGACGCCAAAGAAAGCGAAATTGCCATCGGCTGCGGTCACAGCCTGGCGGTTGCCGGGGCTCAGCAGCAGCGCAATCCCACCCATTCCGTTGCCGCTGAAAGCACTGGTGATACGTCCACGGATGGCATATGTCGGCGCTCCGCCGGTAGCGACAAAATCGTCAACTTCGAAGTCAGCCGCAGCGACAGCAATATTGAACCCCAGTGGTTCAAAGCTATAACCGGCGAGCTGCGCTTCAACTGTGCTGGCGCCAGCGGCCACGCCCTGGAAGCTGTATTCCCCGTCGGCGCCGCTAAGCGCAACCATGCCGCCGGGCTGCAGGGTCAGGGTCACGCCGCTGAGGCTGTCGCCGTCGCTGGTAACTACGCGCCCGACAACGTCAACGCGGCTCGCCAGAAAGTCCATCCCGCTTTCATGGCCGTCCACCTCTACCGTCGGGCTAAGCGGTGAGAGGCTGTAGCCCGCTGTTGAGCTCGGTGTGAGGAAATAGGTCCCGGCGCTGCTCAGCGGCAGGTAGAACTTTCCGGCAGCATCACTGCTGACCTGCACGAACTCCGGGTCTGACATGACCTGCACGCCGCCGACTGGGTCGCCATGCTCATCGGTCACTGTGCCGCTGATGCTGAATGGCGCCTGCAGGGCATTCTCGTAGCTCAGCACCAGGTAGTCGCAGGACACCTCGGCGCCCGGTGTTGCCACTACGGCGGCAAAGAACTGGCCCCCATCGGACAGGTATCTCTGGCCGCTGAGGTTCAAGGTGGCGGAATTGGAGAAGGGGCCGTAAAAGGACCACGCTCCGAGGCTGTAATCGGCAACCGCGATCCAGCAGCGGTCGCTGGCGCTCAGGCGCAGTGCGACCTCAAGCCTGGCGGGGTTGTAACCGTTGGTGTTGAAGGCATAGACGGCATAGCCCAGGGCATCGAGAGTCGATGGAATTACCAGCGAGTTGCCGGCGACGAAGCTGCCCGGCGAGCTGCTGTAGGCTCCCAGGCCGTCGTAATAGGCCGAGACTGCATAGCTCGACTGCCGGGGGGCGTCGACCTTGCCGGATGGCAGAGGAGGCAGGCCGGTCATAGGCGGCGCTGCCGTTTCGGCTGCGGGTTCCATGCGCCGCGCATCGCCTTTAAGCCGAGTCTCAGTACTGCTGCAGCCGATGAGCAGTACAGCGACGATCAGGCCGCAAAGCAGCAGAGTCCATTGTCTTTTGTTCATAGCAACCTCGTGCTGAGCAACCCACACAAGGCATTGGCAGCAGACTTGATTGTACCCGCGTGCCATACTAGGCCGATGGGACGCTTTGGCGCGCTCGACGGACTGATCATGCTCGGCCTGCAGCTGGCCTGCGTGTTTGGCGCGCTGTGCCTGGCGTCGCGAACTGTCTATCCCGCCAGCGCACCTGCGCCAAAACGCTTCGGCTGGCCGCGTCTTGTGCTGGCGCTGTTGCTGAGCTTCGTCGTCGCCTTCATTGCCCACATCATCGTGCTCAACCTGCTCAAGCACGGCTGGCCCGCCGGCTTTGCCAACCCCTGGATCAAGCGCCCGCTGGTGGCCCTGGCCTGGGGCGCGGCGACGGCAGGCGGCATTCGTCTGGCCCTGCGCCCGCCTCCTAAGTCAATGGCCCTGGTTCTTGCCGCTCTTGCCGGGGCAGTGGCCTACATCATCTTCGCGCTCTGGCGCGCCTGACCCCGGCAGAGCTTTCGCCTGATCTATGCAGAGCTTTGCAGACCAGTGCAACAAACATCGCCCAGTTGGTCTAAAGACTATATGGACTTCGCCCGCAGACATCCCTGGCTGGCATTGATAGCCTCGCTGGCGCTGACTTTCAGCGCGGCGGCCTTTGGCGCGCAGTTCATGCCGGGCTCCTGGTACGCCGCGCTGGCCAAGCCCGCGCTGAACCCGCCGGGCTGGCTCTTTGGCCTCGTCTGGCCGCTGCTGTACGTCCTGATGTCAGTGGCCGCCTGGCTGCTCTGGCGTGCCAGCCGCGGCCCGCGGCGCCTCGGCCTGGCCCTGCATCTGCTGCAGCTTGTGCTGAACGCCCTGTGGTCCTGGTTCTTCTTTGGCCTGCAGCAGCCGCTTGCGGCCCTGGTCGACCTGCTGCTGCTCTGGCTGGCCGTGCTGCTGCTGATGCTTTGCTGCCTGCGCAGCCAGCGCGCAGCCGCGATCCTGCTGCTGCCCTACCTGCTCTGGCTCAGCTTCGCCTTCTATCTCAACGCCGGCATAGTGTCGCTGAACCCGGGGACTTGAAGATAACGCTTTCCAGCTTACGCAGCCCACTATGTAAAAGCCCAGTGAAGTTCCCGGCGCATTGCTGGAACAGTCCCGCCAAAGGCTATATGCTTTCGATATGCGTGCAAGCGGTCTCCGCATTTTGCCCACCTGTCTGGCGGTCACGCTGCTGATCGTAGTGTCGGCCTGCGCGGCTGCTTCGCGGGAAACGGCGGTATCTCACTCAGGCAAACAGTCAGGCACGAATTTCGCAGAGCGGCTGCCCGCGCCGGCCTCCCTGCCTTTGCCCGGCTCGGCGCGCACAGCCGCCTTTGCCGACAGCGAGCGCTTCAGGGACGGCGCGGCTTTTGAACCCGGCCTGCCCAGCGGCGCGGTGACTGTTGAAGGCAGCGCCCTGCGCTTCAGCCCCGACGGGGATACTTCAGCCGCCGGAAGCGGGATGCAGCACACCGCGCTGGCGGTGTATGGCTGGAGCCTGCAGGGGTACAACGCCGCGCCCTCGCTGGGCCTTGAATGGGCCAGCGCGCCGGATCCTGAACTGGCAATCTGGCTGGGCCTGGCCAACTTCAGTTCAGACCGCTGGGACTGGCAGCTCCTGTCCGGCAGCGCTTCTACGGCCAGCCTGGCTCCGCTTGGCCAGCACCTGCGCAGCGACGGCGCGGTCTATGCCGCGCTTGTGCTGCTTGGTCCGGCCAGCGCAGCTGATCCACTGCTGCAGCGTATCTTTGTCGGCAGCCCCCAGGGACTGCTGCCAGGCGACATTACTTTCACGCTTGATCTGGCCGGCGCCGGCACGCCGATCAGCCCACTGATCTACGGTGTCAACAGCATCAGCGTGGATGACGAGCAGACCGCCCGCCCCAGCCTGCTGCGCTTTGGCGGCAATCGCTGGACAGCCTACAACTGGGAGACCAACGCTTCGAACGCCGGCACAGACTGGTTCAACCAGAACGACGGCTACCTTGGGGAAAGTGATGTGCCGGGGCAGAGTGTCAAAGACAACATCGACGCGGCCTTTGACGCCGGAGCCGCCGCGCTGGTGACTATGCCGATCCAGGGCTATGTTGCGGCGGACAAGAATGGCGGCGGCGATGTGAACCAGACCCCGGATTATCTGAATGCGCGCTTCCGCCAGAACCTGCCGGCCAAGGGCAGCGCGCTGAGCCTGACGCCCGAGACCAACGACGAGGCGGTCTACCAGGACGAGTTCCTGAACTGGATCAACACTACTTATCCCGGCAAGCTCGGCGCGGCCAGTCCGCAGATCCTGATTTCCCTGGACAACGAGCCGGACCTCTGGCACTCCACCCATGTACGGATCCAACCCGAGCCGCTGGGCTATGACGAGCTGATCGACAAGTCGATCGCCTCAATGCTGGCGATGCGCGCGGTGGTGCCGGGGGTGCAGTTCTTCGGCGCGGTGAACTATGGCTGGTATGGCTACGAGACCCTGCAGGACGCGCCGGATGCCGGCGCGCATGGCAACTTTCTTGATTACTACCTCGACCGGATGGCGGCCGCGGAGACCACCCACGGTCAGCGGCTGCTGAATGTGCTGGATGTCCACTGGTATCCCGAGGCCCAGGGCAATGGCGTGCGCATTACCGGCGACGACACATCAGCGGCGGTGGTCGAGGCGCGGCTGCAGGCCCCGCGCAGCCTCTGGGACAGCAGCTACACCGAAGATTCCTGGATTGCGCAGTGGTCGACCAGCGGGCCGGTCAGGCTGCTTCCGCGGCTGCAGCAGAAGATAGCGGAGCACTACCCGGGGACCAGGCTGGCGATCACTGAATACAACTACGGCGCGGGTGGGCATATCAGCGGCGGCCTTGCACAGGCCGATGCCCTGGGCGCCTTTGGCCGTGAGGGGCTCTACGCCGCCAATATCTGGCCGCTGAGCGGCGACAGCAGCTTTATCTACAGCGCCATGAGCCTCTACCGCAACTACGACGGTGCTGGCGGGAGCTTTGGCGATATCTCACAGCCGGTGGCCTGGGATGATCCGGCGGGTTACAGCGCCTACTGCGCGGGCTACAGCGACGACAGTGGTCGCCTGAGCCTCCTGCTGATCAACAAGCAGGGCAGCGACAAGCTCGCGCTGGTCGAACTTGAGGGCATGGCCGGCGGCTTCAGCTCGGCGCAGCCCTACGTGCTGAGCGGCGCGGGCGGCGCACAGGTGCAGTCCGGCGCAGCGCTGAGCCTGCCTGCGGGCGGCAGCTTCAATGTTGAGCTGCCCGCCCTGAGCGCTACCTTGCTTGTGCTGGAGTAGCTGCCTTCGGCGCTTTGGGCTGAAGCGTCTCTTACCCCGCTGCCAGCTTCACCATCTCCGCCTGCTCCGCGGCACTGGCGCTGAAGAAGGCGCTGCCCATCACGGCGATGTCCACGCCGCTGCCCCGCAGGCGCTCGAGGTTGTCGGCGTTCACCCCGCCGTCGATCTCGATGCTGAAGCTGTGCCCGCCCTGCTCGCGCAGCCCGGCCAGCCGGGCGATCTTGTCCCAGGTGTGTTCAATGAAGACCTGCCCGCCGAAGCCCGGGTCGACGCTCATCAGCAGCACGTTGTCCACCAGGTGCAGGATCTCGCTGATCGCGCTCAGCGGCGTCTGGGGGTTAAGCACGATGCTGGTGCCCATGCCGCGCATCCGCACCTGGCTGAGCAGGCGCGGGGCGAAGTGGCTCGCCTCGATCTGGAAGGACAGCAGCCTGAGCTCCAGCCCGCTGAGGTGCTCGATGTAGGCGCCGGGGTCGGTGACCATCAGGTGGACATCGAAGTCCAGCTGGCTGTGGTGGCGGGCGCTGCGCACCAGCGGCGGCCCGAAGCTGAGGTTCGGCACGAAGTGGCCGTCCATGATGTCGAAGTGCACAATGCTGCAGCCGGCCGCCTTCGCGCATTCCAGCGCGCCGCGCACATCCGCGAGATCACAGGCCAGGATCGACGGGGCGATCAGCATAGCTTCTCCCATGCCGCACAGCGGCGCCGGCCGTGCCGGTATCTGCAGGGCGCCTAGAGGCGCTCTTCCCTGAAGGGCGTTTTCATGTTGTTGATGAACACCAGGACCTTGGCCGGACCCTCGACATCAATGCTGCGCTGCAGCAGGTCGCCCGGCTTGTGCGAGTTCTCATAGTCAACCTTCTCGCCGAGCTTGTCATAGACCTTGATCTTGACCTGCTGCTGCGGAGGGCCGAGGGGGATGGTCAACGCTACGGTCAGGCGGCGGGCCGGCAGCTGCATCAGGCTCGCCGGGATGCCGACCTGCAGCTCGACCTTCGAGCCCAGCTTGACCATCCGCCCGGGGTCGAGGTTCTGCTGCACGACCGTCCCTGCCGGCACGGCGTCGTTCTCCACATACTCCACCAGGCTCAGGTGCAAATTGTTTTCCGGCGCCGTCAGGATGGCCTCGGCCTCGCTGAGGCTCAGTCCGCTGAGGGTCGGCATCGACACTTCCGGCAGGTCGCCGCTGGCGGAGACATACAGGTCCACCGCAGCGGATGAGCCGAACTCCGTGCCCGCGGCCGGGTTCTGATTGACCACCTGGCCATCCGTGCCTTCGGGGTCATAAAGCTTCGTCACCGCGCCCATGATCAGGCCGGCCCGGCTTAGAACCGGCGGCACCTCGTTAAGCTGCATGCCGCTCAGATCCGGCACGATGAAGCGCGCCGGGCCCAGCGAGACATAGATCGTCACCGCCTTGCCGGGGCGCACGCGCTCACCGGGGGCGGGGTCCTGGCGAAAGACTTCGCCCTTGGCCACCGAGTCGTGGTTCTCGCGGATCGGTTCCAGGGGCTTGAGCCGCGCGCTGCGCAGCAGCTCCTCTGCCTTGCTCTCCTCGAGCCCTTCGACCGTTGGAACGACGGTCACATTGCCGCGGCTGGCCCGCAGGTCGCCGGTGTATGAGCTGATCAGACGCCAGCCGAGAAAGACCACGGCGGCCACCAGCAGCACGGCCAGGATCGTCACCACGATTCCCGTGGCGGACGGTCCCTTTTTGCGCTGCTGTTTACGGCCCAGTGACATGCGGCCCGATTCTAGGCTGAACCAGAGCGCGGCGCAAGCGCCGCAGCCTAGTTACCGCCAGGAGTTTCAGTTCCGGCGCCGCCGGCAGCTCCGCTGTCAGCGGGCGGAGCGCTGCCCGTTGGCGGGGCAGCCGCGCCGCTGTCCGGCGGGACCGGGGTGCCGTCGGGCATCACCGGGGTGCTGTTTTCCTGCTGGGCCTGGGCCTGCTGGATCATCTCCTGCAGCTTCTTCTGACGGAACTCCGCCAGCTTGTCGGCCACCATGTCCATCTTCGACTGGTCGTCAAAGACCTCATAGGCCTTCTGAATCATCTCCCAGGTCGGGCCTTCTTCCTGGCGGGCATACTTGATGGCCTGCTCCAGCTGCTTGTAAGCCTCGTCCTTCTTGTCCATCCAGGCCAGGTTCAGGCCGCGCATGGCGAAGGCGTCAGCGTTGTAGTTGTCCTTCTCGACCACCGAGGCCAGTTCCTTCTCGATAGCCTCGCGGGCCTTCTCGCGCTCGATCGGCTGCAGCTTTAGCATTTCCTCGTCCTCAAGCCAGTCGCTGTAGGTCTTGGCCACAAGGTAGTGCGGCAGCGCGGTAGCGGTGGCGCCCTCGTTCTGAGCAGCGGTTTCAAGCAGGCCGATGGCCAGCGCATAAATCGGGGTCTCGGCCAGGTTGTAGACCTGGGCCGGCGGGTTGGAGCCGGCCGGCTTGTCGGCCGCGGCCTTGTCGGCGATGTCGTTTTGCGGAATGTCGACCTTGGCCGCGGCGTCCGCCTCAGTGTCGGCGCTTTCCGCCGTACTGTCTTCAGCAGCGGCATCCGCGGCCGGGGTCTCGGTCGCAGCGGCTTCATCGCCCGCCGGGGTCTCAGTGGCCTTATCTTCGGCAGCGGCGTCCTTGTCCTTATCTTCGGGCTTGATCAGTCCGGGCTTGCTCTGGGGCTCGCCGGCCTGACGCTTGTCCTTGATCAGCTGGAAGTCATAGCCGGTGCCCACCGCGGCCTTCTTGGCAAGGTCTTCAAGCTGCTCCGGGCTGGCGTCAGCCGGGGGCTGCAGCTTCGGCTCGTTCAGAGCCTGGTTGGCCAGCACATAGAGGTTATTGAACTCGTAGCTGGCCTCTTCCTTCAGCTTGTTGATCTCTTCGCCGAACTTGTCCGGAGCGCTGGTGCGCAGCATGATCTGGCGCGCGGCGACCTGGTCATAGCGCTCCTTGATCTCCTCTTCGGTCGGGGTATAGTCCGCGTCGTCCGGGTGCTCCTTCTTGATCTGGTCAATCAGGTTCGGCTTTTCCTTCTCAAAGTCCGGGCCTTCGGCCTTCTTGCGGTCATAGATCTCATAGCGGACAAAGCCCGCCGGGATATCGACCCACTCGCTGATCTGGCCCACCGGGGTTTCAAACAGCGCCTTGCGCTGGGCCTCGTAGTAATCGGCGTCCTTTTGCAGCAGACCCGCGCCGATCCAGCCCATCTCGCCGCCCTCAGCCTTGCGGTCGTCGTCGCTGTATTCCTTGGCCAGGTCGGCGAACTTCTTGCCTTCCTTGAGCTTGGCGTCGACTTCGGCCTTCTTGCCTTCCATCTGCTTCTTCAGCTCGGCGTCGGCCTCTTCCTGGATTTTGGTGCGGGTGTTTTCGATCAGCAGGTTGCGGCGGGCTTCGTTCTCCCACTGCTCCTGGCTGCGGCCGGTGGCCTGCAGGAAGGTGGCGAAAGCGGCCTTCTCCTGCTTGCGCTTCTCGAGGCCCGAGAAGACATCGCTGACCACGTTGCCCTTCTTCTCGCCCTCACCGCCCATGTATGCGGCGGCAGCCTCAGCCCGGGCCTTGTCCAGGTCCTCGGCCGTCACCTCGATCTTCATCTCCTCAGCCTTGGCCAGGATCAGCTCCTGCTCGCTGAGGTACTGCGCGGTGTAGCCGTAGGCATCCAGTGCGATGTCGGCCGGGTTGCCGGGCATCCGCGAGCTGGACATGATCATCTGGTAGGCCTCGTCGAACTGCTTGGTGCTGACCTTGCGGCCGTTCACCTTCAGGGCGGTGTCCTTCCAGTCACCGTCGTTGAGCAGCAGCGGACTGCCGCTGGCAGTGTCCTGCTGCGCGCCCTGACGCGAGTTGCGGGCGTTGCGAATGGCTGAGCTGAAGCCGCCGACGGTCAGACCGTAGGCCAGGCTGATCACAAAGATGCCCAGAAAGATTGCAAGGAACCAGGCGCCCTTGCGCCGGATGAGTTCCATGAAAGTCATTGTTGCGACCCCTCGATGCCGAAGCCGGTAGCCGGCAGATGGCGAACGAAGATTATAACAAGGTGTCAGAAGGGATGAAAAGAGTCAGCGCCCTGTTCAAAAAGCTGCGCCAAAAGGCGCCCTAGGCGCCTTCCGCGGCGGCGGACGCAGTCTGCGGCTCGGTGGCAGGTGCCAGCTCCGGTGCCGGGTGGAGCAGGCTTGCCCCGCTGCCAAGGCCGGCCAGCAGGCTGCCGACGCGCTGCTCGAGCTCCTGGGTCACAGCGGCCAGGGCCCCGCGCTTGTCGGTTTTGTACTGCGCGTACCACTCCCGCAGGTCCAGGGGCTGGCCCACGCTGACCCGGGCCGCGCGCGGCCCGCGCAGGCGGCTCTTGCCAAAGACCTCCGTCTCCAGCCTGCCGATGGCGTCCAGGTAGCGTTCGGGGCTCGGTTGGCGCGCCACATAGTCCCCCTGGACGGCGATGAAGTGCATCACGCGCCAGAGCTCGCGGCTAAGCTGTTCCAACTCGGCCTGCCGCGAGTGGCTCAGTCGCTCGGCGTAGGCATGCTCGCCCTCGGCCAGTGCGCGGCCCAGCTCGGCGTCAATTGCGTTGAACAGCGCACGGATCCGTTCACGCAGTGGCTGCGCAGCATCCTGGCGCAGGTTCAGCGCCGCACTGATCCGTCCCAGAATCCGCTCACGGACCTCGCCGATGCGTTCACTGAGGCTCAGCCCGGCCGCCGGCCGAATGCCATAGCGCGCCTCATTCTGCTCCAGCACGACCCGGGCGATTGCCAGCAGGCGGGCATAGCTTGGCGGCATGCCCGCCGCCGGGTCAGGCGCGGCAGCCCTGATCCCAAGCTGGCGCTCCAGGCGGGCCAGCGCGGCTTCGATCTCCTCGCGCATGTCGCGCAGGAAGAAGTACTTCACTGCCAGGGGCAGGAAGTACAGCGGCGGCAGGTTGGCCTCGCCGTTCTGTTTGGCCAGATCATCCAGGGCCCAGAAGGCCATCTGCGCGCCGCCCTGCTGGAACGGCAGCAGCACGTCGTTCTGCCAGCAGACCTCGCCCTCAGGGAAGAGCACCAGAAAGCGTTCGCCCCTGACCAGCAGTTCGCGGGTCGTGCGCAGGGCCTCGCGGTCGGCCGTGCCGCGGACTACGCTGTAGGCCCCCATGCGCTGCAGAAACCAGGGACGGATCACAGCCGGCGGGTCCTGAAAGACTTCCTTGGCGCAGAGGTAGTTGAACTCCATGCCCAGCTGGCGCGAGAGATCAAACAGCACCAGCGGTTCCCAGCTTGGGTGGTTCGGGGCCAGTATCACGCGCTGGCCGGCCAGGGCGCGCAGGGCCGCCAGCCCGCCGGGCTCGACATCCACCCGCGAGACCCGCAGCATGTCCCACAGAAAGCGGCCGGAAAAGCGCTGGGCCAGGCGGATCAGGCCCGGGCTGGGCCGCGGAGGGCGGAAGGCAAAGGGCCGCCCACGGCTGCGCAGCTGTTCATGGTATTCCGGCACCCCAGAATTGTTGCACAGCCTTGAGACCTGCAGCAGCGGCCCGTAAGCTACTCATATCTCAGGCAGTCGATGGGCTTAAGCTGGGCCGCATGCGCCGCCGGGTAGAGCCCGAAGATGATGCCGACGACCAGGCTGAAGAGGCTGGCCATCAGAATGGTCTGCGGGGCGACAAAGGTCCGCCACTGCACCAGCGCGCAGAAGATCGCGGTGGCGGCGACGCCAAGCCCCGAGCCGATCAGCGCGCCAAAGAAGGACTGCAGGATCGCCTCCAGCAGGAACTGCCGCCAGATATCGCGGCGGCGGGCGCCGAGCGCGCGGCGCACTCCGATCTCGCGGGTGCGCTCGATGATCTGCATCAGCATGACGTTCATGATGCCGATGCCGGCCACGATCAGCGCCACCGAGCCGACGCCATAGAGCAGATAGTTAAAGACCTTCAGCATCGAGGCGACGATCTTGGTCAGCTGTTCAACCGTGGTCACGGTGAAGTCGGAGGGCTCGCCCTTGTGCAGGCCAGCCACCTTGCGCAGTCGCTTTTGCACCGCCTTGCGGGTGACCGAAGGCTTGACGCCCTTCGCCGCGCGGATCAAAAGGCTCGAGCTGCCGTCCAGCTTGTAGAGCTCGCGGGCGGTGGTCATCGGCAGGAAGACGCGGTTGTCGATGGTCTCGAAGCCCATCATGCCCTTCTCCACCATCACGCCGATCACCTTGAACTTGCGGCCCTTGACCACCACTTCCTTGCCCATCGGATCTTCGCCGTCGGGGAAGAGCAGCTTTGGTACCTCTGAGCCGATGCAGCAGAGGTCCGCGCCATCGCGCGTCTCCTCGACCGTAAAGAAGCGCCCGCGGGCCATGGCATGGCCGCGCACGGAGAGGTACTCGCCGCTGACGCCCTGGATAGTGGTGAAGACGCGCTGGGCGCCGTGGCCCATGTGCCCCGGCATCATCAGTACGCTGGCCACCGCGTCAACTTCGGGCAGCTCACGGGCGGCCTCTTCATAGGTCGCCGGCAGCCAGGCGTTGGCGTTGGAGCGCTGCATGCCGTCGCCGGTGTCGACGAAGGGGAAGACGAATACTGTGTCGCTGCCGGCATCCCGCAGGTTGCCGGAGGCCTGGTAGTTGCCGCTCTGGGTCACGCTGATCAGCGCGATGATGTTGGCCACGCCAATCGCCACGCCCAGCACGCCCAGCAGGCTGTTGATGCCAAGGGCGGAGCCGAGACCGGGCGGCAGGATTTCGCGCAGACGTTGCAGAGCCGAATTCAAGGCCTGCAACTATAGACCCGGCGGGCGGAGGCTCCAAGCCCGATTTTGACGTCCTCCTGCTGGTCCGTGCCACGACTGGTCGCCGGGTGGCACCGAAGGCTGCGCTGCTATGATTGCGGGGATCAAAGTGGTGGAAGGAATGAATGGACCTCAGCACCCCCGGCGCGGCCCCCGGGCCCGCCCTTAACCCCGGAGCAGCGCGCATTCTCAGCCAGGCGCTTGAAACCCAGCAGGGCCATAAGCATGCCGTGCTGGGCGTTTATCACCTGCTGCTCGCGCTGGTGCAGCGCAACGGCCTGATGGCCCAGGACATGGCCCGCGGGCTGGTGGCCACCGAACTGCAGGCCTGGCTGCGGGCCAAGCTCAGCGAGGGCGACTATGGCAGCGGCGTGGACCAGGCAGCCCTGCTGGCCTCCGCCGCTCAGCTTGCGGCCGGCCGCAGCCGCAGCGACATCGCCGAGCGCGACCTGGCGGCGGTGATCCTGCGCGCGGCGGGCTATGCCCTGAATGAAGAGCCGGCATCCGCGCCGGCGGCGAGTGTCCAGGCCAGCGTCCTCACAGCTCCTCCGCCTGCGGTTCAGACTCCGGCGCAGGACAGCGCGGCACCCGCCGCTGGCCCGGCCCCGCCGGTCACCACTGCCCCGGTAACCGCCCCCCCGCTGATCACCGCCCCCCCGCCGCCCGACCCCAAGGTCGACCCCCCGGCGGCCGCGGCGGAGAGTGGCCCCGCTGCGGGCGCGGCCTATGTCTATGCCCCGCGCTCCGGCCGCCCGACCCCGACCCTTGATAAGTACGGCCAGGATCTGACCCGCAGTGCGCTGGAGGGCAAGCTGCGGCCGATGCTGGGTCGCGAGACTGAAGTTGAAGTTATGATCGAGGTGCTCTGCCGCCGGATCAAACGCAACCCTGTGCTGCTTGGACCCGCCGGCGTCGGCAAGACCGCCCTGGTTGAAGGCCTGGCCCAGCGCATCGCCAGCGGCGATGTGCCGAAGTATCTGCAGGGCCTGCGTGTGATTTCCCTGACCCCCAGCGCCGTCGTTGGCGCGACCCAGTACGTGGCGCAGTTCCTTGAGAAGATGAACGCGATCCTCACCGAGGCCAGCCAGCCCGGCATCATCCTCTTCATTGACGAGGTGCACACCCTGGTCGGCATGGGCGGCAACCGCGGCTCCGACGACATGGCCTCGCTGATCAAGCCGGTGCTGGCCCGCGGAGAGATCGCCTGCATCGCCGCCACGACCGATAACGAGTGGCGTATGTACTTTGAAAGCGATGCCGCCCTGGAGCGGCGCTTCCAGCCGATCCGCGTGCAGGAGCTCAGCCCGGAGGCCTCGCTGACAATCATCCAGGGCCTGCGCGATTCGGTCCAGCGCGAGCGCAACATCACCTGCAGCGACGCCGTGCTGAAGTGGCTGGTGGACTTCGCCGGTCGCTTTCTTTACAACCGCCACTTCCCGGACAAGGCCGTCGACCTCTTTGAGCAGTGCCTCGCTTACGCGGTCTCGCATGACGCGACGGAGATCAGCCGCGCCAGTGCCGAGACTGTAGCCCAGCGCCTGGTGGGCATGCCCCTTGAGCTCGGGGAGCGCCTGCGCCTGCTGGACGAAAAGCTGACGGCCAGCGGCCTCTTGGCCGAGGAGCAGCGCGAGGCGCTGATGGCGCGCCTCGGTGTCACCCTGCGCGGGCTGGATGTGCGTCAGGAGCGGCCGAACGCCGTGCTGCTGATGATCGGCGAGGCCGCGGCGCAGTCCGCCGAACTGGCCGAGCTGATCGCGCAGCAGCTCTTTGGCAACGTCGAGCGCGTGGTGGAGGTCGATTTCAGCCGCATGACCGAAGACCACAACATCTCCATGCTCATTGGTTCGCCGCCGGGCTATGTGGGCTACAGCGACGAATTGCCGATCCACCTGCTGCTGCAGATGCCCTGGTCGGTTGTGCTCGGCCAGAACATCGAGTACGCCCATCCCACGATCCGTTCGGTCTTTGCCCAGGCGCTCTCGGATGGCAACCTGCTGGACGGGCGCGGGCGCAACATCACCTTCTCGGAAAGCGTGGTAATCCTCAGCGCCGGCATCGAGCCCCAGCTCGGCCGCAGCATCGGCTTTAAGGCCGGCGGCGCGCAGCAGGCCGAGGCCGTCGGACTGGCCGGTCTGATCGAGCGCGAACTGGGCCCGGCCCTGGCCGCCCAGCTCGATATCATCGCCGGCGACGCGCCGGAGCATGAGCAGAACCACCGCGGCTGGCTGGAGAACCAGCTGCTGCCGGAGCTGGCCGCGCGCTATACCCGCCAGGGCCTCGCGGTGCGCTTTGACGCCAGTCTGGTGGAATGGCTGCTGGCTCACGAAAAGGCCGAGACCCGCCGCCAGAACTGGGAGCGCGTGCTGGATGAGCAGATCGGCCCGCTGCTGGTGCAGCGCCTGAGCCAAAGCGACGCCGCAGGCAACGCGCTGGTTGTAAAATTCGCTGACGGGGCGCTGTCAGTGACAGCCGAGGATAACCCCAGGGAGGAAGGGCATGCCGATTAGTTTCGAGCACGATACCCACAAGCAGGTTTACGAGAAGATGGTCGCCAACATGCGCGAGCTGTTCGGCGAATACTGCACGGTACACCCGGAGTATCCGCGCGTCGACCTGCAGTACGGCTCGGCCTTTGTAGTAACGATCTGCCTGCCCTGGAACCACGACGGCAAGGAAGACGCCATCGTGCGCACCCGCTGCTATGTCGTCACCGGCTGCGAGCTGCGCCAGGACATGCTGGAATGGCTGCTCAAGCAGAACTACAACGTCCGCTTCGGCGGCTTTGGCATTGACGACGAGAACGACATCTTCTTCCAGCACACCATCGTCGGTTCCAGCATGGACAAGGACGAGCTGCGCGCGATGGTGATGGCGGTGATCTGGACCTCCGATGAGAGCGATGATGAGATCACCCAGCGCTGGGGCGGACAGCGCTATACCGAGCGCCTTGCCGCTCCGGCGGCTGCCCCGACCCCGCCAGCCGAACCGGCTCCCGGCGCCTAGCTTTCCAATACTGCCAAAGTTCGACGCTCCGCAGCCTTCCGGCGTCATAGTTGCTGTTGCGGCAGCTCTCGCAGCGCGGTAGAATCTGGCGCAGTATGAGCGCGGACGGCGCAGCGCTGATGCTCGGCTGAATGCACCGGAGGTGCCAAGTGGGAAGCTGCACGAAGCATGTTTCGTGGCTGCAAAGATTCCTTGTTCTGCTTTTGTCGGCAATGACAGCTTGCGCGGGGTCTGAGAACAGCGGCCTGCTTGAATCCGGCCGCGCAGCAAGCCTGCCCACAAACAGCCTGCCGCCATGGCCTGCAGAGCACTCTGCCAGCGCGCTCAGCGAGACCCTGCTGCTGGGCCAGGACTGTTTGTCGCGCAGCGCGGGGACCCTGATCAACGGAACGGCCCTGGAGCTGACACCCGCAGAAGGGCCGCCGGCCTGGGCCCTGTATGGTTTCGATTCCGCATTGCCACTGGATTCTGTCGCCGCACTGCTGAGTAGCAGCGGCCAGCACGTCTACATCTTGCTGGCCAACTATGCAGACCTGCGCTGGGAGCTGCATGGCCCTTACTCCGGGCCAAAGACTCTGGCTGTCGACAGCAGCGACTACCGTTCGCCCGGCGGATATTTCTACTGCGCTGTATTGGCGGACGAGGGGACGGCCACGTTAAGTGCGCTGTCCATCCGCAGCCAGGCAGCAGAAAATGTGCCGCCGGAAGCGCTGCTGTTGGCTGATAAGAACTCTGGGGATGCCCCGCTGAGCGTCAGTTTTGATGCCAGCGGCAGCAGTGACAGCGACGGCGAGATCATCGAATACGCCTGGGACTGGGACGGCAACGGCAGCTATGAGGAGTTCTCGGAGACCGCCGAGTTGTCGCACGTATTCAGCGCGCCCGGTGCATTCCAGGTCCGTCTGCGAGTGACTGACGCCGCCTTCGCGCACGCCTGGGCCAGCCTGCCCCTGATGGTGGGCGTGGCCGGCAACGAGCCGCCTGCGGTCAGTATTGGCTCGACCAAGACCGGCGGCACAGTGCCCTTCAACCTCCGCCTGGTCGCGACCGCCAATGACCCCGATGGGGCGGTTGTGCGCTATGACTGGGACTTTGACGGCGATGGGCAATGGGACAACTATGATTCCGGCAACGATGTGATCCACAAGTACAGCTTGCCGGGGAGCTTTGCCGCGACCGTGCGCGCAACTGACGACAAGGGCGCGCAGGCTTTGGCGGAGTATGAGGTTGAGGCAAATGCCGCGCCGCTGGCGCAGCTGACCGCCATCCCCAATGACATCAACCTGGGTGAAACAACCTTGCTTGACGGCTCGCTCAGCGACGACCCTGACGGCAGTATTGCCCAGTATGAATGGGATACCAACGGCGACGGCATATACGACCTGGATAGTGGTGGACAGGACATTGTGGAAGTCAGCCCGGCGGCAACCGGCTCGCTGCAGATCCGTCTGCGGGTCACCGACAATGACGGGGGCATAACAGTCGGCAGCGCAATCCTGCATGTCCATGGCGGCCTGGGCAACCCACAGCTGCTGGATGATGATGGCGTCACGGGTAGTTTCCCCAGTATGGTACTGGTCCAGGGCTGCCCCGCGATCTCATACCAGGACGCAAGTGCCGACTGCATTAACTATATTCAGGCGCTGGACAGCGCCGGCGCGAACTGGGCGGCGCCCGTCCCCGTCCACGCTGCTGACCTGGCCGGCCAGGGCGCATCCGCGCTGCTGGTGGTCAATGGCCGTCCGGCCATTTCATTTTATGACGCTCTCAGCAGTGGGCTTTACTACGTGCGCGCGCAGGATAACTTGGGGGCAGCCTGGGGCACACCAGTGGCAGTGGACTTGCTCGACGTGGCTGGCAGCGAAAGCGCCATGGCCCTCGTGGACGGATTTCCGGCTGTGGCCTACACCAAATACAAGAACCTTGTCTACACACAGATCGGATATGTCCGAGCGCTCGACATCGACGGCTCCGCTTGGGGCGCCCCGGTCATCCTGGATTCGCAGCAACCGATCGATACTTACAGTCTGCGGACTCCAAACCTGCTTGCACTGGCCAGCGGCCCGGCGGTGGCCTATTGCGCAAGCAGCCTGTTTGGCGGCGGGCTGTATTACCTGCGCGCCAATGATGCACAGGGTGCTGACTGGCCGGCCGCAAGCGCCCTGGGCGGAGACCTGGACGGGCGCTTCCCTTCCTTGGCGTTGGTCAATGGCCGGCCAGCAATGACCTTTTATGACACAAGCGGCAGTCTGAGCTATGTGAGAGCCGATGATGCGCTGGGTGACTCCTGGACCGTCTTCGCTAATGTTGGCAGCGCCAACGGGTTCTTCTCCTCGCTGGCGATTATCGGGGGCAATCCGGCTATCGCCTTTGTCTCCGAGGCAGACCCTCAAGGGCTGACCTATATCGAAGCCCTGGATAGCGATGGCGGAGCCTGGGGCGCGCAGTTATTGCTCGACGACAGCGGCCCATATCCGTCTTTGATCGAACTTAGCGACGGCCATCCGGCAATTGCCTATGCTTCTGGGGGCCTGAAGTTCATAGGCTGGTTCTAGCTCTACCCAGGGGTTGCGGTGGCTAGGACCCCCCCTGCAAATTGATACGGGCGCGCTCCACGCGCCCCTGCCGTTTCGTTGTGCGTCCATGCCAGCTGCGTTCAACCATCCTAATTTTCTTCCGGCACACCATCGTCGGTTCAAGCATGGACAAGGACGAGCTGCGCGCAATGGTAATGGCGGTGATCTGGACCTCCGACGAGAGTGACGATGAGATCACCCAGCGCTGGGGCGGCCAGCGCTATACCGATCGCCTTGCCGCTCCGGCTGCCCCTCCGGCCCCCGCGCCGGACCCGGCTCCCGGCGCCTGATCTGGCTGCTGCATCCGCTCAGGTGACATTTTCACAGCCCTTCGGCCCGGCTTTGCACATCCGGAATTGCTGTGTTACAGTTTCTGCGAAGCCCAGCCGCGAAAAACCTGGATGGGTCTGGCTGCGGTAAGGGACTAACCGGCTCAAGTCCACCGGAGGTGGCACAAGATGGGACCGATGTCAGGCGATACAGCTCGCGTCATTTGTTTCTGCGCATTGATCTGCTTAGGCATGCTTGGTCTTGCCGCCTGCGGCGGAGGGCCATCGGGTGCTGATTCAGGCCTTGAGCCTGCCAGCGAAGCAAACATCACGCCGGGCCAGAACGCCGGCGGATTCAGCCAGCAGCTTCCCGGCCTGCCGGACCTTGAGGGCGCGGGACGCACAGCGGCGGGCACTTTATCGAACAGCGAGAAGCTCAAGTACCCGCTGAAGAAATCCGACAACACTCAGTATGTCAGCAGCGCCCCGGCGCACCTTGCACTTAACTCGGCCCCGGGCGAAATCTCCTGGGCGATCTACTCCTTCAGCGTCAGGAAAGAGACGCTTGCCCGGGCCACTGTGCAGTTCAAACACACTCCCGCGCCCGGCTCGCCTGAAGACTCCACGCTCTGGGCCGCCTATGCCGACTATGCCCAGCGCGCCTGGCGCTTTGTGCCGCTTGCGCAGGACAGCGAGGACGGCGTGATCGACCTGCCGGCCGGCCCTGGCGCGATAAGCCCCGGTGGAAGTGTGAACCTTCTGCTGCTGAGCTTCGACGGCGACGAGCAGTGGCTGACATCCGATCTGGAGCTGCGCTACGACTGCGCCGACGGCCAGCTCATTGCCACCAGCAGCCCTTCGGCGATCCACCTGGAATGGGATCCTGTGGAGGGCGCGGAGAGCTACCGCCTGCTGTATCACCTTAAGGACGACCCTGAAGCCAGTTTCGAAGTGCTGGCCGAGCTGGACAGCTCGCAGATCACCTTCGACCACACACAGGCCCAGCCGGCCGGCAAAGCCAGTCTCTGGGACACGGCCTATGTCTACCGCCTGCAGGTGCTCAGCGCCGACGGCGTCCTGCCCAGCTGCGGCACGGATGCCACAGGCGCGCGTTCGCTGGAACAGCCTCTGGTGACAGTCAGCGACGACTTCGCGAGCCAATTCATGCGCGTCGACTGGCGCCCCGTGCCCGGGGCCACCGGATACACACTCTTTCGTGATGCGGTAAGCACGCCGCTGGCTGAACTGCCGTCGGATCAGCTCAGCTACGTCGACAGCGATCCGCAGGTGCTTGATGGCATCCGCCATTACTACTATGTGATCGCCAAACACGCCGAAGGCAACAGTGAAGCGGGGGTTGGATTTGGCCGCGCGCTGGTGCTGACGCAGTTTGAACTGGACAGCGCTTCCGAGCTCGACCAGGCAACTCCCGCCCTGGCCTCCTTCACCTTCGACGGCGAGCAGCGCCTTGCCACAGCCTGGCGCGATGCCGCCGGCGATGAGCCTCGCTTCGGCTGGGCCATCCGCGACACGCCCCAGATGCTGGCAGACTTCAGCACCCTGGCGCTGCCTGCACTTGGAGCAGGCGCCGGCGAATTCATGAGCCTCAGTGCGATCGGCGACTGGGCCGGTCTGGCTGTCAGCCGCCCGCAGGGCGGCCTGGCCTTCCTGCGGCCCGCCAGCACAAACATCGCCGGCCCGGCGGACTGGACTGTCTGCGATATTGACCCCGCAAGCAGTGGCCGCGGCGTCCAGCTTGCGCCGGACAGCGACCTGCCTGTGCTGGTCTATGTGAATGCCAACGATGAGCTGGTACTTTCCTTCGCCAGCTCCGCGGCGCCGGATGACGCCGGCGACTGGACGAGCCTGGTTCTGGACAGCAACGGCAAGGTCGGCAGCCAGCTTAGCGTGCTGTTCAACCACCAGCGGCCGACGGTGGCTTATGTGGTTGAGGAGGATGGCGGAGGCCAGCCGCTGCAGGCACTGCGGATCGCCCAGTCCACAACCACAAACCCGTCTTTGGCGACTGACTTCAGCGTCTATGATCTCCTGCCCGGAGCTCAGGTGTTTGCTGCGCCGTCGTTAAGCGAGTCGGGCTCAAAGCTGCAGCTTGACTTCATCGACCAGAGCGGGGCGCAGGCGGCTGTGCGGCGCGCGGTGACAACGGGCCTGCCCTCGGCGGCCGCGGACTGGCAGCTTGAGCTGCTGCACAGCAAAGTGCTCAGCGGGGCCGTACAAGGCAGCCTGAGCTATCACGAGGCCAGCGAGCAGCTCTCCAGCCTGGTCTACATCGCCGAAGATGCCGGCTCAGCTTATTCCCTGCGTCTGCTGCGCTTCTATCAGGCCTTCCCGAGCACCCCGGTTCAGACCAATGAGGAAGTTCTGTTCACCGCGCCGTCCAGCCCGGCCATGCCGCGGCTCAAGGCGATCTGGCCCGAGGATGAAATGGTGGCGGTCTTCAGCGCCCTGGACAGCGGCAGCGGCAAACTGCGCCTGCGCTACGCCGAGGAGCTTTAGGCGGCCCTTCGGTCATCAAATCACTGCTGAGTGCACTACTGGTGAGCGATTAGGCCCAGTTGAGACCCAGCGCGCACATTTCGGTAATTCTAATCCGGCTAATCGCGCGCCAAGCGCTGTTCGGTTATCATCCCTGAGGGCGCGGAGCGCCCAGCGTTTCACTGTAGGGACGGACGGATATGGGAGAAAGTGGAAGGTCGGCGCGGGAACGCGCTGCGCTTTGCTCATTGTTTTGCTTGCTGCTAGCAACGGGGCTGGTGTTTGCCGGCTGCCGCCAGCAGGGGCGTTCCGCGGCCGAGGCGCCCAGCCTGCCGGCCAGCGACCCCAGCATCAAGGCCTTTGACCTGGCCCCGGCCAGCGTGCTCGGCTCGACCTTCACCCGCCTTGGCGCGGCCGAGACCGGTCTTGACTTCAGCAACGAGGTCAGCGACCAGCGTCTGATCCTCGAGGAGATCTTCACCCAGTCCGGCATGGCCAGCGGGGACTACGACGCGGATGGCGACCTCGATCTCTATTTGTGCAGCATCAACGGTCCCAACAAGCTCTACCGCAACGATGGAGAACTGCGCTTTAGCGATGTCACGGCTGAAAGCGGCGAAGGGCTGGACGGCGCAGACTATCTGAGTTCCGGCGGCGTCTTTCAGGATTTCAACACCGACGGACAGATGGACCTTTACGTCTGCAACCGCCGCGGTCCCAACCAGCTCTTTATCAACCAGGGCGGGGGCAAATTCAAGGATGAAGCCGAGGAGCGCGGCGTCGCCAGCGACCGCAGCACCGTGATCAGCGCAGTCTTTGACGCCGACAACGATGGCGACCTTGACCTCTACCTCGCCAACTACCGCGAAAGCAATGACGCCAATGACCTGACCTATGCCTATACCCAGGGCCGCCTTGGCGACATCAAGCCCTGGTACATGATCGAGCTGACCAAGCAGCGCCCGCAGGTTGGCAAGGTGACTCCCAGCACTCCGCTGCCGTCGGATCTGCAGGATAAGTTCTATGTCGATGACTCCGGCTTCGCCCACATGAAGCCCCAGGTCAATCAGCTCCTGCTCAACGACGGCAAGGGCCGCTTCACCGACAACACGGTGGCCGCCGGCATGGACCTGCCGGCCTGGAGCTTCCAGCCGGTGGCGACAGACTTCAACGACGACGGCTTCATTGATATCTACGTCTCCAGCGACTTTGAGTTCCCCGACCGTCTGTGGATGAACAACGGCGACGGCACCTTCAGCAACAAAGCCCCCGAGCTGACCCGCAAGAGCCCGCTGCTCTCGATGGGCGCGGACAGCGGCGACCTCAACGGCGACGGCCTGATGGACCTTTACACCAGCGATATGCTGAGCCCGGATTACAAGCGCGCCAAAAAGCAGAGCGGCGATATGAACCAGTGGCGCTGGGAGCTGATCAACATCCGGCCCCAGCCCCAGATGCGCAACATGCTCTTCCTTAACCGCGGCCAGGGCTACATGACCGAGCTCGGCCAGTTCGCCGGGGTGGCGGCGACCGACTGGACCTGGTCGGCGCGGATCTGCGACCTGAACTTCGATACGATCCCCGAGCTCTTTGTCACCAACGGCAACCTTCACGACACCTTCGACGTTGACACCCTTAACGCCCGGATCAGGATGCGCGAGTCCGGCGTGTCGATCGCCGAAATCCAGAAGTACTTCTTCAACATGCCGGACTACTTCACCGACGATGTCGTCTTCACCGCCTCGGAGCCGCTGAAGTACGACAAGGCGCCGGACAACTGGGGCATCAAGGACGGCGCGATGTCCTGCGGCGCCTCGCTGGCGGACTATGACGGCGATGGCGATATCGACATGGTCGTCAACAACACCAACAAGCCGGTGGATGTCTGGCGCAACGACATGGATAACGGCAACTGCATCGTGCTTGATCTGCGCCAGGAAGGCCGCAACCCCGAAGCGGTCGGCGCGCGGGTCTATGCCCAGTGCGGCGAGCAGCAGATTGTGCAGGAAGTTGTGCTGGCCCGCGGATTTGCCACCGGCGAATCCAGCCGCCTGCACCTCGGCCTTGGCGCGGCCGAAAAGGTCGACCGCCTGCTGATCCGCTGGCCCGACCACAGGACCCAGGCCTATAGCGATCTGCCGGCCAACAAGCGCTACGTGATTACCCGCAGCAAAAAGCTCGGCGGCTGGCAGGCCCCCGGCGAAACGACGACCTTCAGCCAGATGACCCTGCCCTTCCAGCAGACGGAGCGCAACACCCTGGTCGCGGAATACGACGAGGAGCCCCTGCTGCCGATGCAGCAAAGCTCGCTGGGCACCGGCCTTGGCGTGGCCGACTATGACGGCGACGGCCTGCTGGATGTCTACTGCGCCGGACCATCGGGCCAGCCCGGCGCGCTGCTGAAAAACGCCGGCGCCGAGGCCGGCAAGCGCCCGGATTTCCGGGCCCAGGAAGCACTGGAAGATCTCAGCGAGCAGGTCGAGGAAATGAGCGCCCTGTGGCTGGACAGCGACGGCGCCGGCGGGCCGGACCTGCTGCTCTCGGCCGGCGGCATTGAGGCCCTGCCGGGCAGCCGCGAGTATGAGGGCAGTCTGCTGAGCAACAGCGGGTCAGGCTTTGAGCGCCTGGCGCTCCCCGGGATCAAGTCAAGCCATGGCTCGATGTGCGCGGCGGATGTTGACCGCGACGGCGATGTCGATGTCTTCGCCGCCGGGCATGTGATCCCGCACCGCTTCGCCGCCACCGCTCCTTCGGATTTCTATGAGAACGAAGGCGGGCGTCTGCGCCCGGCACTCGCCGCCCGGGTGCCGGCGCTGGTCGACGAGCCCGAGACCAACGGCCAGATCGCCGAAGCGCAGTTCTGCGATGTCGACGGCGACGGCTGGCCCGACCTGCTGCTGGCGCGCCAGTGGGGGCCGCTGGAGCTGCTGCGCAACGAGCAGGGAGTCTTCAAGACCCGCCGCAGCCTGTCGGACAGCGGCTGGTGGCGCAGCATCGGCATCGGCGACTTCGATAACGATGGCGACTTCGACTTCATCGCCGGCAACAACGGCAAGAACAGCAAGTACAACCCCAAGAGCGGCATGCCGGTGACCATGTTCGCCAACGACTTCGACAACAACGGCACCCGCGACCTGATCGAGGTGAAGTACCGCAAGGACGGCTGCATGCTGCCCGGCCGCGGACGCTCCTGCAGCGGCTATGCGGTGGGCTATATCCCCAAGCGCTTCCCCACCTGGTCCTCCTTCGCCGATGCCACGCTTGAAGATGTCTATGGCCCCGGCCTGGCCACCTCCCAGCGCTATGAGGTCACCGCCGTCGAGCATGTGGTCGCCATCAACGACGGCGCGGGCAACTTCAGCTTAAGCCCGCTGCCGAAGTATGCCCAGCTCGCCCCGGCCTTCGGCATCGCCGCGGGAGATTTCAACAGCGACGGCAAGCTCGACGCCTTCATGGCCAACAACTTCACCGACACCCAGCCCGAGACCGGCAACTGGTCCACCGGCTACGGCACCCTGCTGCTCGGCGATGGCGCCGGCGGCTTCTCCGTCAGCGAAGCCTGGCAGAGCGGCAGCTACATCTGGCAGGACGGCCGAACGGCCATCGCCGCGGATGTGAACAACGACGGCGCCCTGGATGTGCTGGTCTCCTGCTCCAATGCCCCGGCCCAGATCCTGCTTGGCCGTCCCGGAGGCAAATCGCTCAGCGTCAGCCTGAAGGGCAAAGCGCCAAACACCGGCGCAGTCGGCGCGAAGCTCAGCCTGACTCTCAGCGACGGCGCGACCCTGACCCGCTATGTCCAGGCCGGCCAGGGCTATCTCGGCAGCTATCTCGGCCCGCAGCACTTCGGTCTGCCCGAGGGCGCGAGTGCCCAAAAGCTGGTCGTCACCTGGCCCGACGGCAGCTCAAGCGAAAGCAGCGAGCTGGCCAGCGGCAGGGTGGAGCTGGCTCAGCCCTAGCTGCGACCTGCCGGAGAATCCTGACGGGCCTTCAGGCCCAAAACGCACAGTTTGCGAAGCGAGGGCGCACTGCCCCGTGCTGGCTATAATTTGGCATCCGATTTTCCTGAGGTCTGCATGTCCACTGCATTTCAGTGCTCGCGTCACCTGTTGTTCCTATTGCTGCTCGCGCTGCTGGCGGGCTGCTCGGCGGGAGCCGACAAATCGCGCACGAACTCGGGCCCCAACGGCCCTGAGCGCAGCGCCGTGCTGCCGGCAGCCGATCAGTGGCCGCCCTTCCCATACGAAGCAACAGCCCCTGCAGGCACCCCACGGAAGCCGAGCTTCCTGATCAACAGTGTGCTTGGTCCGGGCCAGAACTCCCTGCTCGGCCCGGGGGCCAGCCTGCGTGACGATCTGCCCGGCAAGCCCCTTGAACTGGCCGCCCCGGCCCAGGGCGCCAGCTGGGCCCTGTTTGACTTCGAGGACCTTGGGTCGGTGCTCTCAGAGTTCCAGCTGACGGTCCAGCAGACCGATGAAGATGGCGCGCCGGTAACTGCCAGTCCGCTGTGGGTCGGCTGGGCCGACTATTCCACCCTGCGCTGGCAATGGACCCTGCTGCCCGGCAATCCGGATGGCGACAGCCTGAGCCTGGGCAGCGCCGCACAGGCCCTCAGCCCGCTGGGCTCGGTCCACATCGCCCTGCTGGCTTATGATTCCACCACGGTGCTGGTCAGCGGGCTGGAGCTCGCCCGCGACTGCCAGCCGCTGATCGGCAACTTCACGGCCCAGGGCCAGTCTGCGGATATCACGCTCAGCTGGGATCCCGTGCTGGACGGCGAGGGCTACCGGCTTTACTACGCTGACACCAGCCTGCCTGATGCGCAGTACCAGCTCCTGACCGAGTTTGACGACCCGAACGTGGCGCAGTTCGTCCATACCGCCATCTTCCCGCCAGGCAACGAAGCGGACTATGGCGTGACCTATTCCTACGCCATTGAGCTGATCTCAACGGACAGCGTCCTGTTGTCCTGTGAACGCGCGGAAGCGGCCCGCATTCTGGCTACGCCGCAGAACCTGCGCGCCTCCGACCATCTGCACAGCGAGGCTATCCGGATACGCTGGGACGCCGTGGATGAGGCCACGTCATACAAGATCTTCCGCGACGGGGACCCGACCGAGATCGATGAGGTCCCGGCCGGCATGAACTTCTATCAGGACGAGGACCCAGTGGTCCTGCTCAGCGGCGATCACATCTATACCGTGCGGGCGCTTGGTCCGGAGGGCGATAGCGCCATGTCGCTCCCGGCAACCGGTCGGACCGCCACCTATGCCAGCTTTGCGGTGGATACCACTGTCGACACGGAGAGCACGAGCCCCGAGGTTGTGCTGCTAAGCGGCGCACCAGTGGTGGCCGGGTTTAGCTATGCTGATGGGAATCCTTTCGTCAGCATCAGCTCAGACGCTGAACCAGCCGACAGCGGCAGTTTCTCCTCGCATCTGGTGGATGACACCAATGACAGCGTGGGCCAGAGCAAGGGACTGGCGCTGATTGACGGCCGTCTGGCCCAGGCCATGACCTACAAGGGTGGCGACGGCATGCGTTATGCCCGGGCGCTGGTCGACCTGCCGGCGGCGATTACAGACTGGGAGCTGACCAAGATTGACAACGTCAACAATGGCAGCTATCCGTCGCTTACCAGCCTGGGCGGTCTTCCGGCCTGCGCCTATACCGACGATGCCAACGACGCCCTTGTCTTTGCCTGGGCCAGCGACACCACGCCCACCGGGCCGGACGACTGGACCCGCATCATTGTGGATGGCAGCGGAGCGATGGCCGCGACGCAGCTGGCCGACATTGGCGGTCTGGCGGCACTGAGTTATGTCCGGCAGTCTGACGACATGGCCGTCTCCGTTCAGGACCTGCGCTACGCGCGGGCGACGGTGAGCAGCCCGGACGGACCGGAGGACTTTGTCAGCTTTGATGTGGACACGGCTTCTGAGGTCCCGAACGAGTGCTCGCTGCTGAACCTGAACGGCATGCCGCTGATCGCCTATGTCGACCGCTCGGGTCCGGCCCCGCTGATCAAGCTCGCTATCGGGCTGAGCGCGTCTCCGTCCAGCGCGGCGGATTTCGAGCTGCGCACGATCTATACCAGCACCAACCTTGGTGCATCCATCTACGATCTGAACCTGACTGTCTGCGACAAGGGCATGCTGCTCAGCTTTACCGAATACCTTGGCGCGGGAAGCTACAACCTGCAGCTGCTGCGCAGCAATAACATGCCGCCGGAGGATCAGCTCGACAGCATGATGCAGACCGTCCTGGTCACCCCTGAGCCTGCCGGCGGGCCGTCCAGCTGCGTCTTCGCCCGGGCCAACGGTGCGGCGGCGATGTTCTTTGGCCTGTGGGTCGGCGGCGACATGCGCACCGAGATGATGTACTACTACGACACGCCCTAGCCCCGGCTTCAGGTGAGGTGCTGCTGTAGCGCATGGCTGTCGTCCGCGGCAGTGCTAGACTGCGCGTATGGATACAGCCAAGCCCGCTGATACCCGCCGCGCCGCGGCCCTGCGGCCGGAAATGCTGATCGGCATTGTTGTCGTGCTGCTGCTTGGCGCAGTGCTGGCTTTCTTTGTCTGGAAGGGCAGCCGCGAGGAGCCGGTAAGCATTGCCGAGGTGCTGGGCGACCTGCGCAGCTGGGACGGCCAGAGCGTCAGCCTTGAAGGCACGGTCAGCGCACCGACCAACCTCTTTGGCCTGAAGTACTTCCAGCTCGACGATGGCACCGGGACGGTGAAAGTGGTCACCGAGCGGGGCTTGCCGGCGGATGGCAGCACGATCAAGGTCACCGGCGTGGTCAAACAGGCGGTGCAGATCGGCGACATGGAGCTGACCGTGATCTATGAACCGGCGGTGGGGGAAGGGGAGGAATAAGGCGCAAAAGGCGGGCTGCTCCAGCGGAATCTCGCAGGGGCTTTGGCCGGCCATAACAAGATGAAAAACAAAGCCCGGGTTGCCCCGGGCTTTTCTCATACAGACGCATTCAGGACGCTATGCAGCGTTCCGGCGTTCAGGCGGCAGGTCTGGCGGATGGCGGTCTACCAGATGCTGCAGCCGAAGGGAGCCGTGGTGGGTGTCTCCGGCGTCTTGCCGGCGCGCAGGGCCTTGACCGCCTCTACGACATAGTTGGTGCCCTTGGGCACTTCCTTGAAGGTGCCCTGGTCCACAGCTCCGCTGTAGGCCAGCTTGCCCTTGGCGTCGATGACAAAGATGTCCGGCGTGGTCTGGGCGCCCAGCGCGGCCGCCACTTCCTGCTTGCCGTCCATCAGGATCGGCCAGGGCACACCGTAAGCCTTGGCCATCAGCTTGTTATCCTCCGGCGAGTTGCCGTCGGACTTGGGGTCGATGGAATTTACCGCCAGCCAGACGAGGTCCTTGCCCTTGATCTGGCCATAGGTGTCCGGCATCGCGCCCTGGGTCTTGCCCTTGGGCTTAACGTAGTACTTGCCGACAACCGGGCACTCCGGGGACCAGAACTCCAGCACCACAATCTTGCCGGCCCTGGTGTAGTCCGAGAGCTTGTGGGTCTTGCCGTCCATGTCCTTCAGGCTGAAGTCCGGGACCTTGGCGCCGATGGCCATGCGGCTGTCGGGCGGGGTCGCGCTGGTGCTCAGCAGCAGGGCCGCGAAGCACAGCAGCAGCAGGGCATGCAGGGGACGCAGAATCAAACGCATCTCAACCTCCGGGCGGGCCGGGCCCGCCATAAAAGAATCGTGCCGGCCCGCCGCGGGCTTAAAAGCTCCCGGGCGGACCGGCACCTGGGCTTACTAGTTGGCGTACTTGACGCCGCAGCCCACCGGGCGGGTCTCGACGATCGTCGGGGACTCGCCGGCCTGGGCCGCCGCGACAGCTTCTTCAACAAAGGCGCGGCCATTGCCGGGCTCGCCGCTCACCCCGCCCTCGTCAGCAGCGCCGCGGTAGATCAGCTTGCCGCTCGGGTCGATCACCATCAGCTCGGGCGTGCGGCGGGCGCCATAGGCGCGGCCGACCTTGCCGTCGCTGTCCAGCAGCACGGGGTTCTTGATGCCCCAGGCGCTGACCTTTTCCTTGTTCATCGCCGGGTCCGCGCCTTCCTTGCCGGGGGCGCCGCTGTTGATCGACAGCCACACCACATTCGGGGACTGCACTGCCGCCTTGTGGGCTTCCATCGCGGTGCTGCCTTCATAGTAGGCCACCACATAGGGGCAGCCGGGGTTGAACCACTCCAGCACCACGGTCTTGCCGGCGAAGTCGCCCAGCGAAACGGTGTTGCCGTTCAGGTCCGTCAGGCTGAAGGCCGGGGCCGGCTGGCCGATCTGGGCCGGCATGCTGTCCGCGGCCTGGGCCCGCTGCTGCGCGGCGCCCACGACCAGCAGCGCGCAGAGCGCCGCGAACATAGCAAAACGGATAAGCTGCATATGCTTGATCATCACTGATTCTCCCATGCTTGACTGAAAATAAGCAGACTCGCTGGCCGCCTAACCAGCCAGCCGTGGACCGGGCAGTCCTGTCCGCCGGCAGTGCCAAAGCGTTAGACATGCAATCAGTCCACCTAGAACTACCTTCAGACTCCGGCGGATTGTTTTGCGTTCACGCTGACTGTCTGAAAATTAACATTCCGCGGGCTTTGCTAGAATCGGCCCGGCCGCAGCTGCGGCCTCAGGAGAGCGGATGCAGGACGAGCCAAGGCGGATCGACCCGGAAGACGGCGACGAAGAGAGCGGCGGACCGAACTGGAGCCCCAAGGCGCCGCCGGACCTGAACATCATCCTGCGTGGCGGCGAGCTGGCCCCCGACCAGCAGCCGGATGAAGGCGCGGCCGCGGAGGGCGCTGCCCGGCCCGCCCGCGTCGGCGTGCGCTACAGCGATGAAGAACCATTGCGGCGGCCCGACGCCCCCAGCGCGGAAATCGATGCCCCGCCCTTTGAGTCCGGCAGCAGCTTCAACGCCATGCCGCTGATCATCGGCCTCGGCGTGGTACTGCTGATCGTCGTCGGCATCTTCACCCTGCCGACCTTGCTGAAGAAGAAGGACAGCCCGGCCAGCACGACCAGCGGCACGGTGGCCCAGGGTTCGATGGGCTCCGGCGAAGGCGCGGCCCCGGTCGGCCTCGAACCCTATACCATCGACGACTTCTTTTATGGCGAGTTGGAGGAGGCGATCAACCTGGCCAACGAGCGCAGCAAGCCGGAAGGCTACTACGCCTACCGCTATGGCCTGCTGGAGAAGACCGATCGCGGTATCAGCCAGACGATCACGGTGACTGCCTACCTTGGCGGCGATGGCGCTGACGCGGCGGCAGCCGAAGGCGGCGGCAAGGCCTTCCGGGATGCCATGCAGCCGTACATGGACAACCTCAACGCCCGGGAGGGCGTGATCGCCACCCTGATCCTGCGCAGCACCGGCGGTAAGGAGGCCATGGGCGAGAACGACCGCTGGCTGGTCTACGGCAAGTACTACTACCTCGAGCACGAGGCCCAGATCCAGGAAGTCGTTTCAAGGATCAACGCCTACAAGAACTCCGAAGGCCAGTACCCGACCTCGCTGCTCACTGCGGCGCCGGACGTGAAGAGCCGCGGCAACCCGACCTTTGAGGCCGGTGGCTTTGGCTACCTGCCGGTTTTCAAAACCGACGGCAGCGGCAATATCGTGATGGGCTCCGGCACCGGCGTGGCCAGCTATAACCCGGCGGAGACGGTGGGCTATTACCTGCTGGTCTTCCTGCGCGAGCCGGACCAGGGCCTTGATGTCACCCGCCCGGAAGACCTGAAGTACTACATCGATAACATCAGCCCCTTCCCCTACAAGCCGGGCAAGCCGATCAAAAACGCCTCGCTGAATCCTGACGGCACGCCGGATGGCGTGGCCTGCATGCTCAAGGACGGCAAGCTGGTCGAGCAGTAGTCCCAGGGGCCGCGGCCGGTGATTGTCGAAAGGTGGCCTACTTCACAGTGCACAGCGGGTCGCCGATCACGACGTCCTGCCAGCTCATGCAGCGCACCGCCTTGTAGGCCGCCTCGATCCAGCGGTCGCCCTTGACCACATAGCGATAGAAGGCAACCCGTTCGTCGCCGACCGCAATGGTCCAGGGCTCCCAGGCATGCCCCATGGCCACCGTCCCGCCCTTATGGATAAAGTCGCAGATCTGGCCCTGGCCGTTGCGGGTAATATCGCTGCGGTCGGTGTCCGGGTCGACGCTGGAAAAGTCGGTGGCGTTAAAGCTCTCATAGCTGATCCAGGCGCAGCCCGGCAGCCAGGTGAACAGCAGGTCGTCCAGGATGTACTCGGGCCCGTGCGGCCAGGAGCCGCCGGAGTGGTTGACGCCCCAGCCGGCGTAGGCGATGACGTTAGGAATCGCAGCAGCCGGCACCCCCTCGCTCTCCAGCCCCAGGATACGCGTATTGGTCAGGTCCATGAAGTGGTTCTGGCCGACCTGGCTCAGTACTTCGTCCCCGCAAAGCGCCGCGGCATCATCGGTGTAGGGCCAGACCGGGTCGGCCATCGTGTCATAGACAGTGCTGCCGGGGCTGGAGTCATAGATCACCCAGCCCAGACCGCTCTTGTCTGCTGCCAGCGAGCGGTCAACCATCGCCTTGGCATCGGCCAGGTTATATGCGTCAAGCCTCCCGACAAGGTAATCCAGGTCGTACTGGTTGTTGCTGGAGTCTGTCAGCTTGTAGCTGCCGTGCGAGAAGCTGTAATTGCGGTCCAGGCCCTGGCGCGTGTTGTTGGTTTCCACACCGCAAAAGAAGCTGCTGTTTGAGTTGGGCTGCTGGAAACCCTGATATTCCGACTCGTTCCAGAGATAGCCTTCGATGGGATAGGAGCCGTCCGCGAAAAGAGTACACAGCTCGCTGTCCACCGATGATGATGTACCCGTGTTGAGATCCACCGTGCCGTTGATGCGGTGGGGAATGCCGCTGAGCAGCAGGATGTACTTCAGGCTCTCCTTGTTTCCGCTGGCGTTGATATGCGTTTTGAGCGGCTCGCGGATGTCGTTGACATAGTCCTTGGCCCCGCCGGTGCCGTCGTCGCGGTTGACCGTATCGCCGATGGCCGCGCCCAGAGGGAGGCCCAGAACATAGTCCGGGTCGATCGCGCGTCCGCTCTCGGGGCTCATATAGTAGTCCTTAAGCTCAACGCTCTCCGGGTCGTCGCTGTTATAGACCACCAGCAGTTCACGCACGGGATTGACGCATTCGAACTGCACGCTGTCCTGGGCGCTCTTGCCCAGGTCGTTAATCACAGTCAGAGTGACTGTCTTGTTCCCGGGGCTTGTATAGGTATGCCCAACCTTGTCCGCCGGGTCGCTTGTTACTGTGTCATCCGAGCCGTCGCCCCAGTCATAAGTCAGGCTGGTGATGCTGCCCGTGCCGCCGGTGCTGCCGCCGGCGTCCAGGCTCACCGGCCACTCAGCGGTGGGGTGCTGGCTCAACAGGTTCAGCTGCGCTGTGGGGAAAGAAGGGTCCGCCACGACAGTGACCGGGAATCCGGCCGCGGCAATGCGGCTGGCGTCGGTGGTGACCTGCAGGTTCACGGTGTAGTCGCCGGGCGTGTCAAAGATGTGGCTGACCACTTCGCTTGCCGAGCTGCTGGTCTGGGCCGGCTTGCCATCGCCGAAGTCGTATAGACACTCAATGACCTGCCCGCCGTTGGCATTGCTGCCGGTGGCGTCGAAATCCGCGCTCTGGCCGGCGTAGATCGGCTCGGGCACAGTCAGCACCGGCAGCGGCCCGCCGGGCAGATCGAGGTTGGTGGACACGTTCAGCGCTGCAACGGTGATGTTGTCTTCGTAGGCCAGCACCGCGACATAGAACACGCCGCTGGACGAGACCAGGCTCGCCCCGTCGCTGAGCGCGATGTTGCCCACAGAGGCCTTGTCCAGGATGCGCCAGCGACCGGCGGCAAAATCCGCCAGGGCGATCCAGGCCGGCTTGTTGCGGAAAATCGTCAGGCCGTCGGGGACGATCGAGCCATCGGTGGAAAAGCCGCTGAGGGCATACAGGGCCCAGGCGCTGCCGCTTGAAGCCACCGCACCTGACAAAACCAGGCTGCCCGGGCTCCAGCTGGCGCCCTCGGAGCTTTTGCGCAGCGGAGCAAAGGGCAGCAGCTCAAAATCGGTCTGGCTGGCGCGGCGCTGCAATGTGGCAGCCGGCAGGCTGTCCAGCGCCGGAAGCAGCGCGCCGGGAGCGGCCTGACTCTGAGCGCCGGGCTCGTTACTGCGGCTGTATGAGCGCAGCGTCCCGCTTGCCTCACCGCAGGCGCTCAGGCCGGCGAGAAGCAGGGCGGCCAGACAGGCCAGCAGACTTGCACAGGTCTTGAAACGACGAGGAGGCATGCCTCACCCCGACAGCATTGAATCGAACGCCTTGATTGTAACGCCGCGGGAGCGCGCCCAGGCTTAGGTCTGTCCTGCCTGCGGCGGGTACTTCTCCCAAAGTTCATCCACGCCGCCGACGGCTTCAATCGCCGCGATGATCTTGTCGATCTGCGGCAGTGCCCGGGTAAGCTGGCCGAAGTCGATCACATAAGCCCCGGCCTCGACGCTGATCACGGCCGTCAGGACCCCGGCCAGGGCCTGGTACTGCGCAATCGCCGCGCTGGCCTTCTCGCCCTCGCCGCCGCTGTCCAGCAGCATCAGCCCCAGGGTGCGCTTCATCTCGATGATCTTGCTGTATCTAAGGCTCTCGTCCAGCTTGTCTTTAAGGTAGCCCGCTGTCGGTACCGCCACGCCGCTGTCCAGCGCGCCGGCCAGCTGGGCCTGGCACAGGTTGCGCTCCGAAACGCTGACCACAAGCAGGCCGTCAAGATACAGCCGCATCCCGGCCCAGTCCTGCTGCGTGAAGCAGCAGTCCACCAGCCGGTCATAAAGATACTCCGCCTCGCGGTAAACCTTGAAGTCGGTGGAGTCCTTGGACGCATCGCGAAAGGCGATGATCGCCTCCTCAAAGCCGGCCCGGGCGGCAGAGAACTCCTTCTTCAGCCCTTCCTTGTCGGTTGCGCGCAGGCCCCGCTGATAAGCCGCCTCGGCCGCACCGGCATCCACAATGCTGGCGCGCGCCGGCTGCCAGGGCGCCAGCGCGGCGAGGCCCAGCAGCAGCATTGCGGCCGCAAACAGGCGTGTCAGGGGCGAAAGGGGGCTCATCAACATGCGGACACAGTATAGGCGTGGCCTGTTCATTCAGCGCGGTATTACAATCCCTGCGGTGGTGTGAAATGACTCGCAATGTGAAGTTTGCTGTTTCGGTTCTGCTGGCTTCATTGGCGCTGCTGTGCGGCTGTCCGGCGGGCCGGACCGTCCAGACCGGGCCGTACCTGGCGATTCCTGGTGGAAGTTTCCTCGCCAGGCACTATGCCAAACTGGACATCAACGGCGCCGGCAAGGGCAATGCCTTCAAGAAGTTCGACGGCCACTTTCCCGGCGGCTGGCCCACAGGGCTCAAACTGCCGGAAGGGACTTACCTTGAGGAAGACGGTCAGATCACCGTCGAGTCGATCGCCCCGCCCCCGGGCGGCGGAGCCAACATGAGCAGCTACCCGGTCAAGGGCCTGCTGCAGGGCAGCCCGGCCGAGGTGCTGGCCTCCCTGCGCGCCGCCATGCAGGGCTCCGGCCTGACCCTGGCGCCCGACTCGCCTGTCCCCGGCGGCGCGCATCCGGACAGCGGCGTAGTCTTCCCCGCCGGAACGCGCCTGCTGCTCAGCGGCGGAACGAGCCCGCTGGCCCCGCGCCTGGAGCTGACCGTCTACGATTCAGACCAGCTCGACGGCTGGACCTACTTCGCGGGCTACTTCAGCACCGGCGGCTAAGTACCAGACCGCGCCCGGAGCTGCGCGGGATCTCACCGGGAAAATAAAACAGATAATTCGGATGATGATACGCAGGAACGACCTTTTGAGTGGTATATTTCCCGTCCGCCAGACCGCCCTGCGCGGCTGGCGTGCGAACAAACTGATAGATGAGGTTTAGCTTAGATGGGCGACAGTCTTAGCAGTCGTGCGACTCTGGTGGGTCAGCCGGCCCCTGATTTCAAGGCCAGGGCCTACAGCAGGAGCTGGGGTGGTTTCAATGATGTCAGCCTGGCGGACTACCGCGGCAAGTGGCTGGTGTTCTATTTCTATCCACTGGACTTCACCTTCGTCTGCCCGACGGAAATCACAGCCTTCAACGAACGCCTCGACGAGTTCCAGAGCCGCGGCGCCGAGGTGCTGGGCGCCAGCATCGACAGCCATCACTGCCACCGCGCCTGGGTTGAGCGCGGCGATCTGGGCGACCTGCGTTATCCCCTGCTCGGTGATATCACCAAGGAAATCAGCCGGGCCTATGGCGTACTGGATGAAAAGGCCGGCTTCACTTTCCGCGCCACCTTCATCATTGACCCCGAGGGCGTAGTCCGCTTTGTCCAGGTCCACGACAACAACATCGGGCGCAACATTGATGAACTGCTGCGGAATATCGACGCGCTGCAGTCCGGCGGCCTCTGTCCGGCGAACTGGAAGAAGGGCGAGGTGCTGGTGGCCAGCCGTTAAGCCGAGACTTCATGCTCCTCCGGGAGCTTCGCGAGCTACCTTGAGGGCGGGCATTGTCCCGCCCTTTTATCTGGGGTCGGCCTCGGGCGCCCGGTCCGCGCTGCTAAAATGCTCCTTCGCGCAGTCGCCCCTCGGCTGCGCCGCGGAGGAATG
>CAZEJB010000030.1:3278-36221 GCA_964512635.1 uncultured Planctomycetales bacterium | reverse complement strand
GTGCTCTCGGTGAACTCTGTGGTTAGACAGAAGCGCTGCGCGCCGGCAAGCCGCTTGGAAAAGCGTGCAGGCGGGTCGCCCGCGCTAAGTCAGAAGATGCAGGCAAGGTGCCTGCGCTCCATAAGAAGCCGGTCTGAAGACCGGCGCTCCGGAGCCTTCGTTGCGTCCGCACAAGTCTGCCACAGCGGGCGCAGGCAGTGCGAACTACATCGGGCCTACGATTGCGGGCGCACGCAGAGCGCGCTTACCTCTGGGCTGCAAGCGCGGGTGCATGCAGTGCGCGCATACGGTCGTCTTTAACTATCTCCATTGGCCATTAGCCACTAGCCATCGGCCATTATCCGAGGCGCTGTTTCCACCAGCCTCCGCGGCGCAGCACGGTCTCCTGGCCCAGCAGGGCCAGCAGCTCATAGAAGCCCGGGGACACCTTGTCGCCGGTCAGGGCGACGCGCCAGGGCTGCATCACCTTGCCCTTGCCCAGGCCGCTCTCGGCGCAGAAGGCGTCGACGAGGGTCTCCAGATGCGCGGCGTTCCAGTCGCGGACCTGCTCGAAGCGGGACTGCAGCTCGCCGATGATCTTCGGCGCGTCGGGGTTGCCGATCAGCAGCTTCTCGACCGTGTCAATGTTGTAGTCCGTCTCGCCGGGCTCCCAGGGCGGGCTGGGGTCGCGGAAGAAGTACCAGGCGTTGGCCTCGATCTCGCTGAGGGTCGTCAGCTTCTCCTGGTACAGCGCGCAGACGGCAACGGCGTATTCCTCGCCGCGCACGCTGATCCAGTCGTCCGGGATGAAGGGCAACAGCTCGCGGAAGAAGTCCTCCGGGCTGAGGCTGCGGATATACAGGCCGTTGAAGTGCTCGAGTTTTTCGGTGTTGAAGGCGCCGGCCGACTTGCCGATGCCCCGCGGGTTGAAGGCGGCGATCGCCTCCTCCACGCTGAACAGCTCCTTGTTGGCCAGCTCGGCATCGTTGCCGCTGGGGGCCCAGCCGATCAGCAGCAGGAAGTTGAACAGCGCCTCTGGCAGGATGCCCAGCTCGCGGTAGCCCTCCACCCGGGTCGCGCCGTGGCGCTTGCTCAGGCGCGCGCGGTCCATGCCGACGATCAGCGGCACATGGCCGAAGACCGGCCGCTTCCAGCCGAGGGCGTCATATATAAGGAGCTGCTTGGGCGTGTTACTGATATGGTCCTCGCCACGCAGGACATGGGTGACGTGCATGTCGTGGTCGTCGCAGGTGACGGCGAAGTTGTAGAGCAGGTTGCCGGAGCTCTTCTGGATGATGATGTCGCCGATCTCATCGCTCTGGAAGCTGATCTCGCCGCGCACCAGGTCGTCCCACTTCAGTTCGACTCCGCGCGGGGCCTTAAGTCGTACCGGCAGGCCGGACTCGGCCTGCTCCAGTCGGTGCATCTGCTCGTCGAGGCTTAGCTCGCGGTAAGGGCTGAACAGCAGCTTCTTGCCGTCGGGGCCGGTCATCTCCTCAGGCGTTGCCGGGCAATAGAAAGCCAGGCCGCGGTGCAGCAGTTCCTGGATCACCTGATGGTGCAGCGGGGCGCGCATGCTCTGGAAGTAGTCGCCGAAGGGGCCGATGCTCTGGCCGAAGCGCGCCGGGTCGGGATCCGGTCCCTCGTCCCAGTGCAGGCCCAGCCAGGACAGGCTGTCGAGGATCGCGCGCATGCTGGCCTCGGTGCTGCGGTTCTCATCGGTGTCCTCAACGCGCAGGATGAACGCGGAGCCGGGGCCGTCGATATCGCCGCCCAGCGCGCGGATCTCCTCCTCGCGGCGGCGGGCCTGCTGGGCCCAGAGCCAGTTAAACAGCGCGGTGCGCGCGCCGCCAGTGTGCAGATAGCCCGAAGGCGAGGGTGCGAAGCGGACACGCACCGGGCCGGTGTATTCAAGCTGTGACATAAGGCGGAGATTGTAACAAGTAGCGCAGATCAACACCCCCGCCATTGGGAAAAGCCGCGATAGCCATCAGGTGCTCAGTGACTGATTCTGAGGGACTCTGGAGGAGGCAGAGGCGCCTGAGAGGATCGTTGGAAGCAAAAGTAAAGGTGGTACCCCTGCTAGGCAGGGGTACCGGTGGGTGGGATGGTCGACGCTATACTTAGACCGGTTACATCCGCTATAGGTTCCGGCTTCTACATTGGTTGGAATTCTATGGGACGACCAATCGTGGCAGTGTTAGTCTTAATCATGCTTCAGGGGGTGTGCTATAGATATCTTAATCTTGATGGCGGGGCGGAAAGGTTCTCAGAGGGGGCTGTTTTTGTTGAAAATATAGAGCTACCGATATTTTTACTGGTACCCTGCGAATTTTTTGGCTTTGGTATCCCCACAATTACCCAAGCCGGGTTAACCTATTCCCGGCTGGCAGCGAGCTTCACAGGTTCTGAGAAGCCCAAAGCCAAGGCTGGCCTGAGCGCCGATCATGCCACAGGGCAGGCGCAAAAGCAAGCCGACGGGCGGAGGTTGTCTGGGGAGAGACGGCCGATGCCTGCCCTGCACCGAAGAGAGAGGCGGTGCAGTCTGACATAGCTATCTCTTCCCTTCGCCTTCTTCCCCCGAAGCGAGGGTTGGTAACAGCCGGGGCGGTGGCCACACCGCCCCCTTTTTTTGTTTCCTCGCCGGCACCGCTTCACCCTGAACATCCAGGACCTTCAGGCCCATGGCTGCAGCTGCATGCAGGAGGCCTGTTAAAGCCTGGTCAATACTGGTACAGGCATGAGGTCTCTCGAAGCCTGCCGATAGATAGACCTGAGCAGATGCTCAAAGCCGCCAACAAAGGCTGGCAGGGTGCTTGCAGGGCGCTATACGTATATGTAGTTTTCTTCTTGCAATCCCCTTTGACTTCTGCTAACCTGTCGGCCCGGCCAAATCCCCTCGGCGGCCGGGAGGACTGTTAGAGGGTCCGCTGACGGCAGTGCGCCGGGTGACGCGGACCGCGACGCAGGAGGTAGCTTTGAGGTTTACTAACTTACTCGGGCCGTGCTTTGCTGCACTGCTGTTGCTGGCCGGGTTTGGAATCACGGCGGCGGCGGCGGGCAATGAAAAGCGCGTCGAGGTCAAGTTGGATAACGAGACGATCCCTCTGACCAGCAATGCACTGACGGTTGAAGCCCTGCTTGGCGAGCTGTCCATTGACGATCCGGCCAACCTGGCCATCGATCCTCCACTGGACAGCGCGCTTAAGGATGGCATGACCGTGGCCCTGCCGGGCCTGACGGTGACCCGCGGCGTGACCGAGCGGGTTATCCCGGCGGAGACCCAGTTCGTGGAGCGTTTTCGGGTGGGCGATGAAGCCTGCCTGGTAGAAGACAGCGGCCAGGACGGCCTGCTGCGTACGACCTGCACCATCTTCTACAGCAACGGCCGGGAAGTCGGCCGCCGCCAGCGTGACGAGCAGCTGCGCCCGATGCAGCCGCGGGTGGTGGCAATGTACAAGACCTGCAAGCCCGAGGAGTATGGCCCCTCGGTGGAGCAGATCCTGCAGGAACGCGCCAAGCCCGGCACCTATACAGTGCCGCCGCAGAACTACCGCAAGTGCGTAACCATGAGTTCCACCGCCTATGAGCCCGGCCCGCGCAGCTGCGGACGGCATGCCGACGGCAAGACCAGCATCGGCCTGCAGGCCGGCTATGGTGTGGTGGCCATTGACCCGGACGTAATCCCTTACGGCACCCGCCTCTTCATTGAGGACTACGGCTTTGCCGTGGCCGGCGACACCGGCGGGGCGATCAACGGCAAGCGGATCGATCTGGGCTTCCTGACTGTCAGAGAGTGTCTTAACTGGGGCCGGCGCAAGGTCAAGGTTTATATCCTCGACTAACTGCGGGCCGCAGGCAGTAACCAGGGGCGTCGCTGAGCGGCGCCCCTTTGTTTTGGCTTGGCCAGCGCCAAGCTTGCTACAATTGCCGCGCCCGGATGACGGACTTACGCTACAGACAGATCAGCGCCGAGGAACTGGCGCGCGGCGACGGCAAGGACGGCCGTCCCGCTCTGGTCGCCTATAAGGGAAAGGTCTACGATGTTACGCCGAGCAAGCTCTGGCGCAACGGCAAGCATGTCAACGCGCACTTTGCCGGCCGGGATCTGACGATTGAGATGGGCAGCGCGCCGCACATGGAAGATGTGATGAACTCCTTCCCGGTGATCGGCCTCTTCCCCGACCCCACCGCGCCCGCTCCCGAGTCGGATTCGACGGCGCAGACCGGGGCTGGCGCCGGCTCAGGCCCGGACAAGCCTGCTCTGGACGGCGGCAAGACTGCCGGCAGCGACAAGCCCGCAGTCGCAGTAGCCGGTGGCAAGGAAGTGGCCGAAGCTAAGGGTTTCATCGCCTGGCTGCTTAGCCACCACCCCCATCCGGTCAGCGTCCACTGGCCGATCGCCCTTGGGGTTGTCGCCGCCATGCTGACGGCGGTCGAGCTGCTCTGGCCGCTGCTGCCCTTTGGCCAGCTGTCACCGGACGCCCCCGACGGCCCGCTGCATGTCTCCTGGCGCTATCTGCTCCAGCAGGCCTCGCTGGTCAACGTGATCATCTGCGCGGTCTTTACCGGCCCGGCGATCTGGACCGGCTGGCTGAGCTGGGTCTACAACTATCAGTCCACAGCCTCCCCGGTCTTCAAAGCCAAGATTGTCTGGAGCTGGGTGCTTGGGGTGCTGGTAGCGCTGACCCTGCTGGTGCGCTTCCTGCTGCCCGGCGCTGGCCAGCTTGACGGCGGACTGTGGTACTGGGTTTACAGCCTGCTGGTGCTGGCCCATGCCCCGGTGGTGGTTCTGCTGGGCTGGTACGGCGGCAGGATTACCTTCCCCGAATCCTAGGGGGCATCGCTGCGCCGGTCCTGCGCAGTCCAAGGTACAATAAAGCCCCGGTGCGCCCGGGCTTTCCATCCCAGGAGTTGAATATGGCTGACGTCGCGACCAACGCAGCACAGAAATACATATGTATCCCCTGCGGCTATGTCTACGATCCCGCCGAGGGGGATGAAGACAGCGGCATTCCCGCCGGCACGTCCTTTGCCGACCTGCCGGACGACTGGTGCTGCCCGGTCTGCGGGGTCAGCAAGGATATGTTCGAGCCTTATAACGACGACTAGTCGCTGCCGGCCGGCCGCATAAACCATGCCCGAACTGCCTGAAGTCGAAACCGTGGCCCGCCAGCTGGATCCCCTGCTGCGCCAGCGTAAGGTGCTGGGCGTCGAGATCCTGGACGCCAAGCTGGCCGCGCCCGACTGGGCCAGCCTTACGCAGCACAGCATCACGCGGGTCTTCCGCAGCGGTAAGCGCGTCGTGCTGGAGCTGGCCCGGGGCCGCCAGACCCGTTTTCTGAGCGTCCATCTGCGCATGACCGGCCGGCTGATCTGGGTGCCGCAGGACAGTGGCAGCGCGCCAGTGGCGAATGACGCCTACCGTTACAAGGTGCCCCTGTCAGATAAGTCCCTGCGCGCGCGCTTCAGGCTCAAGGGCGGCGAGCTGCGCTTTTATGACGCGCGGCGCTTTGGGGTGCTGCAGCTGCACAGCGACGCGGCGGAACTGGAGCCCGCGGGTGTCGAACCGCTTAGCCAGGACTTTACGCCGGCAAGACTGGCCGCCCTGCTGGACGGCGCCAGGGGCGAGCTGAAGCCCTGGCTGCTGCGCCAGGACCGCATTGCGGGCATTGGCAACATCTATGCCAGCGAGATCCTCTTCGCCTGCGCAATTCATCCGCGGCGCAGCGCCGGCAGCCTGAGCAGCGCAGAGCAGAAGGCAGTTCACCGCGAGACCCGCCGGATACTGAACCTGGCCATCAGGCACTGCGGTACGACCTTCAGCGACTTCCAGGACACGACAGGCAGCACCGGCGGTTTCCAGCGCTTCCTGAAGGTCTATGGCCGCGAGGGCGAGCCCTGCCCAGCCTGCGGTCTGCCGCTTGAGCGCCTGGTCCAGCAGCAGCGCAGCACCTTTTTCTGCCCGCAGTGCCAGCACTGATGCGGCTTTAGCCTTCTTAAAGGCTGACTCAGGCGGCAAAACTCGTGTTTACTAATGTCTATTGAGTATCTGTTCCAGTGCGGTTATACCTTGCCTGCGCCAGACCCTGGCCAAGTGAAGGACTAACGATGACCCGCTGTGTCAGATTCTGTTCAACCAGTTTGCTCGGCCTCAGCCTTGCTGCCCTGCTGGCTTCCTGCGGCGGCCGCGGTTCCGCCGAAATTCAGGGCATCGGACGCGGACTGCCATCCGCGTCCTCGGCACCTGACGCTGCCCGCACAGACCTGCAGCCGGATCCATTCATGCAGCCGCAGGTGGGCGGTCTGGCCAGTCCGCTGGAAATGCTGCGCCAGGCCTCCACCGGCCCGTCGGACACCGACCGGCTGCTGGGCTACAACTACTACGATCCAGCCCTGCCGCATGCTCGGATCGCCGTTAACAACGGCCAGAGTTTCACCCCAGTTGGCAGCAGCCGGCTGGATGAAGCGGCCTTCTGCGTTTACCACTTCAGCAATCTGACGGGCTACAGCGGGCCTCAACACCTGCAGTTCGCCTGGAGCGTGCCACCGGCGCCGGGCAGTCTGTTTATCGGGCTTTCCGACTTCGGCGGTAAGCGCTGGCGCTGGTTCAGCCCGCAGGACCCAACTCTGCTCGAGCCGGGTAGCCTTGACCAGTTCGTCTCAGATACTGGTGACATGCTGATGACGGTGCTGGTCGCCGGGACTCAGGAAGCGACTATCGGCTGGGTCCTCTTCGGCGGCAGTGTTTTTACCGGGTATGGCCTGAGCGGCAACCTGAAGATCGACCCGGCGCTGAATACCGCGCCGCTGGCGGTCGATTTTACTGCCTATCATGTAATCATGGGTGGTCAGGTGGTCAGCTATGACTGGGACTTCGACAGCGACGCGAACTATGAGATCGAGGACTCAGTCAGCAATCAGGCCAGTTTTGTCTATGACCAGCCGGGTCTGTACACAGCTACGGTCCACATGGTCACCGACGACGGCAACTCCCAGACCGCCAGTCTGACTTTCACGGCAGTGGACACCAGCAATATCGGTCCCAGCGCCAGCGTTGAAACCAGCCCGCTGGTAAGCGACGGCCCGGCGGCCATCAGCCTGGACGCCTCGGGCAGCTCCGACCCCGACGGCCAGATCATCAAGTACGAATGGGACTTCAACAATGATGGCGTCTATGACTTTGACAGCGGGAACGACCCGAGCATCAGCCATATCTTTGCCCGCAAGGGGCTCGACTTTTACAAGGTTCGTGTGACCGACAACGACTACGCCACCGCGACCGCCCTGGGAGCGGTGACGATCAACAGCGGCTGGTCGACCGCAACGGTGAGCTCCGGCTATGGTTATGTCTACAACATCAGCGCCTCGACCACTGGCGTGGGCAAGGCAGAGAGGCCCTGTCTGGCCTTCCACAACAGTCCGGCGGACCTCCATTTTGTCCGGGCTCTTGTGGCGGACGGCTCGGACTGGGAAGCCGTGCAGTCGCCCATCGACAACAGCGGGACAGTCGGCATTGCACCCGCCCTGCTGCGCAGTTCCCTGACCAGCAACCCCTTGCTCTTCTATAGTGTCGCGGATAGCAGTTCTAACAGCCTCTCGCTGCATTTGGTCAAGGCCGCTAACAGCGCCGGAACGGCCTGGAGCGCGCCGATTGATATCGACACAGAGCTAAATGTGGGTAGCCGCAGCTGCGCCTTCATGCAGGACGGCGTCCCTGCGCTGTTCAGCGTGAGCAGCGGTCCTGCTTCCACCAGCCAGGTTTATTACTACAAGGCCGGCGACGCCTCGGCCCAGGATTGGAACTTCCGCCGGCTGGTAGCAAGCGCGCCGGAGGGAAGCTTCTTCAACAGTCTGGCTGGCGCCTTTGGCGCAGCCCCGTTAGCTGTCGCCGTGATTGACTCGAACTCGCCGGGCTACTCACGGGCGCTCTCTCAGGACGGCGACAACTGGAGCGGCTTTACTGACCTTGAAACGCTCAACTGCCCGCAGATCTGCGCCAGCAGCGTCAACGGCTCTCCCGCCATAGCCCAGCTTCACGGCTCGCAAATCTATTACCGGCGCGCCGGCGACGCTAATGGCAGCTTTTGGACCAGTGATCCGGTGGTTATAGATGCCCCTAAAGTGGTCTATCCCGCGGCGCTCAAGGCCGTCGCCGGTAAGCCGGCGCTGGCCTGGCTGAGCGGCGACGGGGACGGCGTTTATCTGGCGGAAGCGACGGACATCAATGGTGCTGTCTGGTCCGAGCCTTATGCCATCGTTACCAGCACCGGCCTTGGAGATGCGCTGGACCTTACGGAGTGCCAGGGCAACCCGGTCGTCATCTACAGCAACCAGGAAGATGACACAATCGAGGCTGCGATCTTCATACCTTAGCCTGGCCGTCCGGCTGGCGCAGCGGGTTGGAAGGGGACATCTGCGCCGGACGCCGGGAAATGGCTCAGGGCCAGATTGACGCGCTGCAGCAGGGCCCAATGCAGCGCGTGGCTGCGCACATCATCAAAGACGGCCCAGACCAGTATCCACAAGGTCAGGCTCAGAGTCGTCAGACTGAAAAGACGGTCAAAATTGGCCTCGCTAACCTGAGCGTACAAAATCATTTTTGCCAGAAAGGACAGTACTGCAACAGAGGGCAGGATGAAGCAGGCCCGGCGCGTCCAGGCATGGTGCCAGGCCGGCCGGCCGGCCTCCCTTGCGGCTTGGAAATAGTCGCGCTTGATCCCGTCGATGCTGGCAATCCAGCCACTGCGAGGCTCGCACTGCGCGGGGTGCAGCCTGGATGCGCTGCGACGGCTGTCCCAGGCGGACCAATGGAAAGCGGCACGGGAGGCAAGCTCAAGCGGCAGGCCAGCCAGTTGCCGGCTGAGGTACTCAGCCTCCTGCCGGGCTGCATGTTGCTTAATCCGAAAGATAAGCAGCCAGAAGAGTGCCAGCATTCCCAGCCCGATCAGTAGTCCAAGCAATTCCACCGCCCAACCTTCTTCATCCATCCTGCGCTCTGGCATGCCAAAAACCAGCCAGAACAAACTCTTGATGGTCGGGCCGCCAAGAAAACAGGTAATCAGCAGCGCGCTCCACTGCGGCTTGAAGCGCTGCTGCTGCAGGTCAAGCTGGTCACGGACATTCAGCAGCAGGGTATGCTGAGCCTGTGCGGCCTGGTCGGTTTCAGGCACCAGGAGATCCATCGGACTACATCCTAGCAGCTGCAGGAGCCGTAGCTCAGCCCATCCGGGATGGCGTGGCAGCCTGCCAGCTGTGGCCATGGAGCTCGCGGTTCAGCGCCTCAAGCAGGGCGTAGTAGAAGGCTTTCTTTTCCGTCTGCAGGGGCCAAAGCGGCAACAGCAGCAGCCAGACCAGAATAACTCCGGCCAGCCAGGGCCAGATGCTGGCGCTGATGTCAGCGGCGATGCAGAGGATCAGGAAGATGATCACACTGATCCAGTTGGCTGCCCGGCCGCTCAGCGCGGCGCAGAGCTTCTGTGTACGCTCCCATTCCTGCGCCCGGGTGCTCAGGCCGGCCTGCGCCAGGGCGGCGGCCACCAGGGTCTGGCTGACAACTGAGGTGTGCTGCCGGGCGGAATAGTCCGGCCGCGCCTGCGGCACAGATCCCGGCGGAAAGTAATGGTCATAGGTCCGGCGTTCGGCGTCCAGCAGCGCGGCTGCGTCAAGGCGCAGCCGCTCGGCGGCGGCAGTTATGCGCGCATTGCTGCGCTCAGCCTCCCAGGCAAACAGCAGGCGGCCCATCAGACCGCGCCAGATTATCGACAGGACCAGCGCACCAAGGCCAAAGAGCAGCCCGGCATCGTGCTGGTCGATGTAGTCGCTGACCGGCGAAAGGAAGAAGACATAGCTGACCGGGGTGACAAAGAGCAGCCAGGCCAGATAGTCGCTTAAACGCCGGCGGTCGATGCGCAGGTGCTCAAGCGTCAGCTTGAGCAGCACGGCGCCCATCAGCTCGTCAAAGCTGGTAAAGGGCGTGCTGTCCCCCGCGGTCGAATGGCTGTCTGGCATCCGCAAGCGGGCTATCATATATCCGTGCGACCCGTCTTCATCAAGACCTTCGGCTGCAAGGTCAACTACAGCGAGAGTGTGTCCTTCGCCGACCTGCTGCGCCAGGCCGGCTTCACGCCGCTGGAGATTTCCTCGGCCCGCGAGCTGCCGGCGGCTCAGCCCGCAGCGCTGGCGGCCGTTCACGCCGACGCTCACCCGATTGACATAGTGGCGCTGGCGAATGCGCAGCATGAGGAAGGGGAACCGCTGCTGCCGAGCAGCGACGAAGTTGAGCGCCCGGTGATCTTCATCAACTCCTGCTGCGTGACTGCCGAGGCCGAGCGCAAGGCCGCGCAGTTCGTGCGGCGGGTCAGGCGCCTGCGCCCGGACAGCGAGGTGCTGTTCTCCGGCTGCGCCGCGCGGAACTATGCCACCCGCGAGCAGTATGCGCAGGCCGGCGCGCGGGTCTTCAGTTTCTATACCGAAGCCTTTGACTGGCTGGCGACGCAATACCCATCGGTAGATTCACCGTTCTCCTTGCACATTGAAACGACGACCGAGCCCGCCAAAGCCAGTCCTGAGTCCCGGGTCCTGAGTCCTGAAGAGGACTTACCTCCTCCAACTCAAAGGACCAACGACACCGCAATTCGACTCGACGCTTCGGACTCGGCTATCGGGACTCAGGACTCAGGACTCAGGACTCTTGATGCACGACCCAGGACGCTAGAAGCAGGACAACCCGCCGAAGGAATCACCCGGCATGCAACCGGCATCGTGGGTGAAGCAAGGTCGCGAGCCTTCCTCAAAGTCCAGGACGGCTGCCATAACTGCTGCTCCTTCTGCATCATCCCCTTCGTGCGGCCATATGTTTCACGGCCCTTTGACGAGCTGCTGGCCGAGGCCCGCAGGCGGCTCGACGCCGGCTACCGCGAGATCGTGCTGACCGGCGTCAATGTCGGCCACTATGGCCTGACGCCCATCGCCCCGGTGCACGAGATCGCCAGCCAGACCCACTTCAAACGCAGCCGGCTTTATGAGCGCGTGCCGGGGCACGCGACCCTCTGGGACCTGATTGACGCGCTGCTGGCCCTGCTCGACCAGCACTTTGAGCGCAGCGGCATCGCCGCGCGGCTGCGGATCAGCAGCATCGAGCCCGAGGAGATCGAGCCGCGCTTCTTCGAACAGCTGGCGCATCCGCGGATGTGCCCGCACCTGCACCTGCCGCTGCAGAGCGGCAGTGAAAAGGTGCTGCATGACATGCGGCGGCTCTATGACATCGATACATATATGGACCGCGTCGCGGCCTTCCGCCGGGCCTGCCCGGACGGCGCGCTGACCACCGACATCATCACCGGCTACCCGACGGAGACGGAGCAGGACTTCGCCGCTACGCTGAGCGTCTGCACAGCCGCCGGCTTTGAGCGCATCCACGGCTTCCCCTTCAGCGCACGCCCCGGAACACGCGCGGCGATGATCCCGCAGCTGCGCGATGCAGCCAGTGTGGCCCAGGAGCGCAATCGCCGTCTGATCGAACACTGCGCGCAGATCGCCGACCAGCGCTGGCCGCGCTTCGTCGGCAAGGTCGCGCAGGTCCTGGTCGAGCATGTTCAGGACGGCGTGGCCCAGGGCCACGGCGAGGCCTATCAGACAGTCCGTGCAGAAGCTGGCAGAAACTCGAACATGGAAGTTGGCGAAATCGCTGAGGTTCTGGTGAAGGGTTATTATGAAGGGTCTTTCTGGGGATGAGACTTTGTTTGTTCGGGTTCCGAAGATTGACAGGTGGTTACTAGTGTGCTATCTTGCAGAAATCCCATTCAAGGAGATTGTCTTATGAAGTTCTCTCTCTCTCTCTCTCTCTCTCTTGCTCGCAGCGATGGTTTGCGGCACTTCGGTAGCTCATGCGAGTTACAGCTGTAGCAGGCTGGAAAATCCGGCCACAGGCTTAGATTACAGGTACACAGATTGTGTCTTTCACTGCGCAGAAGACATCGTTGCCTACAACTGCTGGACACGAGTTGATTCCACGACACGAACATGCACGCCTGATGCTGTGGAGTGCCCTATCCCGTGCAATTTGGCGCAGTGGAAGGACTCGTACAAGCACACATGTCTCTGCCAGGGGCCAGTCTGTCCTTACGAGACGATGTACTACTCGGAAACGAAGTACTGTCCCGTGTGTCTTTTCTCGGGTGGCTAATCACTTTCAGCAGCCATACAACTATTCTGGAGGAAGAAATGTCGCGGTTCTTCGTTTTCACCACTCTGATTGTGTCTTTATCATTCCAGGTCGCTCTTGCGCATCCTGCAGACGGCCTTACACCCGCCGAACCTGAAGAAGGCTATGGCACAGAGCTCTATGGAACTCACGCTGATCAGAGCATCGGGGATGTGATCTTCTACACACCGTACCCCAGTGAACTCAGCGATGCCGAGAAGTACATTGTGGCTGGTACGGTCGACTCTCCGCAAGGCGACGGGGGTATGGGGCCCTGGTGGTTCAACGTTGTTTCTATCGCAATCGCGTATTACAACAAGAACGGGGAACTGCCGCAGGAGATCAATGAAGACGTCCTGAAGTCTGTGGCTTGGCAGCCTGCGGCAATGAACATGGGCGCTATGCAGTGGTACAAGAGCCCAGTTTCAGAGCAGTTCCCCAAGCTTGATGCAACTGAGTTTTCAGCCGGAGACATGTACATTAAGGTGCTTTCTGAAGCAGAGCTTGATACGTTGAGTCAGACGGACTTGTATCTTGATGCAATCCACAACAGGGGCAAGAGTTATGGGAGTGTTGACAGCAGCGATGAGGAAGTAGCACTCCTCACGAGCCCAATTCTATACGTGAGGGTGTACGGCGAGCAGGAAGTGATAATGAGCCGGCTCTTTTGGACCTTCCGCAACGAGGACTAGTTTGGGCCGCAAGCTACTTCACAGCCGCGCGGGGCTATGGCAGAATCTTTGCGCCCCTACATAACTCGGAGAAAGGTGGAGGTCGCCTCATGAACGACTCGATCCGTAGCAATGCGCAGTGCGATGCACTGATTGCCCAGAAGAACCTGCTCACGCATCCCTTCTATCAGGCCTGGAGCAACGGCACTCTGCCCGTTGAGGCCCTGAAGACCTATGCCCGCGAGTACGGCGCCTTTATCGCCGGCGTTGGCCTGGGCTGGGAGCGCGCTGGCTGGAGTGATATCGCCGCCGTTGAGGATGGCCATGCCCGCGTCTGGGAGCGCACCTTCGCCGCTTCGCTGGGCACCAGCGTCGGCGAGCCGCTGATCCCGGAGGTCAGCGCGCTGATTGAGGCCGAGGGTGAGCTCTTCGCCGAGCGCGCAAGCGCGATGGGCGCGCTCTATGCCTTCGAGGCCCAGCAGCCCCATACCGCACAGAGCAAGCTAAAGGGTCTCAAGGAACACTACAGCCAGCTCCCGGCGGCCTGTGGGACCTACTTTGAAATGCACGAGAACGACTTTGACGAGCCGGCCATGCTGGCCGAGGGCATGGCCCAGCTCAGTGACGAAGAGCGCGCCGTGGCCGTTGCCGCCTGCGAGCGCATGACCAGCGCGCTGTGGGATGCCCTCAGCGGTATTCATGCCCGCTATGGCGGCGAGAGCGCCTGCGCGATGGGCTAAGGGCCGCCATCGGCTTTAGATCGACTTTCACGGGCGGGGCCTTGGCCCCGCCCTTTTCTTTGCGCATTGCTGTTTGCCGTCACAGCTGGCCGCAGCAGAATGGCTGGAGCAGGTCATTTGCCTGGATTCATCAGATTTAACTTGACAGCAACTGCAAGCGGCTGTATATTGCTAGTGTACTAGTTGACTAGTACACTAGCAATATCAAACGCTGCACTGCAGCGTCAACAGGCAGGAAGCAATGCAGGTCTGGGAATACCTCCGGGTCCAGGTGAGTGTCAGCGAGATCAAGAAGATCGATGAAGAGCTGCCGCGCCTGGGCGCGATGGGCTGGGAACTGACCGGGGTTGTCGAGGCGGGCCAGAGCTACCTGCATCTGTTCTTCAAGAGGCCCAAGCCATGAATTTTGAAGAGGACTGGCGGCCGAACTTTGATGACGCGCCGCGCGACCCCTACGGGGTCAACGGCCTCGCCAGTGTGGGGACCCTGCACGGTCTGGTGCGGGTGGATCTCAACAGCGAGGTTCCAATCTATGTCCAGGTCAAGAACCAGCTGCGCCTGCTGATCGACGGTGGTCTGATCAGCGCGGGCCGCCAGCTGCCGACTGTCAGGGAGCTGGCCGTGGAACTTAACATCAATGCCAACACAGTCACCCGCGTCTACACCGACCTGGCCCGCGAGGGCTACACGGTGCAGCGCAAGGGTGTCGGGACCTTCGCGGCAGCGCGCAGCGAGGGCCAGCAGGGCGAGCGGCCCGGTGAAAGCCTGCTCGCTGAAACCCTGCGCCAGCTGCAGGCGCTGGGGCTCAGCAGACGCCAGATTCTGGAGCTGACGGCGGAGCTGCTGACTTTGCAGCAGGTTAGTTAGCCGGACAGCCGGCACTGTATTTCGCGGGCAACCGCAAGGAGTTGAAAGATGGCAGGTGTCTTTATGTATACGGGCGGCGGGGGCGGAGCCTACACGGCGGTCAACAGCGCATCGACACAGCAGAAGGTTCCGCCGATCGCGGTCTTCTGGTTTCTGTGCTGCATGATCCTGGCGATGGGAACGCTGTTCACCGCGGCTTTCACGGCCGAGGGCCAGAAGGACGCGCTGGCGATCATCCTGGGTATCGCGGGCTTCCTGGTCTTCATGACCCTTGGCATGGTGATCCTCTTCTGTCTGAAGGTCGCGGACCAGTGGGACCGGGTGATCATCCTGCGTCTGGGCAAGTTCGCCAAGGTGGCCGAGCCGGGCATGTTCTGGCTGATCCCCTTCATTGACACCGTGGCCAAGTGGATCGACACCCGCGTACAGAGCACTGACCTGACGGCGGAACAGACTCTGACCAAGGACACAGTCCCCGTCGACGTCGACGCGGTGATGTTCTGGCTGGTCTATGACCCCAAGAAAGCCAGTCTTGAAGTCAAGGATTTTGAAAACGCCGTGCGCTGGGCGGCCCAGACCGCGCTGCGCGACCTGATCGGCAAGACCATGCTCGCCGACCTCCTGGTCGGCCGCGATGTGCTGGATAAGCAGCTTCAGGAGATCATAGATGCCCGCACCGAGCCCTGGGGCGCCACGGTGCAGAGCGTCGAGATCCGCGAGATCAAGATCCCCGGACCGCTGCAGGACACGATGAGCCGCCAGGCGCAGGCCGAGCGCGAACGGCAGGCCCGTGTGATCCTTGGCGAGTCCGAGCTGCAGATCGCGGCCTCCTTCGCCGAAGCCTCGAAGCAGTATGAGAACAACCCGACCGCCCTGCACCTGCGGGCGATGAACATGCTCTTTGAAGGTCTCAAGGAAAAGGGCAGCCTGATGATCATCCCCAGCTCGGCGCTGGACAGCATGAACATCGGCGCGCTGGGCGGACTTGAGGCGATGCGCCACCAGCAGCGGCCCCAGGGCCTGCCCGATGGAGGCAAGTAATGCGCAGGATGCTGATTGTTAAAGCCGGCGTGCCGGTCCTGCTGGCCCTGGTCTGCGCCGGTCTGGTCCTCTGCGGCCAGCGCGGCGCGGGCCTGGCGGTGGGCCTGTGTATCCCTCCCCTGAGCCTGATTTTGCGCCAGGGGTAGACTGTGTAGCTGCAGGAGGAATGCAATGCGTCTGGCGATAGTCCTCACCCTCGCGGTGTTCATGGCCGCACTTGGCACCTGGCTCATGCTCAAGCATGAGACAGTTGCCGGAATCTCGATCCTGATGACCGTACCGCTGATTGCCTGGCGGGTCTCACGGGGAGGCGGCTGCGGGCGCAGTTGCCGCCGTGGCCGCTGCGACAGCGAAGATCTGATCGTGTACTAGAAGAGCCCGGGGTGGCGGCAGCTGCCCGCACCCGGGTCAAGGCAGGGGTCGGATGGCGGCAGGGATGAACAGGAAGCTCTTCTGGTGGCTGGCGCTGCTGACAGGTGTTCTGGCCTGGGCAGTCTTCCAGTTTCTGCATGGCGAATTGACCATCAGCCTGTGGGTGCTGGTGCTGTTAGCAACAGCCCTCTGGAACCTCATCCGCCACAGGAAGACGGCCGATTCCGGGACCATAGACGGCAGCGACGGGGAAGCTGAAGCTGAAGCGGGAACGGCCGATCGAGTCTAGGCCGGCCGGGGCCTCAAACCGGTGCTGGGGATTTGTGGGAGGTAAGCATGAAACGTGAAGTTGTCATCTTCATGGTGGTCTTCGTTGTCGTGTCCGTGGCCTGCGGGCTGGGGGCGATGGCGGTGGGCAACATGGGCGACCCGGCCAAGAACTTCGCCGGCCTCGTTATGGTGCCGATGCTCTTTGTGCCGCTGATCATGGCCTTCATCTGCAACCGCATGGAGGGAGCCGCAGGCGGCCCCTTCCGCGGGCTGACCTGGGGCGGGACGGCTGGTATCTGGAGCGCCTACGGCATTGGTCTGCTGGCCGGCATTTTGGTGGTCATCGCCTGCGTCGGTCTCGGCTTCATGGGTATCGATCCGGAAATGACCGACTACCTCGACATGATGATGCACAGCGGCGGCCAGGAAGTTCCGGCCAGCTCGGCCGGCATCTTCAAAATGATCGCTACTTCGACCCTCTTTGCCTCACCGACGATCGGCGCGTTCTTTGGCGCCTTTGTGGCCTGCCTCGTGACACTGCCATGGTACGGCTGGCTGGGGCGCCGGCTGCTGACCCGCGGACGGGCCTTCATGGTCGGCACTCTGATGCTGCTGACCCTCGCCACCGGCTGGACTCAGGCGATGGCCCCCAACCCGATGCTCGACGAGATTCCGAAGTGGTTCCTGGCCCTGTCCTATTCACTAGCGGGCCTGGCCAGCACCTATGCCGGCAGCTGGTTCTTCCTGCGCTACCGCTCAGCCTTTGTTCCGGCCCTGTTTGGAGCGACCTTTAATGGCGTGATCGCCTCGGCGATGGTGGTCTCCACGGATGCCAACCAGATTGTGGCGCCGCCCGCTGGCCTTGCCGTATTCCTGGGCGCCCTGATAGCTGGTATCGCCCTGTGGGTGATGAAGGACCCCGGGGGCCAGGATATGGCCATCGCTGCTGTCGGGCCGGACGGAATGCCGATCGGCCCCGAGCAGCTGGCGGCCCTGCAGGCGGCGGGAGCCGGGGCTCAGCCCGCCGCGTCAGCTTTCAGCACTGAAAGGGATCAGCAGGCCTAGGCCGGGAGAACAGGAACAGCAATGCAGTATTTCCTCAGCAAGTACTTTGACGGCAGTTTTGACGAGGCAGCCACCCGCGTAACTGAGCTCCTGGCAGCCGAGGGCTTTGGCATTCTCACCGAGATCGATGTGCAGGCGACTTTCAAAAAGAAGCTGGACATCGATTTCCGGCACTACCGGATCCTCGGCTCCTGCAACCCGGTGCTGGCCCGCGAGGCAATCGAAGCCGAGCCGCAGATCGGCGCGCTGATGCCCTGCAACTGGACGATCCAGGAAGACGAAGAGGGCCGCGTCGAGGTCAGCGTCATGAACCCGGAGATGCTGACAGCAGTGACGGGCAATCTGGCCCTGCAGCGTGTGCAGGAGCGGGTCCGCAGCAGCGTTAACGCTGTGCTGGACGAGCTTTAGCGGACTGCTATGCCGGCCACGAATTACCTCAGACCCGCAGCGTGGCGGCCAGGGCGACGTGACCAGCTTCCTCGGCAAAATCCGCCGCCGTCTTGCCGTCAGCATTGGCAAGGGTGATATCAGCGCCATGCTCGAGCAACAGGCGGATGCCCTCCGCGTTGCCGCTTTGGGCGCAGGCGTGGACGGCGACAAAGCCCTGCTGCTGCTCGGCGTTGGGATCGGCCCCGGCCTCCAGCAGGGCCGCCAGTGCGCCGTTGTTATCGCCGCCGGCAGCCGCATGGATCGGCCGGATCTGCATGGCGTTGTCAGACACGGCCTCGATATCTGCGCCATGACGGATCAGGAGCCGCGCCGCTTCCGGGTGGCCAAAGTAGCAGGCCAGCTGCAGGAGGGTGAATCCATCAGCGCTGCGCCCGTCCTGCGCGTCGCTCTGGCTGTGCAAGAGGCGTTCCAGCAGCTCGGTCTCACCCAGCGCGGCGGCCTCGGCAAGGTCCGGCTCAACCAGCGCCCGCAACATCTCGACCAAAGCGCTCTGGCCGAAGTAAAGGCTGTACAGCAGGGGCGAGAGGCCCTGGGCATTGCGCGCACCGGCCTGCGCCGGGTCATCGGCCAGCAGAGCGCTGAGCCCCTCGGCGTCCCCGGTTTTGATCAGCTCGAAGATTGTGGGCATCATTGTGATTCCAGCACAGTATGAAGGCCCTGCGGGCTACAGGCCCGGTACCAGCTTACTGACCATTATGTCCTGGCCGCCGCCGCCGGTGTCCAGGGTACCGGCAATATCCTGCGCTGCAAAGGCTGTGTCTGCCGCATTGGGCGTCCAGTCCTCGAAGGCAAAGCCCGGGCTGGCCTCGGTGATGGCCCCCGGCTGCGTGGTGTCCAGCGGGTCGCCGTCGCGGTTCCAGACAGTGTCGCTAGCGAACAAGGCATAGCCGCAGGTGAAATAGCTGCCGCTGCCGCTGGGCTGCAGGCCGAAGATCTGGCTGGTAAACCCGCCGGGTCCGTCAAGCAGGTCGAAAGGCATGGGGTCCGCCGTCGGGGCGTCATAGGCCAGTACCGCGTCGAAGCTCGTCCCGCCGCCGAAGACGATGCTGTCAGCGGCTGTCGCTGTCGGGTCAGCCGCCGCCGCTCCATAACTGATATTGATGATGGAGTCAATGAAGCGCAGCTTGCTGGCGGCTCCGCCAACCGGGGCGATGCTGAAACTGAAAAGCCCCTCGTCAAAGCCGTCGTCATAGTTGCCAAGGAGGATCAGGTCCTGACCATGACCCAGCAAGGCCTTGCCGGTGAGCTGCTGGTTGGCCACATCCGATGAGTAGTAGCGCTGCAGATTGGTTGTTCCGTCCGTGTAGTCCAGGGCTACCATGCAGGCCGGGCTGAAGGCAAACTCGTTAGTGCGACCGGCCAGGAAGGCTATGCTCCCGGCGTTGTTCCAGAACTCCACCGCAGTGCCCATGTCATAGAAGGGCGGGGCTGCGAGAAGGGCGTCATGCTTGCCCCAGATCACGGCGCCGTTCAGGTCCAGCTTGGCAGCCAGGAAATGCGCAGCATCATCAGTGCCATCCCAGGTGTAGCCAGTGAGGTAAATGCTGCTGCCGTCGGTGGTGATTGCTGTCGGTTCATCGTCCTCGGTAGTGTTGCCGTATGTCTTCTGCAGGCTCAGGCTGCCATCGCTGGCGTACTTATGCAGGAGGATGTCGTAGTCGAAGGGCGCGGCATCATGCAGATAGGCCGTGCCGGCGACATAGACATCGCTGCCGATACAGACCAGGCTGCGGTAATCGCTGAAGCTGCCCGCGTCCGCCGGCTTCCAGCTCTTTGACCATTGCAGCTCCAGATCGCTGTTGAACTTGAGCAGCAGGGAACTATTGGAATTCTTGCCACAGACATAGACATTGTCGCTGGCATCAAGTGCGATATCCAGTGCACGTTCGTCGCTGCTGTTGCCCCAGGTGCGGGTCAGGTTGTTGGAAACCACGATGCTAGCCGTTTCAGTCCTGCTGGCGCCTTCAAGATCGGTGATGCGGCACGCCGCCTGGTAGGTGCCGGAGCTGGTGTACTGGAAGTCCTGCTGAATCACATCAGTAGCGGTCAGCAGCTCAAAGGTGCCGTCGCCCTCGAAGTCCCACTCGATGGTGTCGAAATCCTCGCTGCCGAAATCTGAGAAGTCCGCGGTGAACTGAACGTCCAGCGGTGCCTGGCCGGTCATGGGGAAGGCCAGCAAAGAAAATACTGGCGGGTCGTTGCCTATCCGAACGCGCTTGATTTCAAATGGCTGGTTGCCCACAGCCAGCACAGCGAGGTAAAAGGTGGTTGCAGAGACCGGGGGCATATAGTCGGCAGAGTCAGAGGGACCGGCAAAGCCGGGCAGAGAGCTGAAATTGAAACTGTCCCAGCGGTTGGTTGTGTAGTTAGGAAAGAGGACGTACAGGTTCTCGGGGCTGCCCTGCTGGACCAGGTCTGATTCGGCGAGGTGCAGTGTCGGGTCGCTGAGATCGATCTCGCCGGATTCAAGGTCGAAGGCATACAGGCAATAAGCCGCTCCGCTCAGCGGCCCGCCGTCGGTGTATTGCGGTTCCAGCACAAGATTGGTACCCGAGGAACTCACCCGGCTTTTGGGCAGCTGGAAGTCATAGGCAAAAGCCAGACGGCTGAACTCGCTGACTTCACGTGACAGTTGCTGATGGTCCGCGCTCGGGGGGCTGGGCTTAAGTGCCAGCAGCTCGGCGGGGCTGGGCAGGTTCAGGCCCGCGTTTTGCTGGAGGCTCTGGCGGAGCTGAAACGACTGTTTAGCCGCATCACTGCCGCAGGCGGCAAAAAGGGCAATGCAGGCCAGCAGGCCCGCTGACAGAAACACTGTGCGCAGAGTTGAGCAGTGCATGACAATCCCATAAGCCGAGATTTCCAGATTATGCCATGCTTACCCGAGGCCGCTGAGATTCGCTGCCTTGGGCTCAGGGCTGCTCAAAGCAGCCGATATCCGGGCCGGGTCCCTGGGGCCTGGCCGTGCCCTGCAGGTCGCTGTCCGTGGCCTCGGCTTCAAGGCCAGCGTTCAGCGCCGGACTGCCGGCCTTCAGCATGTAGTCCGCCAGATCCGGGCCCTGGGGATTGACCAGGACGTCCGCCGCATTGGCCGCCACCGAATGCATGTCGTCGCCGGTGGCGCTGCGCCACTCGCCCAGATCAAGCTGGTTGCCGTCGTTGATCACAAAGCGGCTGATTACCACGTTGTAGTCGCTCTCAAAGCCCGGCAGCGAGGCGTCGTTGATGTCGATGGCTCCGCGGAAGTTGTGGAAGTTGAGCAGGATGTTATTAAAGATCCTGCAGCCCTCGCCGCTGTCGTCCTGGATGTTGAGGCACCAGCGTGTGTTAGCGCCATCCTGGACGATGGTGTTGTTCAGAATCTGGTTGTTCTTTGCCGGCCCGCCGGCGTCAATCTGGTACAGCGAGATGCCGCTGGAGTGATTGTTGAACAGCAGGTTGTTGCGGATGATGCTGTCCTGTACACCGTCGCAGTTGATCGCGCTGCCACCGCCGTCCCCGTTGTCATAAGCGATGTTGTTCTCAATCAGGCAGTTGCTCATGATGCCGTCGCCACCGGCGCTGAGGTCTCCGTTGTGGTGGATACCGCAGTCCTGATTGCCAAAGAGGATGTTGCCGCGGCAGATGCAGTTGTCCGAGGAGTTGCTGAGGTAAATGCCGTGCTGCTCGGCCGAGTTGTACATCTCGCAGTCCTCGACGGTCACATAATCGGCATGGCCGGAGAGCAGGCCCCAGACACCATTGTTGCCGGAAAGGCAGTTGCGCACGATGACGTGGTGGGCCGGGCCGTCCTCCAGGCCAACCACGCGTATGCCGGCGCGCTCGATGCCGAGCACTGTAAAGCCCTCGATCACGACATGGTGGATGCCAGTGCCTTCCCAGTTCTCAATGTTGATGCCGTCGGGGGTGTTCTCATTGCGCGCATTGATGATCGTGCCAGGCTCAGCGCTGAAGGTAATCGGCTCCGCCTCAGTGCCGCTGGTCTGCAGCATAAAGCCGGTGTATGTACCGGGACGTACGATCACTGTATCGCCGGCCACTACCGTGTCCGCGGCATGTTGCAGGGTCGCCCAGGGCTCCTCTGAGCTGCCCGGGTTGGCGTCGTCGCCGGCAGGGGCGGGTTCAACGTAGTAGGCCGGCCCGGTGCTGGGGGCATTCCAGGTGACGCTGAGGCTGCTGAGCTGGTCCGCGCTGCCGCCGCTTGCGCCATCGCGGCGCGCAGCCACCGCAAAGTAGACATAGTTGCCGCTGGAGCTGTAGTCCGACAGCAGCGCCATGTTGTAGTTGTGCTGCACGCCGTCCAGCCGGCCCAGGTGGACCCAGCGGCCACGGCCGTAGTCGGCCGCGAAGACATGGCCGAAGTCGCCGCTGCCGAGAAAGTTGCAGACCAGCAGGGGGCCAGCCGGCAGTGCCAGCCGGTAAACGGCATAGCCCAGTTCGTCCTGGCCCTGCAGCTCGACCAAACCGCCCGCAGCGCTGTAGCTGTGGCCCAGCAGCGGGCTGTTGAGGTCAAGGCTGATGCTCTCGATGGCGCTGACGCCATGCTGGGCACGGCCGGGCAGGCTGTCGAGCCTGCTCAGGGCCGGCAGGCCCGTGCCTGCGGAAACCGCGTCAGCGGCAGCGGCGGACTGCAAAATGGCAGTGCCCTCAGATGTGCTGCAGGCGCCAAGCGAAAGCAGGGCCAGCAAACAAAGCGGCAGTATGTATCTCCCCATGACAGGGAGATTATGCTGACTTTCCGCGCCATTGCCAGTGCTTAAACCGTTACTTAATCCTTTAGTATCAGTTAAAGCTGCGGCAGCCCGGCGAAGGCTTAGCGGTCCGCCAGACTAGCTGCGGCGGCGCCGGCGTTCATAGATCACCAGCTCGATATGCGTGCTGGTGAACTCGAAGTGGCGGCGGATGCGGCGCTCGATGAAGCGGCGGTAGGCCTGGCGGATGATGCGCTTGTTGTTGCACTCCACCAGAAAAGTCGGCGGGCAGTTGCCGATCTGGCGGAAGTCGTTGAAGCGCAGCTCCATGTTCTTTACGATCGGCGGCGGGCTAAGGGCGATCGCCTCGTGCAGTACTGCCTGGAGCGCCTTGTTGTCGATCCGCCGGTGGAAATTCTCCCAGGCCTTGCGCGAAGCGCGCAGCAGGTCTTCCATGCCCTCCAGCGCCAGTCGCTGGGCCTCTTTCTTCACGGTCGGGCGGTCGCGGTCGGCAGCCCCGCCGGCAAGATAGGCGCTGACAAAAACCACCTCGCTCCAGCGCAGGCGGCCGAGTTCGGCGCGGATATAGGTCTCATACATCTCGCGCTCGGCGCTGTCGGGCATGCGCCGGCCGACATCCGGCCGGTTCATCACGGCCTCCAGCCGGTCCTCGCGGGTCGCCTCGTCGCGGCCGGGCAGATCGGAGACCACAGTGATGAGATCGGCCTTGTTGATCACAATCACAACCGCGCGGCCCTCTTCCTCGATCCGGGACGCCACACGCTTGTCCTGCTCGGTGACGCCAAGCTGGGCGTCGAGCACCAGCAGGGCCACTTCGCTGTGCCGCAGGCCGCGCTGGGCCCGCACCAGCGAATAGAAGTCCACATCTTCCTTCATCCGGCTGATGCGCTTCATGCCCGCGGTGTCGAGCAGTTCGTATTCCTGGCCATCCATCTTGAAGGAGGCCCACAGCGGGTCGCGGGTGGTACCAGGCAGATCGGCCACCAGGGCGCGATCCTCGCCCAGAAGCACATTGGTCAGGCTGGACTTGCCGACGTTCTGGCGGCCGACGAAGGCCAGGCGGATCGGCGCGTTGCGCCAGCTCTCGTCCGGCACGAAGCGCGTCTCGCCAAGCTGGGCCCAGGCGAAGGGATAGGCCGGTTCCTTGCTTTTCTTCTTCTTTTTGGCGCGCTGCGCCACGGCCGGGTCGGGCTGCGGCGTGGCGCGCACCTTGCTGATCTCGCTCAGCTTCGGGCCGGCCTCGTCATCATCCTCGCCGATACCCTCCTCGTCGCCATAGTCCTCGTCGTCCTCGAAGTCCAGGTCGTCGTCAAGCTCGTCACCTTCCTCGGCGGCGAAGTCTTCGGAGCCTTCCACCTGCGCATCGCGCCAGGCGACATAGTCGGGGGTGGCCCGGGGCCAGCTCTTCCAGTTGATGGCCTTGATTACTTCGTCCAGCAGCTCGCCGGTGTTACGACCGCTGGTCGAGGAAACAAAGACCAGCTGGGTGTAGCCCAGCTTCCAGAACTCGGCGGCTTCCAGTTCCTGCTTGTCGCCATCAACCTTGTTGACAGCCACCACTACCGGTTTTTTCAGCTTGCGCAGCTCGCGCAGCACGGCCTCGTCGGAAAGGGTCAGGCCCGCGCGGGCATCCACCATAAACAGGATCGCGTCGGCCTCAGCCATTGCCCGCCGTGTGTTGTCTGCCACCGGCTCCCAGAGCGGGTCGGCGCTTTCCTCGCCGATGCCGCCGCAGTCAATCACGGTGAACTCATAGCCGTCCCACTCGCAGATGCCATACAGGCGGTCGCGGGTAACGCCGGGCAGATCGTCGGTGATCGCCGCGCGGCCGGAGCGGCGCCCCAGCGAGCCGATCAGGCGGTTGAATAAGGTGCTCTTGCCCACGTTAGGGCGCCCGATTAAAGCAACCTTGGGCCTTTCTATCTGTGCATACACGGCGGGGATTGTAGCGGGGGGCGGCCCAAAGCCCTAGGTTTGGACGAAGAGACAAGGGCCGCCAGGTCGGTGACACTTCGTCGAGGTGCCGGGCAGGTGCCACGTCCGGGCCGCCTGAAGCTATAATCCCGCGCCGTGCCTGTAGTTGGATTTTTCGGCGCCCCCGGCAGTGGCAAGAGCACCGTCTTCAAGGCGCTCACCCGTCTGTCCGCCCCGGCGCAATACCTGACGGCTGACCTCAAGCCGCACCAGGCCGTGGTGAAGATCCCCGACCCGCGCCTCGACAAGCTGGTGGAGCTGGTTCAGCCGCGCAGCATCGTTAACGGCACCTGCGAGTTCATGGACATCCCCGGCTTCGACCCGACTTCCACCGAGAAGAAGCTTAAGACCGCTGTGCTGGAGCATTACCGCCGCTGCGACGCCCTGGCGCTGGTGGTCAATCTCTGGGAGCCCGAGGCCGACCGCCTGTTCAGCCCGCTGTCCGAGGCCAACGGCCTGCTGGAAGAGCTGGCCCTGCTGGACTTGGTGACCGTCGAGAACGCCATCGGCCGCTCCGAGAAGGCCGCCAAGCATAAAGGCGACAAGGACGCCGAGGCCAAGTACGCCGTTCTGAAGAAGATCCACCCGCAACTGGAAGAGGGCATCTCGCTGCGCAATGTGGAGCTGGAGCCGGAGGAAGACCGCGTCATTCGCGATCTGGCCCTGCTGAGCCTCAAGCCGGTGATAGTTGTGCTCAACGTGGCTGATGACTGCGCTCGGGAAGGCGCCGACGCGCCGGGCCTGCAGGGCGTGCAGGCGCTCTGTGAAAAGCAGGGCCTCAGCCAGGTGCGGATGGCCGCCCGCCTCGAGGCTGAGCTGTCCGAGATGGAGGGCGAGGAAGCCGCGGAGTACATGTCCGAATTCGGCGTCAGCGAGCCGGCCCTGCCGCGCTTTATCCACACGGCCTTCGGCGCGCTTGGACTGATTGTCTTCTTCACCGCCGGCGAGCAGGAGGTCCGGGCCTGGCCTCTGCGCCGCGGATCGAACGCCCAGCAGGCTGCGGGCGTCATCCATTCCGATCTGGCGCGGGGCTTCATCCGCGCCGAGACCACGGCCTATCAGGATTACGTGCAATACAATGGCATTGCCGGAGCCAAGGCTGCGGGCAAGGTACGCCTGGAAGGCAAGGACTACATAGTGGCGGATGGGGATGTCATGCTGATCCGCTTTAACGTCTAGGCCCGGCAACCTCGCTCGCACCGGGCACAGCCAAAGCGCCGCCCGGCAGCGCAGCAGAGAGGTTGCTAAACATGGTTTTTCTTCGCAGCAGTATCCCCGCGCTGGCCCTCGCCGCCGCCGCATTCCTCGGCGCTGCCTGGCTTAGCGCCCCCGCCCGTGCCGCGGATGTCCAGTCGCTGAAGCCCGAGGAGATCCGCCAGAAGCACGCCGACGCCGCCCGCAAGTACATGGCGAACATGGACGGCGGGATGAAGCTGACCGGCAGCATTGACGAGAACGGCAGCCCGGGCATCTTCAACGCCTATTTCAAGGGTGAAACTTCGCTGGTTGAACAGCGCTTCGGCTCCCTGCGCTCGGTGTCTTATATGGGTCCCGAAGGCCACTGGACCGGCACGGCCTACAGCCTGCCCTATAAGTTTGAAGACCAGGATAATCCGGCGGAGGCCTCGCTGGCTCTGCTGTCCCAGGGCAAGTATCTCGACGCGCCCTACTGGGACACTTTCAAGTTCGTCGGCGAGGACGCCGGCGGCTACAACTTCACCTTCAGCCCGCCGGGATTGCCCGAGCTGAAGGTGGTGCTCTATAACGACCCGACGACCCCGGAATTTCTGCAGGTAATGAGCGTCGAAGTTCCGCTCTGCGCTGATGACCCGCAGTCCGTGGTCTACCGCAGCTTCTATTTCTACCAGTCCGATGGCAAGGGCGGCCTCGTTACCCACCGCGAAACGGGCCGCGAGATTGATAACAACGGGGAAACCACGTCCAGCAGTGAGTACACCGTCACAGGCTTTGAGCCCCTGGCCGAACTTCCGGCGGATGTGAGTGTGGACTTCAACCGCAATCCGGTCGGTCCCGCCGCCAGCCTGACGGCCCCGGTCAGCATCCCCTGCGATGTTTCCAAGATGTACTTCCTGGTGCCGGTCAGCTTCCCTGGCTCCGACAAGACTTTCACCTTCCTCTTAGACACCGGCGCTTCGGCCAGCCTCTTTAACAGCGAGGCCTGGGATGCCGCCGGCCTGAAGAGCGACCTGTCGGTCAACGGCCACGGCCATGGCAGCCGGGTCGAGTTTGAGCTGGGCCTCTGTTCATCGGCCCGCGTCGGCCGCGCTGATGCGGCGGCTGATGCACAGGCGCCGCTGGGGCCCTTCCCGGTCGCGCGGATCGACTCGGCCAATTCGGCGGTGCTCGATGCTCTCAGCTCCTACGGTGCCTCCGGCATTCTGGGCGTGTCGATGCTGCACCAGTATGTGGTGACCTTTGACCACATGGAGGGCCGCCTCGTTCTGACCCCCCGTGCGCTCTTCGACCCCGAAAAGCTCTCCAAGCCAAACGTGGAGTTCTGGCTGGATGTTGAGGATCTGGTCTATTTCACCGGCCAGGTCAACGACGGCCACCAGGCTGAAGATATCAAAGGCGATGTGGTGCTTGACACCGGCATGCAGCAGCAGCTCAGCCTGCTGGGCGAGACGATCAACCGCCTGAAGCTGAACTTCGAAAAGCAGGGCGCCACTCCCAGTACCGTGCTGGGTGGCGTGCGCAAGTTTGAGAACATCACCGTCCCGCGCTTCTCGGTCGGCCCCCTGGTCTGGGATAACGTGGACGCCACGGTCACATCCGATGACCGCGGCAGCCTGTCGGGCCGCGGACTCCTTGGCTTCGTCGGCGTGCCGCTGTTCTTCGTCAATCGGGTCACGGTCGACTGCTTCAGCCAGCGGATGTATATCGAAGCGCCCAGCGAAGAGGCGATGAAGGCGCTGCAGGACCAGATGCAGCAGATGCAGCAGCAGATGCAGCTGCTCAACGGCAGCCAGCCCGACAGCGGCCCCGCGGGCGGAATGGTCGCCCCGGTTAAGCCCGAGGACGTGCTGCCCGACACCGGCGACGACGATGACGAGGAGTCCCAGGGCCAGGCATGAGTATGCGGCAGACCCAGCAGCGCCCCTCAGGCGGCCGGGCCCGGGGCCCGGCAACGCGGGCGTCTGTGCTGCCGGGCCTGCTGCTTGGCGTGGCAATCCTGCTGGGCGCGCTTCCGGCGGGCGCAGCCGACCCGGTAGCCCAGGTTCAGGCGTTGCGCCTGCGCGCGGCCGAGCTGATCCGCCCGCAGCAGGCGGCGTCAATGCTGCCCTTCGACCAGCTGCTGGACCGCCACCGCCGGGCGATGGCCGGGGTGGATGAGGTCTTTTCCGCCGGGCCGCTGCGCATCGAATCAGTGGAAGGCGACCTGGCGGAAGGCGAGCGCATTGTCTTCCAGTGGCAGCAGGGCAAGTTCCGGGAGGAGTACAACTGGATCGGCTTCGTTGAGGTCTTCGGCTATAACGGCCGTGAATACTGGTATGGCTCCAGCCTCAATCTGCCCTATGCCCTCGACCAGGGCTACGGCCCTGACACGACCTTTGAGACGGTGACTGCCTTTGCCTATCTGCGGCCTGACCAGCTGGCCCACATCGGCCCGGCTCCGGAAGATGTGCCCCTGGATCTGCAGAACCGCTACGCGATCCTGCACTACGCCCCCCCGGCGATGAGCGATGCGCTGCTGCTGCTGGACCCGGTGGACTACCGCCTCGTCGGCCTGCTGCAGGGCTCGGCGCGGCTGATCGAGGACAGCGAGTTCTATAAGCTGACGACGCTGGAGGACTGGGCTGATTTCGGGGCCACCTGGCACCCGACGATCACCCGTGTTACCACCGTCAGCGCCGACGGTGAGCGCCTGCGCGAGAAGTACATGACCACGCTGCAGATCACCCGCGCGGCGCCGCTGCCCGACAGCATGTTCGAGCCGGACAGCAGCCCCCAGGTGCAAAAGCCGGTGCTGCCGGAGGTGCCGCTGACGATGGGCTTCTCCTTCCTGAACGACAACGTGGTGCTCAAGGCCGAAACGGCCAGCGGCACGCCGATCCGCCTCGAGCTGGACACGGGGGCGAACGTCGGCCTGCTGCGCAGCGACGTGGCCGCCGAGATGGGCCTCAGGCCCTTTGGCGACGAGCAGATCACCGGCCACGGCAGTCTGGTGGACGTGGGCTATGTGCCGGTGTCCGGGCTGAAGCTGGTGGATATCTTTGATTCCACCTCCAGCTTCGAGCTGCCGCCCTGGCCGGCGGCGGTACTGGGCGAGGGCTCGGCGCTGGAAGACAGCATGGCCGAGAACAACGTTGCCGGCCTGATGGGCAACTTCGTGCTCAACTGGTTCGTGGTCAAGCTGGACTACCGCCGGCGGGTGATGACGCTCTATCCGCATGGCTCCTTCGACCCCGCCCGCGACCTGCAGCCGGGCTATGTCAGCCTGCCGGTCGTGCGCGACTCGATGCCCTGGTGCCGCGTGCAGGTCGACGGCGCGATCAAGGGCGGGGCCTACTTCAACACCGGCGCGCAGTACTACTTCGCGCTGCAGGCCTGGGCTATCGACGCCGCCGACATGCTCTATAAGGTCACCGGCCTGCACACGACGGTCACCATTGGCGGGCAGAGCCTGTCCGGCACGATTCAGCCGGGGCAGGTGCTGGTGGGTGATCCCCGTCTTGGCACACTGGAGCTGAGCAGCACCGAGGGCAACCCGCTGAACACGCACCTTGAGCTCCTGGCCCCTGGCGAGGCCCCGAACCCCAACCGCATCGCTTCCTTCGGCAACCAGTTCTTCAAGAAGCACACAGTAACCTTCGACCTCGACAACCAGATGTTCTATATCGAGCCTTAGCGGAATCTCATCAATTGGGCCTGGACGAGGAGCGCCGAATTGCACTAAGAATTTGTGGGGTACGCCGAACAGCAGCCTCTCATCCCGACTTCTGACCATCCTCCAAGTACTCGCTAAGCGCGGCGGCGAAACTCCACTGTGCGAGCTGAATGCGCAATCCGACAAGGGTGGCAGACAGCCCTCCGGAAATCATCAGGAACAGAATGGGCGGATCAAAACCGTGTCCACCTTCCGCCTTCCCGCTCAGGATCAACACCATTGAAACTAGAACGGACAGGACTGGCAGACCTGCCAGGCACACATCTGCCAGCATCTCTCCAGCTGCGAGAGGTTTCCAGCCAGCGAGAAGGCACTGGCGGTAATACTGCCGAATCTGGCCCAACAACATAGCAGTCTGCAGCGATGCCGCCACGTCGACATTGCCATGGTCTCGTGGGCTGGCAGGTCCACCGCCCGTGCTGGTTACAAGCAGCAGATGCATTCGGCTGGTCCAGTCCACCCGCAGGCCGGCCAGCGTATCGCCAAGGCCAAACAGACCCAGGCCGGACACAAACCCAATTCCTTGCAGTGTTTCCCGGATTTGCGCGCTGCGCTGCCGGGCTGCAGCGGTCCAAAGCGTCGGGATCAGCCAGAGGAGAAGCAGGATGAGCCCCAGAGATGCTGCGTATACCAGGGGGCCCAGAGGCGGATGAAATGCACCACCACGCGCCCCCGCAAAACCAGCGGTCAAGAAAGCCACAACGAACAGTCCGCCAAGGAAGGTCCCGCGGCTTATGGACCCTTCCAGCGCCGATTGAGCTGCCACACAGGCATTCCTGATCCGCGCCTCCTGCTGCTCCTCAGACAATTGTTCCTGGAGCGGAAGCTCGGGCTGGCTGTCCCCTGGTGGATTGAGTTCTGGACTGTCCATGCCGTTTCAGTTTCTACCCGCTCTTCGGCATATACGGTGCCAGCTTGTGCGCCAGGCCGCCGATGGTCATGTGCTGCAGCCAGACGCGCCCGGGGCCGGTCAGCACAGCCAGGGCGAGTCCCTCGCCGGAGAAAAGCATCATCTTGATGTTGCGCAGGAACTCGATGTCGTAAGCCACGGTCTCGGTGAAGCCCGCCACATGCCCGGCGTGGACCCGCAGGCGCTGGCCCGGTTCAAGGTCCACCACTGTCAGCTCGCCGGCAATCTCAAGAAAGGCGTGGCCGGGGCCGCTGATGCGCTGAAGGATAAAGCCCTCGCCGCCAAAGAGGCCGGCGCCGATGCGGCGCACGAATTCCACCTTCAGGCTCAGGGTCTCCTCGCCGACCAGAAAGGCGCCGCGCTGGGCGATGATGCTCTGGCCCGGGGCCAGCAGCACGTCGACCACCCGGCCGGGCAGGGCCGGCGCGAAAGCGACGCGGCCTTCGCCGCCCACCGCCTTGAAGTAGTTCAGGAAGACGCCCACGCCGCTGACCGCGCGGCTGATCGCGCCGCCGACTGCGCCAAGCAGGCCGCCTCCGCTGTTTGGCGCCGCGGTGTCCATCTCGATATTGGCGTCCATCCAGACCATGCCGCCGGTCTCGGAAAAGACCTGGTGGCCCTCGGCCAGCTGGACCTCAATCACCTGCAGCTGGGTGCCGCTGATGCGGTACTTCAAGGGGCTGTGGTATTCGGACATGGCTGTTTCTCCGCAGAAGGTCTGACGACCTGGCTGCCATCGGGCTGAGCTTCATTATCACTTGTGTTCTTAAGGCTGCACAGCGTCTATGGGACTGAAATGCTCAACCCGACGGAAAGCAGACTCAGCTGCAACAGAACCTGCCGCGCCAAATCCAGCGCCAGGACGGCGGGAGGCTGGCGGGTCAGGCATAACCGCGGGCCCTAGAAGTTGATCTTGTATTCGCCGCGGATCATGGAGATCGGATCGGCCAGGCCGTTGTGCTCGCCGGCGGCGATGAAGTCGAGGCCCATGCTGCTGTTGTCCGTTACCGGCATGCGCAGGTTGACCCGCAGCATGCCCGGGCGGTCGGTGGCCCCGGCGTTGACCCGCTTGCCGTTGTAGTAAGTCAGAGTGCCGTGGAGGCTGGAGCCGAAGTCATGCTCGGCCTGGATGCCAAAGCCCACAAAGTCGGAGGGGAAGTAGTTGCGGCCCTCGCGGCTGAGGTTGAAGGCGTCCTTGGTCTGGTTGATGGTGAAGTCCCACTCGCTGAATGGATCGTTGTCCACGCTGGCATAGACCGGCAGACCTTCGATCTGGGCCATCGATGCGCCGGCGAGGCTGAAGCGCGAGCGGCCGTTGTTGAAGATATCCGCTTCGAGGATATAGCTGTTGTTGTTCAGGTCGAGATCGCTGCTCGGGCTGACACCGGCCACGTTGGTGTTGACCATTACCCACTCGCCGCGCACGCCGTTCAGCCAGGTATCGCCGAACCAGGGCACCTCGGCATTACCGGACAGCGAGACGTACTGTTCGGCGCCATAGCCGTTGGGCGCCACGTCGGCACGCACCGCCAGCTTGTAGTCATGGCCGGGCACGGTGGCTTCGCCGGAGTGGAACTCGAGGCCCAGCAGCATGAAGTCGTCGCCGTCGCTGGTGATCCCGGAGCTCTGGAAGGAGTTTGAGTCGTTGTTGTCGAAGGGCGCGAACTTGGACAGGCTCTCGACGCGGTAGTAGCCGGCATAGGCGCCCCACTCGTCGCCATAGTCAGTGTCGAGGCGCAGGCCGAAGTTGGAGCGGTAGCCGTTGTCGCCGGCCAGGCCGAACTCGCCCTGGCTGAAGTACTGGCGGCCGCCGGTAATCGTCGGGTTCTCGCCGAGCAGCTCCGGCGCTCCGCACCAGCAGTAGCGGAAGTTGGCCTCATCAATGATGAAGCTGGAACCCTGGTTGTACTGGTGGAAGGGTGCCACCACATTCCCCGGGTTGGTGGTATTGCCCGGGTTGGTCGAGCCGGTTTCGTTATTGGCGCCGGGAATAAAGCCGGTGCCGGCCGGACCCTCGATTTCCGAGCCGGTCAGGCTCAGCTTGAAGTCCAGGTTCGGGTCGGGGTTGAACTTGTAGGTCAGGTTGATGTAGCTCTCAAAGCCGGTATCACTGTCGAGGTCGCTGTCGCCGGTGGTCATATAGCGCCCGGCGCGCCAGCGTGCCGATCCGGTCATGCCGCTTTCCTTGATCAGGCCCTCGAGGTCATCCATCTCGGAGCGGATCTGCGCCTGCTCGTCCTCAACCGCTGTCAGCCGCGCGCCAAGGTCGGCCAGCTCATCCCGGAACTCGTCGCTCAGGCGGTCGAGGCGGGCGTTGACTTCGGCCATCACGGTCTCGTCGGCAACTGCGGGCTCTTCGGTTTCGGCGGCCTGCCAGTCCTGGATACGGGTGAAGATGCGGGCGATCACCATCGCCATCTCATAGCGGGTAAAGGGGCGCTCGCCCTTGAAGGTGCCGTCGGGATAGCCCTCGACGAGTCCCGCGTTCTGCAGGTAGTCAAGCGCCTCATAAGACCAGTGCTCCGGCGGAACGTCGCTGAAGGTCGAAGCCCGCGCAGGCAGCGCGAAGCCCAGCAGCACCGCACACGCGGCGAGCATTGCGATAACCCTGCCTGCCCACACAAACGCCATTCAGTCCGCCTTCCTCAATCAGTGCCGGTGTCCCGGTCCCGCCGTCTGGCTGCGAACCGCCCACGATCACTGGCCACTGCTCTTCAAGTATCTAAGCGCCAATACCCAGGCCGCATAGTCGTCTATCGGCCCGGCATAGAACAGCTGGCC
>CAZEJB010000030.1:0-3178 GCA_964512635.1 uncultured Planctomycetales bacterium | reverse complement strand
TGTCCGGAAGCGTCCACCAGCGCCCAGCCCAGCTTGCGCTGTCCAGGGTCGAGGGAAAGGATCAGCCCGCTTTCCGCCGTCTTGCCGCTCCGCTGGTCCGGCTGCCTTCCTGCCGGCGCGGATGGGCTGGCCTCATGCGATCGTGTCATGCTGCCCCTGCCGCCTCCTCCTGAATCAGCGCCCGACCCCGGGCGCGTATATAAGGTATCACCCACCGCGCCGCCGGGTCAATGCGCCCGGCCCGGTCTCAGGCAGGCCGCACATTCCGCCTGCGGCGAAAGCCTCTGGACAGCGGATACCTCAGGCGGAAGCTTCAGGGGGGCCGGCGGGACCCCGGCCGCCACGACCCCGGCCGCCACGGCGGCGGCGGCGCGGCTGGCCGTCATCACCAAGCGGCGGTGCAGCAGCTCCCTCGGCGCGCTGACTGGCGGCCGGCGGACGGCTGCCCCCGGCCTGGCGGGGCGGCCGCGCATCAGAGCCCTCGCGGGGAGGACGGGCCTCGAAGCCTTCGCGGGGGCCGCGGGGCGGCTTGGTCGGCGCCTCACGGCCGGGTCGGATGCCATCCGGGTGGCCCCCCGCCCGGCGGGCCGGGGGACGCTGGGACGGCGGAGCGGATGCCGGGCCACGCCCAGCCGAGGCGCCGCGTCCGCTGCGGTCGCCGCCGGAGCGTGCCTCTTCAGGGTCATAGTTGTCCGGGACGCTGCGCAGATGACTGGTTTCCCAGGTCGGCGTGATCTCCCATTCCTCGACATAGCTGCTTTCGGGGACAGCGCGCTCAGCCCGGCGCGGCACAGGGTGCTGCTGCTGTTCCTCGCGGCGGCGGCGGCCCCGGGGTTCAACCGGCACCTCCGCCCCCGGCAGCGCGGGCACTATCGGCGCGGGGCGCTCGCTGCGCTCCGGCCGTCCGCGGCCCTCGCCGCGGGGTGCACGCTCGGCTCGCGGGCTGCGCGGCGCGGCGTCGCTGGCGCGCTCACGCTGAGGTGCGCGATCTGAGCCTCCGCCGGCCGGCGGGGTAATGCTGTAGCTGGTTTCCATCCGCTCGATGCGGTGGCCGATCAGCTGCTCCACCTTCCGCAGGTACTTGATCTCTTCGGGGGTGCAAAGGGTTACCGCCAGGCCCGGGCGCTTGGCCCGCGCCGTGCGGCCGACCCGGTGGACATAGTCCTCGGGGTCGCGGGGCACGTCATAGTTCACCACCAGCTCGATACCGACCACGTCAATGCCGCGGCTGGCCACATCCGTAGCCACCAGGGTCCGGGCGTGTCCGGAGCGGAAGCGCGCCAGCGCGGTATCGCGCTGGGCCTGGCTGCGGTCGGCGTGCAGCACGGCAAGACTCTCGCCGGCCTCGCGGGCCAGCTTGCGGCTCAGCTTGTCCGCGCCATGCTTGGTGCGGGTAAAGATCAGGATGCTTTCGTAAGGCCCGCGGATAACCTGCTGCAGGGCATCGAGCTTGTCGTCGGCCATGACCTCAAGGATCTTATGGCTCAGCTCCTTGGGCGGGCCGCTGACGCCGATATGCACTTCCCGGGGCTGGTACAGAAACTCGTGGACCAGCTCCTTGATTTCGTTAGGCAGGGTCGCACTGAGCAGCAGCATCTGCTTGCGGCTGGGCATGCGGTTGAGGATCCGGCGGATATCGCGGATAAAGCCCATGTCCAGCATGCGGTCGGCTTCGTCCAGCACGCAGAAGGCCACCTGGGTGAAGTCCACCCAGCCCTGGCCCATCAGGTCCAGCAGGCGTCCGGGGGCCGCTACGACTACTTCGACGCCGGCGTTCAGTGCGCTGACCTGGGGCCGGTCGGACACGCCGCCGAAGATCGCCACCGTGCGGATTTTCATCTCGCGGCCGAGCTCGATGAACTGCTGTTCAATCTGCTGCACCAGCTCGCGGGTCGGGGCCAGAATCACTGCATAGGGCTTCAGCGGGGCGGCCGGGGGCCGGTCGGCCAGCATCTGCAGCAGCGGCAGGGCAAAGGCCCCTGTCTTGCCGGTGCCGGTCTGGGCGATGCCCAGTACGTCATGGCCGGCGGTGACCAGGGGAATGACTTCCTGCTGGATCTGGCTGGGTGTGCTCCAGCCCAGCTTGCTGATCCCGCGCAGCAGCTCGGGACGCAGATTCAGCTCAGCAAAGACGCTGTGCTGCTGGGGAGGCTTCTTATCTTCGTGACCGCCACGCGTGTGGTCGGGCCTTGGCCTGTCGGGCATGCAGTTTGTACCTGTTTATCCAAAAGCGTTCAGTATGGTTGCCCACCGGGCCAGGGGCTACTGAAGCCTTTGACGCAGGGGCACTGCCGCCGGCGAGTGCGCCGGGGACGCGCAGCTTTTACCACAGAATGTTGAAAAGTCCAAATCAGCGCTGCTTTCTCCTGCAGGCCGGCGGCGGCCGTTGCCGGCTCTACAGCACCACCTGCGGTCCGGCTGAGGCCGGTGCGCACCAAAGCCGAGATGCACTGGAAGCGCGGGGCGGGAGCTGCCGTCGCATTCCATCTCCTGTTCCAGCATAAGGGATAAGGCATGCTAAATTACTCCTGCCTCGCAGCCATGGCTGCAATCCCTGTACAGCAGGAGCTGCACGAATGAACGTCCAAAGCCGCTGGCTGCTTTGCCTAGTCTCGCTATTCCTCACCCTCGGCTGCAGCGCCTGCGCTGAACAGCAAACGGGCAGTCTGGCCGCCTTGCCCGAAGTGGCGTCTGATACAAAGGCCGCCCCCGCGGCACAGCCGGTTGCCCCGCCTGTTTCCGCCCCAAGCCTGCCCGCGCCGGCGGGACTGGCCAGCGCCAAGCCCAGGCAGACGCGCTTCGTTGAGGCTGATCTGGTCAAGAACGCTTCGGACTTCGAGCTCACATTGCCGCACGTGCTGGTTACCGCGGATGGGGCCGACAATGACTTTTCACCCAGCGCGGCGGGCAATGGGCTGGCGGGCTGCGCTTATTGCATCTATCGCTTCACCGCCCCGGGCTATGACCGCAACGCGCAGATCCGCGCCGACTGGTCGACCCCGGCTGATGATGGCGGGATCTTTTTTGGCGTGGCCAACTTCGATACCAACCGCTGGGACTGGTTCCATGGCAGCGCTGAACCCAAGCTGAACCTGCCGGCCCGCAGCCCCTATTTCAGCCCCTCGGACGAGCTGCTGGTCGTTGTTCTGTGCAACGGCGAAGCACAGCGCCTGACCAG
>CAZEJB010000029.1:28316-36965 GCA_964512635.1 uncultured Planctomycetales bacterium | reverse complement strand
TTCTGCTGCGCTCGCGGCAGTACTTGGCGTCCTGGCACTCGGTGCATCGCAGTGGCAGAGCCTGCGCGGTCTGCTGCGCGCTTGTTAGCGCGGCCAGAATTGCTGCCGTCCAGCGCGGAATCACTCTTTACTGACACAGAATAAAAACCTGCATACCTGTGCAATATAATTTATCTGCCGCAGCCGGTGCTGGCTTTTAATTCTGGAGGTCTGTTTTGAAGCAAGGATACACCGCCAGTCTGGCAATAGCTGTCATTACCATTCTGCTGCTAAGCGCCTGTACCGGGAAGTACAACTATGGCTCTGCTTCAAGCCTGAGCAAGACCAGTCCAGACAGCGGCAATCTTCAAGCCCCGCAGGGTCCGGAATTGCCCTTCGCAGCTCTTCCACTTCCCAGGGGCGAAGCTGACAAGCCCCTGCCGCGCCAAAGCGCCGCCGCCGGAGTTATCTATCTTGGCGGCGAAACGGCTGTCGTCAAATCCAGCGGCGCTGAGCTGGACTTTCAAAACCAGCTTTGCACTTTTAGCCCGGATACGGCCTCATTCAACTTCGCCATGTATGGCTTCGGCGGGCTGGGTGACCAGGACTTCCCGGCCAACATTGGACTGGAGCTCTTCGATACTCTGCCGGATGCCTGCTGGCTCGCTTACGCTGATTACAACAGCATGTCATGGCAGTGGCAGTCTCTTACAGCCCCCGCCAGCATGCAGTCGCTGGCTCTTTCACCAACGGCCCAGGCGCTGAGCCCTTCAGGAAGTGTTTATGTCGTGGTCGCCGCCCCGGCAGGCACTGCCATGAATATCTCGCGACTCTCGCTGGAGCTGGAGGCCCAGGTCCCGGTCGCAGCGGCACCAGACACTACGACAAGCCTGGCTGACCGGGTCAGCCTGAGCTGGACGTCATTGGATCAGCAGGTCCCGGGCCTCATACTAGACGCAATAGTTGTCGAACGCTCTACCGGCGCCGGCGGCCCATATGTCCAGATTGGCGAACTGCCGGCCAGCGACAGCAGCTATGACGATGTTCATGAAGGCGCCCTCGCAGGTCAGAACAATATTGAGCCCTATACCGACTATTACTACCGACTGCGCCTGAAGCGTCTTGGCGCGCTGGGCTCAGCAGGCTTTGCCCGGGCCGGCCGTCGCAGTTTGTCTGATGTTGTGCTGGTTCAGGTTACTGCGGGTGCACTTAGCGGCAAGATCGACCGTATCAGCCTGAGCTGGCCGGCTGTGTCAGAAGCATCACTTTACGAAATTGAGTACCGCGCAGAAAGCGGCAATCCGGTGAGCTATACGCCGCTGGCCTTAGTCGCTGATAACAGTTATGACCACTTGTGGAACGCGCCGCCGGGCCTGGGCTGCGACACTCTGGGCAACTTTTTCTATCGTGTCCGGGCTATCGGACCCGATGTTGAAAGCCAGAACTGGCGGGAGAGCAGCGCAGGCTCACGACATATCCCGACGGTCACTGTGAGCGCCAGCGATGGCACTCTGCCTGATGGGATTGACATCAGCTGGCCGGCAGTGAACAATCTGACCGGCTATCGCCTGTTCCGCGACGGCACCAGCGAAAGCGATCTCATCGGCGAGTTTTCTGACAATTCCGGATATCAGGACGCACCACCCGATCTGGACCAGCACAATTATGTAATCCAGGCGGTCTTCAATGCGGAATTCGGCGTTTTTGGCCCGGCGGACAAGGGCCAGCGCCAGGCCGCCACCTGCCATATGGCCGGGATCAACGACTATATTCCGCTGAGCATGATCAACACCGGCGGCAAGCCATTGATACTCTCCTATCGAGACAACAATCTTGCCTATCACTATGCCACAATCGATGTTCCGACCTCCAGTTCGGACTGGAACGTGGACGTTGTCAGCGGTGATTACCCAAGCAGTCTCCCTTTCCTTGGCATGCTGGGCGGCAGGCCCTTCTTCTTCGAGTCCTTCTATTCAATCGACACAGATTCAACAACTTTGTATTACATCTATTCCGCCACAGACACGCCCGAAAGTTCGGCGGACTGGGTGATGGTCAATCTGGCCAGCTACCCCGGACAGTGGTCTGCGAATCTGATTCCACTGGTGATGGGTCAGCGTATCGTGATCGCAGTGCAGGACTACGCCAACACCAGGCTCGACATCTGGTATTCCAACGTCGACAACCCGCAGCTCGCCGCGGACTTCAGCAGTTACAACCTGGTGGACTTTCTGCCCAATATGGGCACCATTACCGCACTCGCCGACATTGGCGGCCGGCCGGCAATAATCTATCAGACCTCCAACGACATGATGTATGCCCGCAGCTCACTGGCTCTGCCTGACAGCGCCGACGACTGGAGCCATACACAGATCTTCAGCCCGCCTCAGATGTTTGCAACCTCGTCTATGGCCGGGATGCCACTGCTGGATATTGGCGGCAAGCCCGTCTTTGCCTTTGCCGATACCGTCCACCGACTGGTTTACCTGACCAGCTCCATCGTGGCGGAGCCCTCGCAGCCCAGCGACTGGAACATGACCGGCTTGGGGGACATGCCGCCCGGCGACCAAAACGTCCCTGGGAACGTGGGGCTGATTCCCTATGGCCTGGGGCTAAAGGCCATCTATGCCCAGTATCCTGACTACCTTGGCGATGGAACTGCCATCTGGAGCTACACATGCGCCAACACCACGCCCCTGGGGCCCGGGGACTGGCAGCAGCGGGCCGTCGACTATGGCGCCGGCTATGCCTCACTGATCATGAGCAGCGGCTTCCAGGTGCTCTCATACTGCCACGAGAGCAGCGCGACGGGCTATCAGGTCTGGTTCGCGACGGGGTTCTAGTCGAGACCTAATGGCACACATCAGCCGATGCAGGCCCGAGGGGCATGCCTGTTAGCGCTTTGGCAGGTCACGGATCTTTTCTGCAGAAATCACCTGCAGGGGCGCCGTCTGTGGCAACGCATCGCTGTACTTGAGCCCATTGCCGGATCCGAAGAGAACCACTTCATCATCAGGTGTGATCTTTCCATCACTCAGCAGGCGCCGCAGTGCTACTGGCAGTCCGCCATCCTCGGGGCATAGAAGCTGGCCCTCCAGACGCAGCATTTCCTGCAGGCCTTCGCGCATTTCCTCGTCGCTGACGCTGGTGGCCAGACCATTGCTGGCATAAATGGCCTGCAGCACAAGCCGGTCGCCGTAGCTTTTCGGCACGCGAAGGCCGGCCCGCGCACAGTAGGTCGCCAAAGCTTCGCCGGCTTTGCCGTTGGTCGAGATCGCCAGGTGCGAAGCGCCTAGCTCACGGCTGCGGCTGACTGTGCAGCAGGCGCCGCGGGCCTTGAAGGTGCCGCCCGGGTTGGCTCCTTCGTCCTTTAGCAGCAGCCGCCCGAGCCCCAGGCTCTCGGCGAGGCGCGGCAGTTCGACCAGCGGCGTCCAGCCTTCATCGAGGCTTACGCGCCCGGCGGGATCTCGCAGTGGCAGCAGCTCGCTGTAGCGCCACATGCTGCGTGGCCGTGCAGTCTCGTCGCCGCCGGCGAGGGACGCGCGGGTCAGGGTCTGCGCGGCCTGGCCCATGTCGTAGCGCGCCAGCAGGGGTGCATCCAGGCGGCTGCAGGTCTGCAGCTGGTCACAGTCATAGCGCTCGCCGGAGAGGGAGCACTCGAGGTGCGTGAGGGCTGAAGGAGTCAGATACTGGGCGGGCTGGTGCGATGGCGACTCGCGGATATTCTATTGGCAGGGCTCCTAAAGCATCTCCGCCAGAAACTTCCCGGTGAAGCTGCCGCTCTTCTTCCAGCGGCCGGCGACTTCCTCCGGGGTGCCGCTGTCGAGGATTCTGCCGCCGCCGGCGCCGCCTTCCGGGCCGAGGTCGATGACCCAGTCCGCGCTCTTGATTACGTCCAGGTTGTGCTCAATCACAACCATGGTGTTGCCGCCGTCGGTCAGGCGGCTCAGCACCAGCAGCAGTTTGCGGATGTCGTCGAAGTGCAGGCCGGTGGTCGGCTCGTCCAGCAGGTACAGCGTGCGACCGGTGGAGCGTTTGCTCAACTCCTTGGCCAGCTTTACGCGCTGGCTCTCGCCGCCGGACAGTGTCGGCGCGCTCTGACCCAGCGCGATATAGTCGAGGCCCACCTCTGCCAGCAGGGTCAGGTTACGGGCAATTACCGGGATCGAAGCAAAGTGCTCAAGACCCTCGGCGACCGTCATATTCAGCACGTCAAAGATGTTCTTGCCCTTGAACTCCACCGCAAGGGTTTCGCGGTTGAAGCGGCGGCCGTGGCAGACATCGCACTGCACAAACACATCGCTGAGGAAGTGCATCTCGATGCGCTTGACGCCGTCGCCCTGGCAGGCCTCGCAGCGCCCGCCGCGCACGTTGAAGCTGAAGCGCCCGGGCTTGAAGCCGCGCACCCGGCTTTCGGGCAGCTCGGCGAAGAGCTTGCGTACCTCGTCCCAGACGCCCGTGTAGGTGGCGGGGTTTGAGCGCGGCGTGCGGCCGATCGGCTTCTGGCTGATCTGGATCACCTTGTCGACGTTCTCGCGAATGCCGCGGATCTCCTTGAATCGACCGGTGGGGCGGATCGAACCGTTGACCAGGTTGCTGGTCGCTTTCCACAGCGTTTCGTTGATCAGGCTGCTCTTGCCTGAGCCGCTGACGCCGGTGACGCAGACCAGCATTCCCAGAGGGATGCGGCAGTCCACGTTGTGCAGATTGTTGGCCTCGGCGCCGACTATCTCGATCCACTTGCCGTTGCCTTCCCGGCGCTGCTGCGGGACCGGGATGCCCTCATGACTGGCGAGGTACTGCCCCGTCAGACCCTTCTTGCGTTTGGCCAGCTCCGCCGCGGTGCCCTGGTCCACCAGCTCACCGCCGTGGATCCCGGCGTGTGGCCCGAAGTCAAGGATGTCGTCGGCGCGGCGCATCATCTCTTCATCGTGTTCAACAACCAGCACGGTGTTGCCGAGGTCGCGCAGGTTCTCCAGAGTTGCGATCAGCTTCTGGTTATCACGCTGGTGCAGTCCAATAGACGGTTCATCCAGCACGTAGAGCACCCCGGTCAGGCCGGAGCCAATCTGGCTGGCCAGGCGGATGCGCTGGCTCTCGCCGCCGGAAAGTGTCGGAGCCGAGCGCGAGAGGCTGAGATAGTTCAGCCCGACGTTTTGCAGGAAGCCGAGGCGTTCGGTGATTTCTTTAAGCAGCTCGGTCGCAATCTCGAGCTGGTTCTTGTTCAGCTTTTTGGGCAGGGCCCTGAACCAGCCGAGGACGGTTTCTATGTCGCAGTCCACCAGCCAGTCGAGGCCGGTCCCGTCCACCTTGACCGCCAGGCTTTCAGCCTTGAGGCGCTTGCCGCCGCAGGCCGGGCAGGGCTTGCTGGAGAAGTACTGGGCGTACCACTGGCGCATACCCTCGCTCTGAGTCTGGTGGTAGAGCCGGCGGACATGGTTGCTGACGCCTTCGAATTCACGGCTGCGGCGGTGCCAGGTGAACTTGCCGCCGAACATCAGTCCGTCCATCGCCTTGGGCGGAAACTGCTCCAGCGGCGTCTCAACATTCACACCGAACTGCTCGAGAAAACCGTTGACGTACTCGATCATGCCCTCGCGGTCGCTGACCTGCAGGCCCCAGAAGCGCACACCGCCCTCGCGGATGGACAGGCTGAGGTCGGGCATGATCAGCTCAGGGTCGACCTCCATGGCGGTTCCAAGGCCGTCGCACTCGCTGCAGGCGCCCGCCGGCGCGTTGAAGCTGAAACTCTGAGGCGTCAGCTCGCCATAGCTGATGCCGCAGTCCACGCAGGCATTGCTCTCGGAAAAGAGCATGCTGCTGTCATCCTCGGCGTTAAGCACGCGCACCGTGCCGTTGCTTTCCTTCAACGCCAGCTCGACGGCTTCGCTGAGCCGCCCGCGAGCCTCGCCGTCGAGAACAAGGCGGTCGATGACGATCTCGATGTCGTGCTTGCGCTTCTTATCGAGCTTAATCTCATCGGCCAGGCTGAGGATCTCGCCGTTGACTCGTACGCGCGCAAAGCCCGCGACGCGGGCAGCGTTAAAGACATCCCGGTACTCGCCCTTGCGGCCCATGGCGATTGGCGCCAGCAGATAGACGCGGCTGCCTTCCGGCAGGGACATGATCTGCTCGACCATTTCGTCAACGCTCTGACGTCCCACGGGTTTCCCGCAGTTCACGCAGTGCTGCTGGCCTACGCGGGCGTAGAGCACGCGCAGGTAGTCATAGATTTCCGTGACCGTTCCGACGGTACTGCGAGGGTTATGGCTGGCGGTCTTCTGCTCGATGGCAATTGCCGGTGAGAGGCCGGTGATGTGGTCCACATCCGGCTTGTCGAAGCTCTGCAGGAACTGCCGCGCATAGGAACTGAGGCTCTCCAGATAGCGGCGCTGGCCTTCGGCATAGATGGTGTCAAAGGCCAGACTGCTCTTCCCTGAACCGGATGGGCCGGTGAAAACCACCAGCTTGCCGCGCGGGATCTTGACGTCTATGTTCTTGAGGTTGTGCACGCGGGCGCCCCGGACATGGATGATGTCCTGAGGCGCAAAGCGCGTGGTTTCTAAGGACCCTTCTGCTGCAGCAGCGCGTCCGCGGCCGCGAGGGGCCGAGGCAGTTCGCGTGCTTGTTGCTGCCTTGGCGGCAGATGCGGCGCCGGCAGACGCAGCGCCATTGCTGTCTGCGTCAGCGCTTCGGGTTGCCCTGGGTGCTTTGGTCGGCATAACTGCCTTAGTACCAGTCGGCGCAGCGTCAGTATTCACTTTCTTTGGGGGCATAGCAGTGTTCCGGCGCAACAGCCGGAGGAAGATTATAGGCCTCGTGCTGCACTGCCGCCTAGAGGCGTTATAGTAAAGATATGCAGCCTCGCAGGCAGCAGCTGGCAGCGGTCAGCCCCTTGAGGGCCGCTGCTCTGCACCTGGCACTCTGCGCGATCCTTTTCCTGCTTGCGGCCGCGCTGCCCGCTTGCCGGCGGGCTGCAAACCACAGAGCTTCGGCGGCTGGCACGGGTACTGCAGCGGCGCAAACAGATTCAAGGGCCGAAGCAGGCGGGAAATCGGCAAGTAACGCTGAGTCACGCCTGGCCGTGACGCTGCCGCCGGGCTGGCCCCTGCCGGAACTTCTTCCCCCGCCAAGTTCCAGCGCGGCAGAACTGCCCAGCCCCGCACCAGAGGGCTATGGCGATGCTCGAATGATCTGCGCCCTGCCTTTCAACCAGGGCACGATCCAGGAGGGCAGCCTGTGGCGCGTAGGATTCAGCTATGACCAGGGGCCCGAGGCAGCGATGGATTATCTGGAACAGAGCCTGACACCGCTGGGCTTCTATCTCTACTGGTCTGAAGCAGGCCGTGGCAAGGAGTTTATTTCCCCCGACGGCCGCTATATTGCCCAGGTGTACTACTGGCCCGACGAGCAGGTTTACCACCTGCAGGTCTCAGTCTATAAGCAGCCCTGGACCGAGCAGAAGTCCGTCGCCCAGAACTCCTGAATCGCGCGTAACCCGTTGCCGCTGCCGGGTGTCTACCTGGATGTCGCGCACGTTCCGACCGGGGGGGTGGAAGTGCGGGGGAGGTTGGTGATGAATCGAGCGCCGGTGGGTCCGAAGCGCTATGTTCTGATTGAAGACGTTGAGGGGCTGATCAATCGCGAAGTTGAGCGCCAGCGCAGTGGCCGGCTGGGGCAGAACATCAGTTATGCCACGGTGGAAAATCTGCAGCCTGCAAGCTCTGTTGGGGTGATAGCCGGGCTTATAATCCCGCCTATTCCAAGGCAAAGTGAACTTAGACCGCCCAGGCCGGCCAGCCAGGCTGAAACCCCGCGCAAGCGTGGCGGCGCGGCTTCCCGCGTCGCATCGCTGTTTGCGATTCTCGCCCTGCTCAGCGCTGCAGTTTGGCTCGGGATGGCCCAGCCCTGGCGCAGCAATGCCGGTGCAGACAGTGGCGAGATTGAGCCGCAGGGCGATACGCTGAGCCTGCCCAAGACCTGTGTGCTGGGCAAGCTGGGAGTGACCAGCGAGCTGCCCTTCGTGCGCTTTGACGGGCACTACCCTGAGCAGTGGCCCGCGGGTCTGACTTTGCCTTTCGGTTTTTTCAACCAGGGCCAGGGCAAACTGAGCGTTGAGCCGGCGCGCCCAGGCGACCGCCACTTCGACGGCCTGGAGAAGATCGAGTTCAAGGGTGTGGTGCGCTCCAGTCCTGATGCGCTGGTCGCCTTTTTCCGTAAGGCCCTGCCAGAGGCCGGCATGGAGATCGTTAACGACGAGCGCTCGGGAGCCAAGGAGATTGCCGGCATCGGCACAGACCCGGGACGAATCGCGATTTCAGCGCGGCCCAAAGGCAGCAGCTCGACTTATCCGCTCTTTTATGTGCGGGTGGCGCTGCTGGACGACATGGGCGGCTGGGCCTATTGCACCGGGCACTGGATCTTTGGCAACTACCAGCTCCAGGAAGGCGAGTTCATGCCCCGTGTGCCGAAGGATGCCGCAATCGTGGACGAGAGCGGAAGGGTAATCGATCCGGGCGGCAAGCTTGCGCCCCACGAAGACCATGAAGGCCACGAGGGAGAGTAATCTGCCAAGGCTCCCGGTCATCCTGGTCCTGACCCGATGGCAGATCGGCGCCTAGCCTGGCAATGCTTCCCTGTTCTTTGCTCCTACCTTGCGTTCTGTGCCGC
>CAZEJB010000029.1:13539-28216 GCA_964512635.1 uncultured Planctomycetales bacterium | reverse complement strand
GCCTAGCCTGGCAATGCTTCCCTGTTCTTTGCTCCTACCTTGCGTTCTGTGCCGCTTGCTATGCGCTTAAGATTTTCGCGGTGGGTGTAGATCACCAGTCCGCCGGCGAGCAGCGCAAAAGGCCAGAGGTGCGCGATAGCAGGCATGGCCCAGTTGGCCGGCTGCGGCAGCAAGCCAGCAACAAAGGGCAAGGCGATGAGAGCGCAGGCAGCGATCACGCTGCCGAGGCTGACATAGCGGGAGATCGCGAGGGTGACGAGGAAGATCAGCACGAGCGGCATGCACCACCAGCCAAAGAGAGCCAGTACGACGCCAAGGCCCGTGGCCACACCCTTGCCGCCCTTGAACTTCATCCAGGGGCTGAAGGTGTGGCCGAGGATGGCGGCCAATCCGACGAGCATGGGCATCTGGAAGGTGAGAAAGAGCAGCTGTTCGGGCGTGCCGGCAGGGGGCAGAGTACCGCCAGGTGTGAAGATCGCAATGCGGCTGTCCTGCGGCAAAAGAACGCAAAAGACCGGCAGCCACCCTTTTAGTGCATCGAGTAGGAGCACCGTCACCCCGGCCTTCCAGCCCAGCGCGCGCCAGACATTGGTCATGCCGATATTGCCGCTGCCGACCTTGCGGATGTCCATGCCGCGCGCGCGGGCAACAAGATAGCCAAAGGGGATACTGCCCAGCAGGAACCCGAGGGCAATCCAGACGGTCGCGTAAAGGGCAGGGGACACACCCAGAGTATAGCTGTTCAACCAGCGCACACGCTCCTGCGCGACTCTGTACGTGGCAGGCGCAAGGTCGCCTCTGCCGCAGGCTAATATCAGCAGGCTGGCCGGGCTTAGCCGGCGGCTATGCAGGATGAGAAACGCATGACACCCAAGAGCTGGAATCCCTTTGCCCGCAAGACGCAGCCCGAGCCGACGCTCAGTGCGGCTGCGGGCGTGGAAACCGACAGCACCGATCCGCTGATCCTGAGCACCAGGATTGAAGAGGACAGTGCCATTCTGCGTGAGCAGAGCGGTCTGCGCCTGGAACGGGTTGAGATTCGCGGCGAGGGTGGGGCACTGGCTGACAGCTTCATGCGCGCCAGTGTTCTAGAGCCCGGCTTGTTGTCGGACAGCCTGCGCGAACTCTGGCTGAATCTGCCGGAAGCGGCGACCGGCTTTCGTGACCTGCTGGTATCTGATGAGGCCGCGCTCTGCGCCGCGCTGGATCTGCCGGGCTCGAGTCTGGATCAGCTAGCCCCGGCTATAGCCAACGATGAAATATATGTCAGGCCGTATGACATCCTACGCATGCTGGGACAGACAGCAGCCCTGCTGGCGGCGGTGAAGCAGCGCAGCGGCCTGGTGCTGGCTGCTCCTGGCGCGCAGGAAATCGCAGTCACAGCCCAGCCGCTGTCATCGGCGCCCAGCCTGCAGCAGGGAGCGCAGATCTGGCGTGCCGGCCTGCTGGCCTGGGACAAGCTGGCTGACGAGAATGAAAGCGACCACGCGCCGGGCCTGATTGAACTGTTCCTGCCGGCGCTCGAGGCCCTTAAGCTGCGGTCTGAAGCTGCCGGGCTGACCTTCGCGGCAAATGCTGTTACCGCGCAGATCGCGCGGTTGAAACAGCTCGCCGCACAGCAGCCCGGCTATCTGGAGATAGCAGCTGCTGCGCTCGACCTGCCGGCCTCGCTGCAGGTCAGCGGGGCGACGGATACCGGCCGGCGGCGTCAGCACAACGAAGATGCCTGGCTGAGCTGGCAGCTCGAGCAGCACAGCAGCGTCGGAGCGAGCCTGCAGGTGGCGGCGATAGCCGACGGTATGGGCGGACACGCCAGCGGCGAGGTCGCCTCCAGCCTGGCGCTGGACCTGCTGCGCACGCAGCTCTCCCAGAGCCTTCTGCCACCGCGTACTCGCCAGGGCGATGCGGCCCAACTGGGCCAGGCTTTGCGCAGCATCATTCCCGGCATCAGCCGGGTGCTGCTGGACCGCTCAGATATGGAGCCACAGCTCGCCGGGATGGGTACCACTCTGGTTGGCTGTGCCTACCTGCGCCTGCACAGCACCGTTCCCGGCGAGGCGCCGGCGGCGGATGAGGCGGGAACGCTGCGGCTCTTCAGCAGCCAGCCGCAGGCCATGGCCAGCAGCTGCGTCTTCTGGTGTGGGGACAGCCGGGCATATCTGCTGGGCCCCTGCGGGCTGACGCGCCTCAGCGCCGACCACAGCTACGTGCAGGAGCTGGTCGACAGCGGTCAGGTGGATCCCGAAAGCGCGTTCACCCATCCGCAAAAGAATGTCATCACGCGCTGCCTCGGCGGCGGCAACCACAACAGCGAGCCTGAGCTGCTGGGCGTAACGCCCGGTCCGGGAGAGCTGCTGCTGCTGTGCAGCGACGGCCTGTCCGACGCGCTGCGCGACAGCGAGATGTGGGAGCTAGCCCGCACCGCGCTGGCGGCCGGAGCAACGACGCCGGAGCTGATCCAGGTGCTGATCGACGGCGCCAACGCCGCCGGCGGCCCGGATAACATTACTGTGCTGGTGGTGCAGGGCTATTCAATGAGCGCTCCCATAGCCAGCGCTGCTAAGCCTGGCCCTTGGGCGTGATTCCGCCGCCGCCGCCGGGGGCCTTGCCGCCGGCACCAGGGCTACCGCCCTCAAGGTCGCGCAGCCGACGGCTGATCGCCTGCAGCTCTCCGCGCATCATCTCCAGCTCGATCTCCTGGCTTTTGAGCTTCTCCATCAGCTCGGGCAGCTTAAAGGTCAGGGCGAGCACTTTGAGGCTTTGGGCGTGCGGCTTAGCCGGATAGCCCGAGACCTTGCTCTGGAAGGGCAGGTCGCTGAAGACACCGCTCTGCGCGGCGACGATGCTCTGGTCGCCGACGGTGATGTGGCCCTGGAAGCCGGCCTGGCCGCCGATCACGCACCAGTTGCCGATGCGCGTTCCGCCGGAGATGCCGGTCTGGGCCGCCACCACCGTGTGGCTGCCGATGCGCACGCCGTGGGCGATCTGGACCAGGTTGTCGATCTTGGTCCCCGCGTGCACGACGGTTTCATCAAGCGCGCCGCGGTCTATGCAGCAGTTGGCTCCGACCCGCACGTTGTCTTCCAGGACCACGCGCCCGACCTGCGGGAAGTCTTTGTGGCCTTCCTTGGTGGCGACATAGCCGAAGCCCGGGCTGCCGATTACGCTGCCGGCCTGGACTTCCACCTTGTTGCCAACAATCGTCCGCGCATAGAGGCTCACATTGGCGTGGATGAAGCAGTCCTCGCCGACCGTCACCTCCCGGCCGAGGTAGGCCCCGGCACTGATGATGCTGCGCGCGCCGACCTTGCCGCCGGCGCTGATCACCACGTTGGCCCCGATGCAGGCCGTGGGGTCAATCTGCGCGCTGGGGTCGACTACCGCGCTTTCATGGATCCCGCTTTCCGGCCGCCAGTGACCCTGCTCGGCGAGGAAATGCTCCATGATGTCGACGAAGGCCAGCCGTGGATTGCCAACGACGATCACATCCGGGAAGAGATGGGCTAGGTTATCGGTGGTCAACAGGGCGCCGAGCATGATGTCGGAGAGCTTGGCGGAGTCCTTGCCGCGCTCGAGATAGGCGATACAGCCGGGGCTGGGGTTTTCCAGGCTGCAAAAGCCCGTGATGTTGAGGTCGGGATTGCCCTTAAGCGTCCCGCCGACCAGCTCCGCCAACTGCCCCAGTGTTGCCATGCCCCTTCCGCCTTGCTGTCTCGCGCGGCTCAGCCGGAGCGCGCGGAGCCTTATTTTATCAGTATGAACGGCCTTTGGCACTACTTGCAAAGGTTATCAACAGGTGAAGTGCTATCCTCCTCCGTATGCCGCGCTGGCTTCCTTATGCAATCGGGCTGACTCTGCTGATCGCTGTCCTGCTGACCCTTACTACTCCGGGATACATGCTCTATCTGCGCATCCGCAGCCTGGGCCAGCCGGGGTTCTACAGATTTAGGGGCAAAGCACGAGTTGTGCAAGGCTCACCGCTGGCCTGGCGGACGCTGATGAGGCAGGGACCGACGTTGCTGAATCCCGAGGGGAGCATGGGCGGACTGACCAGCGGCAACTTCGACTCCGATGCGGATCAGGAGTTGATCCTGGCCAGCAGTCAGACCAGTCTGATTTACGAGGCCGATGGCTCAGTCCATTCGCTTGGAGCCCGCGGCCTTGGCCTCACCTATAACCTCAGAGCCTGGGACTTCAACGGTGATGGCATCGATGAACTGCTCCCGGAAGCTTCGATTTATAGCTTTGGTAAACAGATAGGCAAGGCCCGCAAGATCCCGGCTGGTGGACTGCAAACCCCGACCGAAAGCCCGGTCCTGACGCTGGCTGGTGTTGAGCTGGGCGCGTTGCCCACGGTGGCGCTGCCTCGGGCACCCTTCTTTGGAGACTTCAACGGCGACGGCAGGGTCGAGGTGGTCATGGACTCCTTTGTCCAGCGCGGACAGGATGTAGTTATCTACACCGCCCCAGGCACTCAACTTGGAGAGATCCGCCCGGCCAGTGGCATGGCCGTAGCCATAGCTGACACCGATGGCGATGGCCGCAGCGAACTGCTGGTCCTGGAAGAACGGCTGCAAACTGTGGCCTGCTATGCCTTCCCCTATGGACGAACAGTGTTGCCGGGAAACTGGGACGCCTACCTACCCAGTTGCAGCAGCGGCGACGTGGACGGCGATGGCTGCGAAGAACTGCACTCGCCGCTGGGCTATGCCGGGCTGCATACCGGCGGCTTTGTCAGTCTGCAGCTGCCGGCGGATCTGCTGGATACAAGCGACCGGAACGAGCCGCAATTGGCTCGGATGCTCCTGGCGACGAGCCTCGCAGCTCCGCTGGTGGGCGACTTCCTGCCGGATCCGGGTCGCGAGATCGCCGTCTGCGGCTCGTTGGCCTCAGAAGTGAGAAGCCTGATGATCTTCAATGCCCAGGGTGCCATGCTGTACCGCGAGGATTTCAGCGGCCCCATTTACAACTGCTGCCTACTGCATTCCGGCGGACGCGACTATCTGGTGGTCCAACTGATGGACAAGCTGCTGATCTCGCCGTGAAGCAGCTCAGGCCTGCTTTTTGGCGCAAACCGCTTGGAATAAGCAAAGGGCCGCATTTCTGCGGCCCTTAGAAATTCTGTTCTAAGAGTGTCCGGCGCACCGGCCCCTGATCGCGGTGGAGCATGATCCACCCCTACTGGCTAGAACATCTCGCCTAGGAAGAAGTGGAAGCGGTTGTTCGTGCCGGTTTCGCCGGCCAGCTCCCAGCCATAGTCCAGGCGAACCGAGCCGATGCCCAGCGCCCGCAGCTTGATTCGGGCGCCGATTCCCGCGCCGGCCGCGTTGTCCATGTCGCTGAAGCTCTCACCTGCCGCGCCGTAGTCGAGGAAGCCGACCACGCCGAACATGTCGCTGATACGGTAGCGGTACTCAACATTGCTCAGCACGCTGTGGCTGCCGGTCAGCAGGTCTTCCGACACGCCGCGGATGGAGTTCACGCCGCCAAGACGGTATTCCTCATAGATCGGCAGGTCGCCGGAGCTGAAGCCGAGGCGCTGGCGGAAGCCCAGCACGCCGGGGCCGAAGTTGGTGAACTCGCGGCCCTCGAGAGTGTACTTGTTGAAGTTGAAGTCGCCGCCGAAGCCCGCGAACTCCGCGGTGCCGGAGGCATAGACGCCCTGGGTGGTCTCGAAGACGTTATCGCGGGTGTCGTGGGTGTAGTTGGTGCCAAGCTTACGGGTTTCGCCCGAGGCGCTCAGGCGGGCACGCTGACGCGGGGTCAGGCCGCGGAAGGGGTCACCCTTGCGGATGTCGTAGTCATAGTCGGTGACGCTGAAGTTGGCCTGCCAGGTATCCGTGTCGCTCAGGCGGCGGCCGTAGCCACCGGTGAAGCCGCGGGTGTCGATCTCCAGCTCGCTCTCGTAGGGCGAAGAGGGGAAGCGCTGCTGGCGGTCATGCAGGTTGAAGGCGCCAATACTCCAGAAGGAGTTCTCTGTAAAGTAGGGATCCGAGAAGCTGACCTGGTAACCCGGCTCACGGCCGGCGAAGATCAACTGAGCCGCCAGCTGCTTGCCGGAGCCGAAGAGGTTCTTCTCGCTGTAGCTCAGGGTGCCCTGCAGGCCGTTGACCGTGGAATAGCCGAGTCCGACGCCGGCCTGGCCGGTGGGCGCCTCCTCAACCGAGATGACAACCTTGACCTGGCCTTCGACCAGCGAAGGCTCAAGTTCAGGATTAACCGCCTCAAACAGGCCGGTGTTGTAGATGTCGTTGATGTCCTGCTCCAGGTCATAGCGCGTCAGCACCTTGCCCGGCTGCATATGGGTGATCTGGCTGTCGATGACGCCCTGCTTGGTCTTGTCATTACCGGTGACGATGATCTCTTCGACCACGCCTTCGGTGAGAATGATCTCAACCAGACCTTCGTCGGGAGGCAGCAGGCGGTAGCTCCAGTCCTGGTAGGAAGCGCCGACATAGCCGCCGGCGTGATAAACCGCGAGTATGCGGTCCAGGGCGGCTACCAGCTTCTTGGCGTTAATTACTTCTCCGCGCTGCAGCATCGCGCTGCTGGGCTCACTTCCCGGGGCGCCCTCAATCTCCTGAACCAGTCGTTCGGTGGTGTAGATCGTGTTACCCGTGATCCGCGCGCCGGCATAGGTCGGATTCTCCTGCACCACTACGCGCAGTATCGCGCCGCCGCTGTCGTTGCTGTCGAGGCTCAGCTCTGGGCGACCGCGGAACCAGCCGCTGTTGTAAAGCGCGTCGGCGGTTTCATTCAGCTTGGCGGTGACGTTGCCCACGATCACATCGCCGGCCTTGATCGTCAGCGCCGTCAGGACCACGCTCTGGTCCAGCCGCTGCAGGCCTTCAATGGTGATGCTGCGAATTTCAATGCCGCCGTCCTGCTGGTTGACCACGATCGAGCCAAAAGGCTGGCTCTGCAGCGCGGCTACTTTGACGACTTCGCCGGGAGCAGCCTGCGGGCCCTGCACTTCAGTGGATCCGTCAGAATCAGCCACCGGCTCAGCGGCGACCATTTCTACCGGCTCAGCCACGGAAGGCTCTTCCGTTTTGGACGGGTCGACAGCCGGGGGACGGGAATACTGCGGCGCTGCACTGTCCGCACTGCTGTCCGCGGGCTTGCTGTCGGCTGGCTGCTCGCTTGCCGGCTGCTGTGGACCCACATAGACATCAGTGCTGTCATTGCTGGCCAGGGCCATCCCGTTAACAACGATGCACATCAAAACACACGTTATCAACAACGTGATGCTATACGTGCCGGTCCTGTTGTTTCTGCCTTTCATCCCTTCCGCCTTTACTGGATTAGCGTTGAGTCCGCAGCGTCTGCTAGGACTCCGCCCCTTCGCCCCCGTGTTCATTGCCCTGGGGGCTGCCACTGTCGGCAGGCGCCACGCGGATTTCCTCCGCCTCGCCCGGCCGGGTCTCACGAGCAGTTTCGGCTGACTTTGCCCCATCAGCCGACTGCGTTTTCTGCTTCTTGTTCTTCTTGCTGCGCTTGTTGTTCTTCAGCGCCGAGGTATCGCTCACCGGTTTGTATTCAGCCGGCACGAGGAAGTTACTCTGGTCGAAGTTCCAGCGACCGATCGAGTGGTCGCCCAATCCACCGCCGCTGCTTAGCGGCACGTCGCCATAGATCGCCACTCCCGGGCTGCTCGTTCCAGCACCCTTGGGCTTGGAGGCAGTCTTGCCAGTACCACTTCCCGTGGCCTTGCCGCCTGAGCTGGGTCCAACGCTTACGCTGGCCAGAACCACGTCGGTAGCCTGATTGGCATCGAAGATGCTGGCAGGCTTATCCGCTTCGGCTGCTCCGTTCTCGCGAGGAGCTGAACTTTCGCGCCCCAGGCTGACCGGCTGCATGGCCATGATGGTCTGGATATCACCGCGGCTCAAGCCGCTCTGGTTCGGTCGCTCCCCCATCCTTGCCGGAGCGGAGCGTGTCTCCACCACCGATCCGGCAAGAATGCTGCCAGGCTGAGTTGCCGGCTGCGCATCTGCAAAGAGAGTCACATCCGCCAGCTCTTCCATGGCTGGGGTCCAGCCGACGGGAAGGATTTCCTCGCCGGGTATCGATGCCGGGATGAACCCGGCGGGAGGAGTTGTGGAGGATTGGCCCGCACGGGACAGATCAAGACCTGTCTCAGGCTGGCCTGAATTTGCGATGTATGTCGATCGTCCGCCGCTCAGGCGCGCAAGCAGGCCGCTGCCGCCCTGCAGGGCAGGCAGTCGGGTCGCAACAGTGGCTGCGGCCAGCAGCGCTACTCCAGAGACGCCGAGCGTCAGAGCCAACCTCATGGATGCCGGGCCGCCTTGGCGAGCCGGGGTCTGACCCCGCACTGGCCTGCCGGCAGGGCTTGGGGAGTCCATGCCGGTCTGCGCCCCGTTCGCCTTGATCACTGCACGGATCTCGGCATCCAGGAGATAAAGCTTCTGGAGGTAGGCCTCCTGGCCGCATTCGCCAAGGTCGCGTTTAGCCTCGGCTAACCACTGTTCCAGCTCGCGAATACGACTATCCATTGTTTGACCTTCCGGCAGAGAGTGCGCCAGATGACCACAATTAAGCTATTCGCCGCCTGTCTAAAGGCTGTTAAACACAACGGCGAAAAGCAGGGCAGCCTGATAATGTTACCTGAGTCCGCAGCGGCCTGCTAGCGACTGCGTGAAGTTGCCAGGCTTTTTTCAGGTGGACGGGCGGGAGCGACCACCCTCTCGGCTAAAACGCCTGCTCATGAGGGCAAGTTAGAAATCCGTCGTAACCCAGGCCTGCGGCCAGCGTCATGTTTAGAGGCCGGCGCGCCGAAAAGATTTAATCTTTAGCGGCTTGACGCTGGGCTCCGAAAGGTTATAATCTTTTAACGGGGCGCGTCCCCAACTGAAGCTGCAACCCGGAATGATTCGTGCTGATATGCCGCTGCCCCGCCCAGGGCAGCGGCATCTGTTTTTACAGCTTCTTAACTTCTTGCTAGATACTCCACTTCGCGCTGGCGACCAACGCATTCCATCTGGATCTGTAAGCATGTTGCTCCGCCTTACGCGCAACCTAGTTCCAGCGGATGCATGCGTGCTGCAGGCGGCAGCGAAAGCTCAGCCGAAACTCAGCGAGGGAGCAAGTGTGTGATTCAGGCGTGGATGGCCCGTCATAACGCCGGCTAGATCTTCACCACCATGCTGACGGTGAAGAGCACCCAGCCATCGAGGTCGGTATCCAGCATCACCTTGACGTTCAGTGACTGCAGCTTCTTCTCATAGTCAAACTTGCTGCTGAGGTCGTGGACGCCGGGGCTTTCACCATAAGGGTCTGACTGCACTGGTCCGCTGGCCTGGTCCTTTTCAATCTCAAGTCCCTGGCCCTTGATCTCGTCGCGGAAGTGCTGCAGTACGCTGGCCGGCGTGCCCGGAGCAATGGCGGTCAGGGTGCACTTGCGGGTGCCGGGGCTGGACAGCTCGTTGGGGCCGGGATCCTTCAGCTCGACCTTATAGCCGTCCTGAACGTGTGTATCCTTGGGCAGCTTGAAGTCCCGCGGCCAGTCGCCGGGATAGCTGCCGTCGAAGTTCTTGTAGCCCGGCGGGTCACCAGCCATTGACTCGCCCATGCGAACGATCATGGAGCTGGTGGGCAGATAGACGGTGTCGCCCTCCACCCGCGCTTTGCCGCTGGAGTTGCACGCGGCAAGGGCTGCCAGCAGGCACAGCCCGGCCAGCAGCATCAGTCGGCGCATCAGGTTCGTGGAAGCCTTGCGGAACATGGCGGGGATTCTAGCAACAGCGGATAAATCCGGCCACGTGCGCGCGGGGCCAAAGGCCTGCCGCCGTCAGCATTGCAGCTTCTCTAAGGCCCAGGGGCGGGCCCTTCGCCCTGCCGATATAATCTCCGTCCCATGTTTGAGACCCTGACCGACAGAATCGGCAAAGCGCTGACCCGCCTTTCGGCCCACAGCGCTCTGACCGAACAGGATGTTGACGAAGGCTTGCGCGAGCTGCGCCTCGCACTGCTCGAGGCGGACGTCAACCTTAACGTCGTGCGCGACTTCGTGGCGCGCGTCAAGGAAAAGGCGCTGGGCGCCAACATCCTGGCGACGATCACCCCGCTGCAGATGCTGACCAAGATCGTTTATGACGAGCTGGTAGACATGCTGGGCGGCGCGGACTTTGACCCGAAGTTCCAGATCGGCACCGGTCAGCACGTGATCATGCTTGTCGGCCTGCAGGGTTCAGGCAAGACGACCACCGCCGGCAAGATCGCTATGCGGCTTAAGAGCGAGGGCCGGCGTCCGCTGCTGGTAGCCGATGACCTGACCCGTCCGGCCGCTGCCGAGCAGCTTAAAGTTCTCGGCAAGCAGGTTGAAGCGCAGGTCTTCCATGACGCTTCGATGGACCCGGTCAAGCTGGCTGCAGCCGGCGTGTCCCAGGGCGCCAAGGATGGCCTGACCCCGGTGATTGTCGACACCGCCGGCCGCCTGGCGATAGATGAAGCGTTGATGGAAGAGCTCAAGCAGGTCAAGGCGGCGATCAAGCCCAATGAGATCCTGCTGGTGCTGGACTCCATGACCGGCCAGGACGCGCTGAACACAGCCCAGCGCTTTGACGAGGCGCTGGGAATTACTGGCCTGGTGCTGACCAAGTTCGACGGCGATGCCCGCGGCGGTGCGGCTCTGTCGATGCGCGCGGTTACCGGCAAGCCGATCCGTCTTGTCGGAACCGGCGAAAAGCTCGACGCGCTGGAGTATTTCCACCCCGAGCGTGTAGCGGGGCGCATCCTCGGACGCGGCGATGTGGTCTCACTGGTCGAGCGCGTGGCCGAGACCCTCGACATGGACGAGGCCGAGAAGCTTGAGAAGAAGCTGCGCAAGCAGAAGAACTTCGACCTCGAGGACTTCATCACTGCGCTCAAGCAGATGCGCCGAATGGGTTCGATGCGCCAGCTTCTGAACTTCATTCCCGGTCTGCGGGTTACGGATGAGGCGCTGGAAGCTGGCCAGGCCGAGCTGAAGCGCTTTGAGGCGATTGTCTTCTCGATGACCCCGGATGAGCGGCGTGATCCCAAGCTGCTCAACGCCACCCGCCGCCAGCGCATCGCCCGCGGCGCCGGCACGACGGTGCAGGAGATCAACCGCTTCATCGAGCACTTCCGCCAGATGCAGACGATGACCGCCGGCCTGCTGCGCAAAACGCCCGGTGCGGCGGGGATGGCAATGGCGCACCCGACCAAGGCCAAGGCCAAGCCGAGGGACAAGAAAAAGAAGAAGCGCTAGTCCAATCACCTCATGTTTCACTCCAAGCATAGGGCCGTTCAGACGGACCTGTGCTTCCCCGCTTCTTGAAATCTTCACAAAGGCCGGTTAGGATTGGCCGGTGTCCAGAGCAACCAGATCCGTACTGCTGCGCCAGTTTGGCGCGGAACTGCTCGGCACAACGGCCCTGCTGTTTGTCGGCGTATCCGCGGTTGCCTGCTTCTTCGGCAGTCCACAGGTTATCGAAGTGCTGCCGGCTTACTGGCCCCGACTCTTCCTGGTACTGCTTTGCTTCGGTGGAGTTATCTGCGCTGTGATCGCATCTCCCCTGGGCCGCATCAGTGGGGCACATATGAACCCGGCCGTCAGCCTTGCTTTGTTCCTGGCCGGACGCCTGCCGCTGCAGCGTCTACCAATGTTTATGCTCGCGCAGTTATGCGGGGCGATGCTGGGAACCCTGCTCGCGGCGGCGCTGTGGGGCCGGGCTGCCATGGCCGTCGACTTTGCCCTTACACGGCCCAGCCCCGACTTTCCCTTATGGGCCAGTTTCGCCGCTGAGTTCTGTGGCAACGCGCTGCTGCTGTGGCTGGTGCTGGCCTGCAGTCGTCCCGCGCTGGCGCGGCATACGCCGTGGCTGGTCGGTATCTTTATCTGGGTGTATGGCAGCCTGACGGCGAGCATCTCCGGCGCGAGCTTTAACCCGGCCCGCAGCCTCGCACCGGCTCTGCTGTCCGGTGACTTTTCCGGCCTGTGGATCTACTTTGCGGCACCGATCGCCGGCAGCCTGCTGCCAGTACTGGTATGCCGTTTGCTGGCGCGAAAGGGCGAGAGCAGAGAGCCAGGGCAGGTCTGTTGCGGACCCGTCCTGCTTCACGCCGAGTAATCACGAACAAGCTCAGCCTTCCCGCGCGAACCTGACCCGGCATTCTCTGTCTTGGAGCGCCGGGCCTGGCCCGGCATTCTTCATCTTTTTCTTGCTAGAATTCGCACATGCCTGAACCTCTAGGCTTTTACTCCCGCGGCTATCTGCCGCATTACGACGAGAAAGGTCTTGTGCAGATGGTGACCTTCCGCCTGCACGACAGTCTGCCGAAGGCTGTGCTGGAGATCCTGCAAGCCAAGGCGAGAAGTTACCCAGAAGCGCAACAAAGTGCTCGTTTGCAGCGCCTGATCGATGACTACCTCGACGCAGGTAAAGGGGCCTGTTGGTTGGCGAATCCAGAGATTGCCGACATGTTGACTGCTGAGTTAAGGCATTTCGATGGAGTTCGATACCGATTGATCGCCTGGGTGATCATGCCCAATCACATTCACGTTTTAGTCCAACCCATGCCGGGCTTTTCACTGATGGAGATCATCCGTTCGTGGAAGGCACGATCGGCGGTCCGGGCCAACCGCATCGTGGGTCGACAAGGAGCCTTCTGGCAGCGCGAGTACTTCGACCGCTATATGCGGGACGAGGATCACTTGGAGAAGGCGGCTGCCTACATTCACTACAACCCGGTGAAGGCAGGACTGGTTGCAGGTATGGAGGAGTGGGAGTGGAGTAGCTATCTCATGATTCACACTGACAAGAGGAAACGAATGCCGGGCTAGGCCCGGCGCTCCAATCAAGATGCCGCTATTCTGGCGCTCCCTAATAGCAGCTGTCACCACTTCAGCCCCTCAATCTCCGCCGACGCTCGGCCCTGGTTTCCCGTGTTGTACCAGCCCTGTGCTCTAGGTCCGCCTGATCAGCGCGACGCCGTAAAGCAGACAGGAGTGGCTTGATCAACAGGAGGCAAAGGCTGACAGTACTGAATAATACAGGGACCAACCAAGGCATGCCCCAGGACTTGTCAAAGCTCTCATGACCATGCAGGTAGCGCTGATGGGCACCCCAGGCCGACCAGTACACCACACCAGCACCCAAAAGCACCATAACGCCGAGCAGCACATCGACAACCCGATCACCCGCAGCGCTCTCTAGCAGCGGTCGGCGCCTCTCACTACCCACCCTTCGCAGCCGCGCCGAGGATCTGGCGCGCAATCACCAACTGCTGCACCTCGCTTGTACCTTCGCCGATAGTGCAGAGCTTGGCGTCGCGGTAGATCCGCTCGACCTCGAACTCGCGCACATAGCCATAGCCGCCGTGGATCTGGATCGCCTTGTCGCAGACGCGCATGGCCATCTCGGAGGCAAAGAGCTTGGCCATCGCGCCTTCCAGCGCCACGCTCTTGCCGGCGGACTTTATGAAGGCGGCCTGGTAAACGAGCAGGCGCGCCGCTTCGATCTCGGTGGCCATTTCAGCCAGGTAGGTCTGGATCGTCTGATGCTGGGCCAGCGCGCGGCCGAAGGTGTGGCGCTGCTTGCTGTATTCCACAGCCTTCTCGAAGGCTGCCTCGGCCAGACCGAGGCTCATGGCGGCAATTGCTACCCGCCCGCCTTCAAGTGTCTGCATGAAGACGGGGAAGCCGGTGTCGATGCTGCCCAGCACGTCGGCCTCCGGTACTTTGACATTGTCCAGAAAGACCTGAGCCGTGGCGCTGGCCCGCAGGCCCAGCTTGTCCTCGATTTTTGGCACCTCGATGCCGGGGCTTTGCATATCGACGATAAAGGCGCTGATGCCCTTGCCGCGCGGCTGCTCGGCGTCTGTCTTGGCGCAGGCCACCATCCTTCGGGCGCGGTTGCCATTGGTGATCCACATCTTTGAGCCGCTGAGCACCCACTCGCCATTGGCATGCCAGGCGCGGGTCTGCAGGTTGCCGGCGTCGGAACCGCTGCCCGGCTCGGACAGCCCGAAGCAGCCCAATTCCTGGCCGCTGCACAGCGCCGGCAGGTATTTCAGCTTCTGCTCGTGCGTGCCTAGCAGCAGGATCGGCGTGATGCACAGGCCGGTATGGGCGGTGTAGGTCAGGGTGGTGGAGCCGCAACCCTTTGCCAGCTCTTCCATTGCGATGATATAGGCGGTGAAGTCCATGCCGGCTCCGCCGTATTCCTCGGGCACATAAACACCCAGCAGGCCGAGCTCGCCGAGCGCAGCCATGGCCTCAGCCGGGAACTCGTGGGTCTCATCGAGCTCCACCGCGCGGGGGGCGATCTTGTCGCGCACCAGGTCGCGCACGGTCTCGCGGACCATTTTGTGTTCGTCGCTGAAGGGAAAGGTCTCGTGGCTGCTCATATTGCTCCTGTGCAGAGCAATATTCTAGGCCCAGTTGCATGGACTCAGGCTGAACAAAGCGCAGCCGCCTGAGGAAGACACCGGGAAGCGGCTTAGCCGGCAGTGCAGGCGAGGCTGATGCGCTGTTCGATCTCGGCGGACCACAGAGCATCCGGGCCGCTGCGCTCGGCTCGTGCGCTTTGAACATAAGGCAGCAACTCAGCCCCCAGCTTCCAGGCCAGCCAGCGGTCAGGGCTGGAAGCTGCGTTGTCCAGGTACTCCGCTATCAACGCGGGCTTCTCGCCGG
>CAZEJB010000029.1:0-13439 GCA_964512635.1 uncultured Planctomycetales bacterium | reverse complement strand
GGGCTGGAAGCTGCGTTGTCCAGGTACTCCGCTATCAACGCGGGCTTCTCGCCGGCCAGCAGCTCGTTCAGATGCGGAGGCAGAGTGCATGCATAATCGGCGGCCAGGCGCAGCACTTCCGCGCTGCGCAGCATTTCCTGCGGCGTGTCAGGGTTGAAGCACAGGCCCAGCAGTGCCTGCTCGAAGAGCAGGTATTCCTCAGGCTTGCGCGGGTCGAGGCCCAGCACGATGGTGTAGAGCGCTTCAGGATCCGGCTGATCCGAGCCGCGCAGTTCGCGCAGGGCCCGCAGGCGCAGGCTGGCCGGCAGCCAGTCACGCTCGGCGATGGCTACAAGGGCGCTTTGCTCGGTGCTGGCGCTGCGGCGTTCCACCAGTTCGTCTGCCGCGAGATCGCGCAGCGGGATCAGGCGGCAGTCCGAAAGAAGGACGAGCTGAAAGGGGGAGAGCAGGCGGGGGTAGAGGGTCACGGCTGCGAGGTAGGCCCAGCCAAGCGCGCAGACCAGCAGCACGAAAGTGCCCAGCCGCGCGGCCCAGCGTCGCCAGCACATCACCATCACCTCGTCAGTCAGGAGTGTTGATACTCATCTACTGTTCGAAGTTACCGCGGCCTGGCTTAAACTAGACCGATCCGATTCAAGCGAGGCTGGCCATGAAACTCGTCGAGAAACTGATGAACGAGCGCGTTGAGCTCAACCTGACCGCCAATGGTGGCGTTCATTACAACGGCGTAGTAATCGTTGAGGTCTGGGATGACTTCATCGCCGTTGAGCCGGGAGATACGGCCATGCGCTCCGCCGGCCAGTTTCGCGGAGGGCGCACCTATGTGAACATCTCCACGATCACTCGCCTGGACGACGCCAACGTGACCGACACCCCGGCGGGCAAGGTTCGGGGAAACCTGCTTGGACGCTAAGTTATACTCCGCCTCACGCTGTACTCGGAGAGTTTCCCCATGCGCCTGTCCGTCCTGCTGATCTGCGCGGCCCTTGTGTCAGTCTGCCTGGTTGCAAGTTGCGGCGACGCAGCCGCTCCGCACACTGACTCCCGTCTGACCCCTGAGCAGCGGCAGCCGGAGTTTCTGGCACAGCTTCCGGCACCAGCGCAGCTGGACGGTCTCGCGGCCGCTGGTAAGCGTACTTCCTCCGACAACTTCCAGGATGGCTCGGCCTACTTCCTGGCCAGTCCAGACGTTGAAATCAGCGGAAGCAGCCTGCTGCTTAACGACAGCGCTGCCTTCGAATGGGCGATTTACTCATTTGACCCCGGCGGACAGCCCCTGCTTGAGGTTCAGGTAACACAGTCCGCTGATACCGATTCAGCCTGGCTGGCCCTTCCGGACTATGTTTCCGGGCGCTGGATGCTCAACGGGCCTTACACTTCAAATGTCATTTTGAGCCTGGCATATCCCGGTGCGCAGAACGGCGCCGGTGTGACCTACTGCGCCGTGATCGCCCCTGCCGGCACCGGCAACACTATTCAGACGGTCAATTTTGTCACTGATGATTCAGAGGTCCAGACTCCGGTCACCATTGACGGGCTTGACTCCACCGGCTGGGAGCTGCATGCGGCCATAGTCGACGGCCGACCAGCAATTGCCTATACCGACTTTGGCAGCAGTGAAGGCGCCGACGGCGACCTGACCTACATCATTGCTGATGATGCACTTGGCGCCAGCTGGGGCGAGCCGCTGGTGATCGACAGCGACGGCGACACGGGGCATTCACCCTCCATGGTGGTGGTGGACGGCAACCCGGCTATCGCGTATCACAAATTTGATGACGAAATCCTGATGTACGTCCGGGCCACGGACGCGACCGGCGGCGCCTGGGACACACCGGTGATCGTTGACCAGTCGGATTCGGTCGGCGGCTACCCGCACATGGATATCGTCGCGGGCCGCCCGGCGATACTGCACCTGAAGTGGCCCTTTGGCGACAACCCTGAGCTGATGTATGTCCGAGCCGACGACAGTGACGGTGCCAGCTGGCCCGCGGGCAGCAGTCTGGCGACCTTTGCGGTGACCGAGTCAGTGACCGACACCTGGAGCATGGAGGTCATCAACGGCAACCCGGCCGTGGCTTATTCAGATTCCAGCGGCGGGCCTCTGTTCTTCCGCCGCGCAAGCGATGCCGATGGCACGGCCTGGAACGACGCGGTGCAGGTTTTTGTCAGCAACAACCAATGGAACGACCTGTTGGCAGACGCCGAAGGGCGGCCATGCATCAGCTTCTATAACGCGTCGAGCGGCGAGCTGAACTTCGCCCGCGCCGATGACACAACCGGTTCAGCCTGGGGCGCGCCGATTGCTGTCGACGAACGCTCCAACACCGGCTGGATGAACGACCTGATCCTGTTCAACGGCAAGCCGGTTATCGCCTACTACAGCCTGATCAGCGGCGACCTGCAGCTGGCTTTTGCGGCGACTGCCAGCGGCGACAGCTGGACGGACCTGCGAACGCTGGATGACGCGGGCAACACTGGCGGCTACCCATGTGTGCTGCCGCTTGGCGATGGCAGCACGCTTGGCGTGGCCTACTTTGATGTCGGCAATGAAGATCTGCGCTGGGTCGGCGGCATCAACTAAGCAGCCACGGGCTGGCATGCTAAACTCCCCCGGTCTTTCTGGGAGAGTTGAAATGGTGAGCAACAAAACTTGGATGCTGTCGGCCCTTTCGGCAGTGCTGTCGCTGGCCCTGGTCCTGCTTGTCTCCTGCGGCGGCAGTGCCACGCGAAGAGACGCCGATGGCCCGACCCCGGCCCAGGGCGATGCGGCCACCTTCCACCAGGGTCTGCCGGCGCTGTCAGTATTGAATGGCCAGCCTGCGGGCCAGACGCGCCAGACATCCCGCCTGATTGTCCAGACCGGCGCGGAGTACTTTCGTACGAGCCCTGGAGCGGTTCAGGAGGGGCAGGAAGTCCGCCTGGATGCAAGCGCCACCGGTCCCGGCGCCGGCATTGATTTTGAATGGGCGCTCTATGCCTGCGGGCCGGTCGCCGGAAGTTTCCTGGACATCACGGTCAACACGTCCAGTGTTGACGGCCAGATGTTTGTAGCAATCCCAGACTTTACCGCCGGCCGTTGGCTCTGGTATGGACCGTATGTCGGTGGTGTTGGCATCGGCGCTGACCCGACAAGCGTTGTGTCGGCGACTGGCGTGACCTACTGTGCTGTGGCCTCCCCGAGAGGCAGCAATTTGGCGGTCAGCAATGTGACCTTCAATACCGACAACGACAGCGGCGTTTTCTACCCCGATCCGGGCGCCGAAGAAGGCCAGTTCAGCTCGATTGCGGTTGTGGATGGCAAGCCGGCCATCGCTTATGCCGCTGGAAGCGGTGGTGCGGAGCTGCGCTTCATCAGAGCGCTAGACAACAACGGGACGATCTGGGGCCAGCCGCAGGTCCTGGACAACGGCGCCGTCGAGTATGTCACCATGGCGGTGGTTGACGGCAACCCAGCGGTGGCCTACCACGATGCGGTCAACGGTTACCTGCGCTACGTTCGCGCAAGCGATACCGCAGGCGTCAGCTGGGGCAGCCCGCTGGTTTTGGACAGCGCCGCCGTCACCGGGCAGCATGCCTCTCTGGCTGTCGTGGACGGCAACCCGGCGATCAGCTATTACGATTCCGAGAATGGCCGACTGCGCTTTGTGCGGGCCAGCGATGCGCAGGGCGCGAGCTGGAACAGCCCGCAGACAGTTGATGCAGATGGCTTCGTGGGCCGGGACAACTCGCTGCTCGTCGTCGCCGGACGTCCAGCGATCAGTTACTACAGCGAGACAGCGGGCGCGCTGCGCTACCTGCGTGCCGAAGACGCAACGGGCAGCAGCTGGCCTGTGGCTCAGACGCTGGACACAACCGACAACACCGGTCAGGACACTTCGCTGGCCATTGTAGGAAACTTTCCGGCCATCAGCTACCGCGACGTCACCAACGACTACCTGCGCTACATCCGCGCTGGCGATCCCAATGGCGAGGCCTGGGGAGCCCCGGTCACGGTGGACTCCAGCTCCATCGTCGGCAGCTACAGCAAGCTGATAACCACCCCGTTCGGCATTCCACTCATTGCTTACTTTGACGGCGCCGATGGCGATCTGCGCTTTGTTATGTCCCTGGACGAGTCGGGCATAAGTTGGGGCACACCGCAGATTCTGGATAGTGAAGGCAGTGCAGGCTATGAGTTGTCGATGACCCTAGTCAACGGCAAGCCGGCGATCAGCTACTTCAACTTCAGCAAGCTGGCTCTGAGCTATACCTCAGTTCAATAGACTGGGCCGAAGCGGCTGCCGGGGCTCACTGATCAGGATGCCGTAGGAAGTTTGGCGCCGGATCCGTTATACTCAGGCTGCCTGATAGGGAGGAAGAATGCGGATCTGTTTGCCGGTTGCAGCCGCTGTGCTGCTTGCTCTTGCCGTCTCAGCCTGCTCAAGCAGCGTGCCAGTTGATACTGCGCGCCTGGACAGCAGTCAGTCTTTGCTTCAGCTGCAGCCCAAAGGGCTGCCGGCACCTTCAAGACTGGATGGACTGGTTCAGGCCACAGGAAAGCTGACATCGGCGAACAATGTGCAGGACGGGTCGGCATTCTCCAGCGCCAGCCCTGGCGCCCAGGTGTCTGGCACCTCAGTGGTCCTCGACGCCACGGCTGGTGGCCCCGCTCCGGTAGGTGACTTTGAGTGGGCTGTCTATGCCTTCGATGCTCTTGGCGCGCCAATGCAGCAGGTTACAGTGAGCATTGTTCCCGTGGTCGGTGGTGCGTACATCTGCCGGCCGGACTTTGTTGAGGGACGCTGGACATGTGACGGAACGCTTAACACAACTGATGTTGGCATTCCTCTGAGCGGTGCTGGAAGTGCTTCTCCCGCTGGAATCTACTACATCGCAGTGGCTGTCCAGGCCGAGAATAACGTGACCGTTCCATTCGTGAACTTCATCACGAGTGAGACCCAGAACGGTACGCCGACCTTGGTTGAGTCCGATGGGTTTACGGGCTGGTACACCTCGCTGGCGATTGTTGATGGCAATCCTGCCATCGCTTACTGCGAATTCGCGACCGACGCGCAGGAGGACGGCGACCTGAAGTATGTCCGGGCCACTGATGCGACCGGCAGCGCCTGGGGCGACCCGGTGGTGATTGACACTGTTGGCGACACGGGACACGACTGCAAGCTGGTGGTTGTGAACGGCCGGCCGGCTATCACTTACCAGGACTTTGACAACTATGTGCTTAGGTACGTGCGTGCTTCAGATGCCACCGGCTCAGCATGGGGCACTCCCCTGGACGTTGATGCTACCGGCTTCGCCGGCAACTTCATGCACATGCAGGTGGTAAACGGTAACCCGGCGATCGTACACCTCTATTGGCCAATCGATGGCGATTCCATCCTCAAGTATGTCCGCGCCAGTGATGCAGACGGGTCGGCATGGGGCAGCCCGGTGGAACTCGCAACCTTGCTCAACCCGGATGACATTTCCGACAACTTCAACATGGCCGTGATCAACGGCAACCCTGCGGTGGTCTTTGCTGACGAAAATGCCGGGCCGCTCTCCTACCGTCGCGCTGCGGACGCCAACGGTAGCGCCTGGTCCTCGGCTGTGCCAATCGACGCCGGGCTGGTGCAGTGGTGCGACCTGATCGCCGACGCTGGCGGCCGTCCGTGCATTTCCTACTATGAGTCGACTGGTGGACCTGGCAGCGAGACCGGCGTGCTGCGCTTTGTGCGGGCTTCAGACGGTGATGGCTCGTCGTGGGGCAGCGCTGTCGATGTTGATACCAATGCTGACACGGGCTTCTTCAACGACATGCTGCTGTATCAGGGCCGACCGGTTATTGCCTACTACAATCTGCTGGACGGCGCTCTGATGCTGGCGCTGGCCGGCGATGCTGAGGGGACAAGCTGGAACGACAAGCGCTTCCTTGACAGCACTGGAGACACGGGGGCATTCCCCTCAGTCGCCGAACTTACAGACGGGAATCTGGCTTTGTCCTACCTCGACATCGACAATCAGGATCTGCGCTTTGTCGGCGGCGTGCAGTAACCTCCAGGTTGGCTGTCAGTTTGACTTCAACAGCAGCACGGCGAGATAAACCCATGGTGTTGTCGTGAAGGCCAGTCGCAGTGCCAGGAGATTCGTTGGACCCTGCGACCCGGCCTGGCGGCCAAGGATGCTTTTCAAGACCATGAGCATGGCTGGATAGTCCAGCAGTGCCACAGTGCTCAGGACGACCAGGAACAAGCGGTTACTGCTCAGCCAGGTCTTGTCGCTCAGCACCCCGAGCTTGAGCGGCGTTATCACGCCCAGCGAGCTGAGCATGACCAGCATCACTGTCAGGATGCCCAGCCACTGCACCGCGTCAAGGGCGATCTCAGCTGCATTCTGGGGCAAAGGGCTGCGCCGCGTAGCGTCCTGAATATCCATTAAGCAAGTCTAGCAGCGCCTCCGGATGAAGGCAGTTCATTGCTGCAGCGTGCATGTTTCGTCCGGGCTGCCGATAACAGCCCTATCCCGGCCTGCCGGGACCGCTGTAACACGGGGTGGCAGCTGCTGCCCGCTGACTGGAACACAAAATGAAAGCAGGCCTTTATGCCAGCGTCCTTTGCAGTCTGCTGGCCCTTGCCGGGCTGCTCGGCTGCAACTCGCAGCAAACGCAATCAATGGAACCAGCGCCGCAGCTGAGCGCGGATCTGCCTGGTCCGGCGAACCTGCGTAATATTGCCGGCCTGCGCGAGGATTTTCTGCTGGGCGCCGATGCTGCGAGCAGTGCGGCCGCAGTAGCCAACGGTTCGGCCCTGCAACTGCTGGCCAGCGGCAATCAGCCGGCCTGGGCGCTCTATGCCTTTGACCCGCAGGGCCGCAGTCTGGACAGCTTGGCGGTAATGCTCGACGCGCAGGACGGCGCAGCGGCCTGGATTCTGCTGGCGGACTTTGCCGCGGGCCGCTGGGAGTGGCATGGCCCGTACAATTCCTCAAGAACAATCGCGCTGGATGAGCAGCGCTACGTGTCGCCATCTGGCGCAGCCGTCTTCGCGGTAGCAGGCAGCGGCAATGGAATGGTCACCGTCAGCGCGCTGAGCATTCGAAGCCAGGCGACGCAGAATCTGCCGCCCAGCGCGCAGCTGCAGGCCGATCTGCCAGGTGGCGAAGTGCCGCTGAGTGTTCAATTTGACGCTTCAGCTTCAGCGGATGCGGATGGATCCATCATTGAATATGCCTGGGACTGGGACGGCGATGGCGGCTATGACACCTTCAGCGAAAGCCCGCAGCTCAGCCACACCTTCACTGGACCAGGATTGGTTCAGGTCCGGCTGCGCGTGAGTGATGACAGCTTTCAGCGGGCCTACGACACGGCGAGCCTCAATCTGCTGCAGCCGGGAAACGCACCGCCGCAGGCTGAGGTGAGCTGCAATCCAGCCGCTGCCGATGTACCGGCCCAGGTTACCCTTGACGCCAGTGCCAGCACCGCCGGCGGCGACGCGGGCGACAGTCTTGTTTTGTTCGAATGGGACTTTGATGGCGATGGAGCCTTCGATGCCTATGGCCCTTCCCCGCAGCTCAGTCATACCTATGCGCAGCCCGGGGCGGTTATGGTGATAGTGCGCGTAACTGACAGCGCCGGAAACCAGGCGGAGGACAGCGTTACCCTCGAGCTAAACAGTCCTGGCAACGCCGCGCCGCAGGCGCTGCTGGATCCGCCGGACGCGCAGGGCGCTTTGCCTCTGAGCGTCAGCTTTGATGCTGGCGGGTCGACCGCCGGCGGCGACCTGGGCGACAGCATCGTTCTCTATGAATGGGATCTGGATGGTGACGGGCTCTGGGAGTCCTACGGCAGCCAGGAGAGCAGGGTGTACACCTACACATCTCCTGCCGCGCTGCTGGCGCGGGTCAGAGTAACTGACAGTGCTGGCAATCAGGCCGTCGCCAGCTCTGCGATCGACGCCTATCTGGCCAGCAACAACCCGCCGCAGGCCCAGCTGGACTGCAACAGCAGCTCCGGTTACGCGCCGCTAAACGTGGACTTCGACGCGAGCGCGAGTGATGCCGGCGGCGACAGTGGCGACAGCCTGGTGCTCTACGAGTGGGACTGGGACGGCGATGGTGCATTTGAAGCTTATGGAACGGCGGCCGGGATCAGCCACGTTTACACAACTCCTGGCAGCTATCTGGCACAGCTGCGCGTGACCGACAGCGCCGGCAACCAGGATGTCGATAGTCTGGCGATCGAAGTTCAGGCGCTAAATCAGGCGCCCCAGGCAGTGCTACAGGCGAGCGCCAGCGAATGCAATGCCGGCGACGTGCTTGAGTTCTTTGCGTCGTCCAGCTACGACAGCGACGGCAGCATCATCAAGTATGAGTGGGACCTGGACGGCAATGGCAGCTTTGAGACAGACAGTGGAACGCTTGACCATGTCAGTCAGGGTTACAACAGCCCGGGGCCTCCATTCTCCGTTCGGCTGCGGGTGAGAGATGACGACGGCTACTTCGGTACAGACGAATTGGCGCTAACGGTCCACGGCTGGGTCACGCTGACACTGGAGAGCAGCGGCCTGACCGGGGCCTACTGCAGGCAGGCCCTGATTGGAGGCAAGCCAGCAATCTGCTTTCAGCAGGCTAACAGCACCGATCTGAAGTATGCAGTTTCGGCAACCGACAGCGGTTCAAGCCTGGGGGACTGGACGATAGTCACTGTTGACAATGCGGTCGACGGTGGGCAGTACGGGAGTGTCTGCGAGGTCAACGGCAAGCCGGCCATCAGTTACTACGACGGTGGACTCAGCGACCTGAAGTTCGCCTGTAGCTCGACAGCCAGCGGCGCGAGCGCCGCCGACTGGACCTGCATGACTCTGGACAGCGCCGGCGGACAGTCCAGCTCACTGTGCGTTGTCGCCGGTAACCCGGCGATTGCGCACTACGACAGCGTCAGCCAGGATCTGCGCTATCGCCGCAGCACGACAGTCAGCGGTGCCAGCGCGAGTGACTGGAGCCAGAGCGTGGTGATCGATAGCGCCGGTTCAGTGGGCAACCACTGCAGTCTGGCCGTGGTCAACGGCGTGCCGGCGATCAGCTATGCCGACAGCGACAACGGTGATCTGAAGTACGCCTTCAGTTCCACCAGTACCGGGGCGCAGGCCGCTGACTGGAGCAATCTGGTGGTCGATAACACCGGCGGTGGACAATACAGCTCGCTTACGCTGGTCGGAGGCAAGCCGGCGATCAGCTATTACAACTTCGGCAACGAAAAGCTGATGTATGCGATCAGCTCAACTGCCGGCGGAAGCCTGGCCGGCGACTGGACATTCGTAACCGTCGACAGCTCGACAACCTGCGGTTCCTATTCCTCGCTGGCGCAGCTCAGCGGCAATCCGGCGATCAGCTACTGGGACTATGCGAATGGCGATCTCCAGCTGGCCCGGAGTATCACCGCGACAGGGTCAAGCCCCTATGACTGGACTCAGCTTCAGCGCGCGGATGGTGACGGGACGGCTTCAGGGCCAAATGTGGGAAAGTACAGTTCAATGGTCGTGATCGGGGGTCGTCCGCAGATTGCCTACCAGGACGCCGGCAACTCAGACCTGAAGTATGCAGTGCGTTATTAGGCAGTGCTTTCTTGAATAGACGTTAAAATAAGATCTTCCAAACCTTGGAGGATCAAGATGCTGCTATCCGCTGGGCCTGTTGATCTGAGGGCGTTGCCGGCTTGCCTGCTGCTTCTGGTCCTCGCCGGCTGCGCAGGCACCCTTGATTCCGGTGCCGCTATACAATCCCAGCCAGCGGGCCAGAAGATGTTGGTCCAGGGCCAGGGCCTGCGGAAACTGGACCCGGCACCTGTCGGGTTGCCGTCGCCAATGGATATGCTGCACAGCGCGAGCGCCGAGGCGCAGTTTGAGCAGCTTGGCTCTGACGCCAAGCAGATCAGTTCGGGGGCCGCTTTGAGCGGCGACCAGCTTGTGCTTGATGCCAGCAGCCGCAGCCAGGGCAGCGAGTGGGGCATCTTCACACTGGCCGGCCCGGACGCCGAGCAGTTCCTCAGTCTGCAGGTGGATGCCGCTGTAAGCTCCGAGATGTGGCTGGCGCTGGCAGATACGGTGTCCAACCGCTGGAGCTGGTTCGGCCCCTACAGCGCCGGCACCGAGCTGGATCTCACCGCCCTGAGTTTTGTCAGTACCGACCCGCTAGGCGCGGTTCTGCTGGCGCCTGCCGGTCACAGCGTGACGGTCAACACGGTGGTGCTGTCGACTGTGCAGCCCGACAACAACCCGCCGCTGCCGGCGCTGGATCCGCCCAGCCAGAGCGGCGATGCGCCCTACGAAGCCATCCTTGATGCCACGCTCAGCAGCGACCCGGACGCCGGCGACAGTATTGCGCTGTTCGAATGGGACTTCGAGAGTGATGGCACCTTTGACCTCAGCGGGGCGACTGAAAGCAGCGCTTCCCCGACCTACACCGACCCTGGCGACTACGTGGTCACACTGCGGCTGACCGACACGCATGGCGCGACAGCCACCGTGCAGGCCAGTGTCAATGTGACTGCCGCGGGCAACAACCCGCCCACTGCCGCTTTTGACATCACTCCGCCCGGAGGCCAGGCGCCGGTGACCATCAACCTGGACGCCAGCGCAAGTGATGACGGCGGGGACGCCGGCGACAGCATCACCACCTATGAATGGGATTTCGGCGGCGACGGCAGCTATGAAGAAACTGGACCGAACCCGACCACCAGCCACGAGTATCGCGCCGCGGGCCGCTTCCAGATTGTGCTGCGGGTCAGCGACAGTGCCGGCAACCAGAACACGCTGAGCCAGAGCGTCGACATCCGGCCCCAGGAGGTCCTGCTCGACGCCGACGGCTGGGGCGATATCGAGCTGTTGAATGTCGGCGGCAACCCGGCCCTGGCTTACTCATCGACAGCGGACAACTCAGTAAAATTTCTCCGATCCAGCGACGCCCAGGGACAGTCCTGGGGCAGTCCGGTGACAGTGATTGTCCCCGCTGAGCAGCGCGCAGCCGGGCTGAGCGCCGCCATGATCAACGGCCGGCCGGCGATTGTTTACAGTGACGCTCAGCCCAGCGGCTCTCCGCAAAGCAACAAGATGCAGTACATTCGTGCCCTGGACGCGGAAGGCACAAGCTGGGGCAGCCCCGTCGAGGTGGCGGTGTTTGCTTCCAGCGGCCAGTACTCACTGAACACAGTCCAGGGACGGCCGGCCATGGCCTTCGCCGCCACGGGCAGCGCGGATTCCGTCGACCTCTGGTATGTCCGGGCCAACAACCAGAATGGCACCAGCTGGGGCAGCGCCGTACTTGTTGATGCTCAGGACTATGCCGGCTATGACACAGACCTGCGGTCAGTGAATGGCCAGCCTGCGATTTGCTACCACCGCGGTCCCATCGGCGTCGCCGGTGCCGAGGTCCTGTTCTGCCGCGCTCTGGACGCGACCGGCACCAGCTGGGGCGTGCCGCAGCTGCTGGACAGCAGCCCCCAGAGCAATCTGACCTACACATCGATGGCTCTTCAAGCCGGCCGGCCGGTGATCACTTATGTAAAGCGCAACTTCAACGGCGATCAGGCTGCTCTGCACTTCCTGCGGGCTCTCGACGACGATGGCAGCAGCTGGTCTGCGATCCAGACTGTCGACACCGGCGAGGGTGAAAACGACTTTGTGTTTACCGATATCACGACCGTAGGCGACCTGTCTTTCATCATCACGAAGTACGACAACTCTGGTGCAGAGCTGCGCCTCTACTCGGCGCAGTCCGCCGACGGGACCGCCTGGAACGACCCGCTGGTGCTTTCCAGTGGGGATGGCGTCGGCACCTTCTGCAAGGTCAGAACCTTTGGCGGGCTGTTCCACATGGCCTATGCCGTGACGGATCTTTCCGAGCTGCGCTATTCAAATAATGCGCCGGTGCCCTGATGCAGCGCCTGTGCTAAAGCTCTTAGAGGAAGCGCCCGCGCCTTGTATAATCGCTGTGATGAGGAAGGCGCGGGGGGCGCGCTGGCGCCGCGGCACAAACAGTAGACCCTGGTTCAGCTTTAGGGCTGGCGCGACGTATTGCACGGCGCTGGCCTGGCTGGCGATGGCTGTGCTTGGGCTGGGACTGGCGCTGCTCGCCCCCCGTCATAGCTTCGCCGAGGGCAGCCGCGACGGCTATGTAAACCCCGGCAACGCCGAGCACCTCGGCGACGAAGAAGACCGCGAAGAGATCGAGCCAGCCCATGACCCGCTGCTTCCCGAAGGCGAAGCGATTGCCGGCCAGGAAGGCTCGGGGGTGGGATCACTTGAGACCAAGGGCGACAGCGCGGTGACCAAAGCCGGTGGCAGCGCAGCAGGCGAGGAGGCCGAGAAGGCCGTCCCCGGCCACGAGCAGCATGACCACGAGCTTGAAGGCGCCGGTGAACCCGGCGAAGAAGGCAGCGACAAGGCCTGGGCCGATGATGTCAGCGATGCCTTCGAAGCCACGGACCATGAAGCCGGCGGCGCATGGAAGCAGGAAGAATGCGGCCACTGTCACGGCGCGGGCTGCGACGATTGCGGCGGCTGCGGTTATGTTGAGGCCCCTTGTGGGAAGTGCGGAACGCTAGAATTCTTCGGCCCGCTGAACGTGATCAACACGCATCCCCCGACGGCGATTTTCCTGGGGCCGATCCCCGAGGCTGCGGCGGTGCTGCCCGAGGGACGCACGGATCTCCGCATGCATGTCGACCTGACAAACGTCATCCTGCGCGAGCTTGATAACGGCATCATCACCGACTATGACTTCGAGCAGCTGCGCCTGACCGCCGACTGGCGTCAGCGCGCCGGCAGCGGCGAGGTTAGTGTGCGCGTGCCGCTCAACTACCGCAGCCACGGCTTCCTGGACGGCATTATCAGCCAGTACCACGGCTGGCTGGGCTTCCCCAACGGCCTGCGCAACCGCTTCCCGGACAACATGTACCGCTTTACCATCGTCACCCGCGACGGCGTGGTCTTCAACGACGAAGGCGACAGCGCGGGCCTTGGCGACATCTCGGTGGGCTATAAGCTGCCGCTGTGGAACCACGACGACGGCCGCGATGCGGCATCTGTACGCGCGGTGGCGAAACTGCCTACCGGCAGCCCGGACCACGCCTTTGGCAGCGGCAACTTCGATTTCCAGCTCGGGGCGCTGTACCAGCACACATTCACGCCGCACTGGCGCGGCTATGCCAACCTCGACTATGTCTTCGTCGGCGAACCGGACTGGGACAACGTGGGCTGGCAGGACATGCCGACATACCTGGCCGGGATTGAGTACGCCATGGACCACGGTTTCAGCATCAATGCGCAGTACCGCATCCAGCGCAACGGCCTGCGCGTTGGCAGCAAGGAAGCCGACAAGGACGCGCAGGAACTGGCGCTGGGCTTCAATAAGCGCTTTGGCGACAATCTGGTCTGGACGGGGGGCTTCAACGAGGACCTGAACCC
>CAZEJB010000028.1:17768-38776 GCA_964512635.1 uncultured Planctomycetales bacterium | reverse complement strand
TCGCACATCATGATATGTGCTTAACCTGGTGTACGTGAAATCGGGGGAAGCTCAAACGCCGGTTGCCGTGCCGCGGCATCTTCATTCTTCTTCGTGCCTTTGTGTCTTTGTGGTTCAAAATCCGGGTCAACCACCAAGGCACAAAGACACAAAGAAAACCAGCTCACCACGCGCGGACGGGGCCGCGCTGCTACGGGAACTGCAGCCTGAAGCGCAGGCCCGTGGCTCACTTATGCTAAAAGCCGGGTTTAACACAAGTGGACAACACATTCCGTCGCCCGGCGTGGTAGTTAGACGCGCCGACCTGCCGGTTCACCCTCGACCCGCCAATCCGGCTAAGCGATGTTTTTTCGATGCTGCAACTCAGGCTTGCAAACATGTGCATCTGTAAGCGAGTCTCTCGATCAGATTGGTCCAAATCGGAATGCTGGGTTGAGATTCAGCTCCGTCCACACGACTGGAAGGCGCATGCAGATTGAAAAGGTGCTGCTCTAGTGTTGAATTCGGGCCTCCAGGTTAAATTTGCCGCTCCTGGCGTCGTGAAAACTGCGCTTCACGGTGTTTTTGGCGGCTTGAAGTTAAATCCTCGGGCCACGAAAGTGGCCGGGCGCGGCGGATATGCAGTTTTCAAAACGGTGGTTTTCGGCGCGATTTGGGCCCTCAAGGTTAAATCTCTCGACCGCGGGATGGACGCAAGGACTTTAATCATTCAATCGTCATGCAAGTAGTCGATGGTCCAGAGATCCCTGCGCCTGACTGGCCGGAGGCCTGGCAAGCGCTGCTCCCGCGGTTTGCACTCGGCCTTTTGCCTTCCGGCCTGTTTCTGTTACTATCTCGGCCCGAACGGTGATCTGTTCGGGAAGCAAACTATGCCCATCGGTTTCTGGTCACAATTGCCGCGCCCCCTGATGGTCCTGGCGCCGATGTCCGGCGTCACCGACGCCGCCTATCGGCGCGTCATTGCAAAGTACGGCAAGCCGGATGTGACCTGGACCGAGTTCGTCGCCGTGGACGGTCTGCTGTCCAAGGGGCGCTGGCGCCTGGAGCCCGACCTGTGGTTCACCGATGCCGAGCGGCCGATTGTGGCCCAGATCCACGGCTGCCGCCCCGGCAACTTCCGCATCGTGGCGCAGCAGATCGTTGAGATGGGCTTTGACGGCATCGACATCAACATGGGCTGCCCGGCGAAGGATGTGGAGCGCCATGGCTCCGGCGCCGCGCTGATCAAAAAGCCGGCCCTGGCCCGCGAGGTCATCGCGGCCTGCATTGACGGCGCCGGGCCGCTGCCGGTGTCGCTGAAGACCCGCATCGGTTATAAGGCCGACGAGACCGAGACCTGGCTGGCCGGGATGCTGGACAGCGGGATCAGTGCGCTGACCATCCACGCCCGCACCCGCAACGAGATGAGCGCGGTGCCGGCCCGCTGGGACACGGTGGCCCGGGTTGTGGAGCTGGCCCGGGAGCTGGTCCCTGATCCGGCCGCCCGGCCGCTGATCATCGGCAACGGCGATGTGAAAAATCTGGCCGAGGCGCAGGCGCGGGTGGACGAGACCGGCTGCGACGGGGTGATGATTGGCCGCGGGATATTCGGCAACCCCTGGCTGTTCAACCGGGCTGTGGAGCGCGACGATCTGCCGCTGCGCGAAGTGGTCGATGTGATGCTGGAGCACACCGCGCTGTTCATCGAGCTGCTGTCGGAGCACAAGCAGCTTGAGGTGATGAAAAAGCATTACAAGGCCTATGTCGGCGGCTTTGAGGGCGCGCCGGAGCTGCGCAACCAGCTCATGATGGCCCGCGACTTCGAGGAGATCAAGGCCCTGGCCGCCCTGGTGCCTGAGCAGCGCGGCCGCCGCAGCGACAGCGGTGATGACCCCGCCGCTTCAGCTGATGCTCCTGCCGCCGGGGCTTAGCGCGGCCGCGGCAGCGCGGCGACTCAGCGCCGCCTGAGCGCTGCCTCAGCGCCGCATCAGCAGCAGGTCCTGATCCCCGGCGCCGGTGTCGGCGGTGGTGAACTTGAGCTCGGTCCAGGTGCCGGCGGGTTCCAGCAGCTCGCCATCAATGTCGCCGCTGTCGGCCTGCAGCTCAGCAGCGCTGAAGCCGCTGTCGCTGAGCAGGCTGCCGTCGATGGACTGCCAGGCGCCGTTGGCATTTCTGGCGTTGCCATGGATGAAGACATTGCCGGAGAAGTCGCAGTTGACCTGGCCGGACTGGTCCTTGGAGGCGCCCCAGCACTCCTGGCTGAGCAGTCCGCCGAGAGCGTCAAAGTGCAGCAGCAGCAGGTCGGTCCCGCCAGCGCCGAAGCTGTCGGTGGCGCCGGCGGCATAAGGGTTGCCAGCGCTGTCCAGCGCCAGGCTGTAGAGGTATTCGCCGCTGGCCCCGCCATAAATGGCATGCCAGTTGAGGGCGCCGCTGACAGCGTCCATGGAGGCCACGAAGCCGTCCTGCTGTCCTGCGCCAAAGCTGCTGGTGTTACCGGCGACATAGACCGTTTCGCCCAGCGGGTCGACGGCGATCGCCGCCGCCTCGTCGTTGAGCGGCCCGCCGAGCAGCCAGGAGCCCGCCAGGTTGCCCTGGGGGCTGAGGACATAGACCATCGCCTGGTCCTTGACTTCCTCGTCGGGATGGGCGATCCCGGCGACCCAGGTCCGGCCCTCGCAGTCGATGGTCAGCGCCCGGCCGAAGTCGCCCAGAAAGCCGCCGTAGTGCTTCTGCCAGATGATCCCGCCCTCGGGGCTGAACTTGACCACGGCGCTCTGGTTCAGCGGGTTGGTGACGTCGATCTCGCCGACGGCCACCGGATTGCCGGCGCTGTCGATGGCCAGCCTGAAGGGGCTCTCGGTGCCGAAGGTGCCCCAGGCCCACTGGTCCAGCATTTCGCCTTCGGGGCTGATGCGCAGGATGCAGAAGTCGTTCTGGTGCACCGGCTCGGCGATCCGGGCCTGCAGCAGGACAAACACGCTGCCGTCGGGACCAACCTCGACATCCCGGCCATAGTCCTGGATCCCGCTGCTGTAGGACCGGGCCCAGAGCAGCTGGCCGGTCTGGTCATACTTGAGCACAACCGCCCGGATGCCGGAGTCGTCGACAGTGCCGCAGACATAGAAGTTGCCGGCGGCATCGAGGGCGGATCCGAGGCAGGAGTCATAGCCCGGGCGGCCGAGGGTGTGAGTCCAGGAAGCCGGTTCGAGGGCCTGGGCCGCACTGCCGGAGTCGGCCGCAGAGGGCAGACCGGCGAGCCCGTCCTTCAGCAGGCGCAGGCGATAGAAATACGTCGCTCCGGCCGGCAGCCCGCTGCCGTCGCCGCGGTCGCAGAAGGCAGTGGTTCCGCTGCCGACCTGGCCGATCTCGCTGAAGGGGCCTGCGGCGCCGTCGGCCCGCTCGATGCTGACCTGGTCATAGATCAGCCCGCCGGGGAACTCGGCGCTGAAGCTGAGGTCCGGGTCCTGCCAGCCCAGGCGGATCTCGCCGCTGTAAACCCCGTCGGAGGCGATCAGGCCCAGCGGTGCCGGCAGGGCGGTGAGGCTGTGCAGACGCAGCTGCTCCAGCACACCGCTGTCCGGCTCCTGCAGCACGACGGCGACATACAGAGTTCCACTGAGGCTGAGCAGGTCGCCAGCAGGAGCTGTGAAGCTGATGCTGCCATCCACCGGCGCGCCGCTTTGCCACTGCCAGGCCAGGGCGTCATAGTCGGCAAAGGCCAGGCTGACCTGCGCCGGGACAGCGCCACTCTGGAAGCTCAGCTCGATGCTGAAGTCGCTGTCTGGCTCGAGGCTGTCGCTGAAGGCATAAACAGCCCAGGCATACCCGTCCGCCGGCGGGGCGAAGGTTGCGGTATGCGCGCCGGTGTCGAGGCTGACTGATGAGCTGTGGGAGAAGGCTGCATCCCCGGCCAGCAGGCGCTCAAGGGGGACCGCCGCGCTAACCCTCGGCGCGGTCTGCGGGCCGGCGCGCTGCGGCTGGGGTGCTGCTTCGGGCAGTGCCGGCAGGGACTGCGGGCTGCCCTCGGGGTGCAGTGCATCCACGGCTGAACCGCCGCCTGCGCTCGTGCGGGTGTTCCCGCCGCAGGAAAGACAGATAAGAAGCAGCAACAGGGCACTCAGGCCAGCAAAGCGCATAGAGCCTCCAGAAAGGCTATTGTAGAGCTAAGCGTCGGCCGCCCCGGGCAGGGTAGTTTTCTGGGGCCGGCGGGCCCGGGAGGATTCATATGCTGAAAAAGATACGGGCAGGCTCTGGACTGTCTGCCTTCCTGCTGCTGGGGCTATGCCTGACCCTGGGATTTGGAATGCCACAGCCGGCGTGGGCCTGCGACTGCTGCTGCGAGGATGAGGATGCTGAAATGCTGGTGCTGGAGGGGACTGCCAGCTACCGCCAGCGCATCGCCCTGCTGGCCGGCGCAGAGCTAAAGGTCTCGCTGGAAGATGTCAGCCGAGCGGATGCCCCGGCCGAGGTCCTCGCAGAATACAGCCTCCGCAGCAATGGCGAGCAGGTGCCCCTGCCTTTCAGGCTTGAACTCGACCCCGCGCTTTGGCAGGCAGGTCACCGCTATGTCCTGCGGGCGAGTATCAGCATCGAGGGCCAGCCGCGTTTCAGCACGACCACAAGCTATCCGGTATTGGAAAGTGCTGAGTCGGCCAGCGGCCTTGAGCTGCTGCTGCAGATGGGCTCCTAGGGACACTCCCGGCATTTGGACGCGGCGCTGCGCCCTTTAGAATACGGATGCATGCCGACGCGGTCGCGCCGGCCGAGGAAGGTTATGCCCCTGCACCTGATGTCTGACGCCCGGCGATTGCGGACTGCGACAGCGCTTGCCGCGGCCCTGCTGGGCGGGTTGCTGATGCTCTCCTGCAACGGCCCGCGCTATCAAAAGCACAGCACGGTGGAAGCCGCCCTGCCGCGCGCTGTGCGCACCGTGCATCCCGCCGGTGCAGACGGCAATCAGGCGGCTGGTCCGCTGACCGGCATCCTGCGGGCCAGCGTGAGCAGTCCGCTGGCCTTTCAAACCTCCGGCCGCGTCCTGCGGGTGCTGGTCGAGGAAGGCGACCGGGTCAAGGCCGGCCAGTTGCTGGCCGAACTGGACGGCGCTATGCAGTCAGCCCAGTTGACCCAGGCACAGGGAGTCCTGGCTCAGGCCCGGGCCAATCTGGCGCTGCTTGAAGCCGGCTCGCGGCCGCAGGAGATTGCCGAAGCGCAGGCCCAGCTGGACAGTGCGCTGGCAGTGGTGAAGCAGGCCGAGGCTGATTTCGCCCGGGCGGCCCAGCTTTTCGCCGAAGGCGTAATTGCCCGGGCTCAGCTTGATCAGGCTGAAAGTGCCCAGACCAGGGCCCGTCAGGCCGCAGAGGCCGCCCGCCAGTCGCTGAGCATTGCCAGTCAGGGCGCCCGACCCGAGCAGCTCGAACAGGCGCGCGCCGCCGAGCTCAGCGCCAGTGGCGCGCTGGCCGCCGCGCAGACGCAGCTTGGCTATACCCGCCTCACTGCACCGGCCGCCGGAACCGTGACCCTGCGGCAGCTTGAAGCGGGCCAGACCATCGCTGCCGGCAGTCCGGTGCTGGAGCTGTCCGGCGTGGACAAGCTGGAGATTCACACCACCATTCCCGACGGGCAACTTACCTCTGCCAGTGTGGGCCAGGCGGCCAGCGTGGAGTTTCCGGCCCTGCCCGGAGTCCGCGCCAGCGCCCGGGTGCTGCGGATCAACCCTCAGGCCGAACCCCGGACCCGCGGCTTTCCTCTGGTGTTGAGCCTGGATCCCGCCGAGGGTACCGTGGAGGCCGCACTGCAGCCGGGCATTGTGGCTGTTGTCAAACTGCAGAGCAGTGATCGGCCGCCGGGCCTGCGTATTCCCCGGCGCTGCCTCGTCAACGACGCGGTTTTCCTTGTGCGGGAAGGCCAGGCCCACCGCCAGCCCGTTGAGCTGTTGACCCAGGACGGCGAGTTCGTCCAGGTCGATGGGCTTCAGGCCAGCGACGAGCTAATCCTCAGCGGGCAGGAGTATGTCAGCGAGGGCGAATCGGTCAGGGTCGTAGCCAGCCTTGGCATTGATGAGCTGACAAGGCTGTCGGAAGATGAGTAAGCGCTTCGATCTAACCAGCCAGTCGGTGCGCTTTCCTTCGCTGACCCTGATCGCAGTACTGCTGGTGATGGCCTGGGGCCTGTTCTACTACTTCACCATGAGCCGCCGCGAGGATCCGGACATCACGATCCTTGGCGCGCAGGTAACAACGATCTGGCCCGGTGCGCTGACCGAAGATGTCGAGCAGTACGTCAGTGATCCGATTGAACAGCTCTGCGAAGAACTTCCGGAAGTGGCCGAACTGACCAGCTACTCGCGCAGCGGTATCAGTCAGCTCTGGGTCGAGCTGGACAAGGATACGCCAAAAGATGACGTGCCCCAGATCTGGGACCGTCTGCGGGCCAAGATCCAGCGCCTGGCGCCAAACCTGCCCCAGGGCTGTCTGCAGCCCCTTGTTGACGAGGAGTTCTTCGACACCGCCAGCCATATTTTCTGCATCAGCGGTGCGTCATTCACCCCGCGGGAGCTGGAGGCTGTTGCCGAGAGGATCAAGGAGCGCTTCTCTGCGCTGCCCTCCGCCGGACGTGTCAGCGTGGTGGCGGCGCAGCCCGAGCGGATCTATCTTGAATTCGATCCGGCGCGCCTGAGCCAGTTCGGCCTGCACCCCAGCCAGGTGCTGGATCTGGTGCGGGCCCAGAATACCCTGCTGCCCGGCGGGTCGATAGATGCCGCCGGCGATACCTATTCCATCACCGCCAGCGGCGAGTTCACCTCGCTGGAGAGCATCCGCAACATGCAGCTCCTGGCCAGCGCGGATGGCCAGCAGCTGCGGCTGCGGGATCTGGGCACCGTGCGCTACGGTTACCAGGACCCTCCGGGCCTGCTTTGCCGGGTCAACGGCCAGCCGGCTGTCGGCGTGGCCATCGTGATGCGCCAGGGCGAGAATGTAGTTGAACTCGGGCGCCAGGTTGATCAGGCTCTGGACGAGATCCGCGCCGATCTGCCTGATGACCTCAGTATCACCCGGGTCCAGGACCAGCCAGCTCAGGTTGAAGGCCGGGTTGAGATCTTCATCCACAACCTGCGGGATGGCGTGATCCTGGTCAGCGTGCTGATTCTTCTGTTCATGGGCTGGCGCGCGGCGATCCCGGTGGTGGCCGCGATACCTTTGACCCTGGTGGGGACCTTTGCTTTGCTCAGCCTGCTCGGCACCGACCTGCACCAGCTCTCCATCGCCGCGCTGATCATCAGCCTGGGTCTGATGGTTGACGATGCGGTGGTGGTCAACGACAACGTCTACCGCTATCTCGAAATGGGCCTGCCGCCGATTCGTGCGGCGATTGAGGGCACCCGGGACATTCTGATTCCCGACCTGACCGGCACGCTGACCACGATGGTGGCTTTTATGCCGCTGCTCGGACTGCGTGGTGATGCGGGCCAGTTTGTGCGTGACATCCCGATTGTGGTCTGTTGCGCCCTGGCCATGAGCTTCCTGGTTTCGATCACAGTCACGCCTCTGCTCGCATCGCTGCTGCTTCGGCCGCGCAGCAAGCCGCCGCGCGAAGCTCTGATGCTGCCGCTGCTGGAGCTGCTGCGCCGGGCCTACCGTCCGCTGCTGGCCTTCACCCAGCGCTACCGAGCCCTTAGCCTGACCGTGATGGCCCTGCTCTTCGCGGCCTCAGTGGCGCTCTTCCCTCTGGTCGGGATGCAGTTCTTCCCTGGCGCCGAGCGCGACCAGTTTGTGGTGGAGCTCGAAGCTCCGACCGGCACGTCAATCACTGAGACCACCGAGCTTGCGCGCTATGCCGAAGAGCTCATCGCGAAACAGGACGGCGTGAGAAACTTCGTCACCTACATCGGCGGCAGCGGTCCGCGCTTTTACTACGCACTGCTCAGCGAGAGCAATCTGCCCTCTTTCGCCCGGATCATCGTCAACACGGAATCTGTCGCCGACGCCGCGCGGCTGGCCAGCCTGCTGCAGCGCGAGCTGCCCGGGGCCGTGCCCGGCGCCCGGGTGCGGGCCAAGCTGCTGGAGCAGGGGCCGCCAATCGGCGACCCGCTGCAGATTGAGATTGAAGGCGAGAACCTGGCGGAGCTGACCCGACTGGGCGGCGAAGTCAAGGCCGCGCTGGCCCAGGTGCCAGGGGTGGTGGATATCCACGATAACTTCGGCCGGCCCAGTCAGCAATTGCGGCTGGTGTTGGACGAGGCCGCCTTGCGCCAGACCGGCCTGACCCAGGCCGACGTCTCGTCAGCGACCGCGACATCTTTCAGCGGCGAGCTGGTCTCCAGCTTCCGGGCGCCGGGCCGGGAGATCCCCATGGTCGCGCGCCTGCTTCCGCAGTATCTGTCCTCGACAGCCAACCTGCGTCGTATCTTCCTGCACAGTCCGGTATCCGGCCAGCCGGTAGCCCTCAGTTCGCTGGCCCGCTTTGAGTCGGTATCCAGCATCAGTCAGATCCAGCGCAGCAACGGCCGCCGCCAGTACCTCGTGCTGGCGGGCACGGCCGTCGGCGTACTGCCCAGTAACGCGCTGCAGCAGATCCGGCCAATGGTTGAGAAGGTTACGCTGCCGCCCGGCTACAGCCTGCGTTTCAAGGGCGAGGCGGAGGAAAGCGGCGAGGCCTTCAGCGGCCTGGGACAGGCAACGGTGGTTGTCCTGCTGTTGATCATGCTGATCCTGGTGGCGCAGTTCAAGAGCGTGCGCATTGGCCTGGTGATCTTCCTGACAATTCCCCTCAGCCTGATCGGTGTGTTTCTGGGTTTGTATCTGACCGGCTGGCCCTTTGGCTTTATTGCCGGGCTTGGCCTGACATCCCTGGCCGGGATCGTGGTCAATAACGGCATCCTGATGATCGACTTCGTGATCCTGCGGCTGCGCGAAGGCCAGAGCCTCAGCGCGGCGATCACCGAAAGCGGCACGGAGCGCCTGCGCCCGATCCTGCTGACCTCTCTGGCCTGCGTGTTCGGTCTGCTGCCCCTGGGCCTGTCCGGCGGTTCGATGTGGGCCCCGCTGAGCTTTACCGTCATTGGCGGCGTGCTGGTCTGTACCTTCCTGACCCTGATCTTCGTGCCGCTGGTCTTCAGCGCTGTCGGCGCGCGGCGCGCGGTGCAGCTTGCGCGCATCGAGGCCGAGCATGAAGCCCAGATGCGCCATGACGATTAGGCGGCGGGTTAGCAATGAGCTGCCAGCCAACTGAACTGCTGAGCGCGCGAGCACGAGCACTCAGGCCAAGGTTCAGGAAGCTGACTTGAGCCTAGCCGCCCGCACCCAGCGCGGACGCACTTAGCCCGTAAACATCGCTGAACTTGGCGCGCAGATAGCGCAGGTAAGAGTGAGACTGCGCCGGCTCGCCACAGGCGCGCTGCACCAGTTCAGCCGGCAGCCAGCGCGCGCCCTGGCGGTGGATCTTCTCGCGCAGCCAGCCCAGAAGGCCGCTGTAGTCGCCCCCGGCCATCGCGGTCTCGAGGCCGGGCACATCTGCGAGGGCTTTGTCGAAGAGCTGGGCCGACAGGATCGTGCCGAGGGCATAGGTCGGGAAATAGCCGAAGCTTGCCCCGGACCAGTGCACGTCCTGCAGGCAGCCCTGGGAGTCATTAGGCGGGGTGATGCCAAGGTAGTCGCGCATCTTCTGGTTCCAGACCTCCGGCACATCGGCTACCGCGATGGAGCCGTCCAACAGGCCTTTCTCCATCTCGAAGCGCAGCATGATGTGCAGGCAGTAGGTCACCTCGTCAGCTTCGACGCGGATCATCGAGGGCTGGACCCTGTTGATCGCGCGGTAGAAGCTGTCGAGGCTGACGTCATCCAGCACGCCGGGGAAGTGGCGCTGCAGCTCGGCGTAGTAGTTCGACCAGAAGCCGCGGGAGCGGCAGATGATGTTCTCCCAGAGGCGCGACTGCGATTCATGCACGCCGCTGGAAGCCGCGCGCTGCAGGGGGGTGTCGTCGTCGGCAGGGTCATAGCCCTGCTCATAGAGCGCGTGCCCCGTCTCGTGGATTGTGCCCATCAGCGCGGCGGGCAGCCAGTTGCGCTCATAGCGCGTGGTGATGCGCACATCGTTGCGGCTGAAGGAGGTGCAGAAGGGATGCACCGTCTCGTCGAGTCGGCCGCGCTGGAAGTCGTAGCCAAGGCGCGCCGCGATCAGCTCGCCGAAGAGCTGCTGGCCTTCCTTGTCGAAGTCGCGGCGCAAGGGCGAATCATCAACCTGCTCGGCGGCGCCGATGGCCTGCACCAGCTCGACGAGGCCGGGGCGCAGTTCGTCAAAGACCGCCTCAACCTCATGGGTCTTCATCCCAGGCTCGTAGATATCAAGCAGGGCGTCATAGGCCCGTTCCTCATAACCATAGGCCTCGGCCTTCTGGCGCATCAGATCCAGCAGGTGCGTCAGAGTCGGGGCAAAGAGGCTGTAGTTCGATTCTTCGCGGCTTTTGACCCAGGTCTGATGACCAACGGCGGTGGCATGCGCCAGTTCGGCGACCAGGCTGATCGGCAGCTTGACGGCCTTGTCATATTCGCGGCGCACGACGCGCAGGGTCAGTCGCTCACGGCTGTGCTCTTCAAGCCCGCTGCACTCGTTCTCCGCCCCGGCCAGCAGCTCGCCGGTCTGTGCGGAAGCGAACTGCTCATGGCTCAACCGCCGCAGTACGGTCAGCTGCGCAGCGCGGGCGCCGGCCCCGCCCGGCGGCATATAGGTCACGTGGTCCCAGCTGAGCAGGGCCGATGCGCGGCGGAGCTGGCTGATGTCGGCCAGGCGGGCGATGAGCTTGTAGTAGTTCTGCATTTGCATTCCCCCTAAGCATCATAGTAGAGGCTGCCGCGCCGAAAGCGGATACTGGGAAATCCTGACTAGTTTCTTTAAGCGCAAATGAGGCTGCGTTGACCCTGCTTTGAGCACTGTCTGCCAGTATGGACTAATGGAAGAGGGGAAGGCCAGGGACCAAGGCCCTTGCCCTGGTTTGACGCCTGGCGCCGCTATCTGATGAACGTGATCTATCCGGCGAAAGGACAGGCCGGCATAACAGCCGGCCTGTTGTTTATCCAGACAATCTTGTGCTCAGCGCACAACTGTGCTGCCAGCGCTAGCTGAAGCTCACCTTGGGGACCTCGCGGGCCTTGGGGTCTTCGATCTCGAAGAACTCCGCCGGCTTGCTGTTCGCCATGCCGGCAACCAGGTTGGCCGGGAACTGCTGCTGCAGGGTGTTGTAGCCCAGCACAACATCGTTGTAATGCTGGCGCGAGTAGGCGATCTTGTTCTCGATGTTGGCCAGCTCCTGCTGCAGCATCAGGAAGTTCTGGTTGGCCTTCAGTTCAGGGTAGTTCTCCGCCAGGGCGAAGATGCCGCTGACCGCTCCGGCCAGCGCCGTCTCGGCCGCGCCATGCGCTCCGGCCCCCTGCGCGCTCATCGCTGCGTTACGCGCCTGGATCACCTTCTCAAAGGTCTCCTGCTCATGCGCTGCATAGCCCTTGACTGTCTCCACCAGATTGGGGATCAGGTCATAGCGCTTTTGAAGCTGAACATCCACCTGCTTCCAGCTCCCTTCCACGTTGTTGCGCATGGCAACGAGGCGGTTGTAGATGCTCAGGAACCAGACGAAGATGAGCACCGCAACGCCGATCACGATCAGAATCGGTAACATCCATTCCTCCTGCCGTCGCCGGCTGAGTTATCAAACCTATGACCCCTCAGCAGAGCGATTTAGTTTAACACCACCAGCGATTCTGCTTTGCTGCGGCTTTGGGCCGGGTTCCGATGCTAGGCTTGGCGGGACGGCAGAATCCGCGGGAACCCCGCTTGATGCTGTGGTGTCTGCCATCTGTCAGGAGCTAACAATGAAAAAACAGTCAATCATCGCACTTCTATGCCTGCCTGTGCTGGCCAGCGTTCTGCTGATGCTGCCGCCGCAGCCGGCCCAGGCGGCCGAAACTGCTGCGACCCGGACCGCGCTGCGCGATCTGGCTGCCCTGCGATCCCGCGTCATGGACCTGCTCGATGAGCTGGAAGGCGAAAACAGCCTCAGCAGCAGCGAGCTGAACCAGCTGCGCAACGAGCTGGAGGGAATCTATGACGATCTGCGCAGCGTGGAGCGCGGTCTTGGCGCGGCGGACGACGGTCCCAGCCAGCCCGGCTCCGACTGGATGCCCTATACCAAGGCCAAGGTGGATGTCCTGCCGCGCAATGCCAGTTTCAAGGGCTGGCAGACAGGCAATTCGATGGTCATCCGCATCGGCGGCGATGAGGATATCTACCTCACAGTTACCAACGGCAACTACACGGCCGAGACCGAGCTGCCGGATGCCTATCAGGGCGCGGTAAAGACCAAGGCCACCGCTGATCCCGGCGGCTGGGTGATTCTCAGTGTCAGCGACATGAACGGCACCCGTGAATTCAAGATTGCCAATGGCGGTCTCGGCCCGGTTTCGGTGCGCAGCACCGGCGGCAAGACTACCAGCCCCGTACAGCCCGGGGATTCCACCGGCACTGCGCCTTCAGGCAAGTGGGACGCCAAGTATGCCAACCTGGTCCACGGGGGCCAGATGAAGGCTTCGGCCTCGATGGAATGGCTGCGCCAGCAGGTCGCTGAGCGCGACTACGCCAGCGATGCGCTGCGTGATCTGGGCGAGTACCTGCGCCAGATGGAAGGCGAGAGCGCCCACGAACGTGTCGGTGTGCTGCGCTGGTTCAGCGGCCAGAGCGAAAAAAAGCTCGACATCCCCGACCCGCGGGTCGATGCCCTGAGCTTCGTCAATGTGCTGAACAACATCTACGCACTGGACAGCTCGGATGACTGGTACCGCATCGACATGGATTACTAGGGCAGTCAGCCCTTAGATACAAAGACAGATAACAAGAGGGGTGGAGCCCGGCTCCACCCCTTTGCTGTGTCCAGTTCTTGCACCCGCTCCTCCAGGACTTCCGGAGCACAGTGCTCAAACCATTAAGCTACTTCTCGCCTTCTTCTTCCAGCGGCGAGACCAGCACGTTGCAGGAATGGCCCTTTTCAGTCCATTCAAGCCGGACATCAATGTTGAGGTCGCACTTTCCGCGGGTCTCGACCAGATAGTCATGAAGGGTCTGCTCAACCTGCTCCGCGCTGGTGCCCCGGGTGAAGATGAAGGCGTGGTCGAACTCGTAGAGCAAAAGCTCACCGCGCTTTTCGGCCTGGGCCGCCTCGATCTGGTACCAGCTGGCCTCAACGATCTGCGGCTGCGGTACGCCGGGGATCGCCGCGAGGGCCGCGGCCAGGCTTTCGGCCTGCTCAAGGCTTGCACCGATCAACGCCAGGCTGACCGTGTACTGGCCATCCACCACATCCTGCCCGCCGTTCATGCTCAGCTGATCGGGCTGGATGCCGTTGTCCTTGACCCACTGCTCAATGATGGCTTGGCCCTGCTGGTGCATGGCCTGGCTGGGCTCGTTGGGTCCCAAGGCATAGACCAGCACATAGCCGCCGGAAGCCGCTTCCAGCTTCGGCGCGAATTTTGCACCACCGGCAAAGGGCAGCAGCTGACTGAGGGCCAGCAGCAGGAGCAGCGCGGCAAGACCCGCGCCGATCTTGAGCGGCCAGCTGCGGCCGCCAAGCAGACGTGTGAAGATTCCCATTACTGAATACTCCTTGGTATGTGTGTCGGCCACGCCGGCCAGCCGCAGGAGCTGGTCCGCGCGGCGGGGGGCGGGCAGGCTCTCCAGGCGCAGCTCGCCCAGGCGTGCCTCCAGCCTGCGCTCGGCCTCGTCGCGTCCCAGCGGCGGATTGCCGCCCCGGCCCGGCTCAATCGGCTTAAACATGACATTCCTCCGTGGCCGTCTGGCCTGGCTCGCTTTGGCTGCCCTTCTCCGGGGCCAGCTTCAGCCGCAGCGCGGCCCGGCTTCGATGCAGGCGTGCCTGCAGTGCGGTCTCGCTCAGCCCGAGGGCCTGGGCGCACTCCTGCAGGCTCAGTCCCTCCAGATAAAACAGGGTCAGTTCCAGGCGCTGCTGCTGGGGCAGCGCCCGCAGGGCCGCGGCCAGCTCCGCCGCCCTGGGATCTTCAGCCTGGACAGTACTGATCCAGGCCAGTTCCTGCTCACGCTGCTCTTCGCCGCGGCGGCGCCGCCGGGTGTTGAGAAAGCGCGAGCGCACGATCGACAACAGCCAGCCCCGGAAGCCGGCGCTGTCGCGCAGCTGGCCCAGGCGCTGCAGCGCGTGAACCAGTGAGTCCTGCAGCAGGTCTTCCGCGTCCTCGCGGCAGGCGCACAACAGGCAGCAATAGCGCCAGGCCGAGTTATAGGCCTGCTCGCTGAGCAGCTCTTCAAAACAGCGCTGGCGGGCTTCCTGCTGGTACTGCTGGACTGGTCTCACACGCATATGACACCACAGGTCGGCCAAATCTTGCCCCCGGGTAGGAAAATTGCTGCGGCTGGTCGTGTATCATCCCAGCATGGACACTGCAGTCTACGCCGGGACCTTTGACCCGGTGACCTACGGCCACCTTGACGTGGCCCGCCGGGCCAGTGAGGTCTGCCAGCGCCTGATCGTGGCGACCACCAACACCGTCACCAAACAGCCCCTCTTCAGCCTCGAGGAGCGCACGACCCTGCTGTTTGAAGCGCTTAAGGAGCAGCCAGGGGTCGAAGTGGCCAGTTTCAGCGGCCTGCTGGTCGATTTCTGCCGCTCAGTGGGAGCAAAAACAATCGTCCGCGGCCTGCGGGCGGTGTCCGACTTCGAGTACGAGTTTGAGATTGCAATGATGAACCGCAGTCTGGCGCCGGACATCGAGACCATCTTTATGGTGGCCAGCCCTGAATATATGTTTGTCTCCTCCAGCCTGATCAAGGCGGTGGCCTCCAGCGGCGGCGACGTGAGCCAGTTTGTCCCCCCGCAGGCACTTGATGCTATAATCCGCAGACTTGCTCCGAAGCTCTAGCGGCCCTTGCCGCGCTGTTTCGGCGCGTTGGGCGGATCATGTCGACAGGTTCTGATCCTATTAGCGAGGTTGAGCGGCTCCTTGAGGAGCTGGAATCCTACGCGGAAAAATCCCCCTGGTACATGCCAAATAAAGTGGTGGTGCGCGACGAGGACTTCTTTCGCATCACCCACCGGATTCGTGAGCTGCTGCCCAGTGAACTGGCTGAGGCCCGGCAGCTGCTGGAAAAGCGGGAAGCCATCCTGAAGAACGCGCAGGAGGAACACCGCCGGATCCTGGAAAGCGCTGAGCGCCGCATGGAGGACATGCTCAGCCAGGAACAGATCGTGATCGCGGCGCGGCAGGAGGCCGATCGGGTGCTGGACAAGGCGCGGGGCGAGGGCGAGACCATCAAGCGCGACGCCCTGCTCTATACGGCCGAGCTGCTTGAGGACATGGAAAAGCAGTTCCAGCAGACCCTGCAGACAGTTGTTAAGGGCAAGCAGTTTATCGAAGCTGAGCTTGGACCCGGGCGTCCCGCAGCGCCGGCAGCAATGCCGGGGCCGGTGGACGACGGCCAGGCCTAGCCTGATGAGAGGCCGGCGGAGCCGGCGGGAAGAGGGCCCGTAAGGGCAGGTAGCGGCGGAAGCCACGTTTAGGCGTAGCATTGCCTTAGCGTGGGTATAAAATGTAGTGCTACGGGAATAGCATCATGGGCATCGGGCAGAGAGGAGTAGACATGAACTTGAGCCTGTTCACGCGCGGCCTGGCTGCGCTTGGCTTGCTGCTGCTGCTGGCCGCGGTTTCCTGCGGCGGCGGTGGCGGAACAACCACCCCGGTGGGAGGCGGCGTTATCGATAACGGCGACAACAATGTCCCGCCGATTGATATTGACGGCCCCACTCAGTATCCCGGTCAGCAGCCCGGAGGCGTACCCAACCCGCCCGACCCGGATGGTGATCCCGTGCTGCCGGACCGTGGTCCCTTCGACTTTGGCAACAACGTCTTCTCGATTCCGTCTGACAGCAACCGCGTCGGACGCGTTGTGGCCAACAATTTCTCCCAGGGCCAGAAGGTCGCCTTTGTTGTAGTCAACATGAATCCGGCTTATCTGGATGCCACCGACGGCGACGGCGGTGTCTTCCCGACCCTGCCGGAGTCTTCCTACAGCTTCAACGCAGACCTCTTCTTCAAGGGCGGCAGCGCTGCCGGTGACAAGCTCCAGACCCAGAGCTTCGCCGAGGTGGCCCAGAACACCCTTGAGACCATCGGTGGCCCCGGCCGCTACAGCGGAATGGTCTATGACGGTGAGAAGAAGCCGGTGGAGAGCATCTATCAGCGTGAGGCCGTCGCCAATGGCGAGGTGCCTTACGGTGTGCAGCCCACCCGCAGCGTCAGCACCATCCAGAAGGGTGAGCTGCGCTGGTTCCAGAACGTGCCCCCGCGCGATCTGGCCCCGCCGACTATTCAGCCCGGTCCGGATGATCCGAATAAGGATGTTACGGACCTGAGCTATCCCCCGCAGTACAACAGCCAGTCCGGCCGTCTGGTCGCGATCGGCGCGCACTGCCTGATTTTCCTGTCCACCGAGATCAATGATGGCCACCCGGACAACGTGACCTTCACCCAGGCGCGTCTGAACCGCATGGCCAGCGAGTTCGACAACAAGATCTACCAGATCGCGACCTCGGCCTTTGGCCCGGTCAAGAATTACGAGGATAACTCGATCTGGCGTGACCTCAACCGCAACCTGATTCTGAGCGGCGACGATTTTGATTCCGACGGCAACCTGACCATGGAGCTCGACGGCGAGATCGATACCGACCTGCAAGCCGAGAAGCGCATCATCATCTTCATCATGAACGGCGATGACGGCGGCTTCTTCGCCTTCGGCCCCGGCGACCCGGACAATGACGTCCGCGCCACCTCTGTCGGCAACTGCCTTTACATCGGCTCGGACAACTTCCCGGCCAATGACGCGGTCTGGGATGCGGCCTTCTCCGTGATGGCCCACGAGTTCCAGCACAAGCTCTACAACGACCACAACCTGCCCCGCCGTAACACCAGCTATATGTGGTTCAACGAGGGCATGAGCCAGCTCAGCATCCACCTTTGCGGCTATACCGTCAACAGCGGCAAGATCATCCCCTGGGCCGTTGATGGCCAGCTGACGGATTATCTGAACAACACCGCCGGCAGCGCGGTGCCGATGGATGCCAACCCCTTCTTCAGCAACCAGTCGCAGTACGGTAACGGCTTCCTGTTCTACCTCTACCTCTATGAGCACTACGACCCCGGCGTGGGCAAGCGTATCTATGAGGCGGCGGAACTGCGCGGTATTACCGACTACATCAAGCTGATTGAGGAAGGCGCGCAGCTGACCGTGACCGCCCTCGGCCCGGACAAGCTGGCCGGCACCCCGGACGATAACCTGAACCTCTCCGGCCCCGACGGCGTTGTCGGCACCGGCGATGACAAGACCCAGGTCGTCCATGACACCTTCGATCAGATCTATGCCAAGTTCGCCATCGCCAACTTCGTCGACGGTATCTATGCCAACAACGAAGAGTTCTTTGACAGCCGCTTCTTCTACAACACCATCGACCTGCGCGGTACGGTTAACCTGGTTAACGGCCAGATCGTGCTGCCTGGTGTGAAGACCGGCGTCTTCCCGACCAACGGCGCTTACCCGGTAACTGTGAATGACCGTGAGGTTATTCCCTGGGGCTGCGACTACCTGGTCTTCGGCGGCGGCGACGGTCGTGACCTCAAGATCGACTTCGTCTCGGACTCGCTCTTCCGGGTATTCATGCTGCCGGTCAGCTTCGACAGTGCTACCAACAGCGTGAACATCACCCAGGGCGTGACGATGCCTTACTAGTCCCAGAGGGACTTCAAGACGCCATTCAAGGGCCACCCTGCGGGGTGGCCCTTTTCTTTATCTTCTGCAGCTCGGGAACACGCATTGCCCGCGTACAGTCTGACTACTGCGCCTGGTGGGCTGGCGCTTTGCGCATCCGGGGGTTATATTCTTTAGCCCTTCCCCGTGCGGTAAGGCAGGAGGATCCTATGCGGGCTTTGCTCAGAACAGCGCTTGCAGCGCTGACGCTGCTGGCGCTCTTTGCTGCCACTGCGGCCAAATCAGCCCGGCAACTGACGGGCATCGACATTGCCGCCTTTGAAGGCCGCGAAGTCATGGTCCTGCGTACCAGCGGAGGCGTTCCTGTCCCTGGTACTTTCAGCCTCGATGCAAAGGCCGGAAGCCTCAGCTTCACCCTGCGCGGCGTCGGCGCTGATGAACTGGATGTCCCGCGCGCCGGCATGCCCATGCTGCGGACCCTCAGCGTCGACCCGGCTGGTCCGGACGGCGTTGCTCTCACTGTCACCTTCGGCAAGCCGGAACTGGCCGACCAGCGCCACTTCCGCTTCAGTCAGCCCTCCGAACGCGTACTGCTGCTCGAGGTCTTCGGGCTGCCGGAAGACAAGTTGAAGGCCGGCCCGATCACTGATCCCGACGCACTGATTGACGCGACAACACCAGACCCCGCACCGGCCCCGGATCAGGCGCCCCTGACCCTTGATGAAAAGGCCCGCGCGGCTGCGCATCCCCGGGCGGTCAATCTAGACAGCGGCCAGTGGACGCCCGACAGCCTGGGTCTGACCACTGTCGACCTGAGCGGAGCTTCAGCCGAGCAGGTCCTGTCGCTGGCCGCGGCCAGCGGGCTGCTCAAGCTGGACAGCACCGCCTATGTTGCCACCGAAGGCCTTGGCGAAATCTCGGTCGACCCGGCCGGCCAGAGCCTGGCCAACTGGGTCGGCGCCACACCGCCCGGCGAGCTGTATCTGTCCGGCAGTCCTGAGCAGGTGGCCCAGTTCCTTAAATTGGCCAGTGAAGACTATGTCAGCCGCCAGCCCAGCCTTGGTCAGTTCTGGAGTGCCAATCAGCCGCGCCAGCCGCTGCGGGCCCTGACCCAGTCAGCCTCAACCGGGGGCTCTGCGGCCCCGTCCGCGCTGCGCAGCCGGACGATTCCGCAGGGCGATCCCTACCTTGGCTTTGGCTACACCCGTGAACTGCCCGGCGGCGGCCGCCTGTCAGACGTGCGAGTCACTTTGCCGGCCACCTCAGGCTTCAATCTATATGATGTTCTGAACTATCTCAGCGAGGTCTCAGGCATCTCGATCATGATCGACCCCTATGCCTTTGAGACCCCCACCGGCAGTTCACGTCCGCCGCTGGCCCCGGAGAAGCCCGCCGATGACGGATCTGGCGCCGGCTTCAGGCCCTCCACTGTCTTCGACCCGCAGAACTTCCGCAGCGGAACCGTCATGGGCAACTTGAACAATGTACCCTTCGACGACGCCCTGCGCCTGATCCTCGAGACCCACGACCTTGAATATGTTGTCTACGGCGGCAGCCCGGACGGCTCCGGCTCCAGTCCGGCGTCCAGCTTCGGCGACGGCGGCTATCAGAAGCCCGTGGTCCTGGTTACCTCCAAGGAGCGGCTGGAGCAGGAGCTGGAAGGCCAGAACGAGGTTGAGCTCTACCAGTCGCACTATGCCGACTCCTTTGAGCTTGGCAACATCCTTGGCGATCTGAATATGCAGCCCTCCGGCTGGTATGTCTACCAGGGGTCCGGCGGCGGCGGTGGCAACAGCGGCGGCAACGGCGGCCGCAGCTCCGGCGGAGGCAACAGCGGCGGCGGCGGCCGTCAGCCCGGCGGTGGCGGGGGCAGCGGTGTTGGCGGGGGCGGCAGCGGCCGTCCGGGCAGCGCTGGAGCCTACCTGCGCAATGCTGAATCCGGAGCGCTGTTCTATCGCGGCTCCAGCCGCGAGCCGATCTACCAGCGCCTGCGCGAGGCGGTGGATTCCGGACTGCCGGTGATCCGCATCCGCCTGGCGCCGGAGAGCGGCCCGCTCGTGACCGGCTTTGTGCTGGGCGAGTGAGCTCACATCTCTTAATTCTGATTACATGGAGGCGGGGCGACCCGCCTCTTTGTTTTCAGTGCCCGCCGGGCCGAAGCTCGCCTGCTGCGTGCATAATGTCACCCTTCTGCTTTTAACCCGCGCTGTGCTTGAGGAAAAGCTTGCGCTGCTCGGACAGGAAGTCCTCGAGGTCCTCCTCTTCGCCACTCTGCACGACCAGCGTGCCGTCGGCGCGCGCCTCAACGCTGCGGCGCAGGCCTTCATAAAAGAAGCTCAGCCGCAGGCTGCGCAGGCTGGCAGCCTTGGCCTCGATGAAATCCATGTCCACGCGGTTGTCCATGGTCTTGGCGCTGTAGCGCCCGATCAGCCGCGGCTCAACAAACAGCCCGTCCACGACCATCCCGGCCAGCTGCGCGCTTTCATACATTCGCAGCATGTCCTTGATCCAGGTCGCCAGGTCGAGGATGATCGGCTGGGCCGCCAGTTCGCTGCTGGCCCCGGAGCGCTGCAGCGCGTCAACCAGCAGGCCAAAGTCCCGGCGGCTGCCGGAGGTCTCGGCCAGGCCGGAAGCGAAATCGACACTGAAGTGCATCGAGCGATCAACCGCCACCTGCTCGGCCACCATCTTGTTGCTTGCCTCGTCGTAGCGGCGTCCCTCGCGCAGCCGCCGGGCGACCAGCTCAAGACTGAGACGCTCGCCGGCGCGGTCAACGCCGATCACCCGGCTGCCCTGACCCTGCTCAAAGGCGACTTTGGGCAGGCGCTGCGACAGCGAGGTGGCCTGGGCGGCGTCCAGCGGCGACAAACGGGCAAAGGAAAGCTTGGCCTGGGGCATGAGTCTAGTTTACAAGGCGCAATCAGCGGGGCCGTTTTGTAGCTTCACAGCAGTCCTTGATGAATGCAGGCCTGGTCATCATCAACTTTCGCGTCTGGGTATAATCCACGGTTGCCCGCTGGTCCGCTGCCGGCCGGCCGGAGGTGTAAATGCGCCGCTGCCTGATGACCCGCTGCTGGCTATTGTCACTCGCACTGTGCTGCGCGGCACTTGGCGGCTGCGCAACAGGGGCACCGCGCCCCGAGCCGGCCAGCGCAGTTCCTGGCGGACAGTCTGTGCCGTCGCCCGGCGGACTGGCCTTGCCGCGTCCATCCAGCCTGCCGCGGCCAGGCGGCCCCGTCAACCGCAGCGCTTCCCTGGGC
>CAZEJB010000028.1:0-17668 GCA_964512635.1 uncultured Planctomycetales bacterium | reverse complement strand
TCCATCCAGCCTGCCGCGGCCAGGCGGCCCCGTCAACCGCAGCGCTTCCCTGGGCGAATTCGACGTCTTCAGGACCGCCGACAGCTTTGATGCATTGCTCCCGCAGCGGAACACCTCGGTGCCAACCGGCTTGGCCGAACTTGACTTCACGCCGCTGGCCAGCGGTGGCAGCGCGCTGGGCCGGACAGCTTACGGCGCTTACAGCTTTTCTGTCCCCGGCTATGACCGCAGCTCGCGAGTTGTGCTGCAATGGAGTGCAGCACCGGCGAGCGGGAAGCTCTATGTCGCCCTGGCCGACTGGACTGCCGACCGCTGGGTCTTCTTCCCGGTCGACGAAAACCAGATTGCCGGGGTTGGCGATATGCAGCGATTCGTTGCTGCGGATGGGCGCCTGCTGCTGTTTGTTCTGCTAAGCGGCGCCGATCCTGGCCGCCTGGCAAGCGTGCGGCTCGGGCAGCCTGCACCGGCAGCAGCCCTGAGCGCGACGCCCGATGGCGGCCCCGCCCCCCTCAGTGGCCTGCTCGACGCGAGCGCCAGCACGACTCCGGCCGGGACAATCACCCGCTTTGATTTTGATCTGGACGGGGACGGCGTCTTTGAACTTGATAACGGCCTTGACCCGACGATTGACTTTGACTACTCCGATGAAGGCAGTTATCAGCCCGCGGTCCGCGTAGTCAACGACTTCGGCGAGTTCACGATAGCCAGCGTCAGCGTGAATGTACTGGATTACTGGCAGCACACCTTTGGCGGCACACACCTTGATACCGCAGTTGAAGTCCTGCCGCTGCCAAACTCCGAGCTGCTTCTGCTGGCGCTGATGTATGAAGACCCGATGGTCTCGTCACATTCCTACAGCGCGCTGATCAGGATGGACCGCTTTGGAGATGTCCTCTGGGCCCGGCGCAGCGAACTGGATGGCAACCTGCAGCCAAAGGCCATGACTCTGGACAGCGACGGCAACATAATCGTGGTCGGGGAAGTGCTGGTGAGCGGCTCGAATACCCGTGCCTGGGTCCAGAAGCTGGACCCGCAGGGCCAGCCGCTCTGGAGCCGGTCCTATGCTGTCACAGACCCGCTTGATACTTTTGGCAACCTGACCAGCCGCTTCAATGATGTTCTTGTCGTGGGAAGCGACATCTATTTCTGCGGCGGCTATGACTATGCAACCCCCAACAGCGATTACTTCAGCAACAGCCGGGTGCTGCTCGGTCATCTGGATTCCGCCGGCGGCAGTGACTGGCTGCGGGCGCGCGACGCCTTGCAGGGCCGGGATGAGGCCAATTGCATGGTGCTGCGCAGCTCAATCAGTGCGCTTGACCCCGACACGCTGATGCTGATGGGGCGCGCCGAGGAGTACGACTTTCACAGTGACCGTGTGGTCTCTCGTGCGCTGCGCGTGGACTTCGACCGGGAAGGCAATTACGTCGGCGCCTCGCGATTGAATGTGCCGGATCTCTTTGCAATGAGTATCACCGCGGCGCGCAGCAGCGGCTTTTCGCCGAGCCAGTTCCGTCTGCACCTGACTGGTTATGTTCAAAGCACAGACGGCAGCGTGGCAGGCGCCTACTACCTGCGGATCCGCGCCGCTGGCGACAGCGACCAGGGCTGTGTGATTCCAAGCACTTTTGGGGCGAACACAATGAGTTTTGGCGACGCAGGCAAGCTGCTGCTGCCCAGCCGGCGCTTTGACAATACCAGCCTTATCATGCGTGTCGATCCGCTGACAGGACAGGTGTTTGGCACGGCGGACTCCAGCCAGCTGCAGCAGGAGTCGCTCAGCGGCGCGCTGGCCTTTGTCAACGGACTGGTTTACTATGGCTCGGCCAAAGACAACAGCGGCACCTGGTCGCCGGATGTCTCCAGCTCGAACAGCTTCAGCTGCAGCTGGGCTGACTATGGATTCGCGGAACCGAGTTTCAGCTATACCGCGGACTTCCTTGGCATTACCAGCAGCGACATCGCCGAAGCAGTGGAGGCCAGCCTGGACAGCGGCGCGGGGCAGAGTGACATTCTGATCGGCTATATGCCAGAGCCTTGATCCGTGTCGGGCTGGGGCAAACCTGCGGTTCCCGCAAACTGCGGTCGCCAGAGACGGCAACCCTCCGCTTGATCAGCAGGTCGCGATGGCCCGCGCACTCGGCGCTCCGACCACGAAAGTGATACGGCTGCCATTCAGCCTTCTTAGCCCGGCTGAAGTTCTGATCGCACTGCCCAGGGGCTCGATCCCGACGGCACTGGCCTGACCTCAGTTGCGCTCGCCGCGCCCGAGAGCTGTTTCGTGGGACTCAGCAACTGGGCAGGCGGGCGCTGGGACTGGTACAGCTCCGGCGATAATGCGCGGTTTGATTGCGCTGACCTCTTACCCTGCTTCGGCGGCGACGGCAGAATGCTGCTGGTGGTGCTGCTCTGCGGAGCAGGCAGCCATACACTGAAAGCCTGCGCATGGGCGGCTCAGCCCTGACGGCGGGCTATAGTGCGCTCCCGCATAGCGTGGTGACACCACAGCATGTTGACTTCAACTCGGCTGCCACCGGCTCGGCAGAGGCCGTTCTTGGCGCACTCCCCTTTGCCGATGGCATCGACTTCTGGGGCACCGGGCTGCAGGCAGCTTCAACTGGATCGGCGCGAGTGAGACCTGCACCAGTCTGTCGGCAAGCTGGACCAGCTATGGTCGAAACAAACCGGCTTACAGTGCCAGCCTGAACCAGATGGCCACGGTCTCGAGTGCTGTTAAGGAAACTCTTGAGGACAGCCGCGATGGGAGTCAGGGTGGGAGCGATGTAGCGATTGGCTGTTTCGCTGGGCCAGGGCGATCTGGTGAAGGAGACCCAGGTGTCCGTCGGGCACTGGTCGTCAAGTCACTATTGTGCGGTGCGTGACACTCAAGCTCCATAGTTGATTGCTTTAGGAAGTCCGGCCATATACATGCACGAAAGTTCAAGTGCATGGGTAAAATACTCAGTTCCGCTGTGTCTGGCCCGAGTGGCCCAATATGGAGGTTGATTTGTCCCCGAACCTGGACACGGCGATACGGCACGCGCTGCCTCAACTTTTCATTGCGCTGCTGGGGGCCGCACTGCTGCCTGCAGCTTTTTGCAGCTGTGGCGCCACGAGCAGCGAACAGCGCACACGGTTTGAAGAGGCTGAGGTTGTCCTTTCAGATGATACCTGGCCCGACCCAACTCCCATACTGCCTGAACTGGCCACCTTCAGTGGTCTGGCCGCTGCGCGGGAGGGCAGCTTCGTCGAAGCTGACCTGATTCAGGCCGGCGACGAAATGCTCGGCAATCCCAGTCCCTGGAATGCCGCACCGGCGGCGGACGGCGATGGCCAGTTCAGTCCCAGCGCGCTGGCCGGCGCCCCGCAGAGCCTTGGAGGTGGGGCCTGGGCGATCTATCGCTTTGTCGCGCCGGGCTATGACCGCGGGCCGCTGCTGCGTCTGGGCTGGAATGGCCTGGCCCCGGACCTGGCCTTTGCTGCCGTCAGCAACTGGAACAGCGGCCGCTGGGAATGGCACAGCGGCAGCGACAGTTTTGATTGCGGCTCGCTGCTGCCCTGCTTCAACACCAGCGGCACCCTGCTGCTGGCGGTCTATGTTCCGGCCGGCGGCCCTTTCCTGCTTGACAGTCTGCGTCTCGGCGGCACACCGCCCACGGCTGCCCTGCAGGTCAGCACAAGTCAGCTCAAGCCCGGCGGCAGCGTCAGCTTCGACGCCAGCGGCACTCTGGCTGGCGAAGGCAGCATCACAGAGTATCGCTGGGACTTCAACGGCGATGGCAGCGTGGACAAGACAACGCTCACGCCCACAACAGACCATGTCTATGGCTCCAAGGGAGTTAACTCGGCCACTTTGACGGTGGTCAACAGTGCGCTGGAGCAGGCATCGGCCAGCCGAGATATTCTTGTGCTTGATTTCTGGTCGCACAGCTTCGGGGAAGTAGGTGCAGACAACATTTACGACGCAGTGAGCGACTCAGGCGGCAGAATCTATCTTTGCGGCCAGGGGACCAGCAGCGGCAAAATAGTTGAATTCGTTGCCTGTCTGAATCCACTTGGCGAATTCCAGTGGGCGCGCTACTACAAAACGGACAGCCTCTGCATTGGGCGTCGGATCCGCCTGGCTGCAAATGGTCATCTCTGGGTCGGCGGCGAAGTTCAGATGGAAAGCAACAACCATGCGGTTGTTCAGGAGTGGACCGTGGACGGCACCCTGCTGTCCAGCCGAACGGTTTTCCCCCTGGCGTTGGAAACCAATGTACCCCTTGTTGATATGGAACTGACAGATACCTGCGCTTGTTGCTGCTGCACCTACAAGGCTGCTGTCCCTGGGCAATCCAGTTTGTTGATCTGGTTTCCTCTGGACGGCTCCTTGCCTGAAGGCAGGTATGTTGATGTTGCCAACGACTGTCGGCTCAATGACCTGGAGCTCACATATGACGCGCTGCTGCAGTTGAGCGGTTACATGGCTATTGGAACCAATGATCTGGACTCGGAAACAGCGCATCCCTTCATCTTTGCCTGTGACGCAGGTACAAACCTGCCAAACGCACGCGTCAAGAAGCTGGAGCTCGACAGTCCGGCATCCGGTGACGCCCTGTTGTACAGGCGGAGCCTGCTTGAAAGCAAGGCAGGACTCTTCATTGCAGGGACCTATGAGGGCCTGAGCAGCAGTGTCTATCTGCTTTCTATGCCCGCGAACCTCAGCGGAAGCAGCGAGTTTGGCGGACGCTGTCCCATTGGACTTTCAAGCCTGAGTTCACTGACCGGCAGCGCTGAGGAGGGTTTTACAGCCTCGGGTGTGAGTACAGATGGAGCTTACTCGACAGGCTATCTGTTGAGTTTTGACGGCACTAGCGGCTTCCTCGATGCCTATCACCATTATGTTCCCGACGAGTACGGAGCACCACTCTTTGGACAGCAGCCCTATGGCGATGGACTGCTGACCTGGGGTTCCATTAGAACTGCCAGCAGCTCCACGATTGACTCTCAAAGCCCGTTGTCGCAGGGTTTTTCCGGGACTTGGGGAACGGAAACAGGTGTCAACGTCTTTTCTTATTCGTTCCAGGGTAGTGACTTGTCCGACACAAACGGGGATGTAAGCGATGCGCTGGACAGCCTGACCATCGACAGCGGCGGAGGACAGAACGATATGTACATCAGCTACCGCGAGGGCATCTAGGCCCGTACCTGCTGAATAGCTTGAGTCAGGCCTGACTGAGCCGCTACATTTCAGGGTATCCTAGGTGGTTAGTTTCTCCTGGCCGCGCAAGGTGGTCCTGGAGGTCTGTTGCTGCGCAGAGAAAGCTTGGATCCGACCTCGCCATGTCTTAACACCCTGGGCCTGCTGGCACTTCTGCCAGCTGCCTGCGAAGCTGGTGCAGCCAGGACTGCTGAGGGTCTGCGCAGTGTGGGTCTGCGCAGCACTTGCCTGGAAAGCGATACAGGTGGGCAGCCCGGATCAAACAGGAATTCCAGCGCCGGGTGACCTTAGGTTGCCGAAGCAGTGGAGGCCAGCCTGGACAGCGGCGCGGGGCAGAGTGACATTCTGATCGGCTATATGCCAGAGCCTTAAGACAGCAGCAGTAGGCTGAGAGCCGGCTGGTACAGGCATCTGTTACTGCGGCTATCTCAACGGGGATACCGGCAACTGGGAGGCAGACAGCCTGCTGCCGCAGGACTTCACGCTAAGCTGGCTGTTCATCCTGCTGCAGTCCGGCGGACTGGACAGGGAGGAGGGTGACTTTCCCGGCTATGTCACCGACGGCATTGACCTGGTCGCGATCGACCAGGAACCCGGGTCGGCCATGCACTAACATCGCCAGGCGCGGTGAGCGACGAGAGCACATCGGGACGGAGCGCCCCATGCGGGCGCACTACTCAGGAGGCTTGATGATGAAACCTGGACTATCGATTGCAGCGCTTGGAGCGGTCCTGCTGTGCCTGGGCAATCAGTCCTGCAGTGACCGCGTCCGCCTGCCGGATACAGCAAAGGACCAGAACCCTGTTGCCGGGGAGCCTTCGGCCCGGTCAATGCCGCTGGTCCAGCCGCCCGGTCTAAGCGTTATCGGCCTGCCTTCGCCCTCCGAGCTGGCCACTCCTTTGCCTCGGCGCGATGCCAGCTATGTGGAGGCCGACCTGACAAAAGCAGGCGTGGAATTTGAGCCCGATCTGGCCCAGCGCATATCAGTAGTCAACGCGCCGTCCGCTACTTTCGAGCCGCTCTATGACACGCTGTCCAATGACCTGGGCTCTGTGGCCTATGCCGGCTTTCGTTTTCTTGCGCCGGGCTATGACCGCAGCGGACAGCTGCGTCTCGCCGGTCAGGAACTCGCGGGCTCCAGCGGGCTGTATGTCGGGCTAAGCAACTGGGCCCAGGACCGCTGGGACTGGTTCAGGCCCGAAGACTCGGTGTTCCTGAGGGTCAATGTCCCAACCCTGAGCCCCTATTTCAGGCCCGGGGGCGAGCTCTTTGCGATTGTCCTGACCGCCGACGCCAGTGAGCATCGCCTATCTTCCATCCGCCTCGGCGGCGTTCCGCCGACAGCAGTGCTGGACGTCAGTCCGGAGAACGGACAGCCGCCGCTCAGTGTGACGCTCGATGCCTCTGGCAGCTCGGTCGGCGAAGGTGCTTTCACCGACTTCTCCTGGGACACTGATGGCGACGGAATTTTTGAAACCAGTACTGGTACCGTGCCGCAACTGATTTACGAGTATACGGCGCAGGGTAGCTACACGCCGGCCGTGCGGGTAAGCAACAGCGGCGGTGAAAGCGCCGTCGCCAGCCAGGCAGTGCATGTGGCCAGCTACTGGGAGCATTATCTGGACAGCAGCGCCACCATGATCTATGTGGAGCAGCTTAACTCGCTGGCTCTGGATGCCGAAGGCAACATATTTGCCGCCGGACTGGGCAACGATGAAAGCGACTATTACACCTTCCAGCTGTTCAAGTTCGACCGCTTCGGCGAGCTGCTTTGGGCCCGTGAGTTCAGCAATGGCCTGTCCGGTCAAGTCGAGCAGATCGCGCTGGACTCGCAGGGGAATCTGCTGCTGGCCGGCTTCATGGTCGTTACCGGAAGAGGCAGTGAGGCTGTAGTGCAGAAGTGGGACCCGGATGGCGAGCTGCTGTGGTGCCGCTCCTTTGGCAGTGCCGAAACTGAGTCTCTCGAGCAGATGGTCGTTGTTGGTCAGGATATCTTTGTTGCTGGCTACACCAACCCGGCTGAGTATGACCTGATTGTGGCGCGACTCGACAGCGCCGGGAATCTGCTGTGGACCAGAAGATGCGACGGCCAGGCCTTTGACTTCAGCCGGGGCCTGACGGTTCGACGGACCTTCCTTGGCGAGTTACAGGGGGTCAGCACTGTCAGTGTTTTTGACGACTCAAACAGCAGCACTGCCTGGCGAAACGACTGGGACGAGGACGGCAGCTATCTTGGCGGCGCGCTGCTGGACTCCAGCTTCGACCTGAGCCCGTCTTACATCGAACACGTTCCGGGGATACTGGGCAGCAGCTACCGGATCGGCGGAACACTCAGCATTGCCGGCAATTCCAATATCTTCCTGCTGGAAATCCCTACCAGCGGCGCCAGTACCCGGGGTACGCGACTTGGCAGTCCGAGCTTCAACGGCGGTGTGTCGCTCAGGGAGTGGCTGCGGCTGCCCGACGGCAGTAACCTGATCTGCGGTAATGACACGGTGGCGGCTGGTTCAGCAGGCTATCTGGCGCGCTTCAATGCCGACCTGGACTTTATGGCCTATGAGCAGTTGCTCGGGCCGCCCGACGAAGTCGGTTTCGTGCTGGATATGGCCCTGCAGGACGATGGCATTATCTTTGCTGGCTACAGCTCCAGCAGTGCTGTCAGCTGGTCGACCCATCAACTCAGCGGTCAGGCGGACATCAGTGCAAGCTGGCAGGACCTGGACGGATCTGTCGCCGTGCTTAACTGGCAGGCGGATGACCTGGCAGGGACGGTCAATGATCTCGCAGCGCAGCTCTTCATCGATTCGGAGCAGGGGGACTCCCAGAGCCTGATCGGCTACCGCGCGCTGCCCTGATCATGCATCTTTCACTGATCAGGCGCTGGCGGCGACTTCGCCCTGCGCGCCCTGGAACATCTGCTGGTAGAGGTTCATGCAGTGGTGCACAGCGCGCATGGCCTCGATCGGCCCCAGGAAGTCCTTGACCGTCACTTCCTTGTGCTCCAGCTTCTTGTAGTCCTCAAAGAAGGTCCGCAGCTCTTCCAGCCGGTGGCTGGCCAGCTCGCGGATGTTGGTCAGGCCGTTGTATTCCGGGTCGTCGAGGTGGATGCAGATGATCTTCTCGTCGCCCTCGCCCTGGTCGGTCATTGTCATCATGCCGATCGGCCGCGCCCGCACAATGCTCAGCGGCACCACGGGCTCCTGCATCAGCACCAGCACGTCCAGGGGGTCATGGTCGTCGCCAAGGGTCTGCGGAATGAAGCCGTAGTTGGCGGGGTAGAAAACGCTGCTGTAGAGCACACGGTCGACCCGCAGCAGGCCGGTGGTCTTGTCCAGCTCGTACTTGACCTTGGAACCCTTGGGGATTTCAATAATCGCGCTGAACTCGCGGGGAGCTTCGTTGCCGATAAAGACGTCGTGCCAGGCGTGTGTCATCTCTGCAGTCTACCCTTCCCGTGCAGCTTTGCCTCTCTGCGCGGCGCGAGAGTCTAGCAGGCTCCCGCTGCAGGCGCCGGAGGCTGCGCTGAAGCCTGATCAATTCTACCTATCACTGGGTATCATCCCCCGCGCAAAACCCTGTTCAGACCTGTCTGGCTGGGTATAATCCCCGGTCGACAGCCGACTGTGCCGCTGTGAAATCAATATGGCGCCGGGTGTGCCGATAGCTTTCGAGGGGTCTTATGCGCAGTCCTGTCTTCGATAAAAGCCGCTTTGCCGCCGCTGTTCTGGTTCTGGCCCTGGGGGCCGCCTCCTGCTCCGGCAATAACCAGCCCGGCCTTGATGCCGGGTCTGCAGCCCTGCCCGCCACGGCTGAATTCCTGCCGCCGGCGGCCGCAGGCGAACAGAGCAATGTCGGGCCGCCATCCGCGGGCCTGCCGTCCTTGCCGGCGCTTGCGGACCTGCCGCTAAGCCCGCGCGGCGGAAGCTATGTGGAAGCCGATCTGGTCAAGACCGGCGAGCAGTACGACCAGACCCTGCCCAGCGCACGGGTCCATGTCTTCAACGCGCCCGAACTGAACTTCATGCCCAACTGGCAGGGTGAGAGCAATGGTCTGCAAAGCACGGCCTATGCGGCTTTTCACTTCACGGCTCCGGGCTACGACCGCAATGGTCAGGTGTTCTTTGAATGGGCGCAGAATCCGCTGGATCCTTATCTGATCTGGATCGGCCTTAGTGACTGGAGTAAGGGCGGTTGGAAATGGTTCCAGCATCAGCCGGGCGGCTACATCGACACCGGCGATCTCAAGCCCTTCTTTAATGCCGGCGGCGACATGTACATGGTCATCGTAACGGAAGGCTTCTTCCAAAACGACCTGCAGGAGATCCGCCTGGGCCTGCCGGCGCCGATCATCCAGTGGACGGCCACACCGCAGATCGGCACGGCTCCACTGCTGGTCAGCTTCGATGCCAGCCAGAGCCTGCCTCCGCTGGGGCTGATTGAGAAGTACGAATGGGATCCCGAGGGCGACGGCAGCTTCGTTGAGGGCGACATCAACGGCCTCTTCGAGTTCAGCTATGAGGAGGCTGGTGTGTTTGATGCTGCTGTGCGGGTGACCAACAGCGTTGGCAGCAGCTCAGTCGCCAGCCTGCCGATCACGGTTCATAAGAACTGGATGCATACCTATGGGCGCAGCGGGATTGACGAACTCGTCAGCGCGGCGGTGGATACAGATGGCAGCATCTATCTGTGTGGACACAGCGCGAATCCTGACAAAGCCCAGACTTATGAGCTGCTTGTCCAGAAGCTGGACAGCGCCGGCAGTCTGCAGTGGGCCCGGCGCTACAGCGCAGCGGATGATGTCTTCGCTGGCGATGTCGCGGTCAATTCCAGCGGCGAGCTGATTGTCGTCGGCAGCCAGGAGGTCAGCGGGCAGGGGCGGGAGTGCCTTGTTCAGAAGTGGTCGCCAGAGGGGCTGCTGCTGTGGAGCAAGACCTTCGGCAGTGCCAACTTCGACCGTCTTGACGCGCTGAAGTGCAGCGGAGACGAGATCTATGCCTGCGGCCAGAGCAATTCAGATATATGCGTGCTGCATCTGACCAGCGCGGGCAGCCTTGACTGGGTGCGGACCCGGGATGGTGGGACCTCCGATTTTGCCAATGATCTGGTTCTGAAGAACAGCATCACTGGTGATCTGACAGGTCTTAGCGTGATCGGCAGCCGCAGTGTCAGCTCGGTCCAGAATGTCCTGCGCCTTGACTACTCCGAGGCCGGCAACTTCCAGGCCGCCAGGACTCTGGGCAACGCTTCGGTTGCCAAGAAGGGCCAGGCGATCAGCTTCAGTTCCAACTTCATCAACTTCACCAATACCTACACCATCAGCGGTACAGTGACCGTTGGCGGCGAGCAGCAGCCCTTTGTACTGGTCTTTGAAGGCAGCGACAGCAGTACCTATGGCGTCAGGTTATCGGGGTCCGGGTTCTCTGAGGCCAACAGCTTCTTCAGCGACGGCGCAGGTGGCTATTACCTCGGGGGCTGGTTCAGCGCCGCTGAGAACCATGGCGCCCTGCTGCATCTCGACAACCAGGGCCAGCTGCTAAGTGCGCTGCAGCTTGGCAGTACCGGCAGCAAGACCCGCAGCTATGGCATTCAGGCCTACCAGGAAGGTCTGCTGACCTGGGGCAATGCACTCGACGCGTCGCAGACGCTGGAGCCGCTGAGCCTGACGGCCCAGCCCTACAGCGAAACATGGGAGGACGCCAGCACCAGCGGAGCCAGCCAGAGCTGGAGCGCAACTGACAGCCTCGGAGACAGTTTCAACTTTGAAGATGAACTGACCCTCGACAGCGGAGCGGGACTGGAAGACGGAATGGCGGCCTATGTTCCGCTGCCCTAGCCTGAGCCGCCCCAGGACCAGGCCAGAAGGCGGGCAATCGGCCCAGGAGGTCGCAATGGCAGCATCGATATCAACAAATGCGTTGTTTGCAAGACTGCTGGTGTCAGCTGTATCCGCGCTGCTGCTATGTCTGTCTGTGTCATGCGCGGGCAAGCCTGGTTTGCCTGAAACTGGGAACGCAGCCGGGGTGGCGGGCTTCGACCCATCTGTGTTGGCCGCGCGGCAGCTGCCGGCTGTCGCTGGCCTGCCGGCCGCCCAGACCCGGCCGCGCGGGGACAGCTTTGTCGACTCCGATCTGGTGCGTCTCGGCGAGCAGTTTGAAGCCGGACTCCCCAGCCAGAATGTCGAGGTTTTCGCGGCGCAGCAGCTCGCACTCAAGCCCGCCCAGACAGGCAGCTCAGGCCTCAAGGGATTGGCCTTCGCGGTCTACGGCTATGCGGTTCCCGGCTATGACCTCGAGCCCAGGCTGCATTTCTCCTGGGGCATACCGCCCCAGTCTGGCTCGGGCAGTGACTGCTGGGTCACCCTGGCAAACTGGGACAGTGGTGCCTGGGACTGGTTTGACTATGCAGAACTGAGCGGCAGTGCACTTGAACTGCCCGACTTTGCGCCCTATCTGGACCCCGGGGGACAGATGTATGTAGCCCTGGTACTCGGCGGTACACAGGAGGCCTATCTCAATCAGATTCGTCTGGGCGGGGTCAGCCCACAGCCGAGCCTGAGCGCCAGCCCGCGCCGTGGCGCCCCGCCCCTGCAGGTTCACCTGGACGCCAGCGCAAGCCTGCCAGGTGCTGGCAGCGCCATCAGCTTTGAATGGGATCCCGAGGGCGACGGCAGCTATCTGCCGGGCAATGCGGAACTGGACTGGTTATACAGCGAAGAGGGCAGTTTCAACGCGACGGTGCGGGTGAGTAACGAACTGGGTAACCAGGCCACGGCCAGCCTCGTGATAAGCCCAGGACACTACTGGCAGCGCAGCTTTGGTTATCTGCTGGCAGAGAGCGTCGATGGCCTGGCGGTCGACGCCGGTGACAATGTCCTGCTGGCCGGAACGCAGTTTGATTCCGATCCCGCAGTTGACTCGCGCATTTTCGTGATGAAGCTCAACTCCGCGGGCCAGATGCTGTGGACACGCTTCTTTGCCAGGGATAACAGTGACGTTTACGCCAGCAGCGCCGCGGTGGACAGCGAAGGCAACCTGGTAGTCTGCGGCACTGAGTACATCGGAGACCTCGACGCGCAGTGCCTTTTGCTCAAGTGGGACCCTGACGGCAATCTGCTGTGGTCCAAGATTTATGGCGCCTCTGAGGGCGACTATGCTGAACAAGTCAGGTGCGACGGAACCGACATCTGGTTCTGCGGGACCACCAATTCCCCGGCCGACACATTGCTGTGCAAGGTGATGCCCGATGGCGAGATCAAGTACCTGCGCAGCCGCGACCTGGGCAGCGCGGAATATGGAGCGGACCTTGACTTCAAACATGGCCTGACCGGCGAGCTGACCGGGGTGACAGTCCTGTCGCGCATCAGTACGGCGGCAGGCGGTCAGCTGGGTCATGTTGACTATGATTCCAGCGGAGACTTCAGCAGTGCGGCGCTGCTCGCTGATGACAGCCAGGGGCGCGAGCCGGGACATATCCGTTATTCGCACAACTTCATTACGGCCCAGACCCGCTATACCGTCAGTGGCACGGTAGAGATCAACTCTGTCAAGTCGCCCTTCGTCCTGACTCTGCCGCCAAGTGGCGACAGCGTCTTCGGCGTCAGGGTCAGCGGGCTCGACTGTGGCAGCTTTGGCGGTCTGCTGAGTGATGGATCCGGCGGCAATCTCCTTGCGGTTTCCGGCCGATTCCCCGGCGGTGATCAGGCTGTTCATTCCTGTCTGCTGCATCTGCTTTCAGACGGCACCCTGGGGTCGGCGCTGGAGCTGGAGGCGGGTGGGAGTTACAGCAGCGCTGACGCCTTGCTCAGCTATGGCGATGGACTGCTCCTGGCCGGATTTGGCCCGGACGCCTTTGGCGAATACCAGAACTGGGGCAGTGGTACACAGTCCTACAGCGACCACTGGGTCGATACGCCGGGCTCCAGCACCAGTCCGCAGTGGACTACTGCCGACAGCCAGGGTGTAGCCAGCGACGCCGATCCGGGCATGGTCCAGGACAGCGGAGCGGGATCTTTTGACGCCCTGGTCAGCTTCGTTCCGCTGCCGTAGTAGCGCTACCTGGCAAGGCCGGCAGAAGTCATTATCACTGGGTATCACAACTGCCTTCAAGGCGCACCTGGCTGGGCATAATCCACGGCAGCAGCTTTGCCGCTGTCTGGAGAATGTCATGTCGAGAAAGTTCTACAAGTCCTTTGGCGCGGTGATCTCACTTGCGCTCGTTATTCTGGTCAGTGCTGCCTGCGGCGCCGGGTCATCTGGTCTACAGGGCGCAGGCGGGACCGCTGAGCAGCCTGGCCAAAGTTCCGGCCCGCTGATGCCGCAGCTGCCTGCGGTAGCCGGGCTGCCGCATTCAGCGCCGCGATCGGGGAGCTATGTTGAAGCGGATCTGCAGCGCAAGGGCGTCGAGTATGACCAGACGATGCCATCAAGCAAGACTCAGACCAAGGATCCGCAGACATGGGTCCATCTTGAAGCTCCGCAGCCTGCGGAAGCCAATGGCCTTTCCGATGCGGCCTACGCCGTGTTCCACTTCCAGGCCCCCGGCTATGACCGTGACGGACTGCTGGCCGTCGACGCCCTCTTTACTGATGAAAATGGTGAGAAGCTGCCGCAGGATTACAAGAAGGTTTGGATCGGTCTGTCCAACTGGAGCAGCGGGCGCTGGGACTGGTTCCCTCTGCAGTCCAATCTGGTCACTTCCAACATCATGGGCCAGCGCAATTTTGTCCAGACCGGCGGCCTGACGCCCTACCTGAGCGACAGCGGCGATCTGTATGCGGCTGTGATTTCCTTCTGCGAGAACTGCTACATCGGCCGGGTGCATCTCGGCACCTCGCCGCCCTATGCGAATCTGAGCCTCAGCAACAGCGGCAACGCCCTGCTGCAGGGAAAGCTGGACGCGTCCAAGAGCTTTTCAGAGTATGGCGAGCTGGTGAAGTACGAGTTTGATCCCGAAAATGACGGCAGCTTTGTCGACAACGGGACGTCTTCCGTCTATGAATTTGTGTATCCTGCGGTTGGGGACTACACGGCCGCCGTCCGCGTGACGGACAACCTTGGCATGACTGCGACCAAGACAGCCGCCGCGTCAATTACTGACCACTGGCAGCAGAACTTCAAGATGGCGGGCTATCTCGAACGCATCAGCGCCGTCCTGCCCATGGATGACAACACCGTAATGGCCTTTGGTCACCTGGCTTCCAACAAGGGGGCGGATGCGGACTATCCGCTGGTCTGCCTGAAACTGCAGCATGACCAGGCTGCAGACAGCCGGGGCGGAGTAGTCGGCGCGTATGGCTACGTTGAGATAACTCCAACGCAGTTTGTCGCTGTGAACTGCGTCGCCCGCTTCGGTCAGGACATGATCCTCGTCGGAGGCAAAGTGCGCTATGTGGATGACCAGGGTTCGCCTTTCTATGAGGGCCTGCTGCAGGCCTGGAACAGTGATGGGGCGGTGCTCTGGGACCGGCGCTTCAGCGGCCTGACCAGCATTGAGGCTCTGGCCTGCTCGGAGAACAGCATCTTTGCCCTCGGGTCCGGCGATACAGTCAGCGCAACCAATGTCCTGCTTAAGCTGGATGAGCTCGGCAATCTGCAGGCCTGTCAGAAGCGCAACTATCCGGGCGGCCAGTATGCCGATCCCCGTGACATCGTTGTCCAACGCGGACTGGGCGGCTTGACCCTCGGGGTGGCGGCTCTGCATTCCGGCTCGGGCAGGACATGGATCACTCAGTGGGGCACCAACCTCGAGTTTGAAAGCGGGCTGGAGACGAGCGACCCCACATTTGACCACGGAGAACGACTGCTCTACAGCAACGGCTTTATCGGCCCGTCATATTTCTACATCGCCGGCACCAGCAGTGAGAATCTGCCAGTAGGCTTTGTGCAGAAACTGGACCTGGACACCAACATGGCCACCACCCGCAGCTTCTATTCCCAGGCCGGACCAAACCAGGTGGATAAGATCACCGGACTGGCTTACGTCGGGGGTGACTATGCCCTGGCGGCCACTATCGGCGACACTTCGCAGGGCACCCAGCGCTGCATGCTGCTGGACTTTGACAGCGGCATGAACAAGATCGGCGGGGTCACGCTGAACCCGGACCTGTCAGCCTATGCGTCATCCCAGGGTGGCAATCTGGTCAGCTTCCGCAGCGGCATGCTCGTCTGCGGCCAGTCTTACTACCCGACCGGTGAGGCGGCCAATTGGCAGAATGCCGAACTCACCTGGTACCAGATGCCGGACGTTCAGTGGACGGTCCAGGACGGTGCCGGCGACGTTTTCGATCCCCAATCCCACGTCGCCAGCGGCCAGGTCAAGGATGTGCTCAGCAAGCTGGTGGCCAACCCCGCCATCGGCAGCGGCTTATCGACAGGAATCCTGGCCTATCTGCCCAAGCCGCCCGCGATCTTCGAGCACTAGCACGGGGTACTAATCGCCCCAGCCCAGCGCGGCGCGGTAGTCGATCAGCCCCCGTGACTGGCCGTAGGAAGCCGTCACCATGCGATCAGCGACGCTTTCCTCAACGGCGGCGATCACGTTCTGGTAGGAGCGGCCAGGCTGCTGGGCATACAGCAGCGCTGCCAGTGCGCTGACCTGCGGCGTGGCCGAGCTCGTGGCGCAGAAGCGGTTGGTCTGCTTGACCCAGCCGCTTCCGCGCGGCGGGAAGGAGTAGTCCGGCCAGGCCTTGGGCATCTCCGCTGCCGGCAGATAGCTGAGGTTCGGGCAGGGATAGATCGTGCTGGTGATGATGGCATAGCCCGGGGCCGAGACGCACTTGGGGTCAAGGTTGGAGCCTTCCTGACGCCATTTGGGCTTGCCCTTCTTATCCAGCTCGGGCGGGGGGCCGATCCAGGCCTGGCTGGGGTCATAGGGCATACAGGCCGAGACGCCGATGACGTACTTCTCGTCACAGGGTCGGTTGCACTCGCCCATGGCCTCGTTGCCGGCAGCGAAGACATAGACGCGGTCGTTGTAGATCACGTCCTGCCAGATGGCACCGGCGGCCTTGCCCACCAGCGGGCTGACGAGCTTCCACTCGGCCTTGCTGAAATAGGATCGTGGAACCGAGGCGCTGACACTGACGACCCTGACATCGCCGTCATTGGCGATGCGGCCGAGAGGATCGGCGCTGACCTTGCCCACCGGGAAGTCCTGGTTCAGGCAGTAGACCAGTTTGATAAAGGCGCTGATCGGGCTCTTGAAGGAAAAGCCGACCATTGCATAGGTCTTGTCGGAACGGATCGAGGCCGGCAGCAGGCGCACTGCCGGTGCGCCGAGCGGACCCTTGAAGCCCTCGGTGCAGCGGCTGATGATCCCCGCCACCGCCGTGCCATGGCTGGCCGGCTGCTGCTTGATCGCGTCCCGGGGCAGGCCGATGCCGACCCGGGCGCTGCGGTCATCAATCTTCAAGCCCGGCGCCGGGCGGTCCTGGCCGGCGGCGATACGGTAGTTGCTGTAGTTCGCGTCGATGCTGTTAGGGTGCAGGCGCCCGGCCAGATCGGGATGGTCGAATAGCACGCCGGTATCCGCCACGCAGACCGTTACCGGCGCCAGCTCCGGGCTGCCCGCGGCGCGATAGGCGTCCAGCGCCTGCTGCTGTCCGGTGCCGTGAATGTTGCGGCAGAAGCTCATGAAAGTCGCGTCCGAGGCCAGCACATCGGCCCAGTCGACCAGCGATCCTTCGGGCTTGCAGCGGCGGTAGTATTCAAAGTCCGGGAAGGGCGGCTGCCACTGCACCTCGCTGCTGGCGGAGGACTGGGCGACCCAGCTGCGCAGGCCGCCATCCAGCGGGCGGTAGCGCTGGTCGACGAAGCAGACACCCTCGCCGTCCTTCAACGCCGGCACAGCGCTGGCGTTGCGGCTGGCCTCGGCCGGGGTCGGCGGCTCCACCAGGTCCTCCGGCGGCGCCGGTGCCTCGGCGGGCGCTGCAGCGCTCTCGCCGTCAGCCCACTCCAGCAGCAGCGCATCCGGGCTGGCCCAGTGAATGCGGGGATCCTCGTTCATCGCGGCGACCAGCTCCGGCAACCGCCGGCTGGGCAGCACCGGGGCGTGGGGCTGCAGCACCCGGGTGATCAGGCTGCGGCCGCGCTGCAGCGGTGAGAAGCGCTGAAGCTCAAGCTCATGGTAGGTGAAGCCCTCCGCGGGTGCCAGCCATTCGAAGCTGACCTTCAGCCCGTATTCCTCCCAGAGCCGGGCACGCTGTGCCGGGCTGAGCGCCGGGTCGGTCTCGGCGATGACTCTGCCGGCGAGGCACTGGATGCCAGGGTAATTCTGCGGGTCATAGGCCACCACGGCGGGCTCGTCCCCGGCCTCGGAGAAGCTTCGCAGCGCCTGGTCCCGGCAGCCGCCTGTCAGCAGCAGGCCGAGCAGGCCAAGAATCAAAACGGAGCGCATGGACCATACTAGCCGAAAGCGTGTTAACACAGTTCATCATCGCCGCAGCAGGGCGGATCGGCAAACATGGCG
>CAZEJB010000027.1:44691-47720 GCA_964512635.1 uncultured Planctomycetales bacterium | reverse complement strand
AAGTACGGTACCAAGCGTGGTAAGGCTGCCGCCACCGGCAAGAAGTAAGACCCTGAGCTGATCCAGATCTGAACTGACGAAGTAACGGAGAGTTTGACCCATGCCTCGTGATTCCAGAAAAGTTGAGAAGCGTACGCCGATGCCGGACCCGGTCTACGGCAGCACGCTGGTGAGCAAGTTCATTAACAACATCATGCGCCGTGGCAAGAAGAGTACCGCCCAGCGGATCTTCTACCACTGCCTGGCCAATATCGAGGCGAAGGTCGGCGGCGAGCCGATCAAGATCTTTGAGAAGGCGATCCAGAACGCCCTGCCGACGGTGGAAGTCAAGAGCCGCCGCGTCGGTGGTGCGACCTATCAGGTGCCGATCGAAGTGCGTCCCGAGCGCCGTTACGCGCTGGCGATGCGCTGGCTGCTTAACGGTGCCCGTGGCCGTGGCGGCAAGACCTTTGTCCACAAGCTGAGCGCGGAGTTGATGGATGCTGCCAACGGTATGGGCAGCGCGATCAAGAAGCGTGATGACAGCCACAAGATGGCTGAGGCCAACAAGGCCTTCGCCACCTTCCGCTGGTAGGACGGGGTACAAGAAGAACAACTGCGGACACAAAGGGGTACTACGCCCGCGAGGGGGTAGTACCCTTCGTTTGTGAAGAAGCCCAGACTTTATCCAGGCTTCTCGATTCGGACTTACTTTGATTTCCCGGCTGCTGGGTTAAGCAGCATCAGCGGGCAGGCCCGCTCCCTGGAACCGGAGGGTTGTCATGGCTAGCGATCTGAATAAGGTACGCAATATCGGCATCGCCGCGCATATCGACGCAGGCAAGACCACACTGACTGAACGCGTGTTGTTCTATACCGGCCGCCAGCACAAGCTGGGCGAAGTCCATGAGGGCGCTGCCACCATGGACTGGATGGAGCAGGAGCGCGAGCGTGGCATCACCATCACCTCCGCGGCGACCTATGCCACCTGGGAAGACCACTCGATCAACATCATCGATACCCCCGGCCACGTAGACTTCACGATTGAGGTCGAGCGCTCGATGCGCGTGCTGGACGGTCTGGTGTTCGTGCTCTGCTCGGTGGCGGCTGTCCAGCCCCAGAGCGAAACGGTCTGGCGCCAGGCCAACCGTTACCGCGTTCCGCGTATCGCCTTCAGCAACAAGATGGACCGTACCGGCGCGAACTTCTACAACGTCGTGTCCAGCCTGCGCTCGCGTCTGATGGCCCGCGCCGTTGCCGCGCAGATACCCATCGGCCAGGAGTCGGACTTCCAGGGCGTCATCGACCTGCTGGAAGGCAAGGCCTATTTCTATGACTCGGACAAGCTTGGGGAGACCTACCGTATCGACGAGATTCCCGAGCACCTGATGGATAACTATAAGAAGTACCGCCGCGAGCTGGTTGACGCCATCATTGAGAAGGACGACGAGCTGCTCGAGAAGTACCTCGAGGACGAGACCTCGGTGACCACTGAGGACCTGCAGGCGGCCATGCGCCGCGGCGTGATCCATCACGGCCTCGTGCCCGTGTTCTGCGGCACGGCCTTCAAGAACAAGGGTATCCAGAACCTGCTTGACGCCGTCAACCGCTATCTGCCGAGCCCGCTGGACGTCCCGGCGATCAAGGGTGTCCACCCGATCACCGAGGAAGAGGAGGAGCGCCCCTGCGACCCCAAGGGTCCCCTGGCCGCGCTGGCCTTCAAGATCGCCGGCGACCAGCACGTGGGCCGCATCACCTTCACCCGCATCTACTCCGGTACGCTCAAGAAGGGCGACCAGGTCTACAACGTCTCCAAGGACCAGACCGAGCGCATCAGCCGCATCCTGCGCATGCACGCCAATAACCGTGAGGACCTCGAGATCTGCGGCGCCGGCGACATCGTGGCGTTGGTCGGCCTGAAGAGCGCCGGCACCGGCGACACCATCACGACCAAGGACACCAAGATCCTGCTGGAGAGCATCCACATCCCCGACACCGTGCTGGATGTGGCGATCGAGCCAAAGACCAAGCAGGACAGCGAAAAGATGACCGACAGCCTGCTGAAGCTGGCGGATGAAGACCCGACCTTCCGTTTCACCTATAACGATGAAACCGGCCAGGTCATCATCTCCGGCATGGGCGAGCTGCACCTTGAGATCATCGTTGACCGCCTCTTCCGCGAATACAAGGTCGAGGCCAAGGTCGGCAAGCCCCAGGTTGCCTACCGTGAGACGATCACCGGCTCCGTCGACAAGCTTGAGCACCGCTATGTCAAGCAGACTGGTGGTAAAGGCCAGTTCGCGCACATCGTGCTCGACGTCCGCCCGCTGGATCCCGAGAAGCACGAGGGCAAGACCTTCAACTTCAACAACAACATCACCGGCGGCATCATCCCGACCCAGTACATCCCGGCGGTGGAGCATGGCGTCAAGGACGCACTGAAGAGTGGTGTGCTCTCGGGCTTCCCGGTGCTGGGAGTCGAGGTCGATCTGGTCCACGGCTCCTTCCACCCGGTGGACTCTTCTGAAATGGCCTTCCGCGCCGCCGGCAGCATGGGTATGCAGGAAGCGCTGCGCAAGTGCCAGCCGCGCCTGCTGGAGCCGATGATGCGCGTTGAAGTGGTGGTACCGAACGAATACACCGGCGCCGTCCACGGCGACATCAGCGGCCGCCGCGGCCTGGTTACCGGCATCGCTGATGGCGAAGCGGGATACCAGATCATTACCGCCGAGGTGCCGCTGGCGATGATGTTCGGCTACTCCACCGACATCCGCAACAAGACCCAGGGCCGTGCGACCTACACGATGGAATTCAAGCGTTACAGCGAGGTGCCCGCGAGCATCGCCGCTGAGGTAACCAAGAAGACCGGCCACGCCCCGCAGCACTAGACAGAGTCCAGAGGCTGAGCAGCGCCAGGCTGCCCCCCTGAGCACCGCAGACAACAAACAGAAGTTATCAAGCGCCTCGCAAGGGGCGCTTTTGCTTGTGCTTTCTACCGAGCTGCTTACCTGAACCGGAGCGCGGGCATCCTGCCGGCATTCTTCTTCTGG
>CAZEJB010000027.1:21628-44591 GCA_964512635.1 uncultured Planctomycetales bacterium | reverse complement strand
TCCAAGGCGTGTTAAGTGCCGGGGCGCGGGCATCCTGCCGGCACTCTCATCCAGAAACGCGCTACAACATGAGAATGCAAAATCTTGGTGATTAGCTTAAAAAGAAGTTGTCAAAGGCTGTCTCATATGTTAAAATAATAGCATGTCAAGTTCGCAACACTCACCTTGGCGGTCTCGAGGCTACCTGCCACACTTTGACGAAGCAGGTTCGACCCAGGCGCTGACGTTCAGGCTGGCGGACAGCTTGCCAAGAGACCTGATTGTCAGGAAGCTTGAGGGTCTTAGTCCAGAACAGAAAGCCAGACACTATCAGCTGATCGACGACGTTCTGGATGCTGGTCGTGGCGCCTGTTGGCTGGGCAGGCCGGAGATTGCCCAACTCATGCATGACTCACTGCTCCACTTTGACGGTCAGAGGTACAAGCTCATTGCCTGGGTGGTTATGCCTAACCACGTGCATGCTGTGGTTGAGCTGCATCCCGATGTTCCCCTCGGTAAGCTGATGCATTCATGGAAGGGCTATGTCGCCTGCATGGCAAATAGGATACTTAACCGCACAGGCCAGTTTTGGATGGATGAGTATCATGACCGTAAAGTCCGCGATGATACACATCTGAACAATGCAATCAGATACATCGAATACAACCCGGTCCGGGCGAAGCTGGTGTCGAAGCAGACGGATTGGCCCTATAGCAGTGCTGGACTAAGACAAGCTCAGCTTGATTCAGCCGAGATGACGCGGAACGCCCGGGCGGCCGGTCTGGTCAAGACGGCGTCAGTAGGATAGAAGGCTTCTCTCACGCTTGACGCTGCATTCTTCAGGACTTGAATGCCGGCAGGATGCCCGCGCTCCGGTTCTATCCGTCCACTCGCGACCTGACCCAAGCGCTCCGGTCCCAGCCGCAATCATGGTCATGGCCACGCTCCGGTCGCAGCCGCCATCGTGATCCTGCCGCGCGCCGGCACTGTTTGGGCGATTACCACTTCCAGCCGACGGTGACTCCCTGGCCATCATCCTCAATCCAGGGTTGCAGGACATAGCCATGCGGCAGCTGTAGCTCCAGCTGCGCCAGGCCATAGCCCAGGGCGGCACCGGCCAGCACGTCCTTCACCCGGTGGCGCTTCAGGCGTACCCGGCTGTAGGCGATGGCGCTGGCCCCGGCGTACCAGTAGGGGGCGCTGCCCGGGTCATACTCCGCCTGTACAGCCGCCACGGCGAACACGGCCGTGGCATGAGTGCTGGGAAAGCTGCGGCTGGCGCTGCCGTCGGGTCGCTGCTCGTCGAAGGCGCGCTTGAGCAGCTCGCTGGCCACCACGCTGACGCCCAGCGTGTCAGCCGTGCGCAGCGCCTGCTGCCGGCCCGCCGCGCTGTCTTCCTGCAGCAGCGGCAGCAGCACGCCAGCGCCAAGGTAGGCATAGGTGAACTCCGACCCCAGGGCCTCAGATACCTGGACCTCTGTCGCATCTGATGCTGCCTGACAGCTCAGCGGCAACAGCGCAGCAAGGAATAGAAGGCTGGCCGCAAGCAGCTGCAAGGCCCAATGGGGCATGAAGGACCAGCTCCGTGGACAGAGGCGGTCCGCACGGGGTGACGTCACGTGTGTCATGTGCGGCTGCGATTCTAAGGCCGGCAGAGCACAAGGTGGTTCACTTTGGACAAAAGCGGTTCAGTTGTGCTAAATCGGCCGGCCAGACCTGCAGAGAGCCGGGTTTGCCGGTAACATTCCCATCCGGTGCCGATGCGGAGCTCAACGCAGGGGCCAGGTTGAGGTCCCTGTCCATTCTGATAATGCAATCTGCTGTAAAACTCATTCAACTGTTTCCGTCGATCTGCCTTGAGCCTCAATTGCAGGATTGCAGCAAAGGTGGACCATTTGCAGCATTGCTAGGCCAGGACTGGGCCAGACGAGTCCAAACAGAGTGCACCGAAGGACTGCAATTTTGTTTTGACGTGCAAAATCCCGTCCCAAAGTTAAAGCCGCGTGGTGTGTTCAAAGCCAGCCAGACCTGCCCGGGCCTTTCATTCCTGCACAGTTATGCAAGCAGGCTAGCCCATGCCGGAGAGATCAAGCTTGATGTGTTCGCTCTGCAGGTTATAGATGTGCGCCAGGGCCGGAGCAGCAAGATCCAGCAGCGCGTCCATCTCGGCGCGCTGAAAGGTGGAGTGCTCGCCGGTGGCCTGAACCTCGGCAAAACCGCCGATGCTGAGGCCGACAAAGTTGGCATCCACGCCGGCGTCGGAGTCTTCAAGGTAGTTCAGGTCGAGCAGCGGGGTGCCGCGGACGATACCCGCGCTGACCGCGCCGACGAGGCTGTAAAGGCAGGCCGGGTTGATGCGGCCGCGGTTATGGTGAATCAGGTTGCACAGGGCGATCATCGCGCCGGTAATGCTGGCGGTGCGGGTGCCGCCATCAGCAACGATGACATCGCAGTCGATCCGCAGGGTCAGCTGGGGCAGCATTTCAAGCCGCAGTGCAGCTCGCAGGCTGCGGCCGATCAGGCGTTGAATCTCCTGGGTGCGGCCGCTCTGGGCCGTCTTCTCGCGGTTCTGACGCGGCTCCGAGGATGTTGGCAGCATGTTGTATTCAGCAGTCAGCCAGCCGGTACCGGAGCCCAGCAGCCACTGCGGCACGCGCTCCTCGATCGAGGCAAAGCACAGCACTGTGGTGTTGCCGTAGCGAATCAGCACATCGTTGCGGCGGAAGTGATCCGGCTGGATCACGATTTTGCGCATCTCATCGGGCTGACGCCCATCGTTACGGTTGGCCATGCTTGAAGCTAGTCCTCGAATAGGTTGACGATACACATGCGGGTCAGATGCCGGATTTCATGGCCGAAGACCCGCTTACCAAGCTGATAGAAGCGTTCGCCGGGCCGGCTGCTGAAGAAGCTGCGCCGGCCGGCAGGGGTGCCGGAAAGGGCCGGTGGCAGAGCCGAATCCAGCCGTCGGGCCAAGCACTGCGAGGGGTCGATGCAGTTCAGGCCAGGATCAATTTCGTAGATATAGTCCAGCAGGAGAGGGTAGTGGGTACAGCCCAGGATGATGTCGCTGATCCCATCGTCGATCAGAGGCTGCAGGTAGTGCTGGAGCGCCTGAAGTATGCGGTGACGGTCATGGACCTCGGCTTCCACCAGAGGCACCAGTTCGGGGCAGGCAACCGGCCGGACCCGGATGTCGGTGAAGGCGGCCTCCAGTTGCCGCTCCCAGTAGCGAGCCTTGACCGTGGCGGAAGTCGCCAGGAGGGCCAGACGCTGGGGGCGCTGGGGCAGTTCCCGCAGCCAGTCGATGGTCGAAGCGACAAGGTCAAAGACCGGTACAGGGTAGGAGTCCAGCTCACTGCGACCCAGAATGCTGTTGGAAGTCTGGCAGCCCACGGCAATCAGGTCGCAGCCGCGGCCGATCAGGAAGTCGATGTTGCCGTGGCTGAGCCGATGCAGCTGGGCCGCGGATTTCTGACCATAGGGGAGATTCATGCTGTCGCCGAAGTAGACCAGGTTCAGGTCAGGGCGCAGGCTGAGGATGGCCTGGGCCACCGTAAAGCCGCCAATGCCACTGTCGAAGACGCCGACGGTAGCTGCTTTGTCGGTCGAATTCAACGCCACTGGCACAGGTCCGGGTTCAGCGTGGAAGACAGATTCAGCAGGCGCAGATTCAGCCTCCGCTGCCGATTCGCCGGCAAACGGATCGGCGGCGAACGCTTCAGCCGACTCGGTTGCCGGCTGAGCGAGGGCGCCAAAATCCACAGGCTGCTCTGGAAAGTCCGTCACGGGGGCGCTGATTATAGAAGGGAATGCCGATTTTTCCCGGGATTTGGCCTTGCAGCTTGTGCAATTTGGGAATTGTCTGGGTATAATCTCGTTGTCCGGGGAATCATGGGGTTAGCGGTTCCGGAACCTGCCCATGACTACCCGGACCGGTTTTTTTCTCCCCCCGGCTTTTTCCAACCAACCTTCTTTGCGCCGAGTGCGCGCAGCTGCACTCCACCCCAATCCCCCGACCCTGTCGCGAAGTTCAAAGGCGGTATTACCGTTCAGGCTTTAGCCAGTCTGGTCGGCGCTGGTTTCAAAAAGCAGCTCCGGGGCGCTCAGTGCCCGGGGCACGCTTTCCACAGCGTCCAGCTCTGGAATGTCGTCCTTGCTTCCGGCCCCCAGGGCAGCAAACTTGCGGGCCTGGGGCAGCACCCGGGTCTCCAGGGAGCCGACTGCCCGGTTGTAGGCCTCCGTGGCCTGGCCAAGGTTCTTGCCGACGCCCTGCATGTGTTCAGCCATGGTGCGAATGCGGTTGTAGAGCTCACGGCCCAGGTCGCTGATTTCCCGGGCGTTTTGGGCAATCTGCTCCTGACGCCACCCGAGGCCGACGGTGCGCAGCAGGGCGATAAGCGTGGTCGGCGTGGCCAGAATGACGCGGTTACTGGCGCCGAACTCTATCAGGCTGGGATCGGCCTCAAGGGCCGTGCTGAAGAAGGATTCGCCGGGAAGGAACATGACCACAAACTCGGCGCTGCCTTCGAACTGCTCCCAGTAGCTCTTGGCTGCCAGCTCCTGCAGCCGGCGGCGGACCTTCTGGGCATAGGCCAGAGCGGCGGCGATGCGGCCCTCTTCGCTGGTCGCCTCAACGATCGGCATGTAGGCCTCAGTGACGGCTTTGCTGTCGACAATGATCCGGCGGTTGCCCGGCAGATTGACAATCAGGTCGGGGCGGTCTCGGCCGCCTTCGGCGACCTCCTGTTCGGCAAAGTCGACATACTTGACCATGTCGGCCATTTCGACCACCCGCCGCAGCTGCATTTCGCCCCAGGAACCCCAGCGCTGACTTTTGCCCTTCAGAGCCGAGGTCAGTTCCTGGGCCGTCCCATGCAGGGTCTTCTCGGCCTCCTGGAGCTGGCGAATCTGCTCCGTGAGCGACTGGTAGGCACCTTCGCGCTTCACTTCGATGGCCTGGACCGCCTGGCCGAAGTGCTCAAGACGTTCACTGATCGGCCGGACCATGGATTCGACGGCCTTCTCGCGCTTTTCCAGCTCGCCCTTGGCCTGCTCATGGAGCGCGGACATCTGGGTTCGCGCCAGGTCAAGGAAGGACTGGTTATTGCTGTCGAGCGCCTTGCGGGACAGGGCCTCAAAGCTGGCGCTAAGCTGGGTCTGCGCGGCTTCCAGCAGCTTGAGCTTCTCGGCGGCCGATTCCCGCTCTTTACGCAGCTCCATTTCAGTCTCACGGATCCCGGCGCGGTACTCGCCATTCTCCCGGGTCAGTTGCTGAACCCGTTCATCCATCAGCGCGATGCGCTGCTCCAGCTCACTACGGACCTCTTCGACTGCGTCACGTTTGGTCTGCTCGGCCTTTTCCAGTTCGTTGTCCAGCCTGGCCATATCCTGGGTCCGCGCGTTCAGGCGCTCGTGCAGCGTCGCGATTTCGCTGCTGTGCTCCAGCCGCACTTTATCTACCGCAAGTTCGACGGCCTGTTGCTGCTCTTTGGCACCGCGGTCGCGCAGCAGCCACCAGACCAGTCCCGCGCCAAGTCCGGCCCCCAGCAACAGGGCCAGTATGACGAAGACATATCCCATGGTATTCATATGTGTAGCTTATCATGCAGCCGCAAAAAGCTCTGCGGCGGCCTTAGAATTAGGGTCTGCGCATTGCTTGGGACCTGCAGGCGATCACCGGGCCTCGGCCGACCGGCCTTGGGCAATCCGTGCGCCTGCTGCTTGAGGCCTTACAACAGCACTGCCCTGATGTGGAAGTACTGGGTTTGCGGCCCAACGACAACGACAGCCCGCTTAGAACAGTCCGCGACCGGCTGGACTGGGAACAGCGTCGGCTGCCGGTACAGTTAAGGCGGCTGGCCCGTGAAGCGCAGAGAAATGGAGCTGCAGGACCTGAGCTCCTCTACAGCCCGGCACTTGGTGCGCCCTGGTCCAGTCCGGTGCCGGTCGTCGCCCATGTCCACGATCTGATTCCGCTACGCTTTCCCGAGCAGTTCAGCGGCTGGGCCGGACTGTACTGGAAGCGCCTGCTGCCGGCAACCTGGCGGCGCTGCCGAACTCTGACAGTCTCCAACAGCTGGCTGGTCCGGGAGGTCAGTACCCATCTGCCTTTCCCGGCCGAGCGGATTCATGTGGTGCCGTATCTTGCTGACCCGCAGCTTAGCCAGATTGCTTCGAGGTTGGAACCGGAGTGGCGCGAACGCCGCCTAGCCGGCAGGCTTGCGGCCCCGGACAGAGAGCCGCTATTCCTGTGCCTCGGATCCCAGGAACAGCGCAAGAACTTCGCCCTGGCGATTGAAGCTCTGAGCCTGCTGCGGGCGCGCGGCATCCGTGCCCGGCTGCGAATCATCGGCGGCGAGACCGCTTACAGCGCGCGCCTTAAGGACTTCGCCCGCCGGGCGGGTGTTGAGGATGCCGTGGAGTTTGCCGGCTATGCCGAGCGGGAAGCGCTTGTCCGGTCGATGCTCGAAAGCAGCGCGCTGCTTTTTGTCAGCCGCTACGAGGGCTACGGCATGCCCCCGCAGGAGGCGCAGAGCCTTGGCTTGCCGGTGGTGCTGTCTGACATACCCTGTCACCGGGCTGTTTATGACGATCCTGGGCGCCGGGAGCGCTGCGGCAATGAACATGTGCCGCCGCCTTTTGTCGACTTGGGCGACGCCGAGGCTCTGGCTCAAACGATGCAGCGTCTGCTGGAAGACGTGCAGTTCAGGGCCAGTCTGGCGCAGAGCGGGTTCGCCTATCAGGGGACTTTCAGCGCGCAGGAAACAGCTTTCGCGCTGCGCGCGGCCTTCGAGAAGTCTCGGCCTGCTGCCGGAGTTACTTCAGACGCATAATGATGCTGGAGGAATTTTTTCCTTTTGCCTCGGCGACCACGCTGTAGTAATAAGTCTGTGCCGGCACGGAGTACTCGACCGATTCGACCGCGTCGCGGGTCTCAAAGAGCGCCGTTGCCTTACGGCTGGTCACGTCCCATTCGATCAGCTTGCGTGTACCTTCGCTTGTGACATATAGGATGTAAAGCACACCTGAGCGCCCTTTCCAGTCATAGCTCAGCACGTCGGTTTCAGCGGCCAGATTCACCGGGCTGATACTGAGCTTCTTGGGGTCGGCATAGCTGTAGACGCAAAGCTTGAGCGTCGGGTCCTTGGCGCTGTAGGCCATCATTGCCGCCTGCTTGCGCGGTGAATTGACCTTGATCAGCCCGCTGGACTCAGAAGGATCCTTGGCCATCGGGAACTGATAGAGCTCCGTATAGCTGTTGGCGTCGAAGCTCCAGCCGACAATGCTGCGGCTCTTCCCGGTTGTATCCTCAAGCGACCAGTACAGAGTCGAACCATCGCTGCTGAGATCGTAATCCGCACCGATGTTGGCCCTGACATCGCGGGGAAGCAGCTGTCCACCCTCCGGGAAATAGAGGTTGAAGCTGGGCAGTTTTCGGGTGCCGACGGTCATGTGGAACGCCCGCTTGCCATCATCGCTGCTTATCGGGTCAAAGCGGTAGGTTTCGAGAACGTCCTTGACCACGCTGAGCTTGCGGGATTCACCTGTCGCCGGGTCATAAACAAAATAGGTCACATCGTGATACTTCTCGACGGAGTTATCCACTGCCTTAGCGGTGGTATAGAGCAGTTGGTTACGCCCAAGGATCCAGCACATTCCGCCGGGGTCGGCGGAAGTGGCAATTTCCTTAGGGTCGCCTTTATCAGCCTTTATCGCGTAAAGCTTGTATTTGCCGTCAGTCTGCTGAGACCAGCAGGCGAGCATGTTGGCGTCCGAAGCACGGACAATCCAGGCTTTGCCGGGAATCTTGGCTACCTGCGAAGGCTTGGCCGCCTGCGCAGCCAGCGGCAGCGCCAGCAGCGCAAAGACGCAGGCAAATGCAAGCGGAAGGCGTGATTGGCCGATAACTTTCATCTCTGAACCCTACCGAGGCAAGTTTGGCAGCCGGGCAATAATAGCCTGCATTGCAGGCCTTGCCAAGCTCAGCCATTGTTCAAGACGCTTCGACGCTGGTACTGTTCGTGCGATAGCCAATCTGTGTAAAAGGTAGAATTAGCTGCGAACATGGCGAATGTGGGGGACGTCGAATAGTCCATCCTGGGACACCGGGATCAAGGAGCAAGGAAGAGATGACCGAAACGCGCCGCGGTGATGCCTTCTGGAAGGTATTGTCGCTCGTACTGCTGTTTGCCCTTGTGGCTCTGGTTGCCATCATGATGTGGCAGGGACGTGGTTCCCGTCCGGCCTTCTACCAGAGTCCGGGCCGTACTTCTGCCCAGCTGGCTTCTCTGAACAAGTCCAGCGGGAGCAAGGCGATAGACGCCGCAACCAATCCTTTCTGGATTGCCGATCTGGCGGAGGGCGCTTTGCCCGCCGTGGTCAACATCCAGAGCGAAGCATCCCCTGAAAAGCAGAAGGCTGAGGCGGCCGCGCACAGCGGCGGTGGTCAGCAGCCCCCGCGTAACCTGATGGAGCAGTGGCAGCAGATGCTCCCGGGCATGCCCGAGTTTGATATGCCCGATGACCAGTACCATCAGTTCACGCAGCCCAACATGGACGAGCCGATGCCGCTTGGCGAGGGCTCCGGATTTGTCATCCGCGAGGATGGCTATATCGTCACCAATGCGCACGTCGTTGATGGTGGCGACACCTTCACAGTGACTTTCAATGACGGCAGCACCGCGACCGCCAAACTCGTGGGTGTCGACGACTTCAAGGACATCGCAGTAATCAAGGTCGACAAGGCGGGTTTGACGCCGGCGACCCTCGGCGACAGCGATGCCACCCGCATCGGTGAGCCGGTAGTGGCCATCGGCAGCCCGCTCGGTTACAAGGCTACGGTGACCTCAGGTATCTTGTCGACCAACCAGCGTAAACTGGCCGACATCACCAACCAGGACGATATCCGCATGCCGCAGAATTATCTGCAGACCGATGCGGCCATCAACCGCGGCAACAGCGGCGGACCACTGTTTAACGCTCACGGCGAGGTGATCGGCATCAACCAGGCCATCACCCGCTGGGACCCCAACAGCGTCCCTGAACTGACTTCCGGCGGCATGGTGCCCATTGAAGGCGTCGGTTTCGCCATCCCGATAAACGAAGTCAAGAGCTCGATTGAACAGATCGTCCAGCATGGCAAGATTGCCTACCCTGGCATATCGGCCAAGGTCGCGACCCTTTCAGACTATCTGGCCGACTACAGCGCCCGCTATGGCAAGGAGGCCCAGTTGGCGGTCAAGAAGGGCGTGTTTGTCCACAGCACTGTGGTAGACGGTCCTGCCGACAAGGCTGGCATCAAGGCCGGGGATGTGATCCTGACCGTCGATGGCAAGGAAGTGAACAGCGCCAATGATTTCGTCCGCGAGGTGACAAACCACCGCGTCGGTGACCGCGTGACCCTGCGGGTCGCCCGTCAGGGTGGCGAGGAGCAGGAGAACGTAAGCGTAGTGCTGGAAGAGCTTGATTCTGCCGGCATGCGCGAACGCTAAAGAGCCTGATACCCGCTTCGCACTAGGTTAGAGCTCCGGCGAAGCAATGAACGCCGCAGGGCGTCGAGTACGCGGCCCCGGGAAACCGGGGCCGCTGTGTTTTTAAATCCAAGCGGGTAAACTAAGCTGACTTCGGGAGGTGGTGATGTTTCCGAAAAGCGCGCGCAACATGAAGCTTTGGCCGGCGCTGCTGCTGGCGGTGATGTTTTGCATGACGGCCTGCGGCGGCAGCGGGTTTACACCCGACCCCGGTCCTTACGACGGTGTATTCACGGTCAGTGGTTCCACCGATGGCAACCTGAGCTTTACAGTGATCAACGGTCAGCTCGGTGGTACAGCGCGCTTCACTCATAACGACCAGACTGTGACTGCCGCCATCAGCGGCCTGGTCACGGGCAATCAGATCGTAGGAAACATCCAGGCGACCAACATCGGCTTCGGGCCATTTAACGGCACATTTTCCAGCAATGCTGCCAGCGGAACCTTCAGCTACACAGATGCGGGCGAGATTTCCACAACAACCGGCACCTGGCAAGTAGCCAACACTGCCAAATAGACAGGGGCTCCTTTCAGCCGGCCTGCAACATACGATGGCGGGCCAGCATGCAGTCCTGCATGATCGGCACTATTCCGCCCGCCGCGACCTTGGCCGCTGCAGCTTCATTTTCCGCGCCCGGCTGCATCCAGAAGTAGCGCGGCAAGGGCTCCATCTTCAGGGTCTCGTCAGCCAGGGCCTCGACATATTCCGGGGCGCGGAAGACATCCACCACATCAATAGGTATGTCCGCCGGAATGGCAGACAGGCTGGGGTAGCAGGGGTGGCCGTCAATGCTGCCTTCATAGCGCGGATTGACCGCGATGATCTGGTAGCCGTGCTCCGCCAGATAGCGCGGTACATAGTGCCCAGCCCGCTCCGGGTTATCGCTGTAACCGACCACGGCGATCGTCCTGACTGTTTCAAACAGCTCGGTGTAATCCACTCCACTCTGCGGGCGCTGGTTCATGATTGGCTCCTGGCTTGCTTGTATACGCAGTGTAATACCAGCGGCAGGGCATTTGTGTTGCGCATGGGGCTGAACTGCATTGCTATAATCCACGTCCGGCTGGATGCGGGCTGCCCGCGATCCAGCACTGAGGAAGGCGGTGTTTTGACCTCTACAGCGACATTCGCGTCACTTTTTGCGCGCACGGTTGTGTGCCTGGCGATCGCGGCCCTGCTGGGCTCATGCCAGGGTGCAGGGCCGGCAGGCGGGCCGCGCCCGCGTTCACGCGAAGCAGCCGGCACCAGTGAGGGTCTGCCTAAGGATGGCGACACCAGCAACCGCGCCCCGATCAACACAAGCGGTGGCGAGATCAAGTTCCGCCTGGCGAAGATCACCCTGCCCGTGGGCGCGGTCAGCGAGACGGTATTTATTGAAGTAGGCATTCCGGCTGAGCCGCCAGGCGAAGACGTGATGCCGGACACGGCTTATCAGCTCAGCCCCAACGGCTTCGAACTGAATAAGGATGCCCTGCTGGAGCTGGGCTACTACGACGAGGATATTCCGAAGGGCCGCACTGAAGAGGACATCATCCTGGTCCAGAACGTCAACGGCGTCTGGATTGAAGTTCCCAACTTCAGGCTGCACGCCATTAACAACAGTGTTGATGCCCCGATCCGCTACCTGGGCGAGTATGCTCTGCAAGTCCGCACGCTTGATCCGCGTACGATGAACCAGCCGCCAGTGGCGCTGTTTGAGTTCAGCGGCAAGCCATATGACCCGATCAAGGGCGCGGATGCCGACACACCGGAAGAGGCGCTTGAGAAGCAGCTCAAGGAGACTCCGGCCCCCGGACCGGTGCAGCCCGGTGGGGCCGACGAAGTGAACCCCGACGGTTCACCCAAGATCCCGCCGGCCGGTGCCGAAGGCGAGGCCACTAAGGTAAGCTCGATTGAGCCGGGCATGATTCTGGAGCGGCGCTTCATCGCCGGCCCGGACAAGGGCGCCAAGGCCGCCCCGGCTCAGGCTGAAGCCCCGGCCGACCCGCGCCGCGAGGCGGATCAGAACGGCGCGAGCAATGTGGCTGAGGTCGAAGGAAAGGCTGAGGCCAAGGAAGAGGACTCGCCAGCAGACAGCGACAAGTCAGGGGCCGGCGCGGGGAAGACCGAAGCCTCCAAGGTTGAAGATGAAAAGCCGGAGCAGGATGCAGCCGGGACGACCTTTTACTTCAACGCCTCAACGAGCAAGGATCCCGACGGCCGGATCGTGCAGTACGACTGGGATTTTGACAGCGACGGCATCTTTGACTTCACCAGCCATGTCGGCCCCTATGCCAAGCACACTTTCCGTTACAGCGGCGACTACACGGTCACGCTGAAGGTGACTGACAACGGACGTTATGCCCAGACCGGTTTTGGTACTCAGGTGGTGGAGGTCCGCAACAAGCAGGCCACCCCAAGGACTCTGAGCGCAAACATCGCCGCTTATCCGCCCTTCGGGCCTTGTCCACTGACGGTGCGTTTTGCCAGTACCGTTACCGGCGGCGTTCCACCATACAGCTACAGCTGGGAGTTTTCCGACGGCAGCCAGAGCAATCTGCCCAACCCCTTCACGACATATCCGGACGCCGATTCCCACGTGGTCAGCTTCTGCGTGACTGATATCGAAGGCGAGACCCTGAACGGCTCGCTGTCGGTGGTTTCCTGCGAGCACGACGGGCTCGTAGAGCCGCTGCCGCGAATGACACTGGAAGTTTCGCCGGGCTCCGATCGCGGACAGGCTCCGTTGACGAGCCAGTTTACGATCGAGTCGGAGCGCGCCAGCGGCCCGGTGACCTACCGCATTCTCTTTGGGGATGAGTCTCCTGGCGAGGCCGAGTATGTGACCACCAACCCGACCTTTGAACACACCTATACCAACGCCGGCTTCTACTTGCTTAAAGTAGTCGCGACCGATGCGGACCTCAAGACCGCCAGCAGTTTTGCCACGATCCACGCTATCTCGCCGACTCAGGCGCGGGACTTCACCCCCAGTACGCCGGATGCAGGCATGGATTCATTCAGCTTCGGGCACGATATGCATATCGAGTTCGACTACACCGAGGCCAGCAACCGGACGGTGCGCTTTTATCCGGAGGATGCGCCGGGCGGTGCCAAGAACCTGGCCTTTAACTGGGACTTCGGCGACGGCAACTTCAGCACCGAGGATAAACCGACTCATACCTACGCCCGGGACGGTGTGTATGAAGTGCGCCTGAGCGCGACTGACGGCCTGCAGCGCTGGCGGCACCGGATCTGGCTGCCGATCAGTGATAAGAAGACGGCGGTAGCGATCCAGAGCCCCTTCTATCTGGAGGGACCGGCGCCGCTGCGGATGCAGTGGGATACCATCGTCACGCGCGGCGAAGAGCCGCTGAAGTATGACTGGAGTTTTGGTGACGCCAAGCGCTCAGACCCCAGCACGTTCTATACCTTCAGCCTGCCGGGTGAATACGAGGTCAAGCTGCAGGTCAAGGACCGCTTCGACAAGCCATACGACGCGCCGCTGGTGAAAGTGCGGGTGCGTGAGGGAACGGCGCAGTACCGCATGCCCCTGGCGGCGGTTGAGGACGTTTCCGGCAGCACGCGGGCCACAGTGACCGATTTTGACGCCGCCTTCCCACAGCCGCTTAGCAACAGCAGCGTTGAAGGCCCGGTGACAATGGTCGACCTCTCACCGGACGGGGAGCGCATTGGACTGGTCACAAGTGACGGCGTGCTGGTCAAGCAGGTCAGCGACGGTCAGCCACTGATCAGTTTCCTGCCGGCCGGCGGCGAGATCACTGCTCTGCGTGTTCTGAACTGCGACGGCCTCTACTGCACGATTTCCTGCTCCGACGGACCCCAGAGCTACCTGATCCGCCCCTGGGCGGAGCCACTGCTGATTGCCAGCGGCACACTCCTGGATGCCAGCGCGGATGGCTCGGTAGCGGTCTTCAAAAGCGGCGTTGGCAGCCCGGCCAGCGGGACCGAGGCCAAGCTGGAGAACACCTTCTATATCAACGCTGATGTCAGCACCGGCTGGTTCTCCGACCCCAAGCAGCTGCCCAAGGCTTTTGAAGCGGCGGTCACTGCAGACGGGAAGGACGTCTTCTACATCGGTGCCAACCAGCGCATCAGCCGGATGCGCCTTGAAGATGGCAAGGAAAAGGACATCACCGGCGAGGGCGGGCGGCGCTTCAACCTGGCGATCTCCAGTGAAGGCAACGCCCTGGTCTTTGTGTACAAGAAAGGCGACGAGCAGGACCTTATCTACGGCCGGCTCAACGACTCCGGCGACTTTGAAATGACCTCGATCAGCGACAGCACGGGCCTGATGTCGCAGATTGCCCGGCTATCCGGGGATGGCGATTACCTGCTGGCCTATGCCTCGCGCAACCGGCTGCAGACCTTGCTTGAGGCGGCCCGGCCCAAGGGCAGCAAGGATGCAGCTCCGATCGACGGCGAGAAGAGCAACGGACCGCCGCCGGGGGTCAAGCCCCCGGTTAAGCGCGAGCGCTACGGAGTAATCAGGATGAACCTCAGCGCCGCGCCTGATGACTGGGACATAAACAGCGTCAACCCGAGATTCATCATTGAAAGTTCCGCGAGTTTTGATACTGCCGGTCCGTTCTAGGATTCTGCGGTAAGGCCTGCGGGTTAGCCCGGGAGGAAGCGGGAGTCTGCCTGCGTCAACAAGGATGTTGAGTCCGTCAGGTATTAAGACCCGGTGATCAGATATGCCACTTTATGAGTACCACTGCGACGAATGCGGCTTAGATTTCGAGGCCCTGGTGAGCTTCAGCAAGGCTGACAGCGTGAACTGCGAGAGCTGCTGCTCAAGTCGCGTTCAGCGGGTCAATTCCACCTTTGCCTCGACCCAGGCAGGAGGCGGATCATCCTCCGCCTCTGGCTTCCAGGGCTGCTATCCGAGCTGCGCCCCATCGGGTTGAGGCGTCCCACGCCGCTAGGCCCGTGTGGCCTGCAAACAACCTGCAACCCAGCCCCGTCATGTGCTCGCCTGCACCAGCCTGCTTTTGGTGCGCATTTTGCGCTGATTCAGGACAAGCTGTCAGCTGCACGTCGGCAGCGCTTTCGTGAATTCAGGCACAATTTGGACTGCTCAGTCGGCCAAATTGCTTTGCGCTAATCTATAATCTTGCTCGTGGCGGGTCGCCACCCGCTGCAGGTGCGGGATTCCGAGGCAGGAAGGATAGGCGTGCTGTCCAGCGCGCCTGCAAAACCCAAGTGTCGCGGATACCGCAGCGCCCACGGCGCAGGTAACGCATATGCTTCAGGATTACGCAGGCTTTTTCATCTTCTTCGCCATGATGGCGGGCACCGGCGCGCTGATGATCGTTGTCAGCCACCTTGCCGCAATCAAGGTCAAGAGTGATAAGTACGACTGGACCCGGCCCTACGAGTGCGGACTGCGCACCGAGGGGCTGCGGATGGACCGCTACCCGGTGCACTACTACCTCGTCGGAATCCTCTTTGTGATCTTCGACGTGGAAACCGTGTTCTTTGTGCCCTGGGCCGTGGCGGGAACCAGTTTCCGGGATGCAGATTTCGCGAACTTCTGGTTCGTCGAAATGCTGATCTTCATGGTCATCCTGATCGTTGGCTATATCTATCTGGTTCAGCGCGGGGTGTTCAACTGGGGCACCAAGCGTCCCAATATGGTTGCAGCGGAGGTGCCGGAAAGTGACCGACCCGCGGCTTAGGCCAATCAATGCCCCGTCGATGGACGACTTCCGTCCTTATATCGACAACTGGAAACCCGGCGACGGCAACGTCCTGCTGACGAACCTCGACAAGATGCTGCGTCTGGCGCAGACTAACTCGATCTGGCCGATGGCCTTTGGCCTCGCCTGCTGCGCCATCGAAATGATGGCCAGCACAGCACCGCGCTTTGACCAGGCGCGCTTTGGCATGGAGGTCTTCCGGGCCACTCCGCGCCAGGCAGATCTGATGATCATTCCAGGGCGGCTGAGCTGGAAGATGGCGCCGGTGATTCGCGAGCTGTGGGAGCAGATGCCGCACCCCAAGTGGGCCATCAGCATGGGGGCCTGCGCCTCCTGCGGTGGTGTGTTCCAGACCTACAGCATCGTCCCCGGCGTCGACTGCATAGTTCCGGTGGATATCTATATCCCCGGCTGTCCGCCGCGCCCCGAGGCTCTGCAGGACGGCCTGATCAAGCTGCAGAACAAGATCCGCAGCGGCCGGGCGATGAACCCATTCGCTGAGCCCAGTGGCAGGATGGACGGCAACTGATGAGCGACCACATGCCCAGCGAGCTGCCATCAGACGCGCCCAGCGTCGGACTCGTGCGCGTAGCGCCGCCGGCCATCGACCTTGGAGCTTTGCAGGTCAAGGTGGCAACTGGACTTGGCGGCCTGCAGCAGGAAAGCCGGATTGAAAACGGCGCGCTGATCGTCCATGTGGCCCCGGCGGATATCCGCCCGGCCCTCGAGGCTCTGCGTGATACCGATGGCATTCAGGTCACTGTGCTGACCCATATGACAGCAGTTGACCTGCTTCCGCTAGGCCCCGGACCGATGGCGAGCCAGGCGATTGACGCCGGCACGGACGCCTATGCCAAGCTCCAGCGCGAGCGTATCGCCGCCGGCGAGCCGCGCTTCGCCGTGGTTTATGAGCTCTACAGTCATGTCTATAAGCACCGTGTCCGGGTCAAGGCCTTCCTGCAGGATACGGGCGATGATTCAGTTCTTCCGCAGATCGACACCGTCAGCGACATTTACCTGACGGCTAACTGGCATGAGCGGGAGTGCTTTGACCTCTTCGGCATCGACTTTACTGGCCATCCCGACCAGCGGCGCATCCTGCTGCCGGATCGCTGGGACGGCCATCCCCTGCGCAAGGAGTATCCCTTTGACGGTAAGCGCTCCTGGCGTCTGGGGGCAACACTCGAAGACGCTGTCATGGCTGATAGGAACCTGGGGTTATAGACAGATATGAGCACACTCCTGGCACCAAATATGACTGTGGAGGAGCGCGGAGCGGGTCACATCATTGTGAACATGGGCCCGCAGCACCCCAGCACCCACGGCGTGCTGCGGGTTGTGCTCGAGCTGGACGGTGAAACGGTGGTCCGCGCAGTGCCGCATATCGGCTACCTGCATACCGGCATCGAGAAGCTAAGCGAATTCCACAACTACATCAAGAACATCACGCACTACTGCCGGATGGACTACCTCAGCCCGATGAACAACGAGCTGGCTTATTGTCTGGCAGTGGAGAAACTGATCGGCGGAGAAGTACCGGCACGAGCCAGCTATATCCGGGCGATCATGAGCGAGCTGACCCGGGTTTCAAGCCACATGATCTGGCTTGGCACACACGCCCTGGACATGGGCGCTTCCAGCATCTTCTTCTACTGCGCCACCGAACGCGAGAAGATCATCGAGATGTACGAGATGCTTGGCGGTCAGCGGATGATGACGAGCTATATCCGCATCGGCGGCGTCAAGGATGACACGCCGGAGGGCTTTGAAGAGTGTATCGAGGCCTGGCTGCGGGACTTTATGCCCTTTATGGATATGCTGGAAGGCCTGCTTAACGAGAACCCAATCTGGAAGGAGCGTACCCAGGGCGTCGGCGTGCTGGACCAGGACACGGTGATCAGCTACGGCCTGATGGGACCGCTGCTGCGGGCCGCCGGCGTCGCGCAGGACGTGCGACGCGACGAGCCTTACTGCCGCTATGAAGAGTTTGATTTTGACATTCCGGTGGAGTATGAGGGCGACGTCTATGCCCGCTACCGGGTGCGCATGCGCGAGCTGCGCGAGTGTCACAAGATTGTGGCGCAGGGCCTGAAGAAGCTGCGCGAGACGCGGGGCATGCCGGTGATGTGGGCCAGCGATGAGTTCGCGCCGCCCAAGCGCCAGGATATCTATGCCGACATTGAGAACCTGATCCATCACTTCAAGTACTGGACCGAAGGCATGAAGCCGCCGGCTGGTGAAGCTTATGCCAGCATTGAGAGCTCAAAGGGCGAGCTGGGCTTCTATGTCGTCAGCGACGGAAGCGCCAAGCCCGTACGGGTCAAGGTCCGTGGGCCCAGCTTTGTAAACCTTGCGGCGCTGGGCGCCATGTGTGAGGGCCACCTGATCGCTGACGTTGTCGCGGTCATCGGCTCCATCGACATCGTGCTGGGCGAGGTGGACCGCTAGATGACAGTCTTTGAGATAGAAGCCGCAGCGCTGCCCGAGGTGGTGACCAGTCTGGCGGAGTCAATGCGCCGGCATTACCCCACTACACGCGCGCTGCTGATCCCGCTGCTGATGGAGTGCCAGAAGCACTACGGCTGGATCAGCCCGGAAGTCGCGATGGGCGTCAGCAAGCTTCTCGACGTGTCCTATGGCGAGGTTCAGAGCTGCATCAGTTTCTATACGATGCTGCACACCAAGCCGACCGGACGCTACATCATCGGCGTTTGCCGCACCCTGAACTGCGCGCTGGAAGGCGCGCTGGAACTGCTGCACCACTTTGAGCACAAGTACGGCGTCGAAGCCACTGAAGTGACCTCAGATGGCATGTTTATGGCCTACGAAGTGGAGTGCCTCTGCGACTGCCACAACGCGCCCAGCATCCAGTGGCTCAAGGCTGGACAGGGCGCTGGCAGCCAGACAGAGTTCAAACCCTACTGGGTCAACAACGTCACAATTGAGCTTTTTGACCGCATCCTCGACGAGCTGAGCGGCAAGATCAAAACCCCTGAGGGCTTTGACCCGCTGGCTGAGCGTCTGGTGCGGATTAGCGAGAAGGAGAACGCGCCGGACAACCGCCGCTGGTGCTGGATTGTGACTACCAACAGCCAGTACCCGGTGGTGGTGGAGCAGAAGGACGGCGAGTTCCAGATTGAGGACGGCTATGGCAAGCTGGCTGGCCTGAAGGAGCGCAATCCTTTCCTGTGGAAGGAAATCCAGGCAGGATTGAAGAAGTAGACATGCCCAAAGGCAAACCGATGCTGCAGAACGGCGTGAAGAGCGAGTGGATCACTCCGGTGACCACGCTCGACAACGAGCACGGCATCCGCCACCTGGACGACTACGAAAAGAAGGCACGCTATGTGCCGGAGGGCGAGCCGGGCGGCTACCGCGCGGCGAAGAAGGTCCTGCAGAGCGGCATGACCGCCGACGACATCATCAACGCCATGAAGGCCAGCGGCATCCGAGGCAAGGGCGGGGCAGGCTTCCCGACCGGTCTGAAGTGGAGCTTTGTGCCCAAGGACCATCCGGGGCCAAAGTACCTGGTGATCAACGGCGACGAGTCTGAGCCCGGCACTTTCAAGGACCGGTTCATCCTCGAAGACTGTCCGCACCGCCTGATTGAGGGTTGCATCATCGCCGCCAAGGCGATGGGCGCGCACCAGGTTTACACCTATATCCGCGGCGAGTTCTTTGACTCCATCCGCCTGCTTAAGGATGCCGTGGACGAGGCCTATGCCAAGGGCTATCTTGGCGACAGCCCCTTCGGCACTGATTATCCGGTGCACTTCGCAGTGCACAGTGGGGCGGGCGCCTATATCTGCGGCGAGGAAACCGCGCTGCTTTCCAGCCTTGAAGGCGAGCGCGGGCATCCCAAGCTGAAGCCGCCTTATCCGGCCGTGGAAGGCGTTTTCAAGAAACCGACCATCATCAACAACGTTGAGACGATTGCCGGTGTGCCGGCTGTATTTGATGCCGGCCCGGAGTGGTTTACTGCCCGCGGGTCGGAGAAAAGCCCCGGCATCAAGCTGGTCTCGGTGAGCGGCTGTGTCCGCAACCCGGGCTGGTGGGAGGTTGAGTACGGCATCACGATCGGCGAGCTGCTGGAGATGGCGGGGGGCCTGCGCCCTGGCCGCAAACTGAAGGCGCTGATCCCCGGCGGAAGCTCTTGCCCCTTGATGAAGAGCGACTGCCCGCCGGTGAAGTTCACCTATGAGGATGTGCAGGCGGCGGGCTCGATGCTGGGCTGCGCGGCCATGATCGTGCTGGACGACAGTGTGGATATCGTCAAAGCGATGGGCAGTATCAGCCATTTCTATGCGCACGAGAGCTGCGGCAAGTGCACTCCCTGCCGCGAAGGCACGCGCTGGTTCCGCCAGATTCATGACCGCATCGTTGCCGGCGGCGGCCGGATGGAAGACCTGGAAACCCTGATCGACATTTGCGACGGCATTGAGACCAAGAGCTTCTGCCCCCTTGGAGACGCCGCGGCCTGGCCGGTTCGCAGTGCCGTAACCCGTTTCCGCGAGGACTATGAGGCGCACATCCGCCGCAGTGAGGCGGCCCGTGCGGCCGGGGATTCTGCTGCCGTGGCAGCCGCAAACTGAGTTTGATTGAGGCGGACGGTTGAACCGCCCGGGAAAGCAACAAGGGCAGGCCTCGGCCGGCCCCAACGAGAAACATGGCGAAGCATGAAATAGAGTGGGTGAACATCGAGGTGGACGGCGTTCCTCTGCGCGTGCGCAAGGATCGCTATCTGCTCTGGAGCCTGCGCGAGGCCTATTACGACGTGCCGCACTTCTGCGCGCACAAGTGGCTGGACCCTCCCTTTGCCGGCTGCCGGATGTGCATGGTCCAGATCGAGACCGGCGGCAAGATGTGGCCCAAGCTGCAGACGAGCTGCAGCACCCTGCCCAGCGAAGGCATGCGCGTCTTCCTGAAGACGGAGCCGGTCGTAACCGCGCGCAAGGAAGAGCTGGAGTTCCACCTGCTGAACCACCCGCTGGAATGCCCAGTCTGCGACAAGGGCGGCGAGTGCATGCTGCAGGACCAGAGCATGGACCACGGCGTCTCTGCCGGCCGCTATATCGAAGAGAAGCGCATCCGGCCGGACGCCATCATCAATGACTTCATGCGGATGAATTACAAGCGCTGCTTCCATTGCAAGCGCTGTGTTCATTACAGCGAGAACATCGACGGCGACAACCTGATGAAGTTTGTCAAGCGCGGCGCCGAGACCCGGATCGAAAGCTACCCGCAGCCAGGCGAAGCGCCGAAGTTCAGCGGAAACCTGATCGACATCTGCCCGGTTGGCGCGATCACGGCCCGCAGCTACCGCTTCATGGGCCGGCCCTGGGAACAGGAGCTGCGCCACAGCATCGGCAGCTTCGACAGCGTTGGCGCGAACATCTGGCTCTGCGCGCGTCTGGGCGAACTGGCACGCGTGATCCCGCATGACAACGACCTGGTCGAATTCGGCCTGATCGACGATGTCACGCGTTTCAGCTATGAATGTGTTAACGACCCGCGCCTGCTTAGCCGCGCCACCCTGCGCTCAGCCGGAGGCAGCGAAGAAGTCAGCCAGGGACGCGGCGAAGGTGAAGCCGGTCGGCGCCTCGCCTCAGTGATCGGCGAGCACGGCCCGGACAGTGTCGGCGTACTGGCAGGATCCGGACTCAACACCGAGGAATATTATGCGCTGGCCAAGTGGTGCAGCAGCGTGCTCGACACCAGCTTCTACCACTTTGGCGAAAGCCTCTTTGCCGGAGCTGCGGCCAGCCCGGCGGCGCTGAGCTGCTTTGTCAATGACCACGGAAGCATTGACGCGATCGTGAACGCCAGCACGGTGCTCAGCCTTGGCTGCGACCTCTTTGAGGAGGCGCCGGCGCTGGGACTGCGGATCGACATCGCGGCCCGCCGCGGCAAGCTCAAGCTGCTGTCGGCGCGCAGCCATCGCAGTGACAGCGACCGCTTTGCAAAACAGTTCGTTGACTATGGCTACCACAACCTGCTGCGGCTGGTACGCGGGCTGACCAACGCCCTCAGCGGCAAGGGTGACTGTCCGGAAGAATTCAAATCTCTCGCAGACAGTCTGCGCAGCATCGGCGATGACTGTGCGCTGCTGTTTGGCGATGAAGTCTGGCGCAGCGAGAACAGCTCTGAGCTTGTCAGCGCCATGGCCGCGCTGCGGGCAGCTATCGCTGCAGCCAACGAGGGCAAGCCGGTCTATCTTAATCCGGTCTATCCCGGTGTGAACAGCGTTGGCGCCCTGCTGATTAACGAGCTGCCGCGCCTGCGGGGCAGTGCGCCGGAAGGCATCAAGCCGGCCGCCGGCAGTATCAAGTCAATCCTCGAAGCCGCGGCCAGCGGCAAGCTGCGCGCACTGGTGATCTTTGACTTTGACCTGCTGAGCACATACCCAGACCGGGCGCTGGTTCAGCGCGCGCTCGACGGGGCAGGGCTGGTAGTTTACTGCGGGCCCTTTGAGAATCCGACCAGCGAGGCTGCTCAGATCCAGCTGCCGCTGGGCTCCTTTGCCCAGCGCGACGGTACCGTGATCAACCTCGAATGGCGCGTTCAGAAGCGCGAGTCTGCTGTTCTTGAGATCGTAGCCGCCAGTGTGCCCGAAGTGCTCAACGGCCTGACAACCGCGATGCAGGGCGCAACTGTGGCCGATACGACTCAGGGGCTGTACCTGGAGCTTTGCGACCTGCTGCCAGCCTATCCACGAGAAGCCTATGCCGACTTCCCCTATGAAGGCCGGCTGCTTGAGTTGAGTCTCCCCGCTTCCGCGCAGGAGGCCAGTGCCGAGCTGCCCGCCGAGTTCAAGGGCAATGCCGACTTCCCGCTGGTACTGGTTCCGAAGAAGTTTATGTACAACGACCGGCAGGAAATCCGCTGCAGCATCACCTTCGACCAGGTGGCCAAGCCCTTCTATGCCTTTATGAACCCTCAGGACATGAAGGTATACAATCTGGCCGCCGGTGACCAGGTGGAACTTCAGGACGACCGCAACAGCAGCACGCTTCCGATCCAGGGTGCATCCTGGGTGCGGCCGGGCAGCGTCGTGATCAACGACTTCTGCATTGCCGCCCCGGTTAACCGTCTGGCCGGCTTTGGAGCAGTCCGGGTCAGGCCGCGCAAAGCCCAGGCCCAGCGCAGCGCCGAGGGCGCCAGCGCGGTGGCCGGTGGCAGTGGAGGAGGCGAGTAATGAGCCCCGAACTGCTGACACTCATCGTTCGCGGCGGCATCTTCACAGTATGCCTGCTTACGACCTTTGCCTACCTGACATTCATTGAGCGCCGTATGCTGGCCTTCTTTACCTGGCGTGTCGGCCCAAACCGGGTTGGCCCGTGGGGGCTCTTCCAGCCACTGGCAGATGGTGTAAAGACTGTTCTCAAACAGGAAATGGTGCCCATGAAGGCGGACAAGGTGCTCTATATGATGAGCCCGGTCATCTCCTTCGCCGCCTGTTTTGCAATGTTTGGCCTCATCCCGGTCGGTGAGAAAGTCTGGATGAGCAACGTGCCGGTTGCGGTGCTGATGCTGCTTGGCCTCTCCAGCCTCGGGGCATATGGTCTGATACTGGCCGGCTGGAGCAGTCAGTCGCGCTATCCCTTCCTGGGGAGCCTGCGCACCTGCGCCCAGGTGATCAGCTACGAGCTGGCGCTGGGCCTGACCATCCTTGTGCCGGTGATCATCACCGGAAGTCTTAGCTTCAACGACATTGGCAATATCTACTGGGGCTCGAACTGGAATCCGCT
>CAZEJB010000027.1:0-21528 GCA_964512635.1 uncultured Planctomycetales bacterium | reverse complement strand
GACCTGACCCAGCCCTGGATCAACATCAGCAACTGGGTCGGCCTGCTGGTGGACAAGATTGGCCTCAGCGGCGCTCTTGCTCCTCCCTGGGGCCCGCCACACTGGCTTGTTCCTGAGGCCTACTGGCCCAGTCTGAGCCTGAGCCCTGAAGGACTCAGCACAACTCTGACCTTCCTGGCCAAGATGGCCATCCTGATTCTGACCTTTATGTGGATCAGGGCCACGCTGCCCCGCATGCGCTATGACCAGCTGATGCGATTCGGCTGGAAGTTCATGCTGCCGGTTGGCCTGATCCTGGTCTTCCTGACCAGCGTGCTGGTAGTATTCGCGCCGCCCAGCGGCAGCGTCGACGCCGATGATTATGGCCAGCGGATAAGCGCGCCGCAGGAGGATGTCTATGCATCGCGGTAGCCTCAGCCCCACGGCGATCTTGGGTGGCCTGAAGATCACCTTCACCCAGCTGATCGGCTCGTTCGGCGGGCGTAATACTGTGACAGTGCAGTACCCGATGCGCAAGAAGCGCATGCAGCCGCGTTTCCGCGGCCTGCACCGACTTGAGCGCCATGAACATGGACCCTACAAAGGCCTCGAGAAGTGCATCGGCTGCGCGCTTTGCGCGGCGGCCTGCCCGGCGGAGGTCATCACCGTTGTGGCGGCGGAAAACACGGACGATGAGCGCTACAGCCCCGGCGAGCGCTATGCCAAGGTTTATGACATGGACATGCTGCGCTGCATTTTCTGCGGCATGTGCACGGAGGCCTGCCCGACGGAGGCCATCGTGATGAAGCATGATTACGAACTGGCGGACGACAGCCGCCGGTTGCCCAACAAGTTCATCTACCACAAGGAGGACCTGCTGGACAGGCCCTTCCACTGGTAGATTCCGGCGGGCGCCCAGCCCGCGCTGGTGAGCGTGAATGGAGGACGGGCCCCGACCCGCCTCGGCAAGGGATGGACAGGTAAGCCGATGAGTGGCGAGAGCTTAATCTGGTGGGTCATGGCAGCGCTGGCCGTCGCGGCCGCCGCAGGCATGATTACAAGCAAGAATCCAGTGCACAGCGCACTGTGGCTGGTGGTCAATTTCATCGGTCTGGCGCTGATCTATCTGGTCCTGTCTGCGCCCATGCTCTTTGCGGTGCAGCTGATCGTCTACGCCGGCGCCATCATGGTGCTCTTCCTGTTCGTGGTCTGGTTCTTCATGTCGCCCCGCGCCCGGCAGTTCATGCGGCCGCCGCTGCGAACGCAGCTGGTGTTTGGCGGAATCCTGTCGGTGCTCCTGCTCGGTCTGCTTGCCTATGGCGCATTCACCGGCGGAGCCAACATGTCCTTTGGCGAGTTGCTGCCCGGGGCCCCCGGTCAGAGTGTGACCCAGGCCCTCGATCTGACCCGTCCCGAGGACAGCGCCAATGTGCCCCTCGACCAGCTGCCGATGGGACATCCACGCCAGGTCGGCACCTTTATGTTCAGCTATCACGTCCTGCCCTTCACTTTGACCTCGCTGGTACTGCTGGCGGCCCTGCTGGGCGCGCTGATGGTGGCCCGCGATGAGCTGGAAGAGGGCATTGGCAACTTCAAACGCTATGCTGCAGTGGTGACCCGTCGCCGGGTGATCCGGCCGCTCAAGCCGGCTGCCCCGGTGGCCGCCGCTCCGGCCGCGGAAAGCAGCGCCAAAGTGGAGGGACCGGCATGATTCCTCTGGTCAGCAACAGCCTGATGCTCAGTGCCGTGCTCTTCACCATGGGTGTAGTGGGTGTCATGGTGCACCGCCACCCGGTGATGATCTTCATGTGCGTTGAGCTGATGCTCAATGCGGCGAACCTGTCGCTGGTGGCCTTCAACCGGCAGCACTATGCCGATAACTGGCACGCCCTGGATGGCCAAGTGTATGCCTTCATGGTGATCGCCGTCGCCGCCGCTGAAGTGGCGGTGGGTCTGGCGATCATCGTAGCTTTGTTCAAGCGTCGCGCCAGGGTTGATGTCGATGAAATCAACCAGCTCAGGAATTAAGAGGTAGGGGACTTGTTACAGTACGTCTGGTGGGCTATTGCACTCCCGCTGATCGGGGCGCTGGTCAACGGCCTGTTTGGGCGCTTCATGAGCAAGAAGGCCAGCGGGACGCTTGGCAGTGCCATGGTGCTGCTCGGCTTTGTGATCGCCGTGGCCTCATACTTCGACTACAAAGCCTGGGCCGCGACCAGCAACACTCCGTATTTCGAGATCACGCTGTGGCCCTGGATCCATGTTGGCCAGCTCCAGCTGGATGCTGCGCTGCTGATCGACCCGCTGAGCCTGACGATGATGATGCTGATTACCGGAGTGGGCTTCCTGATCCACCTCTACAGCACTGGCTATATGTCCCACGACAAGGGCTACAGCCGCTTCTTCGTCTATCTCAACCTCTTTATTGCCATGATGCTCATCCTAGTGCTGGGTAACAACCTGGCGCTGATGTTCGTCGGCTGGGAGAGCGTGGGCCTCTGCAGCTATCTGCTGATCGGCTTCTGGTACCACGACATGTACAACGCCAAGTGCGGCATGAAGGCCTTTGTGGTCAACCGCATCGGCGACTTCGGCGTTCTGCTGGGCGCCTTCATCATCTTCTGGAACTTCAATACGCTGACCTTCACCGAGCTCTTCGGCAACTTCAGCTCGGTCATGAACAGCGCCACGCTCGAGAGCTGGGTGCCGCTGGCGGCAGCGCTGCTGCTCTTCCTCGGCGCCACCGGCAAGAGCGCACAGCTTCCGCTGCACATCTGGCTTCCGGACGCAATGGCGGGCCCGACTCCGGTTTCAGCGCTGATCCATGCGGCCACCATGGTGACCGCCGGTGTCTATATGGTCAGCCGCCTCAACCCGATCTTCACCGCGGCTCCGACCGCCGGCTTCATCATTGCCTGCGTTGGCGCGGCGACGGCCTTTGTCGCGGCGACAATCGCCCTGACCCAGAACGATATCAAAAAGGTTCTGGCCTATTCAACGGTCAGCCAGCTCGGCTTCATGTTCCTGGCCTGCGGTGTCGGTGCCTACTGGGTTGCGATGTTTCACGTCCTGACCCACGCCTTCTTCAAGGCCTGCCTCTTCCTCGGTTCCGGCTCGGTCATCCACGCGATGCACGAAGAGCAGGACACACGGGTGATGGGCGGCCTGGCCAAGTACATGCCGCTGACCTACTGGACTTTCCTGATCAGCACTCTGGCTATCGCCGGCATCCCGCCGCTGGCCGGCTTCTTCAGCAAGGACGAGATCATGTGGCGGGTCGCCACCTGGCAGACCCAGTTCGGTGCTGCGCCCATGCTGCTGTGGCTGGTGGCGATTGCCACGGCCTTTATGACGGCGTTTTACATGGGGCGCGTCTTCTTCAAGACCTTCCTTGGCAAGCCGCGCTGGACCAAGCACTATTTGGAGCACCATCACCACCCGCACGAGTCGCCGAGGAGCATGACCACGCCTCTGGTAGTCCTCGCGGCGCTGGCGATCATCGGCGGCTTTATGGGACTGCCGCACTTCACCCATGCGCCGAACTTCCTGGAACCCTGGCTGGCTGCCAGCACCGGCGGGGCGGAGCAGCTCCAGATCGTTGGTCATACCGGTCTGGAGCACAGCGCCGCCGGCCACGGCGAGCATGCAGGAGAACACGGCGAGGAAGCGGGGGCCGGGGCGCATCACGAGGCCTTTGTCAGCTTTGGCAGCACCGAGACCACCGAAATGGCCTTTGCCTTTGCGAGTGTAGTCCTCGCCGCCTTTGCCTTGTTTGGGCTGGCGATGCCGCTGTACACCAGGCGCTTTGGCGCCACCGAGAAGCTGCATACCAGCCTGGGTCCGCTCTATAAGTTCAGCCTCAACAAGTGGTACATCGATGAGTTCTACCACTATCTGATTGTCATTCCGGGCACTGCGCTGGCCTATGCCTGCTGGCGTGTGTTCGACATGAAGTTCATCGACGGGATCGTCAACGGCACGGCCAATGTGCTGGGCTGGCTGGGACACGGAGTCCGGCCCTTCCAGACCGGCTTTGTCCGCAACTATGCGATGTATCTGCTGCTGGGCGCAGTCGTTTATCTGGCGCTGAGCCTGCTGAAGTAGGGGAGTCTTCGAGTGCTGGAAGCCAACATACTGTCGCTGATCACCTTCCTGCCGGTGGTGGGGGCCCTTGTGCTGCTCGCCATCCCGGAAGGTGAGAAGAATGCCGGCACCTTCCGCTGGGGAGCGCTGCTGCTCAGCGGCGTGACATTCCTTCTGAGCCTCTACATCCCCTTCAACTTCGTAGCGGGCCAGGGACTGCAGTTCATCATCCGCCTGCCCTGGTTCCCGGCACTGCATTCTGAGTACTTCATGGCGCTGGACGGTGTCAGTCTCTGGCTGGTCCTGCTGAACACCTTCCTCTTCCCGTTGGCCATCCTGAGCAGCATCGGAGTTGTAACCAGGCGCGAGAAGATGTACTACGTCCTGCTGCTGATCCTTGAAGCCGCTATAACCGGCGTCTTCCTGGCCCAGGACTTGCTGCTCTTCTTCTTCTTCTGGGAAGCGGTGCTGATCCCGATGTACTTCCTGATCGGCATCTGGGGCGGCAAGAACCGGCTGTATGCCACCACCAAGTTTGTCCTCTACACCATGGTTGGCTCAATGCTGATGCTGGCCGCCCTAATCACGACCTATCTTTACAGCGGCGGCTTCAGCGCTGTCTCCGGCGCGACCTTCGCCATCCCACAACTGGCCGGGGTACCAATGCCGGAGTCAGTGAAGTTCTGGTGCTTCCTGGCCTTCTTCCTGGCTTTTGCCATCAAGGTGCCTCTCTTCCCGTTCCACACGTGGCTACCGGATGCGCATACCGAAGCACCAACTGCCGGCTCGATCATCCTCGCCGGCGTGCTGCTGAAGATGGGTACCTACGGCTTTATCCGCGTCGCCATGCCGCTCTTCCCGGAAGCACTGTTCCACCAGTTCAACCTTGGCCCGATCAGTTTTACGCTCCGTGACCTCGTCATGGCGCTGGCCGTGGTCGGAATCATCTACGGCGCGCTGGTTGCAGCCGTGCAGACCGATGTGAAGCGTCTGGTGGCTTATAGTTCCATCGCTCACCTGGGATTCGTCATGCTCGGCCTGTTTGCCATGACTCAGCAGGCGGTGGACGGCGCGATCCTGCAGATGGTGGCCCACGGAATCAGCACTGGCGGCTTGTTTATGCTGGTCGGCTTTATTTATGAGCGTCGGCACACCAGGGCCATCGTCGATTTCGGCGGGCTGGCAGCAGTGATGCCGGTTTACTACAACATTTTCCTGATCATCATGCTCAGCTCAGTCGGCCTGCCGGCCCTCAACGGCTTCGTCGGCGAGTTTCTGATCCTGCTGGGTACCTGGAAGGCCAACTGGCTGATGACCGTCCTGGCGACAACCGGCGTGATTCTTGCGGCGGTCTATCTGCTTTATATGTTCCGGCGAGTCTTCTTCGGCGAAGTGACCCACGAGGAGAACAAAGGGCTCAAGGATCTCGGCCGGATGGAACTGGCCAGCATCATGCCGCTGGTAGCGATGGCCTTTTTCATGGGCATCTTCCCCACGGTCTTCCTGTCCAGGATTACCCCGGACAGTACGCCGGTAGTGGAGCGCCTGCAACAGCTTGATGAAGCGGCGGAGCCGGGAGGCACCGCCGAAGCCGCGGCCGCTCTGCCGGGCCGTGGGCAGGCAAGGGTGCCGGGCAGCGAAGAGATTATTGCAATTGACTTCAACGGTGGTGCGCGGTGATTGACAGGGACGTAATCGGTTACGCGCAGATCTATGCCCTAGGCCCGGTGATCATTCTGACGCTGACGGTCCTGGCGCTGATCGTCGCGGACTCCTTCTGGCGGGCCATCAGCCGCCATGTCAAGCCGGGGGATGTTGAACACGATGATCCCGTAGGTCTGGGTCTGGTCCCGAACCTCGTCATCACCCTGATCGGCGCTGGTGCGGCGCTGGTGGATGTTTTCTACCTGCTGGGCCGTCTGAAGGCCGGGGGCGGAACTGCTCTGGCCGAGTTGTTTATCGCCCGGGGTTTTCCGGATGCGACCGGTGTGCGGGCCTGGGAGGCCGGGGCGCTGGCGATCGACACCTTCGGGCTTTACATCGCCCTGCTCAGCTGCGGCATTCTGATCGCCGTTTCGCTGATCATGCTGCCTTACCTTCAAAGCCGCAAACTCTTCCGTGCCGAACTGTTCCAGCTGCTGGTCCTGTCCACAATCGGCATGGTGCTGCTGGGCTTCAGCCGCGATCTGCTGAACACCTTCATCAGCATTGAACTGCTCAGCCTGCCGCTTTACGTGCTGTGCGGACTTAACGACAAGAGCTCGGCCAGCCGCGAGTCAAGTCTGAAGTACTTCCTGCTGGGCGCTTTCGCCAGCGGTTTCCTGATCTATGGCGCCTCACTTGTTTACGGCGTCGTCGGCCATCTGAATTACAAGGCGATTGCCCAGTATCTGAGCGTCAACCCGGACGTCAGCGGGGTACTGCTTGCCGGCCTGTCACTGGTGGGAGTCGGCATCGCCTTCAAACTGGCGTTGGTCCCCTTCCACGCCTGGGTTCCGGATGTCTATCAGGGCGCGCCGACGCCGGTCACGGCCTTTATGGCCAGCGGCGTGAAGGTGGCGATGTTTGCCGCCGCGATCCGCCTGGTGAACGATTCACTGGTCGGGCTCGACGCGCACTACTGGCGCGACGCGCTGGCCGTCTTTGCTGTGCTCAGCATGATCATCGGCAACCTCTTCGCACTGCACCAGAGCAGCGTCAAGCGTCTGCTGGCCTACTCAGCCATCACGCACACAGGCTATCTGGCGGTTGCGCTGTGCGCTGGGGGTCCGGCGGCTGCGCAGAGCATCCTGGTTTATCTGGTTGCATACTGCATCGCCAGCCTGGGCGCCTTCATGCTGGTAGCCTATCTGTCCCGCGAGGGCCAGGATGACGTGTATTTCGATGAACTTCATGACCTGAGCCAGCGCTACCCGGCTGCCGCGGCGGCCCTGGCGATTCTGGTGCTCAGCATGGGCGGCCTGCCCATGACCGCGGGCTTCATCGGCAAGCTGCTGGTGTTCAAGGATGCCTGGGCAGCTGGTCTGCATGGTCTGGTAATCATCGCGGTGCTCAACAGCGTGGTCAGCTTCTATTTCTACCTGCGCTTCCTGCGGGCGATGTACATGCAGCCGCGTGTGCCTGGAACAGCTCCGCTGGAGCCGGGACGCATGCCGGCGGCCTGGGCCTTGACTGCCATTTTCAGCGTGGTACTGACCATCCTGCTCGGCGTGCTGCCTCAGGCGCTGGTCGAGTGGAGCAGCCACGGCCTGATGCTGCAGTAGACGCTAGAGCGCAGCGCCGTTCCGGTCAAGCAAAGCAAGGCGACTGCGCCGGCCGACCGTGGCAGCACATTCACGCTCAAGAAGTTCCGCCATCAGCATGATGTTGAGGTGCTGGTCGCCACTGCAGCCGCCGGTCATGGTGAGCAGCCCGTCGCTGTACTCCCAGCTGCGAAGACTGGTGGCCAAATCACGGCTCTTGCCCAGCTTGTCGGTGACCGGCATCGGTCCGGACAGCAGTTCGCGCAGCCGAGCTTCATCTGCTCCTCGCAGCTCCAGGCTGTAGCGCGCGTTTACCGCCTGACGCGAGATGATGGGTACCTCGGGAGCCAGCTCGTGAAAGCTGTAGATGAAGGAGCGCGGCGCGCTGGCTACCGCCAGGCGTTCAAGCCACAAACCGTATTCTGGTTCCTCAATGCGCAGGCCCTCTTTGATCTCCACATCAACAACCTCAGCCTCGGCCAGCACGCCCAGCGGGACAGTCGGGCAAAAAGTTACGCAGGGTTTGGGAGAAAACGCGCCGGCGACGGCATAGGGGAACTGCGCCCGCCTGAAGCAGCGGAACATGAAGCGCATCAAGTCGAGGTGGCCGATGTACATCAGCACCTCATCCTTGCGGTAATGCAGACGCAGGCGCTGAAGGTCGGGTTTGGTACTCATTGTTTGACGGCTCCAGTCAGCGTGTAGCCGGCCGGGCCGCCGGCATAACCCGCCTGAGGCAGGCCGGGGTTCCAGTTACTTTGGCTGTCGAAGGGCGCGCTCTGCAGCCCGGCTTCGACATAACATTTCAGCAGGAAGGCCAGCATCTCGGCGTTGTCCAGGCAGTGTTGCGGCGCGGGCAGGGCCAGGGCCACCCCGCGGCTGGCGCAGCTTTGCGCAAAGCACTGGCGCAGAAAGCCATTGATCGCCACACCGCCGCTGACCGTCAGCTGGCGGCAGCCGTAATGGTCGAGGGCCGCAGCAACTTTGAGCCAGAGGGAATCAAGCACAGTACTGAAGAGCGCCGCCAGAAGTTCCGGCTGACGTTCAGGCGGCATCGGATCACAGCCATGGCCCCGGACCAGCTTGACCACAGCGGTCTTGAGGCCGCTGTAGCTGAAATTGAGGTCCCCGCTGTCGCGCATCGGCAGGGGCAGGCGCAGGGTGCCTTCAAAGCGGCCTTTGGAGTCCATGCCGGGATATGTCCGGGCGATCTGCTCCAGCCGGGCACCACCAGGATATCCATGACCGAGCATGGCGGAAACCTTGTCCAGCAGTTCGCCAACCGCATCGTCCAGGGTCTGGCCAAGCAGTTCAATGTCGGTCAGCGAGCGGACAATGTAGAGCTCCGTGTGCCCGCCGGAGACCAGCAGGGCAAGGTGGGGAAAGATGGGCGCAGGAGCTCGGCCGTCTGAAGCTGCTTCCGGCATGAAGGCGCTGAAAAGGTGTCCAGAAAGGTGGTTCAGGCCATAGAGAGGGAGACCCAGGCTCTGGGCGGCGCCGCGGGCAAAGTTGACCCCGGCCAGGAGGCAGCCAGGCAGTCCAGGTCCGGCGGTGACTCCAATAGCCTTTAGCTCACGCAGCAAATCCGGGGGCACGCGCCGCCAGAGCTGCGGCAGCTGGCTCAGGTGCAGCCGAGCTGCCAGTTCGGGTACCACACCACCGTAAGGCTGATGTAGTTCCACTTGGCTGCTGAGCAGCGCAAAAATGCTGCGGCCGCTGCCGTCGCAAACGGCGATTCCGCTCTCGTCAAAGCTGGACTCGATGGCCAGATACATTGGGGCGAGTAGTTTAGCGGCAGTGGTGGCTGCGCTAAAATCCCTGCGTGCACATCCCCAACCTCCTGCTCTTCGTGGGCTTCCTTGTCTTCGACATGGCATTTGTGGTCCTGCTGTACCGCTGGTTCGGCAAGGAGGGCCTGTTCGCCTATGTCGTGCTGGCGGTGATTGCCTGCAATATCCAGGTGGTCAAGCTGGTCGACTTCGGTCCCTACGCTGTCACGCTCGGTAACATCCTCTACGGCTCGATCTTCCTTACGACCGACATCATGGTTGAGGTGCACGGCAAGAAAGAGGCCCAAAAGGCTGTCTGGCTGGGTTTTGCCGCCATGCTGCTTTTCACGGTCTACATGAAATACGCGATCTGGCTCAAGCCCTCCGTTCATGACGCAGCCCAGCCGCACCTGCAGGCGATCTTCAACGTATTGCCGCGAATAACGATCGCCAGCCTGACGGCCTACCTTTGCAGCCAGATGCACGACCTATGGGCCTTCACCCTGATTCGCAGGTATACGGGCCGGCCGCTGCTGTGGCTGCGCAACAACGCCGCCAGCCTGGTCAGCCAGGCGCTCGATACCACGGTGTTCACTTTGCTGGCCTTTACGCCGCTGCATGCTCTCAGCAGCAGTCCGCTATGTGCCTCCTGGGCGGTCATCCCCGGCTTCGAGAGCTGGGGGACGGTGCTGACGGTCTGGTGGACAACCTATGTGATCAAAGTCATTGTCTCAGTCAGCGATACTCCGTTTGTGTACTGGGGGCGCAGCGTTGGGCATAAGATGTATGGGACGGAAGTTGGCCAGCCCCTGCCCCTGGATACTCAGGGACGGGTGATTGAACCAGCACCGGGCCTCTAAAGTCCTGATTGCGGCTGAAATGAAATGTACAGAAAACTAATGCAGTTCAACAAAATTGCACGGCTGATGGCAGCTCTGCCGCTGCTGTTGCTGCTTGGCGCTAGCTCCTGCGGCGGCGGTTCGGCTCCTGCAGCAGGCACTGCGCCGGACGATACCAGTGACAGTCCAGGCCGGGCTACACAAAGCCTGCACGAACAGGCCGCCGCCAGTGGCATCCGCCGCAGCCTGACGCCTGGGCTTGATCCGGCAGCCTTCATCCCTGATGCACAGCGGGTCAGCTCCTCTCTAAAGCAAGTCCTGCCGCCTTTACCAACTGCACGATTGGGGGCGGCTGATGCGCGACGCGTATCCGTTACCGAATTGGTAACCGTACCTGGCAAGGACAGCATTCAGGCCTCGCCTGGAGCTACCGACATTGGCGAAGCGATAGAGCTTGTCGCACCGGCGGACGGCTATGCCTGGGCGCTTTATGAGATGCCGGCTATCTCGACAGAGGATCAGTTCGTCGCCCGGCTGGCGGTCCGTACCAGCGACGGTCTCTACAACGAAGGTGGCGGCTATTGGGTCGCGGTCTCTGACTATGCACATAAGCGCTGGGATCTGCTGAACCTGACGCAGGCCGAGACCTACGAACATTCCATCGGCCGCACGGCGGATCTGGTCAGCCCAGCCGGAGTGATGTATCTGGCCGTTATGCTTGACCAGGGGCAGAGCCTGCGGGTGCAGTTTGTGCGCCAGCAGCGCGAGGACGTTCTCAAGCCCTGGTATGTCGTTGACCCTAATCTGGCCGGCGACCACGGCTCCTACCCGGCCTGTGCCATCTCGCTTTCCGGCGTTCCCATGGTGGCCTATGTCAACAACGTCGATAAGCATGCCTATTTCCTTCAGCCGGATGCCACCTCGGATTTCAACCAGACCGAAGACTGGAACAACCCGCCGCAGCCGATGTTCAGCATGCAGGACGCACCAGGGCGCGATCTGGATCTGATTGTCGATCCATCCCTCGGCTTTCCGCGCGCCAGCCTGCTGCTGGACAAGACACATGAAGCCAGTGGCAAGAACACCTCACTGGGCCTGACAGTGGCTCGGCTCACCGCGCAGAACCAGCTTGAGTGGCTCTCCATCGAGCTTGCAGGCATCGACGGCGGCGACTACACCAGCATTTCCCGCGACCCGGTCAGCGGGCTTTACGCCATCACAACGAGCGCGGCCAACGAAAATTCGCCTGGATCGAGCTCATATGACATTGAGCGACGCCAGTTTGACGTGCAGCAGTTGCTGAATATAGAGCCGGTCGACATTACTGTGGTCAAGGCTTTCGGCGAAGGCCTGCGTTATCCACACATGCGCTACGCCCCGGACAGCCACGAGGCCTACGCCGCCAAGGGCGGCACGGTGGTCTACGAAGACCCCTTCGAAACCTACCTCTCGGCGTATGAGGAGACTGGGACTGAACTGTGGGGCAGCCTGTGTTTTGTTCCGACGGTTGCCGCATCCGACACGCGCATGGGCAACAGCTACGCTCGCAACGGCGCGTCCGGTGGCAGTCTTTTCAGCGCGGACTTCGACGACAGCATGATTGGTGTGGAAGATGAAGTCGACAGCATCAATGGTGCGGGCAGTTGGATCGGCGGCGTCAGCCAGATTGAGTATCAGCTCGACGGCACGCCCTGTATGGCCTACACCTACAGCGATGGCAGCAGCGTTGGAGTCCGCTTCGCGCGTCTCAAAGCAACCAGTTGGGAGGTGGAGGAGGTCAGCGAAGAAGCCATGCCTGACCAGTCCGACCACCAGCGTATAAGGCTTGACCTGGCGGTCGAGCCGCCGGGCATGTTTGTCCAGACGAGCGGCCGGTTGATTATTGCCTTCGAGCAGTTCAACGGAACCAGCTCCGAGATCCGGGTCGCCGTTCGCCAGCCGGGCTTCTAGGCGCCAGCCAGGAGGCGCATTTCGGCTTCAAGTTCCCTGCAGCTCTTGTCGAGTGACTCTTCAGAGGCCGTCTCAACGTACATCCGCACAAGGGGTTCGGTTCCACTGGCCCTGAACATCGCCCAGCTGCCATCGTTGAAGTTGAACTTGTAGCCGTCGATGTTGTTGCGGCTGCTGATCAATCGCCCTGCCAGCACATCGGCATCCCATGCCTTGAGGGTGCTAAGCAGCTTCTGCTTCTGCGCTTCGCTCAGATGCGCATCTACCCGTCGGTACGCCACTGTTCCCGCGCGTGCCATCAGATCTTCGAGCAGAGCTTCAAGGCCACGTCCACGGACTGCCAGCATCTCCAGCATGAGCAGTGTGGCCAGAATACCGTCCTTCTCCGGCACGTGGCCCTGAATTGAAAGGCCACCGCTTTCCTCCCCGCCGATCAGCGCTCCGACGCGCATGGCATCTCCAACATACTTGAAACCTACAGCGGTTTCCACCAAAGGAACCCCGTGCAGGCGGGCAACGCCGTCCAGCAGATGGCTTGTAGCAACCGTCCGCACCAGCGCACCGCGGCGGCCCTGAGCTTCAATCAGGTAGTCCGCAAGGAGAGGCAGGGCCTGATTTGCGCCGAAGTAACGTCCCCGGGGATCCATCAATCCAAAACGGTCAGCATCGCCATCGGTGCCGAAAATCAGGTTGAAACCGCCGTCCGCAGCCTGCTGAGCCAATGGTCCAAGGCGCGATGCACTCGGATCGGGCAGCCCGCCGCCAAAGAAGACGTCGCGTTCAAGCGCCAGGGCCTGCACCTCGATCCCGCAGCGGCGCAGATAAGCATCAACATAACCCGCGCCGCAGCCGTGCATTGCCGTGTAGAGAATCCGCAGGCCACTTGTTCCCAGCGCGCTGTTGTTCAGCAGGGTATCCAGATGCGCGAAGTAAGCCTCGCGCAGATCAATAGTCTCAGTGTTCCATTCCAGATGCAGGCGAGGCTCCTGGAAGTCTGCCTGCAACTCCTGCACCAGCTCAGTAATGCGGTCGGTGGTGTCAGGCATAGCCGGTCCGGCGAACCATGGAATGAACTTAAGCCCCTGGTAGTGATAAGGATTGTGGCTGGCGGTCAGCATCACGGCGCCAGCCGCCTTTAGGTGTTCAACGCCGAAGGCCACGACCGGGGTAGGGCAGGCATGACCGAAGAGCAGAACTGGCTGGCCCAGCGACTGCATGTGTGCGGCCAGATGCGCAGCATAGTTCTCGGCGGCAAAGCGGCGGTCATAGCCGATCAGCAATGGCTTATCGCCTTGGCCGGTCTCACTGAGGTAGATGCGGATGGCGCTGCCGACAAGGGCCACATTGCCGAAGGTGAAGTCATCAGCGATGTGTCCGCGCCATCCGTCAGTGCCGAACTTGATTTTTGTCTGCATTATTCCGCCCGCCCCCGGCTGCTACCTGAGCAGGGGGAGATACATTTTAGCTCTGCCGAATCGCTGCGGAAGCGCTGCCGGTGCGGGAGCGTCCTAAGTTTCCCCCAGTGAATGTATACTGGCCCCGTGCCTGAATTTCGCAAGGACCCGCTGCTGGGCCGCTGGGTGATCGTCGCGCGTGAGCGGGGAGAACGCCCCTCAAGCATGCGCGGCGAACCGCCTCCGACCGGAGCACCAGACCTGGCCGACAATCCCTTTGCTCCGGGAAATGAGCGCTATACACCCGGGGAGGTCTATTCCCTGCGCAGCGACGGGAGCGCGCCGAACACTCCTGGCTGGCAGGTGCGGGTCGTGCCAAACCGCTATCCGGCGCTGCGGGTTGAGGGTGATCTCAGCCCTCAGAGCTATGGCATCTATGACCGAATGAATGGCGTCGGCGCGCACGAGGTCGTGATCGAAACCCCAGACCCGGCACTGGGATTTGCGGACTTCAGCCTGGAGCAGATCAGGCAGGTGCTGACGGCCTACCGTCTGCGGATTGAAGACCTGTATCGTGATATTCGCCTGGCGCATGTGCTGGTGTTCAAGAACCACGGCCACAGTGCGGGAGCCACGCAGCGCCACAGCCACAGCCAGATTACCGCCACGCCGATGGTGCCGCTGCGGCTGCGTGAGGAGCTTCTCTGTTGCCTTGAGCACTGGCGGCTCAAGCGCCGCAGTTTGTTCATGGATATCCTGCAGGAAGAGTTGCGGATGGAAGAGCGCCTGGTATTCCAGAACGACCACGTGGTGGCCTTCTGTCCCTATGCGGGCTATTCGCCTTTTGAAGTGATGGTCCTGCCGCGTAAACAGGGCGCGGACTTTCGGCGGATTACACCGGAACAGCAGGCCGCGCTGGCGGAAGCTTTGAAGGCTGTGCTTCTGAAATGGCGAGGTGCACTTGGCGACGGCGCCTGGAATTTCCTGCTGCACACGGGCCCGAACCCCGCAAGCCAGGCGGGCGCCCTTGAAGACTATCCTGGCTATGAGTCGTACTACAACTGGCATGTCGAGATGTTTCCGCGGCTTACCACAACCGCTGGTTTCGAGTGGGGCACGGGGATGCACATCAACCCCGTCCCGCCCGAGGATGCCGCCGCTGCACTGCGGGATGTCGGGGTTGAGCTGCGGTGACCGTCTGTCTGAATCTGCTTCTGCACCAGCATCAGCCGGACTATCGGCCCGCTGACGGGGGACCGGCAGTACTGCCCTGGGTGCGCCTCCACGCTGTGCGTGGTTACAACGACCTGCTTTCTGTGCTGGAGCGCTGCGATCAGCCGGCGTGCTGTGTGAATTTCAGCGGCATTCTGCTGGAACAGCTTGCTGCGCAGGTAGGGCGCTTCAGCCAGGGGTTACTGGCCGTCGATCAGTGGGCCGCGCTGAGCCTCAAACCCGCCAGCGACTGGAGCGATGAAGAACGGCGCTTTGCCTTCGTACATTTCTTCTCCGCCAACCACCAGAACCTCATCCGGCCGCACGCCCGTTACTGGGAGCTGCTGCAGACCAAGCTCAGTCTTGAGGCCCAGCTGGGTCCGGGTCAGGGCAGCCAGGAGTTCAGTACTCAGGACTTCAGCGATCTCGCCGCCTGGTTCAACCTGGCCTGGATCGGTTTTAGCGGCCAGCGGAGCAGAGCGGTCGAAGCCCTTATTCGACAGGGCCAGGGATTTACAGCGGAACAGAACGCTGAGATCCTCACCCACCACGGAGAGATCCTTGGAACTATCCTCCCGCGTTACAGGGCCCTGCAGGATTCTGACAAAATCGAACTTAGTGTGACGCCCTACCAACACCCGATCCTGCCACTGCTTTGCGATTTGCAGGGATGTGGGTCGTCAAACAATGCTGACCAGCTGCCGGAGTTTCAGCGCCCGGAGGATGCCAGGGAGCATGTGCGGAGAGGTAAGGAACTATACGAGCTGCACTTTGGCCGCCCTGCAGAAGGAATGTGGCCGGCGGAGGGAAGCGTCAGCGATGCCGCGCTTGCCATCCTTGCTGAATGCGGGCTGCATTGGTGCGCGACGGATCAGGCCAATCTGCCTCGCCCTGAGAACTCGTCTTTGGCACATCTGAGTCCCCGGCAATGGGAGCAGGATGGACGTCAGCTTGCGGTGTTCTTCCGGGATACCCGCCTGTCCGACAACATTGGCTTTGTCTATTCCAGCTGGAACCCCAGAGAAGCAGTCGATCATTTCCTGGAAATGCTCGGCGCTCTTGGAAGAGCCAGCGCTTCGCCAGAGCCTGTAGTAACGGTGGCCCTGGATGGGGAGAATCCCTGGGAGAACTATGCTGATGGTGGCGAGGGCTTCCTGCTGGGACTGTTTCAGCGGCTGGCAACTTCCGAAAGTGTGCGTGCCGTCACTCCGTCGCAGCTGCTGGGCGAGCAGGACTTGCCGAGACTGAGCCATGTGCACGCCGGCTCGTGGATCAACGGCAACTTCGACATCTGGTCGCGGCACGCTGAAACGCGACAGGCCTGGCGTCTGCTGGCCAGGGCGCGGACAGAGCTGGGGGGCGAGATCAGCAATCCTGCCGTACTTAACTTCCTGCTGGCCGCCGAAGGCAGCGACTGGTTCTGGTGGTACGGCGACGACTTTGTTGCCACCGGTCAGGAGATTTTTGACGAACTGTTCCGGGGCAAGCTGCGAGCAGCGTACGAACTTGCTGGACGGCCAGCCCCGCTGGAACTGGACCAGCCAATCTGCACCGCCTATCTGGCAGCGCAGCTGCCCGAGCCAGAGGCTCTGCTGGAGGTCTCTGTTGACGGCCGGCTTAGTTTCTGGTCAGAGTGGCTGGATGCCTTCAAGGCGGGCAGCGGCAGCATGCAGGGCGCTATGGCTCTGAGCTCCGATTCAGCCGTGCTGTGCCTGTACTACGGCTTCAGTGCTGATGCACTCGTACTGCGGCTGGATCTGGCTCCTGAACTGCTCTACAGGGCCCGAGACGGCCAGGTTGAGCTTGGCGTCAACCTCGAGCAGGGAGGGAGAGAACTGCGCCTGCTGGCACGGCGTCTGGACTTGGATTCCAGCGCTTCGCAGGAAGACAGTCAAAACACAGCCGAAGCTAGCGAACCAACCCTGGGATACGCGGCTGAGGACTTCCTGGAGCTGGCCATACCGCTTGCTGACACTGGCTTTTCGGCCGGGCAGCCGCTCTGGCTGTGGCTCGATCTAAGCGTTCAGGGTGGTCAACCGTTGCGATTCCCGCCGGCCAGCCGCATCGGAATCCGTCTGCCGGCGGCTGATTTCAAGCTGCGGCACTGGTCGGTGTAGGTTCAAGGGCGCTGGGCGGTGGTAAAATCCACCTCCGCCCGTCAGGCGCTGGGTTTTCGCGCACTGGACCATTGCGGGCGAATGGGGCTTACATTCATGTCATCAGCTGAATTGCTCTCCCGCGAGAACAACATCGCCCGGATCAAGGTTGTGCTTGACGCTGCCGCCGTTGACCGGGCCTATAAAGAAGTCTATAAGGCGCTGGCAACCCAGATCAGCGTGCCGGGTTTCCGCAAGGGAAAGGTGCCGCCAAACATCCTGCGTCAGCGCGTCGGCGCCGAGGCGGTCGATAGCGAAGTCTCCGACCGGCTGCGTGAGCAGGCTATCGACTTCGCCCTTGAGCAGCTTAAGCTCAGCCCGCGGGTCGGTCGGCCTGGATTTGATGCTGAACCAGCACCATCCCAGGGTGCCGAATCCATCTATGAATTCACCCTGCCGGTGCTGCCCGATGTGACCCTGCCGGACTACAAGAGCTTCTCGATTCCGGTTACCCGACTGCATGTAACTGACTTGATGAAGCAGCGCTATCGCGACCGGATTATTGAGCGCTTCACTGACTACCCGCCGCAGGAAGATGGCGCTGGTCCCGGCAACATGCTGGTGCTGGATGTCCACAGCAAGTACGCTGAGAATGGGGAGGAGTCGCCTTTCCACAGTCACAGCATGGTCTTCAAGATCGGCGAGGAAGGCAATCTGCCGGGCTGGGACGAGAAGCTCAGCGGTGCCAAATCCGGCGACAAGGTTGAATTCAGCTATGTCATGCCGGGCGACTTTGCCGACACGCGCGTCGCCGGCAAAGAGCTGAATATTGAAATCAGCGTCAGCGCCGTGCACCAGATCATCATCCCGGAGCTCACCGAGGAATTCGTCACCGGCCAGCTGCAGCTGGAAAGCCTCGCGCAGTTTGAAGAATTCATGCAGTCCAGCCTGAGCCGCGAATCTGAGCAGCAGTTTGAGACGCTCAAGCGCGATAAGGCGATGCAGCAGGTTGCCGAGCAGCTTACAACCGAGATTTCTGAAGACATGATCAACGATGAGCTTGACGGCATCGTGACCGAACACGACCGCGAGCTGCACCAGCATGGACTCAGCCTGGACGGCTACCTGCAGCAGATGAACAAGACCATTGAGGAATTCCGCAGCGAGCGCCGCGAACTGGCCGAGCGCCGGATCCGCAGCTTTCTGGCGGTCAAGACCATTGCCGAGCTGGAGGGAATTCGGGCCACTCAGGAAGACCTGATGCAGTACATGTACCTGCTCATGCAGCGCGAGAACATTAGCCAGGATCAGGTGCGCCAGCTCATCCGCAACCGCGAGTTTATCAACGAGACGACTTACCAGATCATCCGGGGCAAGGTGCTGGAGCATCTGGCTAACTCGGTGCAGTACGAGGTTGACGAGGGCAGCGAGGAAAGCACCAATGAGGCCCTGGCTGCGCTGGAAGACGGTGAGGAAGCTTAGAAATGCTGCCCCCGGGCCTGTTCTGGGTCGATGCACATGAGGATCTGGCCTGTCATTGCCAGGAGTTCAAGCGGGAACTGGTAGACCCGGGCCAGGTGCCGGCCATGATCACTCTGCCGCGGATGATGCGCCTTGGTCTGCGGCTGGCCTGCGCCACGCTCTTCGTCCCGCATGTTGGCGGCGACGACAGCCGTAAGGCCAAGCTCGATGATCAGTACAGGATTTACAGTTCCTGGCTGGAGCATTATCCTCAGGCCCTGCGGCTGATTCGCAGCCAGGCGGACCTTGCCGCACTGGCCGAGGCCGATCTCGTAGAAATCCCCCGCACTAATTTCAGCGAGGCCTCTGGGAACGACGATGAGGATCCCGAGCTGGCTTACCCGGTGGGGTTGCTGTTCCTGATGGAAGGCTGTGATCTGCTGGAAGGCCCGGCCGATCTGGAACTCTGGCACTCCCGGGGGCTGAGGATGGCCAGCCTGACCTGGAATGGGAGCAATCGCTTTGCCAGCGGGTGCTTCAGCGATGGCGAAGGACTGAAGCCAGCGGGCTTCGAACTGCTGGACGCCATCAGCTCCCTGGGAATCGTGCTGGACCTTTCACATCTCTGCGACGCCGGCGTGGCGGATGTCTTCCGCAGCTATCACGGGCCGATCTGCGCCTCGCACTCCAATTCCCGGATGCTGTGCACACACGAGCGCAACCTGACGGACCCGCAGGCGGAGGAAATCGCGGCCCGCAACGGCGTTATCGGGCTGAACCTACTGGCCACCTTTGTCCAGAACAGCTGGCGGCCCGGCATGCCACTGCCGGAGCTGCGCGAAGCCCTGGATCATGTTGAGCATTTGGCAAAGCTCTGTGGGGCCGACAAGATCGGCCTGGGAAGCGACCTGGACGGCGGATTGACCCCGGAAAACACGCCCCAGGGAATCGATACTATCTCGGATCTTCCGCTGCTGGCCGATGAACTTCAGAGCCGCGGCTGGACCTCCGATCAGTTGGCGGGCTTCTGCGGGGCCAACTGGTGGCGCTTCCTTGAACGCAGCCTGCCAGCCTGACGTCATTTCGCAGGCTATACTTGGCAGCTCAGTTCTTACCGGCTGACTCCAGACGAGGTGCAAGTAAACGCATGCATCGGAAAGACACAAACGCACTTTTGCTCCGGCCGCTTCTGCTGCTCGCTGTCGCAGCGGCGCTGCTGCTGGCCGCTGTGGCCGGCTGTAATGGCAAGGGCGGTGGAACCAAGAGCGGCAACGGCAAGGGCCTTGCTAGTACCCGTGGGCTGGAAGAGAGCCTTCAGGGCGGCAAAGAGCCGGAGTATCCGATCCTCTGGGACGCCAGGCCCTATAAGAACATTCACAAGTCTGCCCAGCAGGCCTGGTTCCTCACTGAGACAGCCTACTTTGTCGTTCAGGAAAAGTGGCGCGGATCAAGCGGTGAACAGCGGGCAGCGGTCGAACGTGAAATCGACAACAACCTGTTCGGTGTCAACAAGGACATCGACAAGCTGTTCCAGGACGCGATCAAGGCTGAGCCTGAGAACGCTCTGAATTACGCCACTTATGCCATGTGGCTCAAGCCGCGCAAGTACATCAGGGAGGGCGGCTTTGTAAACGCCTACCCGGATGCCTTGAAGAATATCGACAAGGCGATTGAACTTTGGCCGGATGAGTCGCGCTTTTACCTGATGAAAGCCTGGATCATCTATGCCCCCAATTACTGCGGGGACTGGCTGAGGGCCGGAGTTGACGAGAAACTGGCGGTCAACGCCGCACTTCCTGATATTGAGCAGCTCTTTGCCACTGCCGAGAAGTACGACCCTGATAATGCCTATATCAACTACTCGCATGCGTTGACACTCTACCGATTCAGCGATCCTGCCGAGTTCGACAGCATCAAGGACACCCTGCTGCGCGAGATCCGCGCCGGCAACCGCAAGAGCCGCAGCTATTTCTTCTTCCCGCCGCCGCTGCTGCCGAACAGCAAGGATGCCCGCGTCGCTCTGCTCTTTGGTACCGAGACTGAAGCGATCTTCTATGATCACTGGCATCAGTTTGGCGAATACCCTGCCTCCGCAGTGCGTTCAATCATTGACCGTCTCTGCCAGAGTCTGACCTGGCCCCAGGATAAGCAGGACATTGGCGAGGTCATGTACTTCGCCTATGCCGTTGGCCGCACCGAACCATATGATCGCAGCTACTTCCATATGCAGCAGCGTGTGATGGACATCATCATGGGGCAGCAGAATGACAACGCAGCAGAGCGCCGCAAGCTGGCCGAAGAAGCCCGTTATCTTGTGGAACAGTACAAGACGACGGCGCAGGCCTTCTATGACCGCAAGCTGATCAAGGACGCAAAGAACATCGATGTTTCAGGTATCGAAGAACTGGAGCAGGGTGGATCCAGAAAGATCAACCTGAAAGAGATCATCCAGCGCCGGGAGGCAGGCTTCCTCAAGCACTTCGGCGAGACCTTCGGACTGGATATGCCCCTGCCTGAGAACCCTGAGGAATGGTAGGACAAGCGGCAGAGGAAAACGCTAAGACCGGGGGCAGCCATCGCGAGGTGCTGGTAGATCTGCCGCTGCAGCGATTGAGCGCGCTGCTTGCGGAGCTCGGCCAGCCGGCTTACCGTGCTGGGCAGATATTCCGCTGGCTCCACCTGCGCAATGCTGGCAGTTTTGAGCAGATGACTGATCTGCCAAAGGGGCTGCGTGAGCAGCTGGCAGAGCGCTGCATAGTCTGGCCGATGCGCCTCAGCGCCAAAGTGAAAAGCTCGGACGGCAGCATCAAGTACGGTTGGATGACGCCTGAAGGCGACCCGGTCGAAGCGGTTGTGATGCCAGGCTTCAAGTACGGCACTGCGATCTGCGTCAGCAGCCAGAGCGGCTGCGGCATGGCCTGCAAGTTCTGCGAGACGGGCTATATGGGTCTGCGCAGCTATCTCTCGGCGGGAATGATCCTGCAGCAGCTCTACCAGGCCGAGCATGACAGCGGTGTCGCCGTTGACCGCATGGTCTTTATGGGGATGGGCGAGCCGCTGCTAAACCTGCGCGCGGTGCGCCGCGTGATCGGCCAGCTCTGCGGCAAGGCAGCCCGCGATTTTGGCCGCGGCTGGAGCCCCCGCCGTATCACGGTAAGCACCGTCGGTCTGCTCGCGCCGATGCAGAAAATGGCTGATACCTTCCCGCGAGTCAACCTGGCACTGAGCCTGCATTTCACGACGAATGACGCCCGGCACCAGCACATGCCCCAGGCTGACAGCGATGTCACCGAGCTGGCAGAGATGCTTTATTACTATCGCCAGCTTAACGGTGGCAAAGTCACGATTGAATACGCCCTGATGAAAGGTGTCAACGACTCCGCGGCGGACGCCGAGCGCCTGATCCGCTTTGCGCGCCTGAACATCGTGCGCAAGGACAGCGAGCTGGTCGCACGAGCGGACGGGCATCCGGCGCCTTCACACCAACAGGCGCTGCCGCTGCA
>CAZEJB010000026.1:53082-54695 GCA_964512635.1 uncultured Planctomycetales bacterium | reverse complement strand
TCTCCGCGGCGCAGCAGCCAGACAGGCGGGATGATCAGGCCCTCCTGGTAGAGCTCGGTAGACATCGGCAGACTGCCGCTGCTCATCCCGCCGACATCAGCATGATGAGCGCGAGCGGCAAGGATGGCCAGCGGGGCGGAGCGTCCCGGTACAAAATAGGGCGCGACCGCGGTTATGTCCGGTAGATGTGTGCCGCCCTCAAAGGGGTCGTTCACCAACAGTACGTCTCCGGCGGCAAGCTCGTCACCCCGCCTCCGGGCAGCCTCCAGCACGGCCTGGACAGCCGTGCTCATGCTCCCAAGGTGCACGGGTATGTTGTGCCCCTGGGCCACCAGCCTGCCACTGGCGTCAAAGAGCGCAGTCGAAAAATCACGCCGCTCGCGGATGTTGGGGCTGTAGGCGCTGAGCTGCAGCACCTGGCCCATCTCCTCGCAGACCGACTGGAGCTGGTCGGCGAACAGCGTCATCTGCACGGCGTCGAGTTTCACTCGGGGAGCATAGCAGCCGGTTGGATTACCTGTTGATCATGTTGACGCATCACTTGCCCACACAAAAGTCGCCGAAGATGGTGTTAACCACGGCATCGCGATCGCTCTGCTCGTAGATTCCATGGAGTAACTCCCGCGCGCGATAGATGTCCATACTGGCGGCGTCCATAGCGATTCCACTCATCAGCGCCACGCAAGCTGCCCTCAGGGCATCCCGTGCGGCAACGATTTGGCCCGCCTGTCGCTGGCTGAAACTGTCGAGCGCTGCTTCTCCGAGGCTAAGAAGGTGGGACTGTAACTGCTCACGCAGTTTCGCTACACCGCGGCCATCAAGTCCCGATACGCAGAGTCGGTCTTCTGCAGGCTCAGGCCAGACTGCCAGCAGGTCACAGCGGGTTAGAACCTCCAGCGGCTGGGAGCCTCGCAGTTCGGCAGGCATAGGCTGATGCGCGCAGTCAGCGGCATTGACCCACAGGACAATGTCGGCTGCCCGCGCCCATTCGCCAGCTCGACGCACGCCGGCGGCTTCCACGGCATCCGCGGCCTCGTGATATCCCGCCGTGTCGATCAGGTTGAGGTGCAGGTCACTGTCTTCAAGCTGCGCGCTGACATAGTCTCGCGTCGTACCCGGCTGCGCGGCTGTAATCGACCGTTCGTGGCCTACCAAAGCGTTGAAGAGCGTACTCTTACCGACGTTCGGCGGACCACAAATCGCCACACTTACACCGCTGCGCAGGGGCGCGCTGCGGCGTGAGTCATCCAGAGCGCGCTCCATTTCCTGAACCAGCGTATTCAGCGCTTCGGCAAGCTTCGGTGCTGTCAGCAGGCTGTCCTGGTCCAGCGACGCATCCAGATCGTCAGCCGCATAGTCGTGGATTACCTCAACACCGGCAAGCAGGCTCGTTAAGGCCTGCACCCATGTGCGCAGGCGGGCTGACGGCAGTCCGGCCAGACCGGCAGCGGCCAGGGTAAGGGCGCTGCGGCTGGAAGCATGGATCAGCTCGTTGACGGACTCCGCCTGCGTCAGGTCCAGCTTTCCGGACAGGTAGGCGCGGTAGGTAAACTCGCCGGCTTCAGCAAGGCGCGCACCACTCCGCAGGCACGCCGCCAGAGCCAGACGCAGCA
>CAZEJB010000026.1:0-52982 GCA_964512635.1 uncultured Planctomycetales bacterium | reverse complement strand
GCTTCAGCAAGGCGCGCACCACTCCGCAGGCACGCCGCCAGAGCCAGACGCAGCAGCAGCGGGTTCCCATGCACAGAGAGCTCCGCCATGTCTTCCCCTGTATAGCTGTTCGGACCTGCCCACAAAACCAGCACGGCGCGGTCGGAAAACTCGCTTACCAGGGCGTCCTGGGAAACGCGATCAGCACGATTTTCGGCACTATCCGTCGCCAGCAGACGTGCGATAGACAAGTTGACAACGCTGGCCTGGCGCGGATCCGGCCGGCTGGTGCCGTCGCACAGAAGATTCATCGCAACAGCCCAGGACTGCGGCCCGCTCAGGCGCAGCATAGCGATAGCGCTGGGCGCGGCAGCAGTGGCCGGGGCTGCAATAGTGTCTCCGGTCTGATATCCAATCACCTGCGAAGCATACACAAGGTCGGGCCGCATGCGGAGCGGTGTGTTACAGGATCGCGATCAGGCTAGATCTCATGTAGAACGGTGACGAGGTTCCGGACACGCTGGCGGTTACCAGCGTCAGTGAACCCCTGAGCCTGGACTGCATCTCCTAAATGGAGCAGGCATTCAAGGTCGAGGCGAAGACAGAGCCTATGCCATTCTTTGCAGAGCGCGATGGCTAGACCGCTGACATGTTCTTGCCAAAGAAGTCGAGGTTGTACATCTCGTGAATCTCAGGCTTGGTGGTCATCTCATAGCCGACCTTTTCAAATGCAGGGCCGAGCCTGGCAGCAAAGAAGTCCATCATGTGCTGGGCGGACTCCCAGATATCAGCCACGTGGGCGTTACCCTGCTCATCAAAAGAGCAGCAGTGCATGACCAGACCAGCAGGTGTGTCGCCCTTCCAGTTGGCGATTGGTACGATCGCATCGTAAAGCTCGCGGGTCAGACCCGGTGCGTGGACAAATGCTAAAACTGCCATTTCGTGCTCCTAACCTAGGATGGCGCGATGTTAGCACAGCGCAGGCCAGACCGCATGGTTATCACCAGTCTTCTGGCAGGTTATTGGCTGGGCTCCGCGGGCCTGCCCTTACGCCGCGTGACAAAAGCCTCAGGGAAGCCCAGACCTTCCATCTTTTCCATCGTGGCTTTGGCGAGTTCGTAGTCGTCGGTAACCATGATGCGGACCAGACTGCGTGTAGTCGTGATCACTTCGCCCTTAAGTCCTTTGAGGCTTAACTCGCCAACTACCTTCTGAGCAGCGGCTTTGTCGGCATAAGAACCTGCATAGACAGAATAGTAATAGCCCATCCCTGCGGGCACCTTGGCTCCGGGCACCTCGCCGGGGCCATCGTTCTGACCGCTTTCCTGGCCGCTGTCGAATTTCATCTCCATCGGCTGATCTGAAGCTGGCGCTTTCTCTGCAGCGGGGCCAAGAGGCCGGACAGGAGTCTCAGGCGCTGATGCGGACACATCGCTTTCTGCAGCTGCGGGCTGTCCGGGGGTGACATGAGCAGTAGCGGGCAAAGACTTTTCACCTTGGCGCTGTTCTACGCAAGCTGCAAGAGCTGCGGCCAGCGCAAACAGGGTCAGGCCTGCGCCAAGCGCCCGGTAACCACCCAGGATAAAGCTATTAAACATTCCTCCGGTACTCCCCGCCGACCTCGTACAGTGCATGACTGATCTGTCCCAGGCTGCAGTGCTGAACGGCCTCCATCAGGCCGGCGAAGATATTGCCGCCGGAAAGGCAGGCTTCCTGCAGCCGGCGCAGCGCAGCCGGAGCGTCAGCGGCGTGCTGCTGATGGAAGCGCTCGAGCCGCGCGATGCAGCTCTCCTTTTCTTCAGTGCTGGCGCGAGCGAGTTCAATCTCCTTAGCAGCGCTGGCCTCGCCCTTGTTGCGGGCCAGGAAGGTATTCACGCCGACGATCGGGAGCTTGCCGTTGTGCTTCAGGGTTTCATACTTCAGACTGTCGTCCTGGATCTGGCTGCGCTGATACTGGCGCTCCATTGCTCCGAGCACGCCGCCACGCTCGGTCAGGCGGTCGAACTCCTTGAGCACAGCCTCTTCAACCAAGTCGGTAAGCTCCTCCACGATGAAGCTGCCCTGCGTTGCATTTTCGCAAAAAGTCAGGCCGAACTCGCGGTTGATGATCAGCTGAATCGCCATCGCCCGCCGCACCGATTCCTCGGTCGGCGTGGTAATGGCCTCGTCGTAGGCGTTAGTGTGCAGCGACTGGGCGTTGTCGAAAGTTGCCAGCAGGGCCTGCAGGGTGGTGCGAATGTCGTTGAACTCGATCTCCATCGCGTGCAGGCTGCGACCGGAGGTTTGGATGTGATACTTCAGCATCTGGCTGCGGGCCTTTGCGCCGTACAGCCGACCCATGGCGACGGCCCAAATGCGGCGGGCGACGCGGCCGATGACGCTGTACTCCGGGTCCATCCCGTTGCTGAAGAAGAAGGACAGATTTGGCGCGAAGTCGTCGATCTTCATGCCCCTGGAGCGGTAGTACTCGACGTAGGTGAAGCCGTTGGCCAGGGTGTAGGCCAGTTGGTGGATCGGGTTCGCGCCGGCCTCGGCGATGTGGTAGCCGCTGATGGAGACGCTGTAGAAATTCCTTACCTGGTGATCAATGAAGAACTGCTGCACATCCCCCATCATCTTCAGGGCGAACTCGATGCTGAAGATGCAGGTGTTCTGGCCCTGGTCCTCTTTGAGGATGTCGGCTTGAACTGTGCCACGAACCTGTGAGAGGGTTTCGGCGCTGATCTGCGCGTACTCCTCGTCACTAAGCAGCGCCCGAACCTCGCTCCAACTTGAGTCGCGCAGGCGGTCAGGCTGCAGGACCTGCTCCGCAGTGATGTCGAGTCTGGTGGCGTCGCGCAGGAATCGGCGGCACTGCTGACGGATCGCAGTATTCATGAAGAAGGCCAGCACCGTCGGTGCGGGCCCGTTGATAGTCATGGATACGCTGGTCTTGGGGTCGCAGAGGTCAAAACCGGCATAGAGCTGTTCGGCTTCCTCAACCGTGAAGATAGACACACCGGACTCGCCGATTTTGCCGTAGATATCCGGTCGCAAGCCCGGTTCCTCGCCGTAAAGCGTGATGCTGTCGAAAGCCGTTGACAGACGGGCCGCCGGCTGGCCGTCAGCCAGATAGTGAAAGCGCCGATTCGTGCGCTCGCTGGGGCCCTCGCCGGCGAACATGCGGGTTGGATCCTCGGCCTGGCGGCGGAAGGGGAAAGTGCCAGCTGTAAAGGGGAACTCGCCGGGGACGTTTTCAATCAGGCGCCAATACAGCCGGTTACCAGCGCCGTGATAGCGCGGGCGGGCCACCTTGCGCAGCTGCAGTTCAGACAGGGTCTCGCGATAGTTGTCGACGCTGATCTCACGGTCGCGGACGGTGTAGCTGAATTTGTCGCCGCGGTAGTTCTGCTCCCATTTGTCATAGTCCATCAGCAACCGCAGGCAATGGGGATGCAGCCGCGTGCGCAGCTCGTTGTATTGATCCTGCAGGCTTTGTAAGGGCGAGCTCTGACCCGCCGTTTCCTGGGCCTCCGAGGAGGGCGAGCCAAGGCTCGCCCCTGCAGGAGCATACGGTTCCCAGGTTTCGTTGGCCCTGCCACCAAGCAGTTCAATGCTGCGCTGCAGCGCGTCCATGTCATTGGCGATGTCGCGCTGCTCGCGGGCCCAGATGTGGTAATCCCGGACGGTGGTACTGATTTCGCTGAGATAACGCTCACGGCCCGGAGGAATGACGTACTGGCTGTGGTCGGTGACGCGCACGTCAGTCGCCTCAAAGCCGCTTTCCCAGCCGATGTCGTACTTCGTATTGATAATCCTGATCAGGTGCGCATACAGCGCGTTAACGCCGCCGTCATTGAAGACGGCTGCATTGGTTCCAAAGACCGGCAGCTTGCCCGCTCCACTTCCTCCGGCGTCGATCTGGTTGCGCATGTACTGCTTTCGTACGTCGCGCAAGGCGTCCTCGGACCCCCGGCGGCTGAACTTGTTGATTGCCACGAGGTCGGCGTAGTCCAGCATCTCGATCTTCTCAAGCTGGCTGGGAGCGCCATATTCCGATGTCATGACGTAGAGGCTGACCCCGGCGAATTCCGTGACTGCGCTGTCGCCCTGGCCGATGCCGGCAGTTTCGACGATGATCAGGTCGAAGCCAGCAGACTTGACGACTTCAAGTACGTCTTTGATGGATTCATTCACTTCTTCGCCGCTGCCGCGGGTAGCCAGTGAGCGCATGTAGGCCCGCGGGTTCTTGATGCTGTTGAAGCGAATGCGGTCGCCCAGCAGGGCGCCACCCGTGCGGCGCTTCGTCGGATCAATACTCAAAACCGCTACGCGCTTTTCGGGGAAGTCAAAAAGGAAGCGGCGGGCCAGTTCATCGGTAATGCTGCTCTTACCGGCGCCACCGGGACCGGTGATACCCAGTACAGGCACGCTGTGTACGTCGGGGACAGATGTACCCCTGCCGGTTGCGCTGCTCTGACTGTCAGAAGCAGTCGGGATCAGACTGGCACTGACCATGGCGGGGACCTTTTTCTTCATCTCAGCCAAAGTGATCGCTCTGGCCAGAGGAAGATAACTGCCCCTGGCTTCCGGCCGCAGATCGAGGCTGGTCTGATCGAAGTCACAGCCTTCGACCACCATGTTGATCATGCCCTGCAGGCCCAGACTGCGGCCGTCTTCGGGGCTGAAGATCCGGTTAATGCCACGCTGGTGGAGAAGATCGATCTCCCGCGGGATGATCACGCCGCCGCCGCCGCCGTAGATGCGGATATGCTGGCAGCCGCGCTCGTCGAGCATCTCGCGCATATAGCTGAAGTACTCAACGTGCCCGCCCTGGTAGCTTGAAACACAGATGCCCTGCGCGTCTTCCTGAATTGCGGCATCGACTACTTCCTGCACCGAGCGGTTGTGGCCGAGATGGATTACCTCGGCCCCGCTGGCCTGCAGGATGCGGCGCATGATGTTGATGGCCGCGTCGTGGCCGTCGAACAGCGCGGCGGCGGTTACGACACGGACGTGGTTTTGCGGTTCGTAAACATTGCTCTGCATAACTACCCCGAAAGCTGCTGGCGGCCGGCAGCTGCAGGTATTATCCGATATTACGGCCCATTTAGCTTTCAGGGACCTGGACTCCAGAAGCTGGATAGGATTCCGCACGCTGTAGGACCGCCGAAAATGCCCTCAATGGCCTGATGTCTATGCTGGGCAGGATAATATCGAGAATGGCACACCGCAATGAACTTGAACCTGAAGAATCTCTCCAGCGGCTGCTGGAAGGCAACTGGCGCTTTCGCAGCGACCGCCTGACAAGACCAAACCAGGGAGCTCAGTCCAGGCTGGAAAACTCGGTGGCGCCTCATCCCCTCGCGGGAATTCTTACCTGCTCAGATTCGCGCCTGCTGATGGAGAACATATTCGACTGCGGTGTGGGTGACCTGTTTGTCTGTCGTATCGCCGGAAATTTTGCTGACGAATGCGTCGTGGGCAGCCTGGAGTATGCGGTTCAGGAGCTTGGCGTTCGCCTGTTGATGGTCGTGGGACATGAAAGCTGTGGTGCAATTCAGGCGGCACTGAAGAATGAGCGCCCGCTTGGGCACATAGAACGTCTGGTCCAATACGCTATGCCGGCTGTGGATGAAGCCCGGGGAGCTCCAGGTGAACTGCTTGATAACGCGGTTCGGGCCAACATCCGTCTGACCGTTGAAGCGCTGCGCAATGCTGAACCAGTACTCAGGCAGGCGGTCAGCTCTGGTCACATCGCTGTCCGCGGAGCCTACTATCACCTGGTCAGCGGCGAGATTGAGATCATGCACTTCTAGGCGCTTTTGTCGGCGGCGGCTGATGTTGGCAGCTGCCCGAGTGCATCTCTGGAGCGGTCCACGGCCTCCGAAAGGGTGTCACAAAACTCCAGCACCCCTGGTTCAGCACGCAGTTCAGCCTTTTCAAGCAGACGGGCCGGCTGGGCCTGGACACCAACCATCAGCACAAGGGTGTTGTTAGCGCTGAGGTTCTCCATCACGTTTTCCAGGTTGACCAGTCCAGTTGCATCCATAGCCGGAACACGGCGCATGTCGATGATAAGTACGCTTACCGTGTTGGAGATGGCACTGAGGGCCAGCATGGCTTTACTTGCAGCGCCGAAAAATAAGGGTCCGGCGATCTCATAGACGAGTACGCCTGGGGGAAGCGGCTGGCTGAGTGCCGGATGCGAGTCATCCACAAACCCCGCATCACTGATTTCCACCATGCGCCTGATAAACAGCATGGCGGCAAGCACGATCCCAGTGGTCACGGCAATGACCATATCGAACAGGACGGTAAGCGAAAAACAGGTGAGCATTACCGCCACGTCGCTCTTGGGCGCTACGCGGGCGATGTGGAAAAAGCTGTGCAGGTCACTCATGTTCCACGCGACCATCAGCAGCAAAGCCGCAAAAGCCGCCATGGGAATGTGCGCCAGCAGCGGTGCCAGCGTAAGCATGGCCAGCAACACAAAAAGGGAGTGGGTCAGCGCCGCAATCGGCGATACAGCCCCTGCACGGATGTTTGTCGCCGTGCGGGCCAGCGCGCCGGTTGCAGCAAAACCGCCGAAAAAGGGCGCAACAATGTTGGCAGCGCCCTGCGACACGAGCTCGCCGTCCGGGTCATGACGTGTACCAGCCATGCCATCGGCGACGGTCGCTGATAGCAACGATTCGATTGCTCCCAGCATGGCTATCGCGAAGGCGGCTGGCAGCAATGATCTTAGAGTCTCCAGGCTCAGTCCGCCGCCGGCCTCAGCGTTGATTCCGCTCCAGGGCAGCTGCGGCATCGGAAGAATTCGAGGAATGCCTGGTAACTCAACTCCATTCTGAAGATAGCTGAAGCAGCTGCCGATCGTCCGCAGTTCCAGTCCCGGCCAAAACCGCGCCAGCAGCCAGCCGGCCAGGCTGGCCAGCACCAGGGCAACGAGCGGCGATGGAACCCTCCGGTTTAGCCGGGGCCACAGAATCAGTAAGGCAAGTGTAAACAGGCCGACAGCCAGTTCCTGGACCTTCAAACCAGGCAAGGCACCCCAGATTACAGCTGCTCGCTGGATGAAGTGCTCGGGCAAATGCTCTATCTGCAGACCAAGAAGGTCTTTGATCTGCAGAAATGCGATCACAAAAGCAATGCCACTTGTGAAGCCTGTTGTGACCGGCGTCGGAATGTACTGGATCAGTCGGCCAAAGCGCATGAGACCCAGCAGGACCAGAATGATTCCGGCCATGCAGGTGGCGAACAACAGTCCCTGCAGCCCATAGCGCGCGACGATCGGGGTGAGAATCACTACAAAGGCTGCTGTCGGGCCGGTCACCTGTGTAGCCGAACCTGAGAAGATGGCCGCCAGGCCTCCACCAAAGATAGCAGTGTAAAGGCCATACTGCGGGGGTACACCGACAGCGATTGCCAGTGCCATTGAAAGCGGCAAGGCAACAATGCCTACTGTCAGGCCGGCAAGCAGATCCCGTCGCAGATCCTCGAGTGTATAACCGCTGCGGAAGCTGGCCAGCAGAGCAGTGCAGAGGCGCAGATTTACCGGCGGCAGGCTGGCAGCAATCCCCTGGTAGCGTTCCCGGGCCTTGCCAATCCGCCGCTTGAGCCGCTTGATCATGTTTTGCAGGGTTCCTTGGGGCTGCTTTCGAACTGCAAGCCGCCCTGACCAAGGATAGCGCAGGTATATTTGAGACTGTTTGTCGCAAAAAGCTTGGATAACTCGTTTCATGTGCATTGAGTAAAGTTGATGCTTTCTGCTACTATCGAAGCGGCGGGTTGACGGGAAGGGTGTGCGTCGTGGGAGTGTGTGACTATGCTGCGAGCCCCCTGGGTTGTCCTTGGCCTGATCTGCCTCTTTTGCATTCAGGCGCTGGCCGAAGATTCATTGGCCCCACCGGCTGAAACTGGGAACTTCAATGAGGTGCAGTCCGCGGAGGACAGCACCGACGCTTCGGACGCATCTGCGGAGACGGAAGAGACTGCAGATTCCAGCGAGCCGGGAGAAAATGATCCCCTGATCAAATGGTATGGCGAGAGCCCGCACTGGGAGTCCGGCCAGCAGTTCAGCGCGGTCATGGATGCACCTTTTATCGGCTCGCAGGAGTGCCTGTATTGCCATAAAGATCTGAAGACCGGTTTTCTTGATACAGCGCATGCCCGCGGATTGTCCGATCCGCTGCTGGCCCAGGACCGTCAGGGCTGCGAAAGCTGCCACGGGGCGGGCGGTGCCCACGCCGCGCTGCGCAGCCGCGGTGCGATTTTCGCCTTTGACTGGCAGGAAAGTGCTGAACATAACGCAATTTGCCTGCGCTGCCATGACTGGCTCACCAGCCCGCTGGAGTGGGAGAGGACCGCGCACGCCAAGGCTGAGCTGCGTTGTACGCAGTGTCACGACCCGCATCCCGATGATAAGCAGCCCTATAAGTGGCTACTGAGCACCCAGCAGGACATGGGCTGCGTGCAGTGCCATCTTGATGTGGCCCAGGACTTTTCCAGGATGAGCCACCACCCACTGCAGGTGAGTGCTTCCAGTGACCCGGGAGCCGGCGCCCTGCATTGCACGGATTGCCATGATGTGCATGCCGGCCATGGCGACTTCATGCTGGCCGAGAAAACCGCCTCTGCAACCTGCCTAAACTGCCATATCGACAAGGGCGGACCTTTCCGTTTCGAGCATCTGGCAACGCACGATGGAATGTCCGACGGCTGCATGACCTGCCATGTCCAGCATGGCAGCGACAGCGCCTGGTTGCACAATGCCGACGGCCGGAGCCTTTGTATCCGCTGCCACACCGAGCAGTCGGCTGACCACTTTGAGCCCCTGACCTGCTGGACCGTCGGCTGCCACGAGAGCATCCACGGCAGTAACCGTAACCTGCTCTTCCTTGAGTTCTAGAGGTGCATGAATGAAGCACGGACACTCAATTGCGCTGCTGCTGGCAACGGGCCTGGCGCTCTGCCCGCTGGCCGCCCGGGCCGCAGACAAGACTGTGCAGATCTATCTGGACGGCGTGCCGACCTCGATTACGGTGCCGGACGACTTCGAGTTCCTCGATGTCGCCCGCGAAGACATCAACATCGGCAACCAGGAGCTGCTGAAGCTGGCCGGTCTGGATCGCGGCGGCAGTCTGGCCATGGGCTATGCCTATGCCAGCGAAGAGGCAAACAAGATCGGCGCCGAGAAGCAGGGTCAGCGTCCAAACGGCGTGGTGGTCAACCAGTACAGCCTGACAAATGAGTACAAAGCAACTAACTGGCTGCAGGCGGATGCGCAGTATCTGGGACCCGATGCCTGGAACCTTTCGCTGGATCAGAGTAACGCACGCTGGAGCCTCGACAGTCAGTCTTTCGAACGTGAGGGCTGGGTGTTCGGCGCTGATGACGATGTGCAGGACAATCCGGTGTTCACGGCTTCCAAACGCCATCGCCAGCAGCATTGGCTGAGGCTGCGCCGGGGCAGCATGGAGGGCGGAAACTGGCTGCTGGATCTGCGAAAGTACGATGTGGAGCGCCAGAACCCTGAACTTGATGATCCAGCCCTGCAGCCGAAGGATGTCTACTTTCGCAGCGGCCGGCTGGCCACCCGCGGAACTGAGCATAACTGGGCCTATGAGCTGAGCGGGGAGTACGGCCAGTACGCCAGCAAGAACGCAGCAATTGACAACACCTTCACTCGCTTTGGCGCCGAAGCATTATCACAGCTCAGCCCAAGTCTGGCGCTGGAGCTGGATGCCGATCTGCGATCAGTTGATGCGAAGCTGCAGGACGCGCAGGCGAACTATGCCAGTGCTGGTGCGCAGGTCAACTGGCAGCTCAGCGACTGTGTAGAGGTGGGGGCAGGTCTGCGGGTCAACAGCGACGCCAACGACGTGGTGGCAAACACAAGTGTGACTAACTTCACTGAAGCCTCGGCGCAGCTTAAGTATCGTCCGGATCGTGACTTCACCCTACGGGCCAGTGTACGCCAGCGCGATTTTGATCTTGAACGCATGAAGATCGAGGATCCCGCCTTCAACGAGTTTTACGCCGCCGACCCGCCGCCGACCCGCGCCGAGCTGGCGGAGTATCGCGAGGATGTCACATCCAGCAGCCAGCGTTACGAACTTGATGCGCGCTGGAAGATCAACTGCCGCCTCAGCCTCCACGCCCGTTATGGCAGTGAGAGCTTCGACAGTCTGCCAGGCGCGGGAGAACTAGGGGGCGGCGAAGACGAGGCAGCATCGGTATCGCGTATTGCTCTCGCGGCTGGAACCGCGCCTGACCCCGCCTATCTGCCAGATGAACGCAGCTGGGGCGATCTGCGGCTGGACTATGAGGTCCCCTGCGGCGGACGGTTCAGCCTGATCAGTGGGCATGATGAGATGCATAACGGACCCCGTCAGTCTGGTCACGAACTTAGCCGCTATGCCCTGAACTACAGCGCTGCGCTGTCGGACTGTCAGCGCTGGCAGGCAGGTGTCAGCCGTCTTGAAAGCTCTGTTGACCTCGGTGAAACGGTGAACGACTGGCAGGGCGAAAGCTGGAATTACAGCCTTAGCCTGTCCGGAGAGGAGACGCGCCTGAACTACCGCCTGAGCTATGACCACCAGAGCACCGACGGATTCGCCGGCGGCGAGTATGACGGGGTAGGGCTGGAGCTTGGCATGCGTCACTGCCCGCTCTACCTAAGTGGCTGGTGGCGTGAGCGCGGCAGCACAAGCTGGGGCGGACTGGCCGACTACGACGACTACGGGGTCAACCTGGGATATCGCTGGGCCATTAACTAGCTTCTGCCCCTGCATGCAACGGTCACCGGCTGGTGTAAGCTTGAGCTGTGAGTCAAGCGCGTTCGCCCCGAGCACTGCCTGAGGCCATGCTGGCTGCCAGTCCATTGTGGGACGAGCTGGATGGCGGCACGCTAATTGTGGCCTGCTCCGGGGGTGCCGACAGCGTTGGATTGCTGAGGGCGGCCCATGCACTGCTTAAGGATCCGATCTTCTGCGGCCGGTTTCGCAAGCCACCCACACTGCTGAGCTGGCATTTCAATCACCACCTGCGGGCAGAAAGCGATCAGGACGAGGCGTTTGTGGCCCGGCTTGGCACAGGGCTGGGTCTGGACTGCAAAGCAGAAGGTGCGCCACTGGAAGACCAGCACGTTCATGCAGGTGGAAACCTCGAAGCCCTGCTGCGGCGTGAACGCTACGCCGCGCTGCTGAAGTGGATTGAGCAGCTGTCCGCCGAGCCGCAGCGCTTTGGCTGCGTACTGGCGCTGACGGCCCATCATCTGGGCGATCAGGCCGAGACCATCCTGCATCATCTTGTGCGCGGCACCCACCTGTCCGGCATGCGCGGAATTCACGCTGTTCGCAACGACTGCATCCACCGACCATGGCTGCTGTTGCCCCCCGAGGAAATCAGGAGCTATCTGCAGAAGCTTGGTCAGGAATGGCGTGAAGACGCCAGCAATGCGGACGTAAGTCTTACCCGCAACCGTCTGCGCCACCTGGTGCTTCCAGAACTGCTTAAGATCAATCCGCGCGCCCGGGAGCACATCGGGCGACTGTCCGGAACGGCTCAGCTTGTGAGCAGCACCGTTGCCGAGGCGCTTAGCGAGCTTGAGGTCGAGATATTCACCAATCACGATCTGCAGCGCTGGCTGCCGCTGTTGGGCTGGCAGAACGCGGAGTACCAGCTGCACCGCTGCGAGGACGTCAGCTTTGCCTCGGCCGACCTGCTGGCGCGTTATGTCTGGGACCAGCTGCGCAGCCTGGCCGGTGTTCTGGACAACCGCGACTGGAAGCAGATCGAGGAGTGGGCCCTTTTGCCGCATAAGGTGCTGCACCTGCGCGGCTGTCGTACTCGCCTGCTGCATGGGCGCCTGTTGGCCATCCAGGGGCCTGCGCAGCCTGCCGATGCGCCGCAAGAGGCAGCGCTGTGCCCTGGCGGCAGCATCAGGCTGGGAGGCCTGGAAATCAGCCTGCAATCCTGCGCGCCGGAGTTCTGGCAAAGCGAACTGGCGCGGGAGAAGCACGCCTGGGAACGTATCCGCGACTGGGGTCAGGCCCTGGACAGCCTGAGTACTTCGCCGCCAGTAGGGCCAGCCTGGCACTGCTGCCTGCCCGCGGAGCTTGAGTTCCCGGTAACTATCCGCAGTCCCCGGGAAGGCGACAGGCTCAGGCTAAGCGGCGGGGGCAGCAAGCTGCTTAGCGACGTGTTTATCGACGCCAAGGTTCCCCGCTGCTTCCGCAGCGTCTGGACCCTTCTTGCCGATTCGCAGCACGAGATACTGTGGGTGCCTGGCCTGGCTGACAGCGCCAGCATGCGCTTTGAGACCGGACAACAGCCTGCCTGGCTGCTCAGCCTGCGGGATATCTCAGCGCACGACCGGGAATAGCATGCTATTGGCCAGCGACATTGTGACCATTCCTGTCAATGAAGTCTCTATCCGTCAGAGTGTCGCCGTCCAGCACGGGAATGATGAAACTGTCGTTGAAAGGGCTGACAAGTTCAGACACATCATCAGAATGCGGACGGAGGTAGATGCCGAAATCCTGTGCGGGGACGTTCAACGTGTAGTTGCCGTTAGCATCGGTCACATCCATGCCAAGTACTGTGACGTTATCAGAGTCCAGCGCAAGAACGCGAACGCCCGGCATTGGTTCGGTGACAGGTGTCTCGGCGAAGATGTCATTCCAGTCTGCCAGCAGGCGCTTGACTGAGCCGCTGATCGTAGCCCCGGTGGACAATTCGACACTGCCTGTGAAGTTGACTCCATTGACGTCACTGTCAATCAAGCTTACTTCAGCTACAGCAGGCGCAAACTGCAGACCTTCGGAAGCCGCCACGATCAGATACTGCCCGGCAGGAAGATCGGTGAACACAAAGTCGCCATTACTGTCGCTTGTAACCGTGATGAGCCCCGTGTCATCACCGGCAAGGTTAAGCTCGATTCCTTCAAGACCGCCGGAGAATTCATCAGTCACCGTCCCAGAGATGTCAAAGGTCGGTGGCAGGGCTTCAACAATACTGATCTGCGTGCTGGCGGTGTCCGTCAAATCTCCACCGTCCGTGACACGTACAGAAATCGTGTAGTCTCCAAGCTGGGCCATGGAGATGGAGTTCAAAGGATCAGTTCCGCTGTTTGTTTCAAAGCTGCCGTTGCCATCCAGGTCCCATTCATATTGCAGAATACCTGTGTCGTCGGTGCTGGCGCTGGCATTCAGGTTGATCAGCTGGCCCACCGTCGTCAACGCGGGATCTGCTTCGATCACCGCGGTCGGGGGCTGATTGGTCTGAACTGCTCCCAGGTCGACGAGAATGTGCCATGATTCGCTTCCTTCACTTGAATTCACCTCGTCGTAGGCACAGACGTAATACTCAACAGTTCCGCTTCCGTGGCCCAGGCCAAAATCATCGCTGAAGTTGTAATCAACCGCGCCAGTCAGGTCAATCTCGCTAGACCCAGGGCGGGGAACGGTGAGTGGGGAGTCCTCGTCAAGCGGATTGGCCAGCAAGGTGAACCCCGTCTCGCCTTCAAAGCGGCGGTAGACCCGATAACCATGCAGGCGCTGATTGAAGTGCACAGCGATGGAGGTCAAATCCTGCAGGCTGACAGTCGCATCAGCGTTGCCGTCAACGCGGGCCAGACGCCAGTTTCCGGCGCCTTCGCCCTGTGGGTCGCCGCTGGGCCAGGCGGCAAAGCCGCCATGTTCCTCTGCGTCGTCATAGCTGACACTGTCCTGGAAGAACAGGCCAATGGGGGTCAGGTCGCTAACGCCGACTACACCGTTCATGTCATAGTCGCCGCTGCAGCGCTCGATCCAGGTGAGGGAAACCCCGGTAGGATCGGTACCTCCCGGGCCGTCGGGATCGATCAGCTGGCCATGCAGGTTGAAGACGGCATTATCCTGACCCTGGGGTGCCTCGGCGGCCATTCGCGCAGGATTCAGGCCGAGCCGGGCAAACTCGCTGTTAAGCGCGCTTTCGAGCTGGAAAGGAGTTGGACCTCCTGCTTTGTCAGCCCCAAGGTCGACAGAGCGAGTCGAAGCAGCTCCACAGCCGGCAAGAAGGACTAACAAGGCGCAAGTCAGGGCCGTGTAATTCAACCTGATCATTGACACACCTCTAAACGAATTTCAGCCATAAAACTCTATCATGATGCTGCGACTAAGCACAGTCTCATTTTGATGTCTTTGTGTTAGTCGACCAGCCAAAGATAGAAACGAGGCCGCATTGCTGCGGCCTCGCTGTAATGTTCACTTTCACGGGTGAGCCGTCCCCTGGTCTAGTTGCCGGCGATGGTGTGGCCGTTCTTGTCCAGGAAGTTGCGATTCAGGTCATCCTGGTTGACTGGTATCACAAAATGCTCGCCACCGATCGGCAGACCGATCTCGTCAACATCTGCCGGATCACAGGCAACGAAGACTCCATCCCCGAGATTTTCAGGGATGTTTGTGACTTCATAGTGGCCGTTTGCATCCGTGTCGGCCTGACCAATGATCGTGCTGTGGTCAGACGCGTAGACAATCACAGTGACGCCCGGGAAGGGCTCATCCGGCGCATTCGGGTCGCCGATTGGATCAGCCCAGTCTTCTGTGAGGCGAGTGACTGTTCCACCGATGGTGTAGACGGTACCGGTAATCTCTGTCGCGGTGAAATTCACTGTTGTCTGATCAGCACCGGAAAGAGTCACATTCGCCGGGTTTGGGGCCATGGTGTAGCCGCTGAGCGTTGCAGTGACTGTGTAATCGCCGTCCAGAACAGAGTTGAATGCATAGCTGCCATCTGCGATTGTCTGAGTTGTCAGCCCGCCAGGGTTGAGGGTCATCTGCACGCCTCCCAAGGGAGACGAAGCATCCGTCAGGACAAATCCGCTGATCGTGTGGCCAGCGGGGGCAATCACCTGCAGTGTCATGAAGTCTGTGTCGGTAAGTCCGCCGGCATCTGTGACACGAACAGTGACAGTAACCGGACCGGCAACGGCATATTGGGTGGTTACAGTTGCCGTTGAGCCAGTGTCAGTCTCAAAGCTGCCGTTGCCGTCGAGGTCCCATTCGTAGCCGGTTACACCGAAATCGTCAGTGCTGCCGCTCGCGTCGAAGGTGACGTCTGTGTTTACGTCAACCGGTGAAGGAGTGGCAGTGATATCGGCGACCGGCGGATTATTGCTGACGGTCCCGACTGACATAGTCAAGGTGATTGACGCCTGTCCCTCGCTTGACCCCGTGATGTCGTAAGGGGCAACGAAGTACTGGAGCTGGTCGCCGTCGCCCAAAGTAACACCGGCCAGGTCATCGGTGAAGTGGTAACGCACCGGGCGGCGGGTATCGAGGTCGTTTGGCGCGACTCGTACGATGGTCAGCGGAGAGCTGCCATCGAGCGGATTTTCCAGCAGGGCGAAGTCGCTTTCGCCGGGCGCCTTGCGATAGACGCGGTAGCCAGCGATCTTCTCGCCGAAATGCACAGCGATGTTGGTAAGGTCCTGCACGCTGACCAGGCCGTCAACGTTGCCGTCAACGCGGGACCGGCGCCAGTTCTGGGCGGGACTGCCTTCGGCCGGCGGCTGGTCATCTGCCGCGCCGCCATCGTCTTCGGGGTCTCCCGCAGGCCAGGCGGGGAAGCCGCCGTGGAGTGAGGGATCGTCATAGCTGACGTTCAGACCGAAGTTCTGGCCGATTGGCGTCAGGTCGTTGACGGCGATGATGCCGTTCTGGTCATAGTCGCCGTTGGCCAGCTCTGTCCAGTCAAGTTCAATCCCGGTTGGCGGGTTGGGGCCCAGCTCTCCGTCCGGGTCAATCACCGTTCCGCCCAGATCAAACACCTGATTCTGGGGGCCGAGCGGTGCCTGTGAAATTGCACGTGACGGATCGATCCCAAGGCGTGCAAACTCCTGATCAAGCATGTCCTCAAGCTGGGCCATGCTAGGTGCACCGCTGGAGAAGCCGTCATCCGGCCTGCCCTTGTCGATGCTCTGCGTGTCACTCCCGCAGGAGGCTATGGTCGCCGCCAACAGGCAGCCGACACAAAGGGTTACGAAATTCAGCCGGTTTCGCATACATATTTATACCAACAATCACGAAAAAGGTTCCCGCCGCTGCCCAGGCTGCTTTAATACAGCGAAGGTTCGCCTGGTGGGCGGGTCTTCCAGCGCTTGGGACCCCAGAGCCACTGGCTGGGGTCTTCGCGAATCACCTGCTCAAGAACAAGGTTCATGCGCGTCAGCACTTCGACCAGCGCGGCGTCCTTATCTTCAGGCAGTCCGTTCATATCGCTGATTTCAAGCGCCATTTTCGCCTTGAAAATCAGCTTGCCGGGAGCGATGCGGTGGCAGTAGCACAGCACCATCGGCGAGCCGGTACGCAAGGCCAGCGCACCCGGTCCGGCTGGTGTGCTGGAGATAATCCCGGCAAAAGGTGCAAAGGTCCCGGCGCGGCCGCCGTTCTGATCCGCCAGCAGGCCGAGGATACTGCCCTCGCGGAGGGATCGCAGGATTCCAGCGCTGGCCTTGGGGCCGCTGTAGATGTTCTTGATCCCGTATTTGCTGCGCCAGGGAAATGCCAGGTTGGTGAAGAAGTCATCACTCTGCTGTTTGCCGACGGCATAGAGCGTGCCGATATTGCTGCTGATGAAGGCACCGATCGCCTCCCAGTTGCCATAGTGCATGCTGAGAGCAATGACGCCTGATCCCCTTCGCTGCGCCTCCTGCATGGTGGCTCGCATTACTTCGGAACCCTGGTCCTCGACCACCATAGCCAGGCCCCGCTCCTTGTCCAGCAGGCCAAGGCGCATGAACTCGATGACGGTGTATCCGAGGTTTATCGCGGCCTTGCGGGCGATCCGCCGGCGCTCGGGAGCGCTTTCCGGCTGGCCCAAAGGGTCATTGCGGAAAAACAGTCGCATGTTCTTGTCGCAGTTGCGGCGCCAGTTGGGCATAGTCCACCAGGCGACCAGCGACAGAAAGCGGCCCATGCCATAGGCCGCCTGCTCCGGCAGCACGCGGACGAGCGCCAGGATCAGGTAGGTAAAGCCATGGATGAGGCTGTTGCGTAGAGCAATTCCGGGAGGGGCCTTGGCCACAGGTCTATTGTAGGGGTCGTGCAAAACAGGCGAGACCTGCAAAGTGTGTTGTCGGTTCGGCACAAGCGATCTTTCGAGCCGGCCATATACTGTCTGTCTTGGATCAGCCAACTCAAGCCGTTACCATAGCCGACCCACCGGCCAGCCCTGCCCCGGCACTGGCGCGCCCGCCTGTGCCGGTCTGGGTGCATTTGTTATGCGCCTTGCTGGTGATCGGGCCGTATTACGGGCTGGCGATTCTCAACGGCGCCGCGACCCTCGACAGCGGCGAGTTCGAGCTGCCGCCGCCGATGCTGCTTCTGTATCAGGCACTCGGACTGCTGACAATCTTCGGCGGCCTGTCGCTCATTTTGCACGTTTTTGTCTGCAAACGCCCCCTGCGGGATTTCTATGCCGGAAGGGGCACGCTGCTGAGCGACCTGCTGGAGGGGCTGGGCGTCTATGCCTTGCTGATGGGCAGCGTGATGGTCATCAATCTGCTCATGATTGGCATTCGCGGCGAGAGCTATGTTTCCGATGCGGTCGCCGAGATAGCCGCAGCACTGGCATCCGATCCTTTGTATGTGGTGATCTTCCTCGGGCCGGTTGTCTGGCTGCAGGCAGCCATACTCGAAGAGGTAACCCGTGCATTTCTGCTGCTGCGACTCTGGACGGCGCTGCCCGGTCAACGCGGCGAGATCATCGGTGTGGTGATCTCAGCCCTGCTTTTTGGTCTGGCCCACATTTACCAGGGCTGGGCGGCCGTTCCAGCCATCACGGTCATCGGGCTCGTGCTAGGCATGTACTACCAGCGCCGCCGCCGGCTTCTGCCTTTGGTGATCGCTCACGGCCTGTTTGACACCACTGTGATGCTGATCGCCTATGCCGCGGCAACCTACTTCCCCGAGATGCTCAAGTAGTTCTGCTGAGACGCGCTGAGGTCCGGGTGTACAATCGGCCCGGCGTTGAGGAGCGCTGAAGGCGGGAGATGACAGGCATTGGCGGGGCCAAGGCCCCTGAGCTTAGGCGGAGCTTCCAGTTTTGCATCCGTGCAACCCGGCTTGCCGTCTGCAGCCTCATTGCCTGTATTTCTATGGTCGCGTTGGCGCAGGCCGCACCTGATCGCCTCGACGATGAAATCCCTGATGCCGCACCCTCGCTTCCCAATGGCATCTCAGCAAGTTATGGCTTTTCCAGCCTGAGTCTTGACGGTCCGCAAAACAGCGAGTCCACCTGGCACAACTTCTTCAAACTGAAGTACCAGTTCAGTGAAGATGTCGGGATCCGGCTGTTCTATAACACGCACCAGCTTGCCGGCGGGTTTGGCCTGCTTTCGCCGGTGTTTGACGGGCAGGATCAGGCCAGTGCCTATGGCTTTGACCTGAGCATGAACATGCTCAATGTGGACTGCAAGACCGCCAAGGAGTCTGCGTCCAAGGCCTTCGAAGCGGGCAGTGCTTTCAACATCGGCGTTACCGGTGAGAAGCTGAACATGGACGCTGGTTCCGTAGGTCAAAGCGACACCCAGTTGAGCGCATACCTGGCCTACACCACTGACCTCACCGAGAAAATGCGTGCCCACACCTACTTCAGCACCGGCCGCATCTCCGGCGACAGCCATACCGGCAGCGTCAACAGGGTAGGGGCGGGCCTGGATTACACGCTGCAGCGTGGCCGCCACCCGCTGGTACTGATGGCCAATGGGCTGCTGGATATATACAACTTCCGCCAGCCCAGTTTCAACACGGCTCGAATCAGCCGTTTTGATGTCGGCCTGCGCTACAAGATCCGTAACGGACTTTACGCCAGCGCCGGCTTGCAAACCCTCAACGACAGCGAAAACGATGCGTCTGGCTCCGGTATCTTCGCCGGTCTGAACTACGTGGACGAAAAGCACGACTGGGGCGGGATCGGCGAGCCGATTCCGGTCAAGCCTCCTCCTCCGCCTGCACCCGCACCTGCGCCGGCTGATCAGCAGCCGGTGTCACCGCCCCCAGCCCAGCCAAGCGCAAACGCAGGCGCCTCAGTTGAAGTTCTGCAGGCGCCGCTGATGGCCTCGTCAGGCGGCAGGCAGGCAGCCGCCGCGGCGGACCGATCGGGTCAAACTCAGGATTCAGCTCCCCCGAACCGCAGTGCAAGTTCAATCGACACCAGCCAGGCGGCGCGGGATGCTACCGGGGGCGTGATCGGCCGGGCGGCTCCACTGGAGCAGGATGCCTACACCGATGCCGCAATGCTGGACCGGGGCCTGTATGAGAAGGTCGATGGCGGGGCTTATTTTTATGATCCGGAGCTGGCTGCCAGCAACGCCGCAGCAGCCGATGCAATCCCTGAAAGCCAGGTCCAGGGCGGCAGCGACGAAAGTGCCCGTACTCCTTCCGGCACGCTGGTCGCCGAAATGGTCGACCCGTCCGGAGTAGCGGTGCCGGCTTTTCCGCTCAGCCGCCCGCAAGAAACCAGCGCAGCAGTTGCCATGGTGCGCCCCCCGCTGAGTGTGCTCAAGGAGCTTGCCTCAGCAGACAAGCCCCGTCAGTCAGCTAAGGCAAACTCGGAAAAGCACAGGGCAAAGTCCGCTAAACGCGACACATTGCCTGATAGGGCAGGTTCGCGTGACAAGGCAGGGGCTAATGGGCTCAGCGAACGCGAGAGTGATGACCTTGGGCGACTGCTGGCCCGCAGTAATGCTTCCGCAGCGGACGACGGTTCGGTGCTGGTACTGCAGCGTGAGGCAGTACTCGCTCCAGACTTTGGAGCAGTTCTGGACTGGCCGCTGACAGATGAAGCCCATATTCAGGTGCTGGCTGGCGGCTGGGTCTCTTACTGCAATTTTGACGCGGAGCAATAGGTGGCCGCGATCAAACGCTGCCTGCAGGTACTTCAGAAGAAATCTGCTGCGTGTTCGCTCTACCGACATGTGCCAGCCTGCGTACTGGTGGTTGTGATTCTTGTAGCACTCTTGGCACAAACAACGCCTGGTTCGCAGCCAGACACAAACTGGGGCGATTGCCTGAGCTGCCATACCGGGTATGTCAGCAGTCTGCCAAAGCTGAGTCTGCTGCGCCGGGCTAACCTCGGCCAGGATATCGGCCGGGCCTGCCAGGAATGCCACGATCTGGCGTTCCTGAGTCTTCCCCGCAGCGACTGGTCACATCCTGTGCGACCTGTGGGAGCACACCTGGATTGCATCCAGTGTCATGTGGCGGTGGAGCATGGGACCGGCCACCCGCCTCCAGTGCCGATTGGCGATTATGTTGCGGGCTGTTTCGAGTGTCACAGTGACACCCAGCAGGCCCTGGCGAAGTACAGCCGCCACAGCCTGGATGCCCGAACTAGTTGCCGCGGCTGCCATCCGGCGCATGAAACACTTCGAGCTGGCCTCCCGCTGGACCTGCTGCCGCGTCGGATTCAGCGCGCCTGGAGTGGTGCTTATGACTATGAGCGCTCCAACGCAGCATGTCTGGCCTGTCACGGGGAGAGCGATCTCTTCATAAATCTGACTCGCGGTTTTGTCACCTACAACACGGTGAACTATCACCAGCTGCACGTTCAGCAGGGGCGCGGCCTCTGCATCGACTGTCATGATGCCCATGGCAGTCAAAGAGCGCACTTGATCCGCGCGAGGCTTCTAAGCGGTGATTCTCTGAGCTTTGTTGAAGAAGCACGGGGCGCTAATTGCACCACCATGTGCCACGGGGTTGAGCACAGAAGTCTGCAGTACATCAATCGACTGTATTGATTCAGCTGTATTGATTCAGCTGCCTGGCAAGTTTAGACTCGTGCCACGATCTCAAAAAAAAAAAGCGGGCCGGTGGAACACCGGCCCTTAAAGTCCCACGGGTGGTGAAGAAGCTTGGTTAACTTGCCTACGGCAAGGGTTCCCACCCTGTTTCGCGTAATACCCAGTTTGTTGTGGAGTCGCCGGACCGAAGCCTAGCGAATCTCGATTCCGATGCGGTTTCCGAATTCCTGGTCGTCCATCGCTACGCCGTCGCCGCCGTAGAAATAGGTGATGGGCCGGTTATTCGGATCCAGCATTTCAAAGGACAACGCCAGCGGTTCACTTCCGGAGCTCTTCAGCTTGAAGTTGAAGAGGTCGCCGTAGGTGACCGGAGCCGCCTCGAGGCTACGCTGCAGTACCGTGACGTTGAAGTCGATGTACTGCCGGCCGTCGCCCAAGGAGATCGGCACCAGGAAGCTGTCGGGCGCCAGAAGGAAGCCGTCTGCGAAGGTGCCCCAGAGTCCATCAGGCTCATCCCGCGCTCCACCCAGGCTGCCCACGTTGAAGCTCTTGGGCTCATAGGAGAAGCTCTCCGGGAAGACCAGACGCACGCTGGACATCTGCTGCAGCGGGCTATTCAGGTCCAGGGCCTTGACCACCACCGTGAACACCTGGTCAGCCTGCGCGGGGACCTCTTCGATCTCACGCGCCATCTGACTGAGGCTTTCACTTGCCGGTCCAAACTCCAGATCCTTGTTAAGGGCCAGCACGCGGTAACTTGCGTCTTCCACATACTGACCGCCGAAGGTATAGCTGAAGCGTACTGTCTCACCGGGAGCCACCTGCTGGTCGCCCAGCAGTAGCTGACCCACGGTGATCCAGCTGTCGCTGCCCGGTTCGCGCATCTCGATCTGGTAGGCAAACAGCTCGCTGCTGAAGTTCATACCGATCGCGGTGACGTCCTGGACATTGATCAGACCATTGGCGTCGGTGTCGACATGGCGCTTGCTGTCCTCGATGCCGCTCTCGACGTGCTCCAGATAGTGGAGGCCGATCGGGCTGAGGTCCATCACGCTGACCACGCCATCCTGATTGGTGTCACCGGGATTGGTGTAATCCCAGGAGAGCACCCAGGCACCCTCGTTGTCCTGCCGTAAGTCAAGGTTCTTGGCGCGCTGTGCAGGAGCTTCCCCCTCCACAGAGCTGATCGCACGTCCGGGACCAGGCTGGGTGAGCGTGAAGCTCAACAGCGGTGTTCCCGGGGCCAGAGCCACATGATCTCCGGCATCCGCTTCGCCTGAGCCAACAGCCACTGCTCCGAACTGGATCGAGTCGGAGTCAATCTGGCCGGCCAGGGTCAGCGCCGCGCTGGAAGGGGCAGGGTTGTCGGCTGAAAGCGCATTCGCGCCACCGCTGGCTGCGACAGGCTCGTCGCCGCCACCGGAAAGATCCAGCTCAGACCCACCCGCAGGATCATCGCTCTGGGGCGCCGAACCGAGCAGGGAGGCAACATTCGTCGGTACATAGGTCTCACCGTCGAAGCTGGCTTCCAGGTAGAGTTCGTCCAGGTTCTCCCGGAAGTCCTCGCCCGCGGCCAGTGTTACCTCGTAGCCTTGTTCAGCGCGCGTTACCGTAACGTCAATGTTCTGTGCCGCCGACTGGGGAGTAGTTCCAATTGCCTTGACCGTGATCTTTGGCAACTGGTCACCCATTCCATTGGTCCCCCCAAGACTGGCGTAACCTTTGGTGCATCCCGCAGCGGACATGACTAGCAGGCCCAGTGCGGCGAAGCCCATACATCCGTGTAACAGCTTCGTTCCCGTGGTCATCCATGACCCCCTTGCACCCACCAGGGTCATCCCCGGCAGGCCGTATTTATGCCGCGATAGTCTAACTGCTATATGCGGAAAAGAGTGATTGTCTTGGTTAACATTCATTTAAGTTACGATTTAGTCCGGCATCGCTAGAGCCTGATCAGTGCTTGGTTCAGAAGGCACGAGAGTTCTACAGGGAAGTCAAAGGGGTGCGCCAATTCTGATTTGAGCTGACTGGATTACTCTGACAATCCTGCTATTAAATGCAAAGTAAACTCCTGGCAGCACGCCGCTGATACCATGAGCTATGAGCAAATGGCTCTCAGCCTGTACCGCAGCGACTCAAGCCCCTGGCCGCGAGCCGGGCGGGTTCGGTGGCGTCCAGGGAGTCAGCCTTGTCGGTGAGGACAATGCAGGTGAACTGCAAATCGCCCCTTCCGAGGATGGGAATCCAAGCCTGCAGGAGTCTGGGGAGCAGGCAGGCAAAAAGAGGGTCGCAAGGCCGCGCAGCCGGCGCGGTAGTCCTTTAAGCTGGGCGATTACAGCTGCATGTCTGCTCAGCTTCCTGCTGCTTAACGTTATGCACCCCGAGGAACTGGTTTACTACACCTTCAGCCCGGGCAGCGGACTTTTCTGGCCGGGAATTCTCAGTCACCTGTTTCTGCACAACGATCCCATGCACCTCTTCTTCAACATGTTCCTGCTGTTTTCGATCGGGCGTCTAGTGGAGGAAGGCTATGGTTCAGGGCGCTTCGCTGTCGTCTACTTCCTCAGCGGCCTGATTGCAGCGCTGGCTCAGGCCAGCGTCAGTCCGCAGGTGTTTTTACTGGGAGCCAGTGGTGCCCTTGCTGGCGTGCTTGCAGTATTCGTGCGGCATCTGCCTACGGCAGAACTGCTGGTGTTTGGCGTGATTCCGATGCCAGCCTGGGTGCTAGCCATACTGTGGATGGGCTACAACCTTTATGGCGCGTCCACCGGGTCGGGCAATATCGCCTTCGTGGCCCATATTGCCGGATTTGTGTCTGGTCTGGCCATTTCGCTGGTTCTGGTGCCTCCTGGCAGGCGCGGCACTCGCAAAAGTAAAACTGCGGTTTAACGTGATTTTCCTATTGGTGAAGAATGCTTGTGCCGATACAAACACTGCAATCTGCGCGGTTACTATCCACTCAGCTGTAGGGACGCGCGGCGGTGCCGCATCGTTAGGGTGCTGACGGGGGAAGAGTAACCACGGGAAGAATAGAAAGGGTTGGGCCATGAGTATCGGCGAATTTGCGGAGACCAGGTGGATCAGGATCTTTGGGCTGGGCCTGCTGGTTTGGCTCGTGCCGTTTGTCCTGAGCTTCTCCTTCTTTTGGCTGGAGATCATGAACAGCGAGTATTACGTCACCCTCATGCTGGGCATAGGCATGCTGGTGGCTGTCGCCTGTGCTTCGCTGCATCTGCCCTTCACACCCATCGATAAGCGCTGGGAAGGCATCGCTATGGGCCTGATCTGGCTGCCCATGTGGATTGGCCTCCAGTGCATGGGCCTCTACCTGCTGCTCAATGTGGACATAATGTCGTATCTTCGCCAGGAGGCCTGGCAGGCTATTCACATCCCGGCAATCACCATCGTTGGCGGCCTCCTGGGCTATGCCAAACAGCAGCAGATGGTCCTCGCCGAGCGTCGAGTGAAAGTCATTCACGGCTCACTCCAGTAGTCCAACCGAGCGTGTTCCGTTCTGAAGCCGACCGGGGAGTCTGTTTAGCGCCATCTTGCCATGTTTCGCGCCAGAAGGTCGTACCATGATTCTGGCTAACGCAGGAGAGCGCAACCCCTCCGCATGCCCCCAGCGCTGGCAGGCCGAATCAGTACGCCCTGCCTTATCACCAGGGTTGGCGGGATACCGCTTGCGACTGCCGCTCCCTGTTTCGACTGATTCTGAAGGACATCCACCAGTACAGCTTTATTCTTTGCCGAGCAGAATCGCTGAGCACGAAAGCCTCGCGCCAAAAAAATATGCCGCCTGTAAAGGCGGCTTGGTTGTCTCCTAATTGATGCAGATCAGCACTGGGCGAAATGAGTTAACCGCGGCCTTCTACCCGAATGGGCCGTTCTTCCTGCTGCTCCACCGGGCCTTCGGTGTAGTCTCCAAACTCAATCTCGTCACTGCCTTCCAGCGCCGGCAGAGTGCCAAGGGGCTTGGGCTCCCAGAGGACATCCGGGAGCGGCTTGTGGTGCTCGGTCTTCTCCGCCTTGTCGCCGCTGCAGTTGCAGAAGTCATCCTTCCAGTCGCCACCGCCGCACTTGCCGCAGGAGCAGCTCTGCTTCTTGTGGCAGGAGTCGCACTTGTTCTTGTGGCCGCAGCCGTTGTCGCATTTGCTGCAACTGGGCTTCTTGCAGCACTTCTTACAGCCACACTTGTTTTCGCAGCCGCATTTGGACTCCTTTTCACAACCGCATTTGTCTTCGCAACACTTCTTGGCGCAACAAAGCAGCTTGAATTCTTCCCGCGGGAAGCATGAGCTGTACTTCGCCTTGGTGCAGCACAGCGTGTACTGCTCCGGGGGGCAGCAGCAGGGGTCAAGTTCCCAGCCACCCTGGCGCGCCACTGGAGGAGTGACACAGGAGCCTTCGGTCATTTCAAGCGGGTTGCCGCAGTCATCGACGCAACAAATGCAGGGGTTTTCTTCTTTGCAGCACTTCTGGCATTTGGGGCAGGGATCGCCACACTTGCCCTTGCAGCCGTGACCGCCTGCCTCGGCAGCATCAGTGCGGTACTGCAGAGTGCAGTCACCGGCGAAAGCCGCGCTGTAAGACAGCATGGCCGCCAAAGTTACACAGGCGCACAGCAGCGCCAAACGTAAAGCCCCTTTCATCTGACCCTCCAGGTTGGCTGGCTCGCCAGCCATCGCGGCATATACAACGCCGCAGCTTATAAGACAAGGTGGATTCTAACACTTCAAGAATAATCTGTCCACACTTTGTCAACCAACTTCAGGTGCGTGGATAAGTGCTGTCAGCTGGGCAAAACACCTTGCAGGATGCCGAAGGGAAGGTTGACAAAGTGTCGCCCCCCGCTATAATTCTCTGCTCCCTGCCAGCGGCCGTGGTTTTGCTGCGCTCAGGGCAATACAGGCGGACTGACAAACGAAATGGCAAACACGAAATCAGCAAAGAAGCAGATCCTGATCAACGAGCGCAATCGTCAGCGCAACGTGCGCTACAAGACGCAGCTCAAGAACGCTTTGAAGAAGGCGCGCCTGGCGATCGCCGGTGGCGGAGATGCTGCCGCGGCGCAGGAAGCAGTAAATGGCGCCGTCCGTCAGCTCTATATCAGCGTGGGCAAGGGCATCCTCAAGAAGCAGAACGCGTCGCGTCGCGTCGGCCGCATTATGGTGGCCTACAACAAGAGCTTCAACGCCGCTTCTGCCAGCGCTTCAGCCTAATCTTCCACCGTTAGTACATCAGTATGCAGGGCTCTGCCTGCGGGCTTTGCCGTGCACTCCGAGTCGACTCGCAGCAGATCCAGGCCCCGCAGGTCAACATCAGGTTTGCCCGCGCCGCACTGAATCACCAGTTTTCCCGCGGCGGATAGAAGAAGTTCTCTTGCCTGCTCGCTAAGTTCCAACCAAACTCTGCCGGTGGCGAAAGTCACATTGCCTGACAGGTCTGCTGCCAGAACTTCCTTAGGGTACTCCAACAGCACATCCGCGCCAACTCCGCCGATACTGAGCTGCAGCGCAATTGGGAGCTCCGAAGCGGAAGGGGCAAGCCACTTGCAGTCGAGACTGGCTGGCAGATCTTCACCCGGGCGCAGTTCGAGATCCGGCCTGAAGCCGAGTTCCCGATAAAAAGCCTCGCGACTGTCCAGACCGTTATCCGGGTTGTCGAGCCAGATTAATGCGTGCAGCCGGTTAATGCCGCGCCAGTGCAGGCCGGCGGCAAGAGTTTCAGCGTTATGCTGGCGCTCCAGACCGGTGCTGCGTGCCAGCAGCAGACTGCGTCCTGTGCTGGCCCGGACCAGTGTTGCCTCGCAGCCTGGAAGCGCAAAGCTGACAAGCTGCGGCTGAGGTACAACCCACCAGAACAGAAGCCCGCCGAGGACTGTTAATCCAGCGGCCAATGACACCCAGCGCGTTGCCGGGTGGGCCAGTGTGCCGGCGCGCCGACGCCGATAGAGCTCACCGAGGCTCAACAGCAGCAGGTAGTAGGCCAGGACCCACCACAGTGGCGGAGGTGGGGCGGCTATCTGGCTGCCGGGAAGCAGGGCGAACAGGGCAGCAACCCCATCCAGTGCCTGCGCCAGCAGACTTACACAGGCTTGCAAGGCACGGCCGAGCAGCGGGACCGCCGACAAGCCAACTGACGACAACGCACCGGTGATGAGAAGAAGAAAGGCTAGCGGTATGGCCAGCAGGTTGGAAACAAATCCCCACAGGGAAAACTGGTAAAAGCTGGAGAGCAGCAGCGGTGTCACCATCAGCTGAGCCCCGCATGTGCTGATCAAGGCCTGTCTGCCATGTTCGCGCAGCCACAAAAGCCAGGTCGAAGGCTGCCAGGGCCTGAGCTCAGCAACAGGGTCTGCCGTCATTGCTGATCCGAGTACCGGCTTACCCAGCAGCGGTGCGAATACGCCGTAGAAGTAAATCAGGCCGAAAGTCGCGCCGAAAGACAGCTGGAAAGAGGCGCTGAACAGGTTAAGCGGGTTCACCAGGAGCAGCACAAAGCCGCTCTGGGCCAGTGCCGTCAAACCGTCGCTCTCCCGCAGCAGCAGCTTGCCAACGAGTACCAGTGTACCCATAGCCAATGCGCGGAGTATGGAAGTCTCGAAGCCGGTGACAGTCGCGTAGGCAATCACAATGGTCATCGTGGCGCCAAACTGGGCCAGATTGAGCAGGCGGCCGCGCCAGGTTGCGTTATCCTCCAGCCGCCAGAATGCCAGGCCGAGCAGGGCAATGATCAGGCTAACCTGGGTTCCTGATGCCACCAGGATGTGTGTAAGCCCGGCTTCACGGAAACGCTGACGGGTTGTCTCTGGTAGATCGGTAATCTTGTCGCCATAGACCACACTGATGGCCAGGGCCGCATGGTCCGGGTCAAGGCCGCGGGTCAGGTTTGTCGTCAGCCATATGCGCAGAGCTGCCAGCTCCGCCCAAGGCTGAGGCGCCCGGCGGTCTTTGATAATCAGCGCCTTGGGACTGAAGGCAAATGCCTGCAGCAGGGTGCCCTGCTGCTGCAGGTAAGCGCGATAGTCAAACTGACCATGGTTGCGCGGACCTTCAACCTCACTGAGCCTGCAATATATATCCACTCTGGATGCGTAGTGGACAGACAGGTCTGAGGTCGTCGTGTGGTCCTCATGAAGCTTCACGAAGGCGTAGACGCGGCCTGGGGCCTTGTACCAGGTCTCGTCGATGCGGGCCCGGCTTACATCGAGCATGAAGCGCAGATAGCCGCGCTGGACTTTGGGAATGCTGGCGACGTTTCCGCTTAATACCAGGTCGACTTCCTGGGGTGCCGCTTTGTCAGGTGGCCGCGGCTGCGCCTGCAGCCGGCTGAGCTGTGAACGCTGCAGACTGAGTAGTGGTGATCTATCCGCGGAGCTGAGCTGCAGCGAGACGCTGATCCAGCCGGCGAGCAGGAGAATTCCGCCGAAGCCGAGACCGAGGCCCAGACCAGGCCGCTTGCGCCAAAGCCACCAGAAGGCAGCCAGGGCCAGGATGATGCCCCAGAGCAGCCATACGCTTCCACTGAGAAGCGCGAAAGGAAAGGGCAGTGCGTGTCCGGCCGCGATTCCGGCGGCATAGGCAATGAAGACCAGGACGTAAGGCCGCTCAAGGACGAAGGCCAGCATTCAGCCACGCTGCCCTAGCGCCGTGGCGGGATAGTGTTGAGCAGCCAGCCGCCAACGATCGTGTCGTCGAAGCCCGGGTGCGCAGCAAACAGGTCGGTTCCGTGAGCGCTGCCATCAAAGAGACGAACACTCTTCACCCCTTCCTGATTGCCCGACTTGGACAGCTTGTCGCAGGCCTCGACTGAGGGCATGTCGCTGCGCGAAGCGACAAGGTAGATTGCCCGTTTGTCGACACCATCCATGGAGGTCATGGGCTTCAGGGAACGATAGTCCAGGCCAGGGCTAAGCGCAACCACAGTGCGAACGCGCCGGTCGCCGGCGCAATAGATCAGACCCAGGTTCGCGCCAATGGATGCTCCAATGATCCCAAGGCGGTCTGGGTCGACAGCCGACTGGCTGGCCAGATATTCATGCCCCGCGGCAACATCAAAGATCATGTTCTGATAGTCCGCGTCCTGCAGGCTGCTCAGAGGAACTCCGCGGCCCTGCGGGTCGAGGGTCTCACCGTGCCCCCTCAGATCAATCGCCAGTACAGCGAAACCCTCGGCGACAAGCTTGGCAGGCAGACCGCCCCAGCTGGATTTGTCTTTCCCACGCATGTGCAGGAGCAGGATCGCCGGGGCCTGGGTGCCTTTTACCTTAGGCGGCTTTGGCGCGAAGTACCATGCGGCTACGTTGAATTGGTCGCGGGTCTTGAGCCAGACAAAACTGGCCCCCTTTGGCGCGCTGCCTGCTGGCAGGCCCGCAGCAACCTCAACATCCCTGCCGGAAATCAAGTTGGAGCCTGGTGTTGCCGCAGAAGTGTCTGCGCTGCTGCCTGGGTGGCTGGCAGCACGTGGGCACGATGTCCCCATCAGCAACAGCAGGATACCTGCGAGGAAGCCGCTAGCGAGTCTAAGCGTGACCCTCCCTGCGCGCATGGTGACATCTGCAGCCGAGCGGCTCGGCCGGCGCTCAGGCATTGACTGTTTCGACCTTGCGGCTGAGCGCGTCCTGAACTGCCTGCTGGAAGGCCGACAGGCTCATAACATTGCAGTGAGTCTTTTCATCCGGCAATCCGCCAAGGGCACTGATCAGCTTCTCGGAAGTCAGCGCCAGGGCCTCCGATGCTGGCATACCGATGGCCATTTCGCTCAGCAGACTCGATGTGGCAAGGGCGCTGGCACAGCCGAAGCATAAGTACTTTACGGCGCTGATGTTCTGATCGGAGTCGAGGTTCAGCATCATCTGTACCCAGTCGCCGCAGCTGGAGGCAACCCTGGCCGATCCGTCAGGCTTTTCGAGGTTGCCGAAATTGCGTGGTTTCTGGGCGTGTTCAATAACGAGTTCGGAATAGCTTGGCATGACAGAGCAATATACCGCGAGTGTGGAAACCTGATCGCGAAAGCAGCTTGTGCAGGAGTCAGAGTTGAGACATAAATGAGACCCTGTCTCAATATTGACAGCCCTTCACACGGGTGTTACTGTGGTCTCAATTGACAGCTTAGTCGTTGAACGCCCGGGCTGTCAAGGCCGATACAATAAGGACTCAGCAAACGAATGTCAGTCTCAATTACAAATGAAGGCGCTGCTCCGCGCGTTGTGCCGGATCGTTTGGACCGCTGTGTTTCCGGTGATTGCGTTGAAGTCCTTAGCATTGATCCCAAACTCTCCTGTGCTGCCCGTTTGCGCGAGCTGTGCCTGCTGGAAGGCCAGAAGGTCACGGTTATCCGGCGGCATGATCCACTGCTGCTCGAAGTGCGCGGCAGCATGATTGCTATTGACCTGGACACGGCGTCCAGGATCGAGGTCCGGGATGCACGTTGCGCATGAAGGCGGGCAGGAGACTGAGCACGCAGCTCTAACTGTCAGCTATCGGTCTCTGGAACGCAAGCGCCGGATCAGTTTTGCCCCTGAAGACTGCACGGGCGAACTAAGGGTTGCCCTGGTTGGCAAGCCCAACAGCGGCAAAAGTACCCTTTTCAACGCTCTTACCGGCCTGCGTCAGAAGGTAGCAAACTACCCGGGCGTTACAGTTGAAAAGCGCGAAGCGAAGCTCAGCTGGAAAGGACGCAGACTGCTGCTGCAGGATCTGCCTGGCACCTACAGCCTTAATGCAACGTCTGAAGACGAAGCGCTGGTCAGGGATCTTCTGCTGGGTCTCGAGGCCAAGGAGCAGAAGCCTGATTTGTTGCTGCTGATAGTTGATGCCTCCAACCCTGAGCGCTGTCTCTTTCTGGCCAGCCAGATGGCCGAGCTCGGCATCCCTGTGGCTCTGGCCCTCACCATGAATGACGAGGCCGAGAAACGCGGCGTGATGCTGGATGTCGCCGCTCTGCGCGGCGAGATGGACCTTCCGCTGGCGCAGGTCTGCGCGCCGCGCGGCGAAGGGCTCAGCGAACTCAAGGACGCCCTGCTCTCTGCTGTCGACAAGAAACCCGCCGCCCCGGCATGGGCCCCCGAGGGCCTGCTGCTCGAGGCCCTAGGCGATGTACAGTCGCACCTGCAACAGATTGGCTTGCCGGGCAATGGTGCAGGTCGCCATATCGCTTTGCTTCTTTTGCTGGGCCAGCTCGGTGATACGACCTTCAGCACTTCGCCTGAGCTGCAGCGCCGGCTGAGCTCCTGGCGCCAGCAGCTTGATTCGGCGCTGCCAAAGTGGCGCCAGGCCGAAGCGCAGTGGCGCTATTCCTGGATCCGCAGCGTTCTGGACAAAGTCCGCCGCTCGACGGGCGGGTCGACGGCGAAACTCAGCCTTGCCATTGACTCGGTCCTGACCCATCCAGTCTGGGGACTGCTGGTTTTTGCCCTAATCATGGCGGTGCTCTTCCAGAGCATTTTCAGCTGGGCCACGCCACTGATGGATCTGGTTGACAGCGCTTTTGGCTGGCTGGGCCAGACTGTGGGCAGCCTGCTTCCGGAAGGTCCTTTGCGCGGCCTGCTGGTTGATGGGGTGATCGCCGGCGTTGGCTCGGTTCTGATCTTCCTGCCTCAGATCCTGCTCCTCTTCCTCTTCGTAACGGTGCTTGAAGACAGCGGCTACATGGCCCGTGCGGCATTCATGATGCATAAACACATGCGGCGCAGTGGACTGCATGGCCGCAGCTTCATTCCAATGCTCTCCGGCTTTGCCTGCGCCATTCCGGCGATCATGGCCACAAGGTCGATCCCGAATCGGCGGGATCGCCTGGTAACAATGATGGCGGTTCCATTCATCTCATGCAGCGCCAGACTGCCCGTTTATGCCCTGATGATTGCGTGCTTCATCCCGGCAGTGCCCATATTCCTTGGCTTTACTCTGCAGGGCGCAGTCCTCTGGTCGGCCTACATCATCAGCGTGCTGGCGGCGATCACAACAGCCTTCCTTCTGCGCAGGACTGTTCTGCGCGGCGAGAATACGCCCTTTGTTATGGAGCTGCCGCCATATCGGATGCCCAGCTGGCGCAACGTGCTTCTCGGGATGTGGGAGCGCGGCAGGCTGTTCCTGACGCAGGCCGGTACCGTCATCCTCTGCCTCAGCGTTTTATTGTGGTTCCTGACCAACTATCCGAAGCAGCCGCAGATTGCTGCCGACTACGAGCAGATGCGCACTGATGCTGCGATCATCTATGAACCTGGACTGCAACTCGATGCACGCATGGAGCAGCTGGATCAGCTGCAGGCCGCTGACGAAATCCGGGCCAGCTTTGCCGGCCGCCTGGGGCACCTGATTGAACCTGTTATAAAGCCGCTGGGCTTTGACTGGAAGATCGGCATCGGACTGATCGCCAGCTTTGCGGCGCGTGAGGTTCTGGTCAGCACACTGGCTGTAGTCTATGGGGTAGGCGAGGCGGATGAGAGCAGCCAGACCTTGCAAGATCGTCTAAAAGCCGAGGTCGATCCCCAGACAGGCAAGCCTGTCTTCAACGTCCTTGTGGCCCTGAACCTGATGCTGTTCTTCATACTCGCCTGCCAATGCATGAGCACTGTCGCCGTGGTCAAGCGTGAGACGAACTCCTGGAAGTGGCCGGCGTTTATGGTCGGCTACATGACCGCAGTTGCCTATGTCGTCTGCCTGTTGTTCTACCAGATCGCCAGCCGCGTCTGGCCGGGAGTTGTCTGATGTTCAGCGGCATGCTCTTCCAGAACATTGCCTGCGTACTCATCTGCGCGGCCGCGACTCTGTGGCTCGGCTGGCACTTTGGTCTGCTGGGCCGGCGTCGGACCCTTTCTGCGGGCCAGTGCAACAGCGGCTGTGGCAAGTGCAGTGCTGCCCGTAATGGGACAGGGGGTGAAGCAGCGGCTCCACTGCTGCACAGTGTGCGTCGCTTTAAGCTGCACTAGCAGCTCTACCCCGTCAAGTATCGCCTGAGCTGCTGTAAGAGCAAAGATCCGGGAGCTAACGAAAAGGGCCGCTTGCGCGGCCCTTGGTGTTCTTTCTCTTGATACTGCGTGTCTGCTACACAACGCCCTGGGCCAGCATCGCATCGGCTACCTTGCGGAAACCGGCGATATTGGCGCCCATTACATAGTTGCCTGCCTGACCGAACTCAGCGGCGGTCTTGAAGCAGTTGCTGTGGATGTTCTTCATGATGGTGTGCAGCTTCTGGTCAACCTCTTCGCGGGTCCAGGAGCTGAAAGCAGAGTTCTGGGCCATCTCAAGTCCGCTGGTGGCAACGCCGCCGGCGTTGGCGGCCTTTGCCGGGCCGAACAGCATGCCCTGCTGCTGGAAGAAGGTAACAGCCTCGATGGTGCTGGGCATGTTGGCGCCTTCACTGACCAGCGTCACGCCGTTCGCCGCCAGAGCCTTGGCGTCGGCCAGGTCGATTTCGTTCTGCGTCGCGCTCGGGAAAGCGCAGGTGGCCCCCGTCACGCTCCAGATGGCGTCGCCCTCGTGATATTCGGCGCCGGAGTACTTCGCTACATACTCCTTGATGCGACCGCGCTTGACGTTCTTGAGCTCCATGACAAAGGCGAGCTTCTCGGCATCAATGCCGTCGCGGTCGACAACGAAGCCGTCGCTGTCGCTCATGGTGATGACCTTCGCGCCAAGCTGCGTCAGCTTCTCGACGGTGTACTGGGCCACGTTGCCGGAACCGCTGACGATGCAGACCTTACCGTTAAAGCCGTCGCCTTTGGTCGCCAGCATCTCCTGTGCGAAGTAGACATTGCCGTAGCCGGTTGCTTCGGGGCGGATGAGGCTGCCGCCATAGGGCAGACCCTTGCCGGTCAGAACACCGGTGAACTCATTGCGCAGCTTCTTGTACATGCCAAAGAGATAGCCGATCTCGCGGCCGCCGACGCCAATGTCACCGGCGGGGATGTCGGTACGGAAGCCGATATGGCGGAAGAGCTCGCTCATGAAGGCCTGGCAGAAGCGCATGACCTCCATTTCACTCTTGCCCTTGGGGTCAAAGTCGGAGCCGCCCTTGCCGCCTCCCATGGGCAGCGTGGTCAGGCTGTTCTTGAAGACCTGCTCGAAGGCGAGAAACTTCAGGATGCTCAGGTTGACGCTGGGATGAAAGCGCAGGCCGCCCTTGTAGATGCCGATGGCGCTGTTCATCTCAATGCGGTAGCCGCGGTTGACCTGAATCTGGCCCTTGTCGTCGACCCAGGGCACCCGGAACATGACCACGCGTTCGGGCTCAATGATGCGCTCGAGGATGCGGGCTTCGCGGTACACAGGCTGTGCGTCGAGCACGGGCTGCAGGGTCTCGACGACTTCGCGCACGGCCTGGTGGAACTCCGGCTCACCCGGGTTGCGGGCGATAACCAGATCCATGAATTGCGCGACTGCATCCGACATGTTGAACCTCCGAGGGAGTCAATTTTGGTCTGTTTGAAGCGCCGGAATCATACACCATGCGATGGGATATTCAGACTCAGATTTGGCTGATCCGGGCACGAAAAGGAAAATGCTCCGCAGGCAGCAACAGAGCATCACACCAAATCAAAAGGCAGACTAAACGCGAAGTATGTTTCCAGTCTGGAGACTCGATCTCAGCCTACCGGAGTGGAGTCGTCGCCGGTATCGTCACCTTCTTCGCCATTGTCTCCACCGGTGTCGGTGCCGCCACCTGCGTCTTCTTCGCCCCCGCCACTTTCAGTCCCGCCGGCATCGCCTGTCTCACCATCGCCGGTCTGACCACCGGCTTCGCCCTCATCTCCGCCGACCTCTACTGAACCATCATCTGCCGGAGGCTCTTCTTCTCCTCCGACGGCAATGGCCTCGCCATTGTCAGTTCCCTCGGCGACGTTTCCCGCTGCGGCTGCGGCGAGAGCTTCCTTCTCTTCTTCGGGGTTCTCGCCTGGCAGTGCCAGTCCGCCATTCTTACGCTTGGGATGCTTGGGATCGGTCAGCGGCGGCAGCGGAGGCTGCAGACCGCCGACGCTGTCTTCATCGGCCCAGCCACCATCTGAAAGAATCTGGCTAAGCTGAGTGCCGTCACCCTTGACGATTGCGTTGGCCAGCTTGTCCTCACTGTTGAAGAACTCGAACTGCTGAGCGTCCTGCAGCGTGATGTACTTGTTCTCAAGATCCATGAGAACCGCACCGTTTGTGCGCGGCGTGATGACATTGCCCTGCAGGTCATGATCCCATTCGAAAGAACGTGTATCGGTACTTCCGCGGGGCCGGATTGACCAGCTGTAGGTTGTCCGCCCCTGGACAATCGTCGGCTTGGACTCATCCACTTCAAACCCTTCAGAGCTTAACTTGGCGAAGAACTCGCGATATTTATCAAAACGCTTCGTCTGACTGAGGTAATCGCGCTTGCCAATGGTCTCCAGGACATCTGTCAGGTAAAGGCTTCCGCCCAGAACGCCTAGGCTGCCAATGATAAAGATGATTCCAAGGGCCACGCCAAGCATACCAAGGCAGGTGCCAAAGACGGAGAGCCCCCTTGAACCGCTTCCTGAGGGCTTTCTGGCTGGCTTCGGGCTGCGCTGCTCCTCTTCGCGTTGACGTTTCACTTCCCCTACGGTAGGACTGGCAGCAGGGCGCGGATTGGCAGTCGCGGACTGGGCGCGGTTACTCACCGGACGTCCTGCGTTGCTGCGGGTGGCTGGGCCTGAGGCTGCACGCGGACGAGTGCCAGGAGTGGAAACACCGGCAGGCGCGGTGTTGTCCTTACCCTGCATCCAGCGCGGGAGATCACCTCCGCTGCTCAACTAGCCAGCCTCCTTAACCGGTTTGGTGCCGTCCTGCAGATGCGTGAGCTCTGTCAGCAAAGTCTGCTGATCTACACTAAGTGCATCCTGTTGACGGCCGATGTGAATTGAGTCGCTTAGACGGCGCTCGCGTTCCTTTTCTTCAACCAGTCCGATATGTTGCTGCGCCCGGTCGACCCGATCCTGCATCTCCGTTATGCTGCGGGGCAGGCCACCGCCGCGCTGGCGCTGGAACAAACGTGCGCGGTCTCGGCGGTACAACCACATCAGCGCGAGAATGGCGATGCCAAAGCAGACCAGTGCCAAAGTCTGGCCAGCGCTGCCCGGCTGGATCAGGAGCATGTGCATGTTTCTAGGACAACGGGAGTTCGTTGCCCTGGCGTTCGTTGATGCTTGAAGAATACCCCATGTCGCGGAGCATGTTGTCTATTTCGGCAGCCCTGGCCGGATCAGTGAAGGCCTGCTCCAGGACTACGACATCCCCCAGCACCAGGACTGATGGATTGTAGCCCTCGGGGAACTCACCTTTGTCGACCAGGGCATAGGCCTGCTCAGGCGTCAGATCAGCCAGGATCTGCACGGCATACACGGTCGGAACCCTGGCCGCGTCATTGCGCCGCACATCGATCGCCAGTTTAGCCGGCTCGTCCACCTCGATTACCTTGAACTCTGCCGGCCAGGGCAGATAGACCTGCATCTCCTTGATGCGGCCATCCGGCGGGGTGACTATCGAAAACGGCAGAGCAGGGCTCGACTGCACATAAGCGTCTGCATCGAAGGTTGTGCCTTCGAGATGGACCACCAGCCGGTAGGGAAACTCGCGGTACTCAACGCTGTAGACCGGATGCGCCGGAGCGTCACCGCGGAGTCCTCCAGGGCTCTGCTGCTCGAAGTCCAGGACCATTCGGGTGGCATCATCAGGCTTGCCGAAACGGATGCCGGAAAGAACCACGTTCTCAGTGGCGCTGCCACCGCTGAAAGATCCGCTGCTTTTGAACTGCCGGGGTGCCACTGGTGGAGCAGCGGCGCTTTCAGGTTCTGCTCCCACCGGCTGGGTCGCGCTCAAAAGCAGCCCAAGCAGGCAGGCCGCCAGCACCAGCGGGAGTCGCAACAACTCCGATATCTTCATTCTCAACCCCATCTCAGCGCCGTCGGCGCCGTGCAGAAATGATAGCACAGCAGGCTGCGGATAAGGCATCAGACTGGGCTGCACATTGAATCGAACAGAGCCGGAATTGAGCTAGAAGGTGATTACCCTGAAACTCTTTACCAGGCTGCCAAAGAGCAGATTCCAGCCGTCGCTGAGCACGAACATCAGCAGCTTGAAGGGGAGGCTGACCAAGACCGGCGGCAGCATCATCATGCCCATGCTCATCAGGATCGCGCTGACCACCATATCGATGACGAGAAAGGGCAGGTAGATCACGAATCCGATCTGAAAGGCAGTCTTCAGCTCGCTGATCATGAAGGCCGGAATGACCACGTGCATCGGGTAGTCTTTGCGCTTCGTTTTGACCATGTCGATCTTGGCCATATCGCCAAACAGCGCGAGGTCCTTGTCCCGGGTTTGCAGCAGCATCCACGCCTTCAGCGGCGTCTGAGCACGCGTAAGCGCTTCGTCTGTCGTGATTGTCTCCGCTGCCAACGGCTTAACGGCGTCCTGGTTGATTTTGTCCAGCACCGGCGCCATGACGAACAGCGAGAGGAACAGCGCAAGGCCGATCAGAACATTGTTAGGCGGAGCCTGCTGTGTGCCCATTGCGTTGCGCAGCAGGCTGAGCACGATCACTATGCGTGTAAACGGGGTGACCATTACCACAATGCTGGGCGCCAGTGTCAGCAGAGTGAACAGCAGCATGATCTGGATCAGCGATGCGCTGTCGCCCTGGCCGCCGCCAATCTTCACTTCCATTTGCGGCAGACCAGTCAGTTCCTTGCCCTTGGCGGTGGCTTTTGCCGCCCCCGCCGCTGGCTTGGCTCCCGGGGCCCCTGTGCCGCCCTGGCCGTAGACCGCCTGACCCCAGGCCAGGATGTTGCCGATGATGAAGGCTGCGCAGATGATCAGCCCGGTTGTTTGTGCGGCGCGACGATGGGATTGCCTGGCACTGCGCCGCAGGTTACCCCAGAAGACCGCCCAGCCCCCGCGCATGAGTTAATCCTCTTCCAGTTCCTTTAGTTGCTCACGGATCCTGGAAATCAGCTGGCTCTCACCGGCGTCTGATGCGCTGCCGCGGCTCCAGCGCGGCGAGTTTTCAACTGTGCCGCTGACACTGCCGCGAGGTGTTTCGGCCAGACTGAGTCCGCCTCGGCTGCGCCGCATTTCCGCGACGGTCATCGCACTGCTGTCGAATGAGCTGTTAACTGCCTTGGCCCTCGGCAGTTCAGCTGCGGGAGTCATCTCGCGCTCAATGATCCGGCTGACCGCGCTGCGGTAACCTTCGCCCTGACTGTCGGCTGGCAGCTTGTCCAGCAGGTTGATGCTGTGCGGGGTGGAGCCAAGAACCAGAAGCTCGCCATGCAGTTCGACAATCATGATCTGCTTGCCCGGACCAAGACCGATAGACTCCACCACCTTCATGCTCGGCGTGCTGGACGCCAGACCGGGAAGCAGGCTGCCCAGGCGACCTGTGCCCTGCAGTTGGCGCAGTCCGCGGCCCAGAAGGAGGAGCAGCCCGACGAGCAGGGCAAGGACGCTGAAGGTCCGCAGGTAGTTGACCTTGGGCAGGCTGTTCCCGCTTCCCGTGCTGCCGGGGGCCCCAATAGCCTTGTCAAGCTCTGATGCCGCTGACTTGCCGGAGTCCCCGGTCGGGAGGCTGGCATCTGTCTTCGCATGGCGGCTGGCATCTATCACGCCAATCGGCTGATCCATGAGCTGGGCGTCCAATGCCGTCTGGTCACTCGAAGGCGCAGACTCAGCGCTGTCGAAAGCAGCGGTGTCGTCAAGATCTACTACGCTGCTGCCTTCAGCCGCGTCAATTCCTGATTCTTCCTCAAAGTAACCGGCAATGCTCTCAGGCGCTTTAGCTGACTTACCTGGGCCTGGCTGAGATGTCCCTTCTTTTTTGGTGGCTGTGGTTCCAGCTGATTGTTTCTTGTTCGACGCCGCAGGCGCGGGGTTATTCTTACCAGCGGCTTTGCCGTTGGCAGCCCGCTTGTCTGATGCTGCGGGCTTGGCGACCTTCTTTGTCTGGTTGCCTGTATTCGGCTTGGAGACTGGCGTGCTTTTGGTTGTGCCTGCCGCCAAAGCCTTTTGTTCGGCACGGACCTCGGCAGAGTCGGGCTTGGCTGCCGGCTTGCCTGAAGGTTTGGCCGGCGCCGTTTCACGGGTCTTAGAGCTGGGTTTCTTCTTCACAGCCTTAACATTGCTGCTGACCAGAACATCAATCGCCTCGCCGTCATCGTCGGAGCTGACTGCGGATTCCTCAGTGCTTCCGGAGCTCCGCGCCTTGTCACCTTTACTTTCAATGGTGCCGCTCTTTCCGGCCTTCTTTTTTTCCTTTGGGGGAAGTTTGCTGGAACTGGCGGTCACTCCGTCGGCTGAAGCGGCACTGTCAGAATCAGCTTCTTCGTCGATCGGGGCGGGCGGGATAGCCAGCAGCGGCAAAGACTCCTTGCCGTCACTTTCCTTGTCCACGGCTGAGCCAGTGTCCTTGGCTTCTTTCTTGTCGGCCTTGCTGTCTTTGCTGCTCTTACTGTCCTTGGCTTTAGTGTCAGTTGCGCTGTCAGCGGCTCCCATCAGGAACACCAGCGACAACATACACACCAGGACGAGCAGCCATGCCCCGCTTCTCGTAGCTCTCATCGATTGCCTTCCTCCCGGTCACACAACCGGGGCCTCCCCGTGCGTAGATATCCTACCTGACGCAATGGCAATCGCAGCAGTTTGATTAGGTCAAATAAAAGTAAAAAGGATCTGCAGCGCCAGCGGCGCGGCAGATCCTTTTGTTCCGAAGATTAAGGGGCCGATCAGGCCAAAGACTTGTGAATAGCGTCCAGCACACGTTCGGGCTTGAAGGGCTTGACAATGAAGTCCTTGGCGCCGGCCTGAATGGCCTCGATGACCATCGCCTGCTGGCCCATGGCTGAGCACATGACGACGCGGGCACCCTTATCCATCGCCAGGATCTCCTTCAGGGCCGCGATCCCGTCTTTCTCGGGCATTGTGATGTCCATGGTGACAAGATCCGGCTTGAGTTCCTTGAACTTGTCCACCGCGACGGCACCGTTCTCAGCCTCTCCGGCGACATCGAGACCATTCTTAAGCAGAATGTCCTTGATCATCATCCGCATGAAGGCTGCATCGTCCACAATTAGCACACTTGCCATCTCTACTCCTCTGTCAAGACAGGTTTTATATCGGCACTTTGACGCAGGCTGAAGAGTGACTTAGGTAAGTTGAGTCAATCTTTCGCTTGCCGAGAGGATCGACGTCAGGCGCACACCGAAGTTCTCGTCGATCACAACTACTTCCCCGCGGGCGAAATACTTGCCGTTTACCAGCAGGTCGATCGGCTCGCCGGCCAGTTTGTCCAGCGCAATCAGGCTGCCCTGGCCATACTCGAGGATCTGCCGGATTGGCACGGTCGTTTTGCCCAGCTCGACGGTGATCGTCAGCGGAACATCCAGCAGCAGATCGAGATTACGCATTTCAATATCAGGCATCGGCGCAGGACCAAGCTGACTGAAGGCCGCCGGGGCATAGCTGCTGCTGGGAGGTGCAATTGATCCGGAAGAAACCGGGGGCGGCGCTGCAGAGGGAGATGGACCAGGAGCCGGGGCCGCCTGCGTCCTGGCGGGCTGAGGAGCCGCGGCGGGCACCGGGGGCGGTTTGATTACATCCAGGATCTTGGAGGCCAGGTCCGCCGGCAGGATATGCCTCACGACTGTGGGGCTCTCGCCATTCTGACTGAGTTTGAGGTTGGCGATCACGCCTGGCCTGCCGGCGAGAAGCTGCGCCGCTGCCGCGAGATCGACCAGACTGGCGCTGCCGGCGTTGGTCGGCAGTTTCAGTGCGCTGGCTACGTTGGTCATGTAAGTGCCGTTGACGGTGGAGACAACCTCACTGACGGCCGAAACCTCCAGCTCGCTCAGGGCATTGTCTTCGCCGCCCGGATCACCGCCGGTCAGCGCCGCAGCTACCGCCTTGGCAAAGGCAGGCTCCAGCAGCAGCATGTGAACGCAGTCGGTCCCGATTGTTACGGGGATGGAGTAAAGAAGGTCATCGCCAAGCAGGCCGGCAAGCTCATCCGCACTGACAGTAGCGGTTTCAACTCCGTCGAGGTTGTATTCAAACCCCGTCATCGCGTTGATCACACCCGCAAGGTTTCCCAGTGAGTCGCGTTCAAAGTCCGCCAGTGCCTCGGTCTCTGCGCCGTTGAAGCCGCTTGGGGCCGACTGCTGCGCTGTGGGGCCGGGATCAGCACCGCCACCCAGCAGGGCATCAATCTCTGCCTGGGACAGTCCAACATCACTCATGACTTTCCATCCTTCTGCGTACCGGATGGCTGCCCATGTCCGGCTCGTCAAGTACTTGCGTTATCTGCGCTCCGCGCTGTTTGCCAACCAGGCCGGGCCGGCACAGGAACTTCTCGCGGCCTTCTACCTTGACCCGCAGTTCCTCGTTGGTCTGGGTCTCAAGGATGATCACGTCACCGGGGGCCAAAGCCATGATTTCCCGGAAGGTCAGGTGCGCCACACCGAGTTCAACGGACATTGGCAGCCCGACGTGCTGCAGGATCTGGCTGGTCTTCTCGCGGGCTTCGCGGCTGGAACCGCGGGTGGCCACCGCATAAAGGGTCTGTGCCGAGAGCAGCGACAGGATCGGCTCGAGCAGCACATAGGGGTAAACGATGTTGATGATGCCGCTGAGGTTGCCGATCCGCGCTTCAAGAGAGATCAGCAGGATCATGTCGTTGGGCGGCACGATCTGAACGAAGAGCGGATTGCTCTCGATATCCTTCAGTGCTGGCTGAAGGTCGATCATCGAAGCCCACGCCTCGCGCAGAAAGTCCATGCTGTCGTCAAGCAGGTTGCGGATCACGTGGGTTTCAATCTCGGTAAGCTCGCGGTCATTCGAACCGCCTTCGCCGCTGCCGCCCAGCAGGCGGTCTATGATCGGCAGGCCGAGGGTGGGCGAGAACTCGAACACGGCCTTGCCTTCAAGCGGTTCAAGGGAGAAGGCGGTGATGATGGTCGGGTTTGGAATCGAGAGCATGAACTCCTGGTAGGTGACCTGGTCAACGGAGCTCACACTGATTGATACGAAGTTGCGGAGAACAGCCGAGAGTTTGCCGCTCCAGAGCCGGCCGAAAGTCTCGTGCAGGATGTGGATCGTGCGGATCTGTTCCTTGCTGAACTTGCTGGGGCGCATGAAGTCGTAGGGCTTGACCTTGACAGCTTTGTCATTGGCTTCAGCCGCTATCTCTTCCGCCTTTAGCTCGCCAGAGGATAATGCGTTTAATAACGCATCAATCTCGTCCTGGCTCAGTACTTCAGGCATACTGCCTATCTCCCCGGGGCCCTAGGGCCAGTGCTTAACCGGTGCCGCTGTCAGGCGGCAGCACGCCAACGCTGTGGACGCGGCGTGAGTAGTTCAGCACGAGCTCGATGACTTCCTCGACCGTTTCGCGCACCAGCAGCTTCTTGCCTGAAAGCAGGCTGATCACTGTGTCAGGGGTAGCCTCAACCAGCTCAATCTGGTCGGCGTTGAGTACAAAGCTCTCCCCATTGCGCCTGGTCAATCGAATCATGTCTACTCGCCAGGAGATATTTCGGCAGCCGGGCCGGTTAACTTAAGGCAGCATGGCGTTGCAGCAGTTAGGCCAGCACCATCGCCAGATCGTAAAGCGACTGATCGATGCCGCGAATTCCGGAGGTGGCCACATCAAAAGGCACTTCAACTACCTCTCCTCGCAGCTGACCCACGACCATGCCGCTACGGCCCGACAGGAAGGACTGAACGGCCGCAAAGCCGGTCCGGGAGGCCAGGATGCGGTCGACAGTGGTAGGGGCGCCACCACGCTGGATATGGCCTGGGATACAGGCGCGAACCTCGTGGTTTTCCGGCAGGTTCTGGTTAAGGAAGCCAGTCAGGTCGGTTGCCCGGCCGGCCCCCTCGGCAATCACCACCAGGCTGAAGGTGCGGCCGTCGGCAATACGATGGGTCAGTGTACCCAGCACATCTTCGCGGTCCCAGGGGATTTCCGGAATCAGGATCACGTCTGCACCGCAGGCCATGCCAGCGTGCAGCGCCAGCCAGCCGGCGTTGCGCCCCATGGCCTCAATCACGAAGGTTCGGTGGTGGCTCTCGGCAGTGTCCCGCAGTCGGTTGATGCACCAGGCCAGGGTGTCGCAGGCTGTATCGAATCCCAGGGTGCGGTCCATACCAGGAATGTCGTTGTCGATTGTCCCGGTGAGACCGATAACGGTCACACCGTTATCCATCAAGGCGCGGCAGCCCCGGAAAGTTCCGTCGCCGCCTATGGCGATCAGGCAGTCCACCTCGTGCTCACGCAGGATGCCTGCAGCCTTGGCCGGGCCGTGGGGCTGCAGCATCTCGGCGCTGCGCGCACAGCCGATGAAGCTGCCCCCGCGGCTGAGCATGTTCGACACTGCCTTGCTGTCGACCTGCTGAAACTCACCGGCCAGCAGACCCTCATAGCCGCGGTAGATAAGCTCAACTTCCAGCCCTGCGCTGATGCCACAGCGCACAACGGCGCGAACGGCGGCGTTCATTCCGGGGGCGTCGCCCCCGCTGGTCAGCACGGCAATCTTCTTTGGCATGGCGGGGATTATATCGGCGCCTGGGCCACGGTTGCATAAACCGCGATCTGATTGTCCCGGCGTTCAAAGCCGGCGCGCTCGTCCTTGATCAGTTCGAGCAGGGCGATGAAAGTGACAACCAGCCAGAACACATTGGGCTGACCGCCCAAAATGTCGTCAAGTGTGGTGGGGCCTTCTTCAAGCTTTGAAGCTACCCAATCTCTCGCCTGGTCAACGTCGTAGTCATCCTTAAAAATGGAAATCTGCTTGAAGCGCGGGCGCTGAAGGATCTCCTGGAAGGCGTTCATCAGGTCATAAACCGAGAGGCTCTCCATGGTGTAGACAATTTCGGCTTCCAGTTTTTCAACGGCCTGACGCGGCCAGTGCCTGCCGGTCTGCTCAAAGCGCTGCTGCAGATCTCCGGTGACTTCCTGAATACCGCGATAGGCCACCAGCCTCCGGATCAGTTCCTGGCGCTGTTCCTCGGCGTTGTCGACCAGCTCTTCGCCCTCGCTCTCGCCGGGCTGGCCGGGCAGCAGCAGGCGGCTTTTTAGCTCAACCAGCGTGGCGGCCATCGCCAGGAACTGATAGGCCTGAGCCAGGTCCCGTACGCCGTGGATGTCGATAAAGCGCAGGTATTCCGCGGTTATCAGGCCGACGTCAAGATCCAGCAGGTCCAGCTCGTTGACGCGGATAAGGTGCAGCAAGAGGTCCAGGGGACCGGTGAACTGCTCCAGACTGACGACATAGTCCTGCACGCGCGGGAATTATAGAACCGCGTCGAAGGGATTAGGTCAGCTGGTCATGCCAAAGAGCCAGGCGATGTAGTTCATCCCGAAGCCGGCGGCAATGCCTTTGAGGATCACCATGCGCAGACTGCCGAGGATTGGACCAAGAACGCCGAGGTACATCAGGCCCATGATCACCAGCAGACCGTAGGGTGAAAACTGCCGCAGTTTCTCGCCTGTGCGCCAGGGCAGCAGGTTGATCAGCACGTTTCCGCCATCGAGCGGCGGTATCGGCAGCATGTTGAAGAGGATCAGTCCGATGTTGATCATCAGGAAGGTTGTGATCAGTATCTGGGCAAACCCATACAGCGGCAGCCCGGCTATGAACATGATGTAGCTGATCGCCACAGTCAGACTGGCAAGGCAGAAGTTCATCAGCGGACCGGCAATGGCAACCAGAATCAAGCCCTGACGCTTGTCCTTGAAGTACATCGGGTTGGTCAGCACCGGCTTGCCCCAGCCGAGACCAAAACCGGCAAAGACGGTAATCAGGATCATCAACAGGCCCAGTGGGTCGAAGTGGGCCGCCGGGTTAACGGTCAACCTGCCCTGCAGGCGTGGCGTCGGGTCCCCCAGCTTGTTAGCCATGGCGGCGTGCCCGAACTCGTGGAGCGCAATGGCGGGAATCAGGCTGAGGATTGCTGCCAGCGCATATTGCAGGAAGTCTGTCATATATGTCCCGTCTAATACCCGTGGATTGCCTACTTATCGTCCAGGATTTGTTCCGCTCCCAGGGGATTCATCCAGCGCTTCGTGATCATCCTCTTCTTCAAGCAGATCGGTGATGAATCCCCGGGCATATTCGCGCTCAGCGTCAAGATCGCCAAGCAGCCCGTCCAGCCGCATGTAACGCAGTCGGTCCCGCAGCTCGCCCAGCGCCGGTCCGGGCCGCAACCCCATGCTCATCATTTCGACGGACGTCAGCTCGCTGCGTACCTGGCTCCAGTCGGTGATGTAGCGGAACAGGGTTTTGCGCAGTTCCGCCTCCTCCTGGCTGCGCGGCTGCATGGTGAACACAGCAACCGTGACTGCCTGCCGGGAATAGGCCTGCAACAGGCGTGTAGCCAGGCTGGGAGGCTGCAGATGCAAGGCGAAATCGCCGGCTTCGCGCAGGAGTGCTCGAGCCTGGCGCAGCCAGCGAACCTGGCGGACATACAGTCCAAGGCGCAGGCAGGCATTTTCGAGCAGTTCGGAATCAACGGCTCCCAGGGCCCAGGCGGTACGAATCAGCCAGGGCTCGATCTCCTCCTGCTCCAGCACCGCAGCGTTGTTTTTGATCGCGATGTCCAGCGCTCGGGCGTCCGTGGCCTGCCAGCCACTGTAAAGCTCCTCAAGGGCCGGATGAAGTGAGCGCATCAGGCCGCTGAAGGCCAGCGCCTGCCAGATATCCGCCCAGCGCGGCTCGTTGCCGGTACATTCGAGCTCATAACGCACCCGCTCCGGGCTGACGAAATCCATATTGCCTTCGTTGATCGCATTGAGCAACTGCTCTTTGGTCGTCGGCTCAAGGTCATAGCCCAGGCGCATCGTATAGCGCAGCGCTCGAAAGAGCCGGGTGGGGTCGTCGTAGAAGCTGGCTGGTGTGAGGGTACGCAGCAGGCGGGCACGGATGTCGCCAATGCCGCCGGTCGAGTCAATCAGGCTCCCGAAGTCTTCAGAAACATCTATTGCAACTGCGTTGATCGAAAAATCCCGTCGCAACAGATCGGCCTCAATGCTGACGCCGGCTTCAACCACCGGCAGCTGCCCCGGAATGGGGTAGTCCTCGCGCCGCGAGCTGGCCACGTCGATCTCCGCCGGGTCATCTGTCACCAGCGTGGCAGTGGAAAAGGCCTGGTTCACCTTGATCTGACCCGGTAGGCGCCGGTACAGCTCATAGGCGAAGCGGACGCCATCGCCCTCGACGACCACATCGAAATCCCGCAGGTCGGCCATGAATTGTTCGCGGGTGAACTGCTGCATTCTGATGCGTACCAGCTCCCGCGGGACGCCCCCGACCAGTGCCGCCCGTACGCCAAGAGTGTTCGCCACATCGCGGATGCGATAGACCACATGTCGCAGCCCAACCGGCAGACTGTCGTCCAGAAGGGCGGCGAGATTTGGCGCGGATCGCATGGAGCTCAAAGTATAGCTTTCCTGACTTAAGGGGTGCTTTGACCTGGCTTCAATCCAGCTTAAGCCTGCAGAGCTGCCTGTTGACGCGCGCGCCGAGCGCCCATCCATTTGGCTGCCTTGCGCCACATGAAGGCGACGCTCACCAGAACAACAACGCCCATCAGCAACGGCAGCATGATCCCCAGGGCCGTGCCGCCGATCGAGCCGACGTCTTCAGCTACGGACATCAGAGGGCTGGCGGTTCCGCCGGTAAAGGCGGCAGTGAGCAGACGGGTCTTGGCTTTGACGAAACTGACCGAGCCGGCCATAGCCACACCAGTGATGATGCCAAGAACCAGGCTGAGGTTGGGGTCCATGCCGGTGATGATGCTTGAGGCCAGCAGTGCACCGGCCAGGGGCTTGATGACCAGGCCTGCGGCATCAAGCGCATGGTCAAGCCCAGGGAACTTGTCAGCCACAATCTCCAGGATCGCGGCCAGCGCAAAGATGCCCACCGTTAGTGGTTCGCCCAGCCAGGTGAAGCTCGGCGCAAGGACCAGGTGGCCGCTCCAGGCGAGGATGCTGACCGCGGTGATGGGCACAAAGGCTCTCAAACCGCAACAGGCAGAAAGTGAGACGGCCATCAAGATCATGAAGACGATGTCCTGTGCCTGCATAAGATTGTTCAAGCTCCCCTTTAGGAAAATTAAGGTGTCACTTGCGTGACCTTTATAGTATAATGTCTCCGCGGCGAAATTCAAGTTAGCCGTGGGAATTCTGGCAGAATCAGCAACTGGGTCCCACAAGACACACCGTTGCAGGATTTTGACAGGCAGGCAGAGGAGCCAAAGGCAATGTGGCAACGCTTCGTTCGCTGGATGCGCAGTCTTTTCGGTGGATTTATCGAGTCGGTGGAAGATCCGGAGCTTGTGCTTAAGCAGGCCATCCGCGATATGCGCGACAAGGTGCCCAAGATCAACCAGAATCTGGCGCGGATGAAGGGCGGCCTGATCCTGCTGCAGAAGGAATACGAAGGCTACGTTGCCGAAGAAGCCAAGCTGACCGCCCGTGTTAAGGCGGCGCTGGAAGGCGGCGACGAAGAGCTCGCGGCGGATTACGCCGTGCGCCTGAAGCAGACCCAGACCAACAAGGCCCGCAGCTTCGAGCAGTTCCAGAAGGCCAAGGAAGCCTACGACAAGGCCGTTGAGTTCAAGCTCGACTATATGCGCGAGATGGACAAGAAGGTCAAGGTCGCCGAGCAGGCCCTGCGCGAGCATGAGGCCAGCAAGTGGAAGGCCGAGATCGCCCAGGTATTCGAGACCTTCGAGGTTGGCGACATCGACAGCACAGTCGACGAGATGGTGCAGAAGCTGGCGCGCAAGACCGCTGAGGGCGAGGCAAAGCTGGAGATGGCTGTCGAAAGCGTCGACATGCGCGATATCGAACTGGAGAAGCGCGCGGAGAAGCTGGAAGCCCAGGAGCTGCTCAAGCAGTTCAAGGCCGAGTGGGGCATGGGCAGCAAGGACCTCGAATCGCCTGCCGCCGAAAAGACTGTTGGCCCGGCTCAGACCGAGAACCAGGGAGCACCGCCGGCTTAACATTGATTGGTTCTAGAGTGGAGGATGCATAAAGATGCCGGGTGGCTTCCTGCGGCGCATGGCCTTGCGGCTCAGGTTGATGCGCTGGTATCCGACGCCGACCGGGATCTACCTGTATCTTGCGCTGCTGCTGCCTGACGCGGTCCGCTTGACCAACCCCGTTCAGCCGCCGAGTGCGGCAGGCAGCATCGGGATGGCGCTCTTGTGCATCGCCTGCGCCTACTGGTTCTTCCCCTGGCAAGGCAACTTCCAGTATTTCGGCCGGGTCCGGACCATCAGCAGCTTCTACCGCAGCCAGCATCTGCTGCAGTTGGTGGACGCCTTCAGGTCAGTAATAGCCATTAGTCTGGCGCTTGCGGTGATCTATCTCAAGCTGAAGCATGAGATCTACTCACTGAATCAGGACCTGAGCCAGGTGCTGGAACCCCTGCACTTCTTCACACTTTACAGCCCGATCATCATCGGGCTGGCGGACTATGTACTTTCGCCTGTCATCAAGCGCAGGATTGTAGCGAAGATACTCGAGACAGAGCCGGACGATAAAGACGACAGCAGCCAAGAGGGAGATGACTTTGAGGGTTATCTTCCCTGGGGGTAGGCAGGTGGGCAGGTGCTGATCAGGCTTGCACTCTATCCTCGCCTTGGCAACCTTGTCCTGGCTTTGGCCTGCATTGGTCTCGGAGTCTACTTCAGTATTAAGGATGGCGAGCTGACCCTGAGTGGGCTGATCTTTGCCGGACTGGCCCTGTTTGCATTCTTTGCTCCAAATGCAGACATCGATGCTGAAAATCAAGAGGCGCAGACCAGGCGGCAGGCTGTGCTGGATCAGTTTCCAGTGGGACAGCGTGAGCTGGTGAAGGCGCGCATTGACGATTTCGAAAACGGGGAACTAAAGAGAAGTGTCGCTGGGGGTCGGTACCTGGCAATGGCCTGCATTGTTATTGGTGGACTTGGGAAAACAGGCATGGCGGACAAGGGCTTGTCCGGGTTCATCCTAAGTGCAATGTTCTTCCTGGTACTTGCCTACGGAGTCTGGCATGCGTGGTATATGAAACGAAGAGTCGAGTGGATAATCCAGGATGAGCTGAGCCTTGCAGATCAGGACAGCCAATGAGAGGCGTGAACACATTACCCACTTCTACGATCTACACTAGTACCGCCACACCTTTGGGGGGTGCATAACACTATGCGAAACAGAGTCATTGGCGCGGTGGCTATCTATGCCCTTCTCGGGCTCTTCTTTACGGCCGTTATCACCACAATTCTTCCGCGACCGGCCGAGGCCGGCGGGCTGAAGTTCAAACTGAGCAAGAAGCAGGAAGCTTCACTCGGCGCCGACATGAACAAGGAGCTGGCGGCCGACCCCGGCTTCATCACCAAGGGCAAGGAATACGAGATGGTCCAGCGCATCGGTAAGAGGCTGGTTGAACGTAACAAGCTGGACCAGTATGAATACAAGTTCTTCTACATCAAGCAGGACGAGGTGAATGCCTTCGCCACCCCAGGAGGCTATGTCTATGTGACGCGGGGGCTGATCAAGACTATGGGCTATGACGAGGCGATGGTCGCCGGCGTCGTCGGCCATGAGGTCGGACACGCCAAGGACCGCCACACCGCGCGCGGCGCGGAGAAGCGTATCCAGGCAGCGCTGGGCATCGGTATCCTTGGCATGGTGCTGGGCGGAGACAAGGGCAATGACACCCTGCTGCAGGCGCTCGGCGGCGCGGCGGGCATGGCAACGCTGAAGTACAGCCGCGACTTTGAAGAATGGGCCGACCGTTCAGGCGTGGAACTGGCCTACGGGGCGGGCTATGACGCTTATGGCCTTACCCGCGGGCTGGAAATGCTGAACGCTTTGTATGGCTCCACGGACAAGGTCGGCGAGTGGATGGCCAGCCACCCCAGCACCAAGGATCGGGTCGCGCGGACCGCGCGAATCGCCGAAGAGGTCACTGGCGGTAAGCAGATGGGATATGTCTCTATCCCTGCGGCGCCCAAGGGCAGCCCACTGTATGAGAAGTATGGCAAGGGCAAGTCCGGCAACCCCACAGGAACCAAGCAGACGAGCCCGGTGCGCAACTAGCGAGCTAACTTCGAAGGGTGGCACATGACTGGCCCAGTGCACGATAGCGCTCGCTTGAGCTTTTCTTGAGCCGCGAAGAAACTCCACTTGAAGTCCGCTCTGTAAAACTTCAACAGGGAGTTTTAAATCAGGCAGAGGATCTGCCCTTAAGCAAATGGAACTGATTCTGGACTTGGCAGCGGGCTCAAAAGCAGGCTCGCAACACAAGGACGAGGGGGTTGCGAGGCCCCCTCGTCTGAATTTGTAAGGGCTGGTATTGACCCGCCCAGGTCTTCAATGTTTGAAGGAGGCGCCTCAAGAGCCGCCTCTGCAAGGCCTATAGCCTTTCCTTAATCCAGTTAATCAGGCCGCCCTTCATCAACACTTCAAGCTGACGCTCAGAAAGGTCATGCACGGCGGTGAGGACTTCGCCGGTGCGCTGATTGGTCAGCTTTACTTCGCTGCCGGCCTGCAACTGTGCCCGCAGGCCGGTGATGTGCAGGATATCGCCCTGCTCGATCTTCTCGTAGTCCGCCTTGTCCTGGAAGTTCAGCGGCAGGATGCCGAAGTTGACCAGGTTGCTGCGGTGGATGCGGGCGAAACTCTTGGTCAGGACCACGCGGCAGCCCAGGAAGCGCGGAGCCAGCGCCGCGTGCTCGCGGCTGGAGCCCTGGCCATAGGTCTCACCGCCCACGATGATATGGCCGCCAAGCTCGCGCACGGCGACAGCGCGGTCGTGATAGGTCGGGTCCTCACGCTCGAAGCAGAACATCGCGATCCGGGGGATGTTACTGCGGAAGGGCAGCGCGCGGGCGCCGGCCGGGCTGATGCTGTCGGTGCTGATCTTGTCGCCCAGCTTGATCATCACCGGGAGGCTCAGGTCATCCTCAATCGGCGTGATCGGCGGCAGGCTCATGATGTTCGGACCCTTGCGCAGGTCGATCTTCTCAGCTTCCTCCTGCGGCAGCGGGGCCACCAGCATGGAGAGGTTGATCAGGGGTTCCTTGGGCTCTTCGATGTGCGGGTAAGCCATCGCCGGGTGGCCGTTGGCCTTGCCGAGGTCGCGCGGGTCAGTGATAACACCGGTCAGCGCGCTGGCTGCCGCCGTTTCAGGGCTGACCAGGCAGACCAGGTCATCCATGGTTCCGCTGCGGCCCGGGAAGTTGCGCGGCACGGTGCGCAGGCTGATTTCCTTCGTCGCCGGCGCCTGACCCATGCCGATACAGCCGTTGCAGCCGGCCTGGTGGATGCGCCCGCCGCTGTGGATCAGCGGCATCATGTAGCCGTCGCGAACAAGGTTCTCAAGCACCTGGCGGCTGGCGGGGTTCACGTCAAAGCTGACCCGCGGGTGGACATTGCGACCGCGGACGATCTCCGCGGCAATGGCCAGGTCCTTGTAGCCGGGATTAGCGCTCGAGCCGACGTAGCTCTGGTAGATCGGGGTGCCGGCCACCTCACGGACGTACTTCACGTTGTCCGGGCTGGAGGGCATAGCGATCAGCGGCTCGAGCTCACTGAGGTTGATCTCGTCGATGACGTCATAGTCGCCTTCGGTGTCCGGCAGCAGGTAGCTGAACTCGTCCTCGCGGCCCTGGCTGCGCATGAAGGCCTTGACCTCGTCGTCCGCCGGGAAAACCGTCGTGGTCGCACCAAGCTCCGCGCCCATGTTGGCGATGACGTGCCGGTCCATCGTGCTCAGGCACTCGAGGCCCGGACCGTAGTACTCAATAATGCGGCCGAGACCACCGGCCACCGTATAGCGGCGCAGCATCTCAAGGATCACGTCCTTGGCGCTGACCCAGTCGGGGAGCTTGCCGGTCAGCTTGACGCCCCAGATCTGCGGCATCTTGAAGAAGAAGGGCTGGCCGGCGATGGCCAGCGCCACTTCCAGGCCGCCGGCGCCGATGGCCAGCTGACCCAGCGCACCCGCGCCGGGAGTATGGCTGTCGGAGCCCAGCAGTGTTACGCCAGGACGGCCAAAGCGCTCCATGTGCACCGGATGGCTGACACCGTTGCCCGGGCGGCTGTACCAGACGCCAAACTTCTGGCATGCGCTGTAAAGGAAAAGGTGGTCGTCAGGGTTCTTGTTGTCTTCCTGAATCAGGTTGTGGTCAACATACTGGCAGGACAGCTCAGTGCGAGCCCGCTTGAGACCCATAGCCTCAAGCTCTAGCATCACCATCGTGCCTGTCGCGTCCTGCGTCAGGGTCTGGTCGATGCGGATGCCGATCTCCTGGCCAATGACCATCTCGCCCTGCACAAGATGTGAGGCGATCAGCTTCTTGGCGACGTTCATGCCCATAGCGCAACTCCCGGAGCACTGAATGGTGTGCGCGCCAAGCGGCGCGTGAAGATGGAGATGCGCCGCACGGCGACTGGCTCAGTGCCGCGAAATAATACACCTTGTATCGGCAGATTAGCCTTGCGATTGGCTCTCAATTCTTGCGGAAGGGGCAAATCAGCCCCTCTGGCGGCATGTGTTATCCCGAAAGTCCTTGTGTCAGACGCTAAGCTCTCAGAATGCCTGAAAATGAATTCCTGTATGACGAGCGGGTGGCGCTGTGCGCCCTGTCGGACGAGCATCTGCCGCTGCTGACACGCTGGATCAACACCCAGGCGGTGATCCGCTATCTTGGCGGTCCGCTGGGCATGTCAATTGAGTCCGAGCGCGCCTGGCTTGAGCGGATGCGCGCCTCGAGTGACGATGTGATCTATGGCGTGTTGCTGCGTTCGGAGCAGCGCCTGATTGGCACTGTTGCCCTGCATGGCGTCCGCGGCCTCGGCCGCCACGCCGAGTACGGCATCAGCATTGGTGAGCCGGAGTTCTGGGGCCAGGGCTATGGCACCGAAGCCTGCCGACTGATCCTCGACTGGGGCTTTAACCGCCTCAATCTTAACTCGATCTTCCTGCGGGTCTTTGCCGACAATCAGCGCGGAGTCCGCAGCTACGAGAAAGTGGGCTTTAAGCACGCCGGGATGCTGCGCCAGCATGCCTTCCGCGACGGCGTCTACCTGGACATGTACTACATGGACATCTTGCGCGACGAGTTCAACGCACTGTGGGCCGACTGGCGCCAGAGTCAACATCGGCGTTACCACGGCGATCCGGCCTGAGCCTACTCGTACCACGCTCCCAGCAGCATGTTGTCGGTGGCATCGTTGTAGACCACAACCG
>CAZEJB010000025.1:1509-57760 GCA_964512635.1 uncultured Planctomycetales bacterium | reverse complement strand
GAAAAGCTCCACCCTGTGCTTAACTAGACCGACGTGAATCTGGGGGAAGTCCACTGTATCACTCGGTGTCCTCTGTGTTCTCGGTGGTGAATAAGAACCTTTCGCAGCTCCTGGCCGCAGGGATAAAAGATGCAGACTAAAGTCTGCGCTCCCAGTGAAGATAAAGCCTAGCGAACAACTAAGGCGTCTGCGGCGGCTTGGGTTTCAGCAGACCGATAAGTAGCATGACCACCAACACGAGTGTGGCCAGGCCGAAGAGGACCTGGAACACCAGCAGGATCGCCTGCATGCCCTTGAGCACGCCCTGCAGCAGGACCATCAGCAGGGTCAGCCCCATGCAGGCGGCGATCGCGATACGCAGCGGCCAGTCAGTTCTGTTCACCTAAATATTTTAGCCTGCCCAGCGCTGAAGACAAAAAAGGCAGGCCGAGGCCTGCCTTGTGCAGAGCATGCGTTTCGCTGAAGCCTGGCTGCTGCGCAGCCGCAGTGCCGGGATGGAGCAGCTAGAAGCTGAAGCTCTTGCGGTGGGCGCTGAAGGTGAAGTTGCGCACGGTGGCCCCGGAAGTCTTGGTGCCCGAGCCGACAATGCGGCCGTTGTCCGCGCCGGTGTAGAAGCCGTCCGCTACGATCTGGCCGTCGTCGGCATTGAAGACCCAGTGCACCGCATTGCCGCTGGTGGTCAGCGTGCTGAGGTCGCCGTTGATGTTGCCGGTCCAGGTGGCGCTGGCGCCGCCGGAGATCTTCATCTCGAAGTCGGTGTCATTGCCGGTGGCATAGTCATTGGTCCAGTCCCAGGTTCCGCCGATGTCGATGCCGTCAACTTTGCTTCCGCCGCCGCCGCAGGCCGCGGCCAGGACGACAAAGGCGCAGACGCATACCAGCGCCAGAATACGTGCAATCATTTCGATCCTCCTACAGGCTATCACAGAGACATTATATCGGTGCCGGCTGTTCGGAGTGTCCCCTCGCCACGCTGGAGCCGGCAGTTGCTGGCCCGGCAGTTCAGGCCGGCGCGGTCAGCGGCGCACTATAATCCGGCGATGCCTGTTCAGCATCCCGAATATCCCGCCCCAGCGCGGCTGCAGAGCTGGCGGGTGCGGGTCAGCGGCCGCGTACAGGGCGTCTATTTCCGCGCCTGGACCCAGGACACGGCCCGCCGCCTTGGCATTCGCGGCTGGGTCCGCAACGAGCCCGACGGCGCGGTGCTGGCCCTGCTGCAGCATGAGGATCCGGCGCAGCTTCAGGACATGCTTGATCGGATGCGCAGCGGTCCGCCGGCCGCCGAAGTGCTGAACCTTTCGCAGGAAGAACTGGCGGACTATCCAGAGGCCCATGGCGGCTTCGACATCCTGCGCAGCACCCAGTGAGCCTCAGGTTTCCGGTATACGGCCGGCCTTTACTCTGACGGCCGGTGCCGCGGCTGTCCCTGCCCGGCGCCCGCGCAAACAAAAGGGGCGGGATTGCCCCGCCCCTTGTTCTCTACCTTGGGAGTTGGCCCGCTGCTGCGGGCAGCCAAAGCTTAGGCGCTCTGGCGGCTGGTGCCCGGACGGCCGGCATCGGCATCGCCGAGGCAGGGGTTCGGGAACTCACAGATGACCTTCGGGCAGCACTTGCGGCAGGTCTTGGTGCAGGAACCGCACTTGGACTCGCACTTGTTGCAGGAACCGCACTTGGTCTTGCAGGGGCTGCACTTGGGCTTGCAGCTGTTGCACTTGCTCTCGCACTTGTTGCAGGAGCCGCACTTGGGCTTGCAGCTGTTGCACTTGGGCTTGCAGGAGCCGCACTTAGGCTTGCAGCTGTTGCACTTGCTCTTGCAGCCACACTTGCTCTCGCACTTGTTGCAGCTCGGCTTGGCGCACTTGTTGCAGCTGTTGCACTTGCTCTTGCAGGGGCTGCACTTGTTGCAGCTGTTGCAGCTCTTCTTCTCGCAGCAGCTCTTCTTGCAGGGGCTGCACTTGGACTCGCACTTGTTGCAGGAGCTCTTCACGCAGCTGTTGCACTTGCTCTTGCAGGGGCTGCAGCTGTTGCACTTGCTCTTGCAGCCGCACTTGTCGCCGCCGCACTTGCCGCAGTGGTACACCGAAACATCGGTGACAGGGTTGCTAATCTCCGCCGCATAAGCGGTGGTACACAGCACGAGGCCGCCCATCAGGACCGCCGCGATAAACGTCATCAGCTTGGTCATCACACAACTCCTAACAATGGTATGGCGTTAACTCGCGGCAGGGCTAGGCCTTGCCGGGGGTCACAGTTTCAGAATCGGCGGTCCAGCCGGCATCCGTAGCCTCAGCCTTCGCTTCACCGATCTTGTTTCCACTTTCATCAAGGTACGTGTTGCCATCGCCCTTGGGGTTGAACCACCAGGGGATGGTACGGGGGCGCGTTATCTCGGTGCAGACCGTCTCGTACTCGTAGTGGACCTGCTTGCAGCCGCAGCCGTCGGTGCATTCCACTTCCTTGCAGACAGTCTCACAGGTCACGCACTTACGCTTGCAGGGAATGAAGGCCGCGCAGCCCGTATCACAGAGCATGCCCGTTCCATTCCAGCAGTTCTCGTAAGGATGCTTGGGCTTCTTGCAGCCGCAGGGGGTTTCATGGCTGCAGACCTCAACCGGATCGAGATCCGGCGGGCAGCAGGCATCGCCGTTCCACCAGGTGCCACCGCCCCAGGTAGCAACCGGCGTACGCGCGCAGCAGTCAGAGCAGCAACCCTTCTTGTGGCCACAGCCACACTTGGGCTTGCTGCACTTCGGCTTGCAGCTGTTACAGCTTCCGCACTTGCTCTTGCCACTTGAGCACTTGCTGCAGCTGTTGCACTTGGGCTTACAGCTGTTGCACTTACTCTCGCACTTGTTGCAGGCGGATTTACAGGTACTATGGCACTTGGCCTTGCACGAGCCGCACTTTTCAGCACAGCCCGCCCAGGCCTTGCCAGCCCCGGCGAAACAGCCCAGTGCCAGAAGCAACAGGGCCGCTGCCAAAATTTTCCGCATTACACACCCCTCCCAAGGGTAGGTAGAGTCGCAAGATTATACACTGTATATGTAGTAGCGGGCCGTAAAGATTGGCTTCAGGCGCCGCTCCCCGGCATCTCTTTTGCCTTCTAAGCCCGGCGCTCCCAACTTCGGCTATTCGGGCGTTAAGCGCTTACAACTCCAAATCCCTGTTGCTAAGACAGACCAGCCGAAGGGTCAACAGTTCCGCGTTGCCGCTACTAGGCACAGGATCGGAGGTGACTGCTAAATCAAGCTTGGGGGGCGAAGCTAAAACACACCGTCGGCAGCCCCTGCCGCGGCGCAGCATGCCTCATCCTGCACAATAGAATCAGTGCCCCTTCGGATTATGCTCGCCTTCGGTGATCTCCAGGGTGTCCATGTGCAGCACGCGGGCCCAGGGGCTGGCCAGGATCTTCGGCACCACGCCGTCGTATGACGCCTCGCCATACTCAGCCTTCGCCGCCGCGACATCCGGGTAGTCATAGCCGAGCGCCGTCAGGCAGTTCATCGCCTCTTCGTCGGTGCAGGCCTTGCCGTGCCACTTGAACTGGTTCTCATACTGCGGCACGCCCTCCATCATGATCGTCTTGAAGATGATGCACTTGGGCTTGCCGTTTGGCGTGCGGCTCCATTCCCAGGCCGCGTTGATCGCGTCGAAGTCGTGGCCGTCGCACCACATCACATCCCAGTGGAAGGCGCGCAGCTTGTCGTCCAGCGGGTCGAGGCGCTTGACCACGCTGACCGGGCCGTCGATCTGAACGTCGTTATAGTCCACGCTCATGATCAGGTTGTCGGTGCCGCGGTGGCCGGCGTGGTGGATCGCTTCCCAGATCTGGCCTTCCTGCATCTCGCCGTCGCCGACGTTCACATGCACCCGCACCTCGTCCCAGCCCTTGAGCTTGGCGCCCAGCGCCATACCGTGCGCCACGCTGACGCCCTGGCCCAGGCTGCCGGTGCCGATCTCGATGCCCGCCAGCTTGATGTGGTTCGGGTGGCCCTGCAGGCGGCTGGGGGTGGAGCGGAAGGTCAGCAGATAACCGGGGCTGAAATAGCCGCGGCGGGACAGCAGGCTGTAGTTCAGCGCGCTCACATGGCCATTGCTGATGATCATGCGGTCGCGGCGCTCCCAGAAGGGGTCGGCGGGCTTGCAGCGCAGGTGGTTGCAGACCAGCGCGCCCATGTAGTCAGCCATGCTGAAGGGGCCGCCGGTGTGGCCGGAGTTGGCCGCGTTGGTCATCAGCACGGCGTCCTTGCGCAGCTCGCGGCAAAAGGCGCGCAGCTCCGGCACGCTCAGGCCCAGCGGCTCGCCGCTGGCGGTTGCCTTGTCGGCATCAATCTTCGCGGCCACATCGGCCCAATTCGCGCGCGCTTTTTCGGTCATAACGTCCATGCTGATACCCTGGGGCTCAATGCCCTTGAATTACGTATTCATGCGGCCCCACGGGGCCGGGGGAGATTATACAAGCGGCAGCATCGCCTGGCCGGCGGCATCACCTGGGCTGTCGTAGCTTCGGCCCTAATGGGGTTCACCTGCGCACTGTCTAATCCTCCAGCACGCCCAAGACCAGCTTGGCCGTGCCATGCGTGGCCGGGTCGGGGCCCTGCAGGATGTTCTCGTTGCGCAGCGCAACCAGCTTGCCGTCGAAAAAGGCGATCTGGACACCGGCGTCACTGTCCTGCAGAAAGCGCGTGTTCTGCCAGTCCGTGGCGCTGTTGCCGGGGGCAGCCGAACTCCACAGCTCAACCGGCTGCAGGATGCCGTCGCCACCAGTGTTGAAGGAGAATTGCTGCTGGCGAAGGAAGCTGAGCTCGGAACCGTTGGCGGCGAAAGCCACCGCGGCATGGGTGCCCAGCTCAAGGCCGTCATAGTGGGTGATATCCCAGCTGGCGCTGTCACCGGGATCGCTGCCGCTGAGCTCATAGGTCCAGAAGCTGCAGACCTCCGGGTCGGAGACAATCCGTGAAGAGCTGACGAAGGCCGGCTTGCCGTTAAGTGTCAACGCGCCCATCACGTCGTTGCGGCCCTCGACCAGGCGCGCCAGGCCCCAGTCCGCCGGCCCCGCCGGACGCACTGCCTTGCCCGCGGCTACGGTGAAGCCGGTGCCGGTGTTGGCGATGTTGTAGTAGCCAAACATCGGCTTGCCGTCCTGCTCCCGCAGCTGCAGCAGGCCGGTGGCGATGGTGACGGAAAAGAGGTCGTCGCTGCTGACGGCCGCCGTCATCCAGTTGCCGCTTTGCAGCGCGTCGCTGGAGGCATAGGAAATGCTGCGGTAGGGCCCCAGGGCGTCGGCGTGGCCGTAGGCCAGCCCCGGCAGCCCGTTGATCGCCCCAAGCTGGAAGCTGGTCAGCACGTTCTCGCTGGTGATGGTCTCGTCGGTAAAGCCCTCCGGGATGTCGTTGCTGTAGCCATAGTGCAGTTCCCGGGGGCCATCCACCACCGGCTGCTCGGTCCAGACCGCGCCGATGCCGCCGGGCAGCTCAGCGAAGTTTGCGGCGTGCGTCAGGCCGCCCAGCAGCACCGGCTCGAAGGACCAGTCGGCCAGGTCGCGGCCTGTCGCCGTGCTGCTCAACGCAAGCTGCATCTTGATGGGCGCCTCTGTCTGGGTCAGGAAGTCAAACTGATACTCATACATCGAGATTGCCGGGCGGCCCTGGTAGCTGAACAGTCCGCCGACAACGGTGATTACGTCGTAGTCCGGCAGCAGCTGGGCGTCTGCACTGTAAAGCTCGGTGAAATGCCAGCCCGTCTGCGGCAGGGCCTTAAGACTGAAGTAGTCCAGCGTGGCCTGCTGGTGCGGCCCCGCCGCGCTGTCGGCGGCAGGCAGCAGCAGGACCAGGCCGATGAAATCCTCTGCTGAGATGTAGTCCGCGCTGTCCGGGATGCTGATGCTGGCCGGGTCGCTGAGCGTGTGCCAGTCCCAGCGGCCGGTGGCGTAGTTGGCCAGGGCATAAGACATCGCTCCGGCCGGCGGGGCAGCTGCCCAGTGGAAATCCAGGCTGAGCGGCCCGCTGTCATCCAGCGGCAGCAGATAGACGCACAGTGCGTTATCCCAGATCGCCTGGCGGCCAGTCGTGCTTGGGAGAAAGCTGGCGCTGTTCTCGATCGCCACATGCGAATGCGGCAGATCGGGCATGAAGTCGCCACCGGCGAAGAAGCCCAGACTGTCCCGGACCGCTTTGCTGCCCCGCAGATCTGCGGGCCGCGGCAGCAGGCCGGCCAGTCCGGCGCCCAGGGGCTCGATTGCCGCCGGCGCGGAGACCTGCGGCGCATGTCCACCGCAGCCGGCCAGGGCGAGCAGCAGCAGCATTGCCGCCGCCAGCAGTGGCATCTGACTCTGAAGGGTCCTGCTTTGTTTGTTCACCGGGCTGTCCGTAATTAAGAGATAGGTCGCGCGAACTCCTGAGCGAATGCGATTGTAGGCCCAGTCTGACCAAGAGGCGCTGCCTGGGCCGTGCGGTAAAAACAGGAATGCAAAAGATCACACCCTGTCTGTGGTTCCAGGACCGCTGCGAAGAAGCCGTGAAGCTCTATACCAGCCTGTTTGAGGGCTCGGCCATCCAGCGGCTCAAGCGCTACCCGGAAGGCATGGAGCAGGAATTCATGCGTCAGATGGAAGGCAAGGTATTGACCGCCATCTTCGAGCTGGCTGGCCAGCGCTTCTTCGCGCTGGATGGCGGCGCGCACTTCAAACAAACCCCGGCGATCTCACTCTTCGTCAGCTCGGACACCGCCGAGGAAACCCAGCGTCTGTGGGACGCGCTCAGCGCGGGTGGTCAGGTGCTGATGCCGCTGCAGGGCTATCCCTGGAGCGCGAAGTACGGCTGGTGCACGGACCAGTTCGGTATTTCATGGCAGCTCTTCACGGGCAGCCGCAGGCAGCGCACCACCCACAAGCTGATGTTTACCGGCGAGCACTTCGGCCAGGCCGAAGAGGCCATGCGCTTTTGGGCCGCGGTCCTGCCGGACTCGCAGGTCGAGGAACCGCACCGCTACCCGGAGGGTGATCCCCAGGCCGGCAAGCTGAGCCATGGCGAGTTCAGTCTGTCCGGTTATCAGTTCATGGTGATGGACAGCGCAGGCCCGCATGAGTTTGGCATCAGCGGCGCGACGTCCTTCATGGTGGGCTGCGCCGACCAGGCCGAGCTTGACCGCTACTGGGAAGCGTTGGCCTCCGGCGGCGGCCAGCACCTGCCCTGCGGCTGGCTGAAGGACCGCTTCGGCGTCCATTGGCAGATCAACCCTGAGCACATGGGCCAGCTCGTGGACGGGCCGGACGAAGCCGGTGCCCGGCGGGCCTTTGAGGCCATGATGACCATGGGCAAGCTGGACATTGCCGCGCTTGAAGCTGCTTACGAAGGGCGTTAGGGGGCCAGCACGCCCCAGCGCAGTGTTGTCAGCGCGCCGGTTGCGCTGTCGTCCAGCTCCACCAGCTGCAGCGAGGCGTAGGCCGCCTGGCCCGCGCCGAGGTCAACAAAGCGCGCGTTATCCAGGATCGTCCCGCTGCTGTCGTGCTGCACAACCTGGCCGGCCCACTGCGCCGCATCATTCACCAGCGCGCCGCCCTGGTAGAGCTGCAGCGGCCGGCCGGACTCATTGAGGAAGGGCGGGCGCGGAGTGCTGACGCCATAGGAATCGCCGGCCATGATGCCGATGCCGCTGCCCAGGCTGAACATCTGTACCTGGCTGGAGAAGCTGATCCCGATGTTGTCCAGCACCGTGCGGTCCCAGCCCGTATCGCTGACCGGGTCGCCGCCGTTGTAATGGAAGACTGTAAAAGACTGCGGGAAGCTGTAGAGGCTGCCCGCGGCAAAGACCGGACTGCCGTTCAGCCCGGCATCACAGACCAGCCGCGTATCAACTGCATCACCCAGGCGCACGGCCGTCCAGTCCGCCGTCTCGTTCGGCACTGGTTCATTGCCCCAGAAGGCGAAGAGTCCCTGGTTCTCGCCTTCGTCGGCGAGTATGGCAATCATGGGGTTATCCGCAATGACGCGGATATGCGGCATAGCGTCGTCAATCAGCAGCCCGGAGGGCGTGAACATGTCACTGACCTTCGTGTTGATGAAGGTTTCCCCGGCGGCATTGGACGCAGCGAACCAGGGCTTCATCGAGCCTTCGGCCCCGTTGAAGAAGGCAATCTCCACAGCGCCGCTGACTTCCGTCAGCTTGGGCCAGGCGATCTGGCCGTTTGCATTGGACACAACCACCGTCTGGCTGAAACCGCTGCTGGGCATCCCGCTCTCAGGTGTCTGGCACTGCATGTAATGCAGCTCCCCCGCGCCCTCATTGGTGCTGAAGGCCCAGGCGATGCCGTAGTTGCCATTCATCTCCGCAAGACAAAAGTAGAGCTGGCCGTCGGCGGGCATAACACCAAGATCGAAGTCGGTCCAGTCGGCGCTGCCCAGCCCCTCAGCCGTCGAGCTGGTGAGCAGATGCAGCTTTCTTGGGGCGTCCTCAGGCGCGGCGACATACAAGATCGCTGGACGGCCCTGGACCATCGCCACATCCTCAAGGCTGGCCGCTTCGTAATTCGCCGCACCGCTGAAGCTGGCCAGCTCGCGGTTCTGCCAGCCGCCGCCGCTTTGTGTTTCCACATTCAGCAGCGCCAGCGAAGTTGGTCCCGCGCCGGGCTGGGCCAGCAGCGCCAGCAGGATGCCGCCGGCAGCGTCAACATAGTCATCGTCCGGGTCGCGCGTCAGTTCATAAGCCGCGCTGCTTAGCGCCTCCCACTCCCAGGCGTCGCGCGCGCGGTTGGCGATGGCCACATGCATCTTCCCGAAGTCCGGCTGCACCCACCAGTCAAAGCTGATGCTCAGCTTTCCGCTGGCCGTGTCGTCCGCCGGCAGGTAAAAGAGCGCATAGGCGCAGTCCGCCAGACCAGTGCCGCTGGCCTGCGGGAAGTAGTCCAGGAAGGGTCCTTCCTCGGCGACCCCCTGGGAAGGCAGGTCCTGCTGGTAGCGGTCACCGGCATAGCGCCCGCTGCCATCGCTGGTCATGCGCGGGTGCAGGCTTCCGGGCGCGGGCAGGGCTGCGGGCGCTACCGCAGCGACCTCTCCAGCTTCGCGCTGCGCACTGCAGGCAGCAAAGCTCACACCCAGGACGATGACCAGCAGACAGCTCAGTGCGCGCAATTGTGTTCCTCCATACAGCCGGGCCGCAGCATAAATCAAGGCGTCGGCGCCGGGTAACCGATGACCCGGATCAGATCAAAGTCGTCGGCAGGGCCGGTGCTGGCGGGCGTGTCCTCCAGCACATAGCTTGCTTCGGTGCTCCATGTCCCGCCGAGGTCGGTCAGGGTCCCGCCGACGTCGGTCAGCGTGACCTCAGAGCTGATGTCCAGGAACTCCCCGGGGGGCATGACCTGCGGCGCAACTTCTGTCTGATCCAGGGCCCAGCCCGAACCACTGATGAAGGACCAGGCGCTGCCGTTGGTCGCGAAGTCGGTCAGGTCGGCAATGCCCTGACTCCAGATGGTGCCGCCGAAACTGCTGAGATCGCCAACCGGAAACTCGTAGACCATGCCGCCTTTCAGGGTGCCGAGTGTATCCACCCATGGAAGGAAGACGTAGGCCGTGCCATCCAGCTCCTTGAGCACGGCATAGTTCACCACGGCTTTGGCTCCAGGCGAGGTCCAGATTTGCGCCGCGGTCAGGTTGGCCTCGGCGTCGATCGACAGGAAAATCGGTTCAGGCTGAGTGCTGCCGAAGTCTCCATCGGGCACTTCATCGCAAAGCACAGTGGCGCCGCCAGCGCCGTCGAAGACGACGCCCCGGGACTGCTCTCCCTGGGCGTTGCTCCATTCGAGGCTCCAGGTCAGGGCGCCTGCGCTGACGCAGGCCATATAAGGCGAGCCAAAGTTGTTGGCGGTCTGGCCGGACAGGAAGATGTCTCCGGAAACCGGCTCCACTGAAGCATGGAACAAGCGGCCGTCAATGCCGCTTATTGACTTGGCGTCAATCAACGCGCCAGCAGGTGTCAGGCGCGCGTAGATGGGAGTGAAGGACGGCCCGCCTGGGCTGACGCTCATCGCGCCCGCCAGCACCAGGTTGTCATCGCCGTCGAGGGTCACGCCGCTGAAGCCCTCTGACTGGTCGCGGCGCAGGCGCAGCACCCACTGCAGGTTCAGGCCGGAGTCAAACTTGATCACGGCTGGGTCATTGTTGTTGAGATTGTCGTCATCGGGCCAGTAGGAGAAGTTGCAGGAAATATAGAGGTTGGCGTTGCTGTCGATGCACATGTCGCTAGGTGTCAGACCTGGCGTGCCGAATCCGCTGTCATCAGCGTTGAGGAAAAAGGTCTTCGACGCCATCAGCACGCCGCTGGGCGAATACTTGATCAGGCCGAGACAGTCGCCGTCACCCGCCCCGTCTGTGCCGTCGTAGCTGCTCACCACATAGGTATTGGCCGCGCTGTCCATGCAGATCGCCGCGGGATAGGCCGGCCCCCAGTGCTGCTGCCAGCCGGGGAATGCCGAGGCGCCGACAGTCAGATCCAGGGAATCCAGCGTAAAGGCCGCGTCGTCAAAGGCGATGATCGCCACGCGGAAGTTGCTGCCGTTGCTGTAGACCCCCGCCTGGCCCTGAAGGTCGACAGTGTTCGCGGCAGCGCTGACAGGATAGAACTCCCAGCGGTGCTGGGCATAGTTGGTCAGGCCGACCCAGACCGTGCCACCAGCGGAAACATTCGACAGGTTAAGGGTGAGCTGCTCAAGTACGTCGTCGCTGTCAGCATTAAAGCGCCAGATGCCAAAGCCAAAGCCGGTCTCAGCAGTGGCAAACACGGCGCTGGTGTCAACCAGCGTGACTCCGGCATTGGCGGATTCATAGGCGCTGCCATTGAGCGTCTGGTCGCTGGCGGATATCCCGCGCGCCGGGCCGGCGCCGTCCAGCGCGGAAAGCTCGGCGAGGCTCGGCAGCAGCTTTGACAGCTGTGCCGGCATGGCGGCCGGGGCTGCGCCGCGGTCCGCTGCGGCCAGCCGCGACGGGCCGGCGCCGGAACATGCTGTAAGAGCAAGGCTGAGCAGCATGAGCAGCAGAATCGCACCCTGGCGGCAGGCGCTGGTCGTTCCAGTCATGATCTCCCCCGGAAATGGAGTGCGGCAGCCTCGGCTGCCATTCTATGGCCGCTAAATAATACAGTCGTAATCGGCTGCCTGCCCATGTCGCGGCGAAAGTCCGGCCCGGGCTGCGGCCGCCGGGCAGCTAGGGCTCGTAGACGGCCCAGAACAGACGCTGCACCGAGCGGCCGGTGACGGCATCGGGTGTTGTCGTATAGACCCGCGCATAGGCCGGCTGGCCGCCGGCCGCCATGGCCCGCACATCCTCGCGGTCCTTGGCGCTGCTGTTGTCGTAGTCATCCTGGTACACGCGCTGCGTCTGCCAGGAAGCCGGCTGGTCATCGGGGCTGGCGCTGCTGTGCAATACCGCCGCCGGGGTGGGCGGGTCATCATTGCTGTCGGCGGCGCCGGGAACAAATAGGCCGAGGCTGCCGGCGATATCCAGCAGGCTGAAGGCCGCTGCGCTGCTGCCATTGGTAAATGGCATCGGCAGGAAGTCCAGCGCCGAAGCCGTCCAGTCCCCTGCCTGCAGCGGGTCCGCCCCGCTGAGCTGCAGCAGGTCGAGGCTGCCGATCCCGCCGGTGAACACGTCATAGGTCACCACGCTGGGCGTCGCGCCGACCATGATGCTGTAAGAATTGCCCTCAAGGTCGCTGATCTTCTGGGTGTTCCAGTCACCGGTCGTGAGTGGCAGGGTGACAGTGGGATAGCTTGCATATGTGCCGCCGAAACCGGCGATGCCCTCGTTGACCAGCAGCGGACGGCCGCCGAACTCCAGGATGCCCGAGGGCGTTCCGGTGACGATCGACAGCGGCTCGGCGCTGACCTGGGTCAGGCTCCAGGCGCCCTGGTCGTCGCGGCTGGCGTAGTGGGACAAGGGTGCGGTGCTGCCGTTATCGTCCAGGTCAACCGCGAAGCTGGCCGCCGGCTGGCCGGCGATCCGCGCCGTCCTCACGGTCGTGAACCAGCCCTCGTTGCTGTGGGTGACCGAGCCAACCAGCTCCGGCGTAAAGTCGCCGTCCGGGCTCGCTGCGGCGGCATAGTAAAGCTCGAGCTGCGTGTCGCTTGGACTGTTCAGGTAGAAGTAGGCATGCTCGTCACCCGAGACCGGGGCCGGGTTATAGTCCAGCGGGCCGAGGTCATAAGTGCTCCAGTCGCCCGGGGCTGCGCCGCTGGCCGTGGAGCTGACCGCGAGCTTGTAGTTGACTGTTTGCACACCGGCATCCCAGCTGCTGAAGGCGTAATACACCACCGGCAGGCCATTGACCTCTGCGCTGCCAATCAGGTCGGCCAGCGGCCAGTCGCCACTCTCGTCATAGGGCGTCTCGAAGCTGTCCAGCTCAAGCTGACGCCAGCCCGAGCCGCTTTCGCAGCGCAGATCCAGGCTGTCCAGCGCCAGCGTTTCGCCGGCTGCCGGTGTCACCAGCAGCATCATCCAGATCTGCTTGTTGGCGTCCAGATATAGCGAGATGTCATCAAAGCGTTGCTGTGCGTTTGGGTCCTCCAGGGCGGTCCAGTCCCAGCGGTCGGTACTGCGGTTGGCCAGGCCCAGCCAGGCCGTGCCGGCAGGCGGCGTGGCCGCCGGGTCCCAGGCGGGCGTGATCAGCAGCGCGCCTGCGCTTTCCTCGACCTCGCGGATGATGGTGGTATAGGCGCAGCCGCTCAGCACGCTGATGCTGGCCGCATTGGGCGAAAACAGCAGGCTGGTCTCGGCGAACTCATTGAGCACGCGGTTGCCATAGGGTGCAAAGACCAGCGCGTCGCTGCCATCCAGCAGGCTGAAGGTATCCATCCCGGCGCGCAGCGCCGAGGGCGCGGGCAGAGCCGCGCTGAACTGCGCCGCGCCGGGCTGCAAGTCCGTGCGCGAAGCGACGCCGCAGGCACTGAGCAGGCCCGCCGCCAGGAGCAGCAGGCTCAGGACAGACAGCAGCAACAAGGTTGGTCGGGCAGTGTGCTTCATGGTGGGACTCCGCGGCAGGATAAGGCTGCCATGATAACCCTCGCAGGCAAACTCAGCTATTGCAGCGGGCTTAGCCCATCGCTGCTTTTATGCCGCTGGGTATCATGCAGCCATGCGCGAAGTGATCCTGAAACGGCTGGCGGAGCTTGAGGCGGAAGAGAGCATCTCCATCCTCTTTGCCTGCGAGAGCGGCAGCCGCGCCTGGGGCTTCGCCTCCGCCGACAGCGACTGGGACGTGCGCTTCATCTACGCCCGCCGCCCGGAGTGGTACCTGTCGGTGCGCCCCGGCCGCGACGTTATCGAGCTGCCGCTGGTGGATGACATGGATTATGGCGGCTGGGATATCCGCAAGGCGCTGTGGCTGCTGCGCAAGAGCAACCCGGCGCTGCTGGAGTGGCTGGTCAGCCCGATCATCTACCGCGAGAACCCCGAGGCGCTCGCGCCGATGAAGGCGCTGATCGCGCAGTCCTACCGCCGCCGCGCCAGCGCACATCATTACCTGAGCATGGCCGCGCACAACAACACCCAGCTGGTCAGCGCCGAGGGCCGCGTGCGGCGCAAGAAGTATCTCTACATCCTGCGCAGCCTGCTGGCCGGGGTCTGGGCCGCCGAACGCGAGGGCCAGCCGCCGATGAACTTCGAGCAGCTGCTGGCCGCCTTTGAGCTGTCCTGCGATGTACTGGATGAGACGGAGCTGCTGTTGCTGCAAAAGCGCGGCGGCAGCGAAAAGGACAGCGGCGCGCGCAGCAACGTGCTGGACCGCTTCGCCGATGAGCTGCGCGAGCGGATCAGCGCCGCAGATCTTCCGGCAGAGGAAATGCCTGAGCTGACGCCCTACGACGCGGCCTTCCGCGAGACGTTAGGCCTCGTCTGGGGCGCATAGGCCGGCGCTGCGATAGCGCCCGGCAATCTGCTCGCGCCGCCGGGGGTCGATGTTCCACAGCAATGCGCGCTGAAAGTCCGGCAGGCGGTGGACAAAGGTCTGGAATTCGCCGTTTTCGCCGCTGAGGTCGATGGCCGCCTGCCCCTCCTGCGCGCGCTGGCGATTAAGCTCGCGTATGTCTTCCAGCAGGCCTGCATTGAAGCCGCGTCCCAGCCAGTCTTCGGGCAGAATCTCCGGGTCTAGGCAGCTAAGCTGCGCGCGCAGGCCGCCGTCGATCATCTCCAATGCCAGCTCATCCGGTGCGCGGCCCCAGAGCGGAAAGAGCGGCTTAAGACTGCTACGCGCCAGCAGGGCCTCACGCCAGTCGCGGATGTCCTGCAAGAACAGGTCGCCGAACAGCGCATGGCTGACGCCGTACTGCAGCTGCGCCGTGGCGAGACCGGCCAGCACTGCCGGTTCATAAGCCTCATTCGAGCAGGGCTCCGGCAGCGGGATCGCCAGCAGTGGCAGGCCCAGCGCATCTGCCTGCGCCTCAATCAGCTCAAGGGGAATCTCCTGTAGCGGAACCATGCCGCGCTCCGCGCTGTAGCTTGTAAGCAGCACGACCGGAATGGCCAGGCCATCCCGCTTCGCGCAGTGCAGGGCCCAAGCGCTGTCCTTGCCTCCGCTCCAGAAGACCACCGCCCGCGGGATCACCAGCGCTCCACTGTCAGATCAGGGTGGATTGTGGCTACTGCACCGGCGAAGCGCGGTCGCAGCTCGCTGAAAACCTTAGGGTGGATGCAGGCCGCCAGCAGCTCAGCCGTGTCGGCAATGCGCGGGCCGGGACGGTTGAAATAGGCGCTGCCGTCGCAGGCATAGACACGCCCCTGCCGGCAGGCCGGCCAGTTCTCCCAGGGGATCGCGTGTCTGAGCTGCTGCACCTCACCAAGGGTCTGCTCCAGCGTGAAGCCGCAGGGCTGCAGTACAAGCACATCGGGCTGCAGGGTCTGCAGAGTATCTAAGTCCAGCACGGGGTGCGCTCCGGGGAGCGTCACTACTTCCGCGCAGCCGCCGGCGTAGTCGATCAGCTCAGGCACCCACAGTCCGCCGGGTATCAGTGGGTCGAGCCACTCGAGGGCCAGGACGAGTGGCAGTCCTGCACCCGCTGCAACTAAGGCTTCATCCGCAAGCTTCTCAAGCCGCTCGAACCTTTTGCGCAGCTGGGCAACCAGCGCTGTGCCATCCGCCGGGCGGCCGATGGCGCTGGCGATGTTCTGGATGTCGGCAAAAATGCATTCAAGGTCTGTCGGGTGTGTGTTCACCACCTGCACATCGCGGCCGGTCAGCATGCCGACGGCGCGGCAGGTCTCGCTGTAGCTCACCGCGCAGACCTCGCAGAGGTCCTGGGTCAGCACGATGTCCGGCTGCGCCGCGGCCAGCGCGGACTCGTCAACGGTATAGACCGCCAGGGCCTGGCGCAGCAGCTCGCGCAGCGAATCGTCTATCCAGCGGCTCAGGTTAGTCGGTCTCAGCCCCGGGCCTGCGCCCGAAGCGCTGAGCTGGCCCGCAGGCTCATCATCCGGGCTGCGGCTTCCCGGCGGCGGTCCCAGGGGCCCCGGCGGGCCAAGGCGCGCACTGGTAACCACCGGCAGACTGCCGGCCAGCACTGCTGCGGCAACCTGCGGCGGCCAGTCGCACTCGTGTGAGACCGCACAAAGCTGGTCGAAGGCTCCGAGCGCGCAGACGATCTCGGTGGCGCTGGGCAGCAGGGAGGCGATGCGCGGCATGCGCGATTCTAAGGCTTGCCCGCTGGATGGCCTTAGGGCTGGTCCGGATGACAGAGAAGCCTTCCGGGGCGGAGCAGAAGGAGCACTGTCTTCCTGAGTCACGACTATTAACCCTGGTGGACTGCCGGCAACAACTAGGGCGCATCGCCGATGGCCCAGACTTCACCCGCGCGGTTACAGGCATAGACCGTCCCGTCGAGCCCAATGCTGGGCGTGGCGGTGATGAAGGAGCCGATATCAAGGCTCCAGAGCGAGCTGCCATCCGCTTCATTACAGAGCACCACGCCGGAGCCATAGGTGCAGAAGTAGATCTTGCCTGCGCTGTCGATCGCCGGCCCGGCCCAGACCTCGCTGTCCGCCGGAAGCGACCAGCGCAGCGTTCCATCACCTTCAAGCACCTCGATGTGGTCATAAGCGACATAGGCGATAGTCCCATCCGGGGCGCAGGCCGGGGAGCCGTAAATGGAGTGGTAGAAGCCGGCGTCGTAGTCCCACAAAAGCTCGCCGCTCGCATCCACGCAGGACAGCAGCCCCATGTAACTGCCGATCAGCGCGGAGCCATCGCTGCGCAGCGCCGGCACCGAGTCATTAGTGCCAATGCCGAAAGTCCATAGCTCGCGCTGGACTTCATCCATGCAGTGCATGTTGTCGCCTCCGGTGAGCAGGCGCCCGGAGGGCGAGACCGCTTTACCGCCGGCGAAATTGCCCCCGGGCTGGAAACTGCCGAGCAGCTCTCCGCTGGCCGAAATGACCTGGCCCTCGCAGGCAATGCTGCCGTCAGGCAGGATGTTGGGGTGTCCGCAGTACTTGCCTTTGCCGGCCGGGTTGGACCAGCGCAGCGCACCGGCCGGCGAGACGCAGTAGAGCGCGTCGGAGGCGACAAAGATGTCCCCGGAGGGAGCGACCAGCGGCGCGCATTCGATCTTCGCGCCAAGATCCAGCACCCACTTGGGGCTGCCGTCGGGATTGATCGCGTGCAGCTCGCCGGCGATGTTGGCCGCATACACCGTGCCATCGAGGCCTAGCACGGCGTCGCCATTGATCTCGGCGCCGCTGTCGTAGACCCAGAGCTCTTCGCCCACGCTGGTGCCGGCCCATGGCACATAGCCGCTGTTCTGCGGATCATACTTGAACTGCATCCAGGGCCGCGGGCCGGCGGTGATCAGCAGGTCAAAGAAGTAGACATCGCTGCCGTGCGCGTTGCTGACAGTCAGCGCCGGCCGCGTATAGACCGGTGGGCCGCAGGTCACCGTGGGCTGCGCATCAGTACTGGTGGCGGGTGTCGTAGCATCATCGAAGTCCCAGGCATAAGTGAAAGTCCCGGGACCGTAGACTATCGCGCTGGCGCTGAGGTTCTGGCCACTCTGGGCAGCGCTCAGGCTGACCCAGGTGATGTAAGGCCGCTTGCGCAGGGTGCCGGTAACCGGGCCGAGGGTCGGCAGATAGACCGGCGGCGTATCTTCCAGCCAGGGCAGCGTGATGTAGGGCTTCAGCCAGTACTGGTGGTCCTCATAGTCGTTGAGGGTTTCATCCGTCCAGCTGCCGTCAGATTGAATGATCGTAAGCGGAGCGTCCAGACTGTCGCGATAGACTTCCGCCCACTGGCTGCCTCCGGGGTCCCAGTTCAACGTGATCGTGAAAGGCTCTTCGCTGCTGGCGCTGAGGTTCGAGGCCTCCTCCGGGACTCGATAGACTTCAACCGGTGGACCGGCGGGTCCGGCCCGGCCGTTGACCACCGTGCGGAGTCGGTATGAGATCCGCGCGCCCGGAAGAACAATGTCAGCATCGCCATTCAGCGGGTGGTCAATAATGCTGCTGGTACCGGCCGGCACGCTAAGCGTGTGAATGTCGTTCATGAAGTAATCGGCGCGCCGCTCGACCTGCACCGCCTCATAGGCGAAGTCCGGCTCGGTCCAGCTGACCTCAAAGTTCATCACGCCATCAACCTGGACCACCTTCAGTCCGCCGGGCGGGGGCGCCGGGGTATCGAGCGCCAGTTCCACGCGGTCGATCGTCAGCGCTACGGAGTCAAAGCTGGCCAGCAGCACATAGACCGTGCCGTCGGGAGCAAGCGGCTGGATTGGGCTGCCATCAGCCGCCAGCAGCGGCAGGGTGTCACGGCCTTCACTGCGGCTGATCACGCTCAGCTGCCAGCGCCCGCTGGCATAGTCGGCCAGGGCCGCATAGTAGTGCGCCGGCAGCAGGCCGCTGATGTCCAGCAGCACACTATTGGGATTGTCCTCGGGCAGCAGGTTGCGGAATGCATAGAGGGCCCAGGAAAGCTGGCCGCTTTGCGGCTGCAAGGTCACCTGATGGCCGCTCTCATCCAGCTCCCAGGGGGGCGGAGTGTTCCATAAACCCAGTCCCGCAGCATCGCTGAACTCGCTGCCGCGCAGGACCGTGCTGAAGACTGTACTGCTGCGGCGGGCCAGGATATCTGCACGGCTGAGCGACGGCGGCGCGGGCAGGGCTGGCAGACCCGCGGCGCTGGAACTGCGCAGAAGTGGATCAGGCCAGGCCTCAAAGCGGGGAGAGTCCGGGTCTGGCTGAGATGCAGGCGCAATGTCCGTACCCGAACAGGCACTCAGCAGGACTGCCAACAGAAGACATACAATCAGGCCAGAACGCCGGTGAACTGGCATATAACCTCCAGGCTCGCAGTCTCAGTATATCCCTGAGTCGTGAGCCATGGAGGCACCTTGGTGAAAAGCGCTGCTGTCCGCCAGCCGGGGCCGGCGGACAGCAGCGCAAGATAGGAAGGGGGTAGGCTTTCTCAGGCGCCGAGCTACTTGACCTCGACTTCAACGTCAGGCGTCTTGTCCTCGACAACGATGTCCGGCGTAGTGTCCTCGACAACAATGTCCGGAGACTCATGCTGTTCAATCGTGACATGGTCAGGGACCGCATCGTCCTCGACTTCAACACATGCACTGAGCCAGAAAATGCTCAGCAGACTAAGGATCAGCAGATACAAAGTACGCATGTCGTCCTCCGCTGCCGGCTGTATTGCCTGCAGCTCAGGCTTAGACCCACAAGCGCCAGCCTGGTTGCAGGATTTAGTGCGTAGTACAGATCTTCATTTTTGTGGAACATTTGAATCGCAGCGGGAACATGGCGAAGATGCGGCAGCTGGCGGCTGGTAGTTAGAATGGCTTATGCAGCTGCTCATCTCCGGCTCCAGCGGCCTGGTCGGCAAGGCGCTCTGCGCCCAGCTGCCGCGCCTGCGGCACAGCGTCACCCGCCTGCTGCGCTTCGGCCCGGCGAGCGGCACCGAGACCCAGCCCGAAAGCGCGGACAACGTGGCCGCCTGGGATCCGGAGGCCGGACTGCTTGACCGCGGCCTGCTGCGCGGCATCGACGCGGTGGTCTGCCTCAACGGTACCAGCATCGCGGCCCGGCGCTGGGACCGCGCACTCAAGCAGGAACTGATCGACAGCCGCGTCAAGCCGACGCGCCTGCTGGCGGAGACCATCGCCGCCCTGCCCGCCCGCGAACGCCCTTCAACCTTCGTGGGCTGCAGCGCGATCGGCTATTACGGCACGCATCCCGAATCCGCGCAGCAGGATGAAAGCTCGCCCTCCGGCAAGGGCTTCCTCGCCGAAATCTGCCGCGCCTGGGAGGCCGCCTGCCAGCCGGCGGTGGAGGCCGGAGTGCGCGTGGTGAACATGCGCCTTGGCATAGTACTCGCCAGTGAAGGCGGGCCGCTGGCGCAGCTGGTGGATGTCATCAACCGTGGCATCGGCGGCGTAGTGGGCAATGGCAAACAGGAGATGAGCTGGGTCTGCATCCACGACATCGCCCCGGCCCTGAGCCATGTGCTGAGCCACTCCGCGCTCAGCGGGCCGGTGAACTTTGTCGCCCCGGCACCGGTGACAAATGCCGAGATGACCCGCACTGTGGCCGAGGTGATCGGCAAGCGCATGGGACCGCCCCTGCCGGCCTTCGCCGCCCGCCTGGTGCTGGGCGAAATGGCGGATGAGCTGCTGTTGTCCACGCAGCATGTGATCGCCCGCAAGCTGATCGACAGCGGCTTCCGCTTCCAGCATACACAGCTTGAAGCTACCCTGCGCAGCCTGCTGCAGGCGGGGTAGTTCTTACTTAAATCGACTGGGCGGCACTCACTGCACCAGCATGATCGCCATGCCGTCCCAGCCCTTCGAGCCGACCGTCTGGATCGCAGTGGCGCTCAAGCCCGGCGTCTCGGCCAGCAGCTCAAACAGGGCGCGGGTACCGGCCACGCTGGGGTCGTCGCTCGCCGCATCAATCACCCGGCCATGGCGCACCACGTTGTCAACGATGATCAGGCTGCCCGGCCGCGTCAGCATCTGGGCCCAGCGGATGTATTCTGCGTTGCTGGGCTTGTCGGCGTCGATAAAGACCATGTCGAAGGGCCCGCCGCCTTCAGCCTCCAGCAGGGGCAGAGTCTCCAGGGCCGCGCCGACTCGAATCTCCACCTTGTCGCTCAGCCCGGCGCGGGCGATGTTCGCCGCCGCGACCTCGGCATGCCGCGGGTTGAACTCGAAGCTCACCAGGCTGCCTCCCTCCGGAAGGGCGCGGGCGAGCCAGATGGTGCTGTAGCCGCCAAGCGTGCCTATCTCCAGGATGCGCTTTGCGCCCATCAGCCGCGCCAGCAGATACAGCAGTTTGCCGTCGCCAGGCGCCACCGAGATTTCCGGCATCCCGGCGTCGCGGATCGACTGCAGCACGCTGTCCATCAGCGGGTCTGCCGGCAGCAGGTGCCCGGTGATGTACTGCTCGACTGCGTTCCATTCGTTCTGTGACATGTCTCTACTCTAGGACATGGCCGGCAATCTGCACGACAGCCGACCTGCAGCGCCTGTCCCTGTCCCTTGGCCCTTCGTCCCCTGTATACTGGCCCCACCTCATCTGCGGAGTGCGCATGACCGAGCCTCTGAACCGCGGCCTGCTTGGCTGCCTGGCCGCCACCTGCTGCCTTCTGGCCAGCTTCAATCCCACCACCTCGCTTGCTTCCGAAGTGCCGCAGGGCATGCTGCGCAACCCGGACGTCAGCGCGACGCAGATTGTCTTCGTCTATGGCAATGATGTCTGGATTGCCGCGCGCGAAGGCGGCCCGGCCCAGCGCCTGACTAGCGCCGCCGGCGAGGAAAGCTTTCCGCGCTTCAGCCCCGACGGCAGAAAGGTGGCCTTCAGTGCCGCCTATGACGGCAACCGCGATGTCTATGAACTGCCGGTCAGCGGCGGCATCCCTCAGCGCCTGAGCATCCAGCCCTACGGCGCACGGGTGGTGGACTATGCGCCGGACGGGCGGGTCTGCTTCGCCAGCGGCGACATCGGCACAGACGAAACAACACTCTGGTACACCGACCCGGCCGGCGGCCTGCCCGAGCGCCTGCCCCTGCGCTTCGGCGACATGGTTTCCTTCAGCGCCGATGGCTCCTGGGTCGCTTTCACGCCCTGGCGCCACCTCTGGCAGGACGATTCCTGGGACCGCTATCAGGGTGGCCAGGCGGCGGATGTCTGGACCTTCAACCTGCAAACCAAAGAGAGCCGGCAGCTGACCAACTGGGCCGGTACCGACGACCTGCCGATGGTTTCCGGCGAGCGCGTTTTCTTCCTCTCCGACGCGGGCCCCGAGGCGCGCCGCAATATCTGGGTCATTGATCTGGCCAGCGGCGAGCGCAGCCAGGTGACCCACTTTGCCGACGGCGAGGTGCGCTGGCCGTCCATCGGCCCCGGCGACATCGTCTTCCAGCAGGGCGGCAAGCTCTGGCGCATGCCGCTGGATACCCTGCAGCCCGCCGCGCTTGCGGTAAGCCTGGCCGGCGATCTGCCTTATGCGCGTCCCACCACGCTTGAGCTGGACGGCTCCCCTGACCGCTCCTGCCTCTCGCCCCAGGGCAAGCGCCTGGCCATTGAAAAGCGCGGCGACATCTGGACCATCCCGGCCCGCGAAGGCTACCCGGTCTGCCTGACGCCGACTGACGGCGTTGCCGAGCGCGACCCGGCCTGGTCCCCGGACGGCAAGTGGATCGCCTATATCAGCGACGAGAGCCAGACCCGCTATGAGCTCTATGTCCGCCCGGCTGACGGCAGCGGCGAGGCCCGCCAGCTGACCAAGGACAGCGCCTACCGCATGCAGTATGCCCGCTGGTCGCCGGATTCGCGCTGGATTGTCTATGAGGACGTGCAGGGACACCTGTATGCCGTGGAGGCCGCCAAGGGTGGCCAGAAATTGCTGGCGACCGACACCTTCAACTACGCCCACGGACCGGTGCACTGGTCCCCGGACAGCCGCTGGGTCACCTATGAGCTGATGGATGAGAAGACCACCAACACGGTGATCTGGGTCCAGGAGGTCGAGAGCGGCAAGGCGACGCAGGTCTCGTCCGCGGCCTTCCCGGCGGGCTCGCCCTGCTTTGATCTCAGCGGCGACTGGCTGTTTTATGCCAGCAAGCAGAACTTCGACCCGATCTATAGCGACGTGGATGACTATGACGTCTTCCTCTTCGCCAACACGACGCGCCTGGCGGCCCTGCCCCTGCGCAAGGATGTGAAGTCGCCCCTGCTGCCGCGCAGTGATGAAGAGACCCCGGCCGCGGCTGACGCGGACGCCGAAGCCGCCGCGGGCAAGCCCGGAGCGGGCAAGCCAGGGGCGAAGGCGGCGGCTGAGGATGAGGCTGCCGAGGATGAAGACAGCGGCGAGCCGGGCGCTGACAAGAAGAAAATCAAGCCGGTGGAGATTGATTTTGACGGCATTCAGGGCCGCGCCATCGGCCTGCCCCTCCCGGCCGGCAACTTCCACACGCTTGAAGGCGGCCAGCAGAAGCTGTATTACGTAACCACCCCGCGCACCGGCGCGATCCCCGGCGCGGGCGACCTGAAAGTCTTCGACCTGGCCGCAATGGCGGCCGGTGAGGACGGCGGCGGGATGGACGACTTCGGTGCCATGGAAGGTGAAGAAGGCGAGGAGGCGGGCTATCTCCGCGGGCGCTACAAGCCTGGCGTGCCCGGCATGGAGAGCACTTTCGATTACACCCTGATCCCCGGCGTCGACGGCTATCAGATCACGCCTGACGGCCAGAAGCTGCTGGTCTATGCCATGGGCGAGATCTTCGTCACCGGCGCGGAGCTCGGCGCGGCGCTGGACAAGCCCGTACCCCTGCCGACCCTGCGCAAGGAGCTTGACCCCTATAACGAATGGCGGCAGATGATCTGGGAAGACTGGCGCGCCTTCCGCGAGGAGTTTTGGGACCCCAACCTGCACGGCGTGGACTGGGACGCTGCCCGCGACCGCGCCCTGGCCCTGCTGCCCTTCTGCAGCTCCGGCGAGGATATCGGCTATGTGATCGCCGAGATGAACGCCGAGCTCAACTCGGGGCATACCTATGTCTCGCCCGCACCGAGCGACTATGCGAAGTACGGCAGCCTTGGCATGCTGGGCTGCGACTTTGAGCGCGCGACCGACAGCACCGGCCACCCCGGCATCCGAGTCAGCAAGGTCTACCGCGGCGCAGCCTGGGAGCTGGATGCCTCGGGGCCGCTCAGCGCCCCCGGCGTCGATGTCACTGCCGGCAGCTTCCTGCAGGCAATCAACGGCGTGGCCATTGACCCGGCGCGCTCGCCCTGGTACTACCTGCTGGGCAAGGCGGGCACGACGGTCAAGCTCAAGGTCGGTCCGACAGCGACGCCGGACGACAAGAGCCGCGAGGTGCTGGTGACCGCGCTCGGCTATGACGGCGACCTGCGCCACAGTGACTGGATCGAACACAACCGCCAGTACGCCTTCGAGAAGAGCGGCGGCCGCGTCGGCTATATCCATGTCGGCGACACGGGCGACAGCGGCATTGCGGATCTGCAGCGTCAGCTGCTGGGCCAGCACAACATGGACGCGCTGATCATCGACGAGCGCTACAACCACGGCGGCAACATCGCGCACCGCTTCATCGAACTGCTGAACCGCCCGGTGGTGGAATACGACATGACCCGCGACGGCAAGCCGATGGTCTTCCCGCAGCGCACCGTGCGCGGGGCCAAGGTGATGCTGGTCAACCAGTACGCCGGCTCTGGCGGCGACGGCTTCCCCTGGCTGTTCCGTCAGCGCGGCCTGGGCAAGATTGTCGGCGTGCGCACCTGGGGCGGCTGGATCGGAATCGGCGGCCGCGAGCCCCTGCTCAACGGCACCTGGTATTCCGTGCCGGGCTGGTATGGCTATGAGCCCGACGGCACCTGGATGATTGAGGGCTATGGCGTCGACCCGGACATCACGGTGGTCAACGACCCGACCTTAACCAGCAGTGGCCTCGACCCGCAGCTCGATAAGGCGATTGAGGTCGCCCTGGCCGAGGCCGATGCGCACCCCATCGTTGTCCCGCCGGTTCCGCCCTATCCGGACCGCAGCGGACGTGGCGTACGGCCGGAGGACCGCTAGTTACACGACGGTGCCTTAACAAGCGAAGAATGAAGTCTCAGAGCGCGGGCTTACTGCGCAGCAAGAGCCCGCGCGCCGGGTCCAACTTGACGCAGCATCATCCCTGTCGCAGTGTCTATACTCAATACACTTCGCGTCTGGAGTCTGCATGACCCGCTCCCATCGCATTCCCTCGGCCCTTCGCAGCGCCGCTGTCTGTGCGCTTGCCGCGTTGGGCTGGCTGCTATGCCTGAGCCTGGCCCCGCGCAGCGCCGCCGCCGCCGAAGTGCATCCGGCGATGCTGCGCTTCCCGGACGTCAGTGCGGAGCACATTGTCTTTGTCTTCGACAACGATGTCTGGATCGCGCCGAAGACCGGCGGCCAGGCCTGGCCGCTCTCCAGCCCCGCCGGCGGCGAGTCCTTCCCGCGCTTCAGCCCCGACGGCAGCAAGGTTGCCTTCAGCGCGGCCTATGACGGCAATACGGACGTCTATGAGCTGCCCATCAGCGGCGGTATCCCGGCGCGCCTGAGCTATCAGCCCTATGGCGCGCGGGTGGTGGACTATGCCCCGGACGGGCGCGTCGTCTATGAAACGGGCGACAACGCAACATCCGAGAGCCAGCTCTGGTATGCCGATCCGCTTGGCGGCCTGCCGCAGCGCCTGCCGCTGAAGTATGGCGACATGGCCTCCTTCTCCGCCGACGGCGAGTGGATCGCCTTCACTCCCTGGCGGCACATCTGGCAGGATGGCTCCTGGAACCGCTATCAGGGCGGCCAGGACGCGGACGTCTGGACCTTCAACCTGAAGACTATGGAGAGCCGCGCGATCGCCGACTGGCCGGGGACCGACGACATCCCGATGGTGCATGGCAGCAAGGTCTTCTACCTCTGCGATGCCGGCCCTGAGCACCGCCGCAATATCTGGGTCTATGACACCGCCGACAACAGCCGCGCGCAGGTCACGCATTTCACAGACGGTGAAGTGCGCTGGCCGGCGATCGGCCCCGACGACATCGTCTTCCAGCAGGCCGGCAAGCTCTGGCTGCTGCCGCTTGGCAGCCTGCAGCCACACACGGTGGAGATCAGCATCAGCGGCGACCGCCGCCATCTGCAGCCCTATACCTACAGCGAGTCCGGGCAACCGCAGGCTGTCAGCATCTCGCCGCAGGGCAAGCGGCTGGCCGTCGAGTCGCACGGCGATATCTGGAGCCTGCCGGGCCGCGAAGGCGTGCAGCGCAACCTGACCCCCAGCGACGGCGTGGCCGAGCGTGACCCGCACTGGTCGCCGGACGGCAAGTGGATCGCCTTCGTCTCCGACGCCAGCGGAATGTATGAGATCAACCTGCTGCCGGCCGACGGCTCCGGCGAGCCGCGCCAGCTGACCAGCGGCAGCGCCCAGCGCATGTTCTGGCTGAGCTGGTCGCCGGACAGCAGATATCTGCTCTGCCTTGACCGCTCCAGCAGCTACTTCGTGGTCAACATCGAGACCGGTGCGAAGACCGTGCTGGCCACCGACCACTATGGCGCGATCAATGCCTGGACCGGCTGGGCCAGCCTGGCCGCCAGCTGGGCGCCGGACAGCCGCTGGGTCGCGCTGGTGCTCAGCGATGTCACTACCCGCAACGGAGTGATCCATCTGGTCAACATCGAGACGCTGGAGAAGCATGCAGTCACCAGTCCCCTGGTGGCCAGCTCCAACCCGGCCTTCGACCAGAGCGGCGAGCTGCTGTATTTCAGCACCGACCAGTCTTACAGTCCCATGTTTGGCGACCAGGAGGACTTCGACGCGAACTATGTCTTCGCCAATTCCTCGCGCCTGGCTTGCCTGCCGCTGCGCCGGGATGTGAAGTCGCCGCTGCTGCCGATCAACCAGGAAGAGGAACGCCTGCCCGCGCCTCCCGCAGCCCCCGCAGACCCGCCGGCGGGCGCCGCACCAGCAGCAGCTGCGACAGACGGCCAGGCCGCGGCAGCCCCTGCGCCTGCACCCGCTGTGGCTGATGCGGCCTTGGCTGAGCCGCCCAAAGCTGAGCCTCTCAGCATCGACTTTGAAGGCATCGTCGGGCGGCTGATCGCCCCGCCGCTGCCGGCCGGCAACATCTCCGGCCTGGCCGCCGGCCGCGACAAGCTGTTCTACCTGCGTTGGCCGAACGCCGGCACCTGGGGGCCGCCGGAGCTGCACCTGCTGGACATCGCCATGCTGCGCAGCGGGACACCCTCCGGCCCTCCCGGACCCGATGGCCGCCCCGGCGGTCCGGACTTCACTTTGCACAGCGGCGTCTGGGGTTATCAACTCACGCCCGACGCCAGCCAGATGCTGGTCAATGCCAACGGCGGGCTCTTTATCACGGGCGCCGGCCCCGGCGCCGCGCTGGACAAACCGGTGCCGCTGCCCGAGCGCTTGAAGAGCATTGACCCGCGCAGCGAATGGCGACAGGTGATTTGGGAGAACTGGCGCGCCTTCAAGGAGAAGTTCTATGACCCCGGACTGCACGGCGTGGACTGGGACGCCGCCCGCGACCGCGCCCTGGCCTTGCTGCCCTATGTGAGCTGTAAGGAAGACTTCGGTTTCGTGCTGGCCGAAATGAACGCCGAGCTGAACGTTGGCCACACCTATGTCTGGTCCGCTGGCAGCGACTGGGTGGCCGGCTATGGGCTCGGGCTGCTCGGCTGCGACTTTGAGCGGGGCCGCGACAGCCAGGGCCGCGCGGGCATCCGCTTTGGCCGCATCTATCGCAGCGCGGAGGGCGAGCTGGATACACAGTCGCCGCTGCTGCAGCCCGGGGTGGATGTGCGCGAGGGCCAGTACCTGCTGGCGGTCAACGAAATCCCCCTCGACCCGGCGGCGAACCCTTACCGCTATCTGCTGGGCCAGGGCGGACGCACGGTCAAGCTGACCATCGGCGACAGCGCCGCACGCGACGATTCGACGCGCGATGTGCTGCTTGGCTGCCTCGGCTGGGATGCCGAGCTGCGCCACCGCGCCTGGGTTGAGGACAAGCGCGCCTATGTGGCCGCGAAGTCCGGCGGGCGCCTGGGCTATATCCATGTGCGCAATACCAGCAACGAAGGCCGCATCGACCTGCAGCGCCAGCTTAACAGCCAGTGCAACGCGCAGGCGCTGATCATTGACGAGCGCTACAACGGCGGCGGCTCCCTGCCCCTGCGCTTTATCGACCTGCTGCGCGAGCCCGCGCCGGTCTATGTGAAGACGCACTACGGCGCGCCGGGCCGCGCGCCATCCCGCCGGCCGATGGCGCCCAAGGTGATGCTGATCAACCAGTACGCCGGCTCCTGCGGCGACTGCTTCCCCTTCCTGTTCCGCCAGGCCGGGCTGGGCCCGCTGATCGGCGTGCGCACCTGGGGCGGGCTGGTGGGCCTCTCCGGCGGCGAGGGCTATCTTGACGGCTCCGGCGCGGTGGTGCCCAGCCTCGGCGTCTACAGCCTTGACGGCGACTGGATCGCCGAGGGCTATGGAGTCGACCCGGATATTGAGGTGGTCAACGACCCCAGCAGCGTCAGCCGCGGCGGCGACCCGCAGCTGGACGCGGCGATCGCCGAAGCGCTGCGCCTGGCGGACGAGGAGCCTTTCACCGAGACGCCGCCGCCAGCTTATCGCGACAAGAGCGGGGTCAGGACGGAGAGGTAGGCTCAGCGGACGCTGGCCCAGACTAAGGCTAGAAACAGCAACAGACAGGCGGGGGCGGCATGAATACTAAGTAATTACCTCCCCCGCCCGCGGCGGCCAACAGGCCGCCGAATAAGTGCCAGGAAACAGCCTGCCAAGACTCGACCTGACCACCCACACTTGCATTTGCAGAAAAATCATAACAGTCACGGACTGCGAAATGTGATGCCGAAATTGCGCTTTTATGCAGTAAAAGCACTGCGTGCTGCAAAAGCTGCGGCGCCGCCTACAATCTCCCCATGAGCAATCCCGCCACGGCCCGCAACTTTGCCCTGAGCAACTATGTCCTGCTGGGATCCAGCGGCCTGCGCGTCTCGCCGCTGTGCCTCGGCACCATGACCTTCGGCACCGAATGGGGCTGGGGCGCGGACAAGGATGACTCCCGCGCCATCTTCGCCGCCTATGCCGAGAAGGGCGGCAACTTCATCGACACGGCGAACCGCTACACCCAGGGCACCAGCGAGGAGTACGTCGGCGATTTCGTGCGCGAGGAGCGCTGGGCCGGCGGGCGCGAGCGCTTTGTCATCGCCACCAAGTTCACCCTGAACATGCGCGAGGGCGATCCCAACGCCGGCGGCAACCACCGCAAGAACATCGTCCAAAGCGTCGAGGCCTCGCTGCGGCGGCTCAAGACGGACTATATTGACCTCTACTGGCTGCACGCCTGGGAGTACCGCACGCCGGTCGAGGAGACCATGCGCGCGCTGGACGACCTCGTGCGCAGCGGCAAGGTGCTTTATGTCGGCATCTCCGACGCCCCGGCCTACAAGGTGGCGCAGGCCAACACCCTGGCGGCGCTGCGCGGCTGGAGCCCCTTTATCGCGCTGCAGATCGAGTACAGCCTGATCGAGCGCACGGTGGAGCGCGAGCTGATGCCGATGGCCCGCGATCTGGGTCTCGGAGTCACGCCCTGGAGCCCGCTGGCCGGCGGTGTGCTGAGCGGCAAGTACAACATCGCCCGGGCCCAGGCCCAGGCGGCCGGTGAAGAGATGCAGTGGGAGGAAGGCACCCGCGCCGGGCGCGTCAAGGACGGCCTCTCCGGCGAAGACGGCCCGCGGCGCTTTGCCATCGCCCAGGCCGCGCTGGACATCGCCGTCGAGCTGGGCTTCGACGCCGCGCTGCCCCGGGGCAGCGCCCAGCCCGCGACCCCCAGCCAGGTCGCCCTGGCCTGGCTGCTGCGCCAGCCCGGCGTGACCAGCCCGATTATCGGCGCGCGCACCCTGGTCCAGGTTGAGGACAACCTGGCAGCCCTGGCCCTGGCCTCCGACGGCAGTGCGCTGAGCGCGGAGCACTATGCCCGCCTCAGCGAGGCCAGCAAGGTCGACCTGGGCTTCCCGATGCGCTTCCTGCAGAACGCCGGCCTGCGCCAGATCGTCGACGGTGGCGCGGTGATTGAAACGCGCTGGCCTTAGTCGGACTATTGGCCATCCGCATTTGAAGCGCGGTGATACCACAAGTAGAACTGGCCCCCAGTGATCCGCCATAGGTCACAACCGGCAGGCCGTCAATGAAGCCCAGCGAGTTGACCCAGCCGACGGTGCTGCCTGGCAGATTAAGGCTGGAGATGGCCGGCCAGCTGGTGCCGCCGGCATTGCTGGCCCGCACATAAAACTGGGCATGTCCGTCATCCGGAGTGAAGGTGATTGCCGGGTTGTCGTTAACTACCGCCAGTCTGGCCCAGCTGTAAGAGTACTCGCTTGAAGGGGACGTGGCCACAGTCACCGGCGCTGACCAGGTGAGGCCTTCGGCGTCCAGCGCGCGGACAAACTTCAGACGAAAATCGGTCAGATCCGGCGTCCAGAAGTTGTAGGCGATCGCTGGCACGCCGCTCACGATCTGCATATCAGATTGCACACCGGCGACAATGTTGCTGTCCAGAATCACCAGCGAATTCCAGGCGCTCGCCTCGTCGTTCGAGGCCCGCAGATAAACCAGCTGTCCTTCATTGGTACAGCTGATGGCCGCCCGTCCGGCCACATTCAACAGTGAGACCTGATCAGCATTGACCAGCGGCCCGAGTGTTTGCTGACCTGGCCAGCTCTGGCCGTCGGCATCCGCAGCAATGCAGAATCCAGGTTCGGTGCTGTTAGTGCGATAGGCTCTCGCCGGGCGTCCGTCGATCTGGGCCAGGGACGGATCCTTGCCCTGGATATTGGTTTCGATCAGGACTGGCGCCTTCCAGTCTATGCCGGTGGCGTCTTCCGCGATGATGAAGCGCAGGCCTCTAGGAGTGCCCGCGCCCTTGCAGTTGGCAATCGCCGGCCGGCCGTCAATGATCTCCAGGTCCGGGTCCGTACCGATCTCGTTGCCACCGTGGTCCAGGATCAGCCGTTCGGTCCAGGTGGTCCCGGCGCTGTCCGTTGCGCGTGTAAAGCAAAGTCGCACCTGCTGCGCTTCATAGTAGGCCACTGCCGGATTGCCATCAACCAACGCCAGGGACGGTTCGGTGCCAGTTTCGCCAGGATAGGCAATATCAATCGGCTGGCCCCAGACGGCCACGGTCAGGACAGCCTGGGCGGTGTCGGTCGCGCCCTCGGCGTCGGTAACCCGGACCGCGAGAGTATAGGAACCAGCGCTGGAGAAACTCACACTGTTGTTGGCCATGGTGCCGGTGTCGCCTTCACAATCGCCATCGCTATCGAGGTCCCACTCATAGAGCATGATGCCCTGATCATCGCTGCTGGCCGAGGCGTCCAGGGTAGGGGCGACATTGAGCCCAACTTAGTTCGGGCTCAGGCTGAGCGCTGCCGAGGGCACGCCATTGAGCGCGATTGTGCAGGAGGCAGTGGCGGACGCGCCGTAGTTATCCCAGACTCGGACACCTGCTTCGATATCCGTCGAACCGGTGTAGGTGTGCTGGATCTGTCTCGTGCTGCCTGTCTGCTGCTCATAGCTGCCGTTGCCATCAAGATCCCACTCATAGAGGGTAATGCTGTCGCCGCCATCCGGACCCGGGCTGGTGCCTGTCGCATCGAAGCTAACGGTCTGCGGGGCATCGCCGCTTACCTATGCCGGATCAAGCGACACTGTCGGCGGTGTGTTCTGGACTTCTACGCTCTGGCCGCCGATGTCCGCCGAGCCCTGGTCGTCCCAGACGCGGACAGAAACAGCGTAGCTCCCCGGAGCGCTGAAGCTGTGCTGGAACGACGCTGCCGCATCCTGCAGCTCAAAGATGCCGTCGCCATCAAGGTCAAAGTCGTAGCTGACCACAGAGCCATCGCTGTCCGTGCTTGAACCAGCGTCCAGCGTTACCAGCAGCGGCGCCGGACCGGCCGCGGGTGACGCGCTCAGCGCCGCGACCGGGGCCTGATTGGCGGCCACGGCGCAGTTGATCTCAATGAAATCTGTGTCGCTGGCGCCTTCGTTGTCGCTAACCCGCAGCCGTGCATTAAAGGCTCCGGCTTCTGAGTAGACGTGCTGCACCTGGGGACCCTCGTTCAGCGCATCGTAGCTGCCATCGCCATCAAAGTCGTAGTCAAAGGACACGATGCTGCCATCGCCGTCCGAACTGGCGCTGGCATCAAAGTCCACGTTAAGCGGCGTGTCCCCGCTCAGGGGGTCGGCGCTTTAGCTCGCCTGTGGGTCGAGGTTGGTGCTTTGGCCGCTGAGGCTGAACCAGTTCACCAGGGCGGGGTCCAGGGGCGAATGCCGCGCTGCAGAGAGGGGCTCGCCGCTCTTCGATGCACAGGCGCATAAAGCCAACAACAGAAAAAGGCTGACTATTCTGAAGGTCATGAAGTCCCCCAATACAGGAGCTGAAGCCTAGCGCAGTGAGTATCGCTCGCCCTAGCCGCCTCTCCGGTGGTGCAAGGCTGGATAAGGGGCAAGGCGCTGGATCACCAGGGCAAAGAAGTAAGTAGTTATCGCATTTTCCGCCAAAAGGAAATATCAGCCTTATTCGTGCGATATTAAGATATATCGCATCGTATATAGCGGTGCAGGCAACGGAGGCATGCTGTGAGCTGCAATGTGGGAAGTGTGGATCGCGTCGTACGTATCGTCATCGGCCTGGGCCTCATCGCCTTTGCCGTCATCACCAAGCAGTGGTGGGGCTTGATCGGTATCATTCCGCTGGCGACCGCCGCTCTGGGGTGGTGTCCGCTGTATCTGCCCTTCAAGCTCAATACTTGCAAGACTGCCTAGGCCATTGCAGTCTGAACCGCTCGACCAGAGGCGCCCGCTTGCGGCGCCTTTTTCTAAGCCGCGAGCGCCTGCAGCAGCCGTGATGAGAGCCCGGCGTGCCGCTCACTGCCAGCTCAGCGCCATGGTCGGTTTCAAGGCGGAGTCTGAGCATTTTTTCTGGTTTTTTTCTCCGCACTGTGGATTTCTATGTGAAACACGATACTATATATCGGCTATCGTAGATAGCTGATATCGCTCTGCGGAGGCATGCCATGTGTCAAAACCTGGGGACTGTTGACCGTGTTATCCGGCTGGTGCTTGGACTGGCACTGTATATCTGGATGATCAACACGCGTAACTACATCGGCCTTCTCGGCTTCGTCCTGCTTCTGACGGCCGGCCTGGGCTGGTGCCCGCTGTATCTGCCGATGCATCTGAAGACATGCCGGACTTCGCCGGTGGGCAATCTGGCACATAAGCACTAAGCTCGCTGGGGGAAAGGCGAAAGAAAGGGGCGGTTTCCCGCCCCTTTTTGTTGCTTACTTTATGTCAGGCGCTGCGGTTAACGCGCAGGCGCGGTCCGCCGCTCTGGCCTAGAGGCTGAACTCGGAGTTGTAGCTGCGCTTAACGCCGACCTCAAGGGTCAGATCAATCTTGTCGCGGCCGCGGCGCACGCTGACCGGCACCTGCTTGCCGATCGGCAGATCGAAGATGTACAGACGCAGGTCGGTGGTCGTCGGGAAGGTCTTGCCATCGAACTGCAGGATCAGGTCGCCTTCCTTGAGGCCCGCGCGCTCTGCGGGGCTGTCCATCCGTACGCCCAGCACCTTCAGCTTGGTCGGCTCATAGTGCTTCTCGACCCACTCGGTCATCGCCTGGCTCGCCGCCTGGCCGCCATCGGCAGAGGTCTGCGGGATGTACTGCGGCGGGAAAATCATGTCCATGCCGAACCAGGGGATCTCATGCTTGCCGTTGTTGAGGATGTCATAGGCAAACTTGCGGGCGAAGTTGATCGGGATGGTGTAGTTCTCGTTCTGGGTGATCACCGAGCCCGCGCCGAAGTGGGCGTGGTTCAGGCCGATCACTTCGCCGGCCGCGTTATACAGCGGGCCGCCGGAGTTACCGCCGTTGATCGCGCTCTGCACGACGAAGCGGTAGGGGCAGTTGGTCATGACCTGCTGGCCCAGATCCGTGCGCCAGGAGGCCCAGGCGCTGATGTACTCAAAGGGCTCGGCATGCTTGCCCATCACCACACGCATGGTGGTGGTCTGGTGCAGTCCGAATGTGATAAACGGGTCGGAGCGGTTGCTCAGGGCGCTGTCCGCGCTGCCCGGTGCACCGATGGCCAGGGCAGGATCACCGATCTGGACCTTGTCGGAGTCGCCCATGACGTTGACCTCATAGGCATCCGGCGGGATGTCGAAGACCTTAACGAGGGCCACGTCAATACCGGGCTCACTGGCCACCAGCTGGCCCTTGAAGGTGCTGTGGTCCCAGGTCTCGATCTGCAGGATCGCCGTCTCCTGGCCCACGTGGTGGTTGGTCAGGACATAGGCCGCGTTCTCTTCAGGTACGGACTGGAAGATGAAGCCCGAGCCGATCCAGGACTCCTGCAGGGGGCCGCCCTGCGAGGCCATCGCCGAGATGTAAACGGCGCCCTTTTTCACCTTTTCCACCAGGTTGCGGCCGAAGGCGGAAGTCGCCCCGAGGTCGGGTCGATCCTGCATCTTCGGCGCGGCCTGCGCACTCATGCTGAGCAGCACCACAAAGATGGCGACTGCGACAATCCTGCTGTACATAGCGATCCCTCCGCGAAGTAGATTAATCATACCGCGCGAGCCGCGGTATTGCCCCTACTTGTCATACCAGTCATACCAGCGCTGGTAGCGCTTGGCGTTCGGGTTGGCGAAATACAGATCATAGCGTGCCAGAACGCCACCAGGGGCCTGCGCCGCCTTCAGCGCGTCATAGGCCGCCTCCTCGCAGGCGATTTCCTCGGCCACGGTTTCCAGCTTCACCCCGTTGTAATGCAGCTCAATGTGCCGCAGCTCATGAACAAGGATACCGGCATAGATAAAAACGTCCCGGTCCCACAGCTCATCCATGCCGGAGGGAAAGGCCGTATCGACGAGCACCATGACCCGGCGCTGCTCAGGCATCGCCAGGGCGCCGATGCCTTCGAGATTCAGGGTCTCGCCATTGTCCTGGGCCAGCACATGCGCCGGCAGATATTCAATGGTGGCAACTTCCTTTTCAATGCGGTGGTAATAGGCCGGTGCGCGGGCCTGCAGGAGGCCGAGGGTCAACCGGGTGCGGTTGACGAAAAGATCGGGGCCGATGATCTCAACGCTGGTCGGCGCGGGGCGGATCGACGCGATCACGCTCGTGTCGTGGCCGTCATACTTCGCGCTCGAGCCGGCCACTAGAATGCCGTTGGTCAGCACAAAGATCAGGGTGACAAGGCCCAGCACAAGGCGCCAGCGTTCACGGCCACGCAGGCGCTTTTCCTGGCGCACTTCTTCAAAACGCTGGTCCAGGGCGCAGACAAAGGGATAGCCGCAGTTGGCGCAGACGTTCTGGGCCGTGCCCTGCAGGCTTTCACACTGCGGGCAGGCCATCCGCTCGCCGCTCAGGCTGATGCGGCGGGCCCGGGCCGCCTCCGGCTCCTCGCGGAACAGCAGCCAGTGCAGCGCGCGCCGCCACCAGGGCGGACCGCTGCGCGCCGGCGGGTTCTCGTATTCAAGGGGCAGCGGGGACGCTGGGGACTGGATCCGGCCCAGCGGCCAGCCGCCGCGTCCCGGCATGACCGGGCCTGGGCCCGGGGGAGGCGCGCCGGCAGCTGAAGGGCTGTTCGTCTGATTGGGCGGTGTAGGGGGCATACTGCTCATACTGCATACCCCGCCGCCCGGTCCAAAAGCGCAGATTTAGAAAAAGACATCGCCTTCGCGAGGCGGCTGCCACTGTTCATAGAAGCCGTTATCGTCGCCCTTGGTGTCTTCGGCCTTGCCCTCTTCGCCGGGCTTTTCTTCTTCCTTCTTCTCTTCACCGGGCAGGGCGCCGCCGGTCACCGCGCCGCCAAAGCCGTTGAACTTAACGCCCTCGGGCTTTTCAAACTTACTCTTCTTGTAGCGCGGATGGCTGGTGTGGATCTTGGACATCAGCGCGCCGAAGGTCTCGGCCGGGCAGTCGCCGCCGAACATGTGGTTCATCTTTTTCTTATAGTCGTCATTGCCGACCCAGACCGCGATGACCAGTTCGGGGCTGTAGCCGACAAACCAGGCATCTGAAAAGTCTTCGCAGGTGCCGGTCTTGCCGCAAACGGTCATCCCATCGACCCGCGCCCGGCCACCGGTGCCGCGTTCCACACAGCGCTGCATATTCTGGATCATGATCCAGGCCGTTTCCGTTGAGATCGCCTGATTGGAGCGCGCGGCGATGGCGGTCTCGCCATCGTGGCTTTCCAGCAGCACGCCGTTGTTGCTGTAGACCCGCCGGATCACAATAGAGTCAACGTGCCGACCCATGTTGGGGAAGGTCGTGAAGGCTTCAGCCATCTCCACCGGGCGGATATCCGCCACGCCAAGCGGCAGCGACTCAACCTCGGGCAGCACAGCCGTCAGGCCCATCCGCCTGGCCGTTTCGATCACCGCGGGAATGCCGGTGAAATTGTTGGCCAGGTCGACGCAGGCCGCGTTCTTCGACATCTGGAAGGCATAGAAGATGCTGACCATGCCGGCATAGCCGCCGCCGGAATTGGTTGGCCAGGGTTTGCCGTTAACGTTGCGCAGGGGAGCATCGCGCAGCAGCAGCGTGGTCGGGAAGCCCTGCTCGTAGGCCGTGGCATAGACAAAGGGCTTGAAGCTGGATCCGACCTGGCGGCTGGCCAGCATAGCGCGGTTGTACTTGTCGGGATCGCCCTTGGCGTTCGGCGAATCCCACTGGTAGCCGCCGACACAGGCGAGGACTTCACCGCTGTGGGCGTCCACCACAACCACCGCACCCTGGCTGACGCGCTTGGTTTTGCGGTACTTCTCGATCTTGGTTTTGAGGGTCTCTTCGGCCCACTGCTGAATCAGCGGGTCGATGGTGGTCTGAAAGATCAGGCCCTGGTTCATCACGCGGTCAGCGTCGTAGGTGCTCGGCAGGACAATGTCCTTGATGTAGGTGGTGAAGTAGGGCGCGCGCATGATGGTCTCGTCGTGCCACTTCTTGAACTTCGGCGGGTTGTTGATCGCCTCGTCGATCTCGGCGGCGCTGAGCTCAAAACCCTTGAACTTCTGCGGGTCGGCCTGTTGCAGCTTGGCAAAGAAGTCGGTGCCGATGCGCCGCTTCAGCAGGCGCAGCACATCCTGGCGCCGGGCCTCGGCCGCTTCGGGATGGTGGTAGGGGTTATAGCTGGTCGGCGCCTGGGGCATCCCGGCCAGCAGGGCGCATTCCGCCAGACTCAGGGAGTTGAGGTCCTTGGCGAAGTACTTGCGGGCAGCCGCCTTCACGCCGTGGGTCTGGCCGCCGAGGTTGCAGTAGTTGAGGTAGGACTCCAGCAGGTTCTGCTTGCTGAAGCGCTGTTCCAGGGCGTTGGCGAAGATCGCCTCCTGGATCTTGCGGTTCAGGGTCTTCTCGCTGCGGATACTGGGCATATAGACATTGCGCGCGAGCTGCTGGGTGATGGTCGAACCGCCGCCCTTGACTTCGCCGCCGCGGCCGAGGATGCGGGCCAGCGCACGCGCCGTGCCCTTGAAGTCGACGCCGCCGTGATAGAAGAAGTCCTTGTCTTCGGTGGACAGGAAGCAGGCGATCAGCTCCGGGGGAAGCTGCTCATAGCTGACCGACTGGCGGTTCTCCTGCCCCACAACCACGCCCAGCAGGGTGCCATGGCCGTTATCGGGGTTGTAGTCCCGGGCATAGATGCGGGTCGCCTGGCTGCCTTCGGGCAGGTCAGTGTTGACGAGGCTGTTGATGTTCTTGCGGACCTCGACATAGGCCTGGTTCATAAACCACAGGCCGACCGCCAGCGCCAGCAGCGCCACGAGGCAGAGATAGCCGATTACGATCGCCGTCCGCGCAACAAAGCGCTGGAAGGGCGTGCCGCGCGGCTGCTCCGGCCTGCGGCCGCGACCCGGCGCGCTGGGCACCCTGGCCCCGCGGGCCGCGCCTCCATTGTTACTGTCTGTCCCCATCTTCAACCCTCGGGCCTGGCCCGCTGCCAGACATAAGACGCGGCCTTAGCCGGGTCCATTCAATGCAGCCACCGGCGGCCTGACACCTGCTTACTAATCGAACTCGCCGCTCATCCCGGCAAATATGATGCGAAAGATGAAGAGGAAATAGAGCACCATGAAGCCCGCACCGACCAGCAGGACGATGATGCCGGCATTGCTCCAGGCCTTCATCACCGCCTCGTACTGCTCGACGGACTCAAAGCGGCGCTCCTGCCAGGCCATCTCGCGACCCTTGATACCAATATAGATCGCATAGATGATGTAAAAGCCGAAGAGCGTCAGGCCCAGACCGATCGCGCCCCAGGTGTTGTTGCCGTTGAAGAAGCTGAACAGGCCCCAGGGCACAAAGCCGGCGAAGGACCAGCCGGTCGCCTGCGGCGGGGCCTGGTAGCCCGTGCCCATCCCGCTGGTATTGCCGTCGGCCGGCTGGAACTGCGCATAAGGGTTATAGCCCGGCGGCGGTGTCGCAACCTGCGAGGGCGGCGGCACATAGCCCGGCGGGGGCACATAGCCCGGCGGCGGAACATAGGCCGCGGGCTGCTCCGCAGGCGGCACATAGCTGCCGGGACCCGGCAGCGCTGATGGACCGGGCGTGGCTCCGCCTGAAGCTGCCGGCCCGGGATCGGCAGGTGGCGGGACGCTCAGCCGGTTCGGGCTGCTGGCTGCCGCGCCGGTATCCACCGGCGGGGGCTGGATCAGCATCCCGGACGGCGGGGCCTGCGCGCCCGGCGGGATTGAGGCCGGGGCGGCAGGCGGAGGCGGCGTGGGAAGCGCCGGATCAGCCCCGCCGGCGTCGTGCTCGACACCGACGCTGACCGGCCCGGCTTGCCGGTCCATGGCCGAACGCAGCTGCTGGCCGCAGGAGCCGCAGAAATACGAATCTTCCGGGTTCTCGGTGCCGCATTGCGGACAGCGTGTCATCGCGACTCCAGTGTTCATGGTCTCGGCGCGAGTATAACCGAAAGCCGCGGGATTTCCGTTTTTCCACCGGCGCGCGATTGTCGGTAGAATCTGCGCAATGAACTGGCAGAAAACTGCGGGCGTTACGGAGCTGCTGGCCTGGCGCCGCTGGCTGCGCCAGCTGCAGGGTCTGCCCGGCAACCCGGTTGCCCAGGCCTTCCTGACCCTGCGCCGCCGCCGCAGTGAACGCCGCCGGCGCCGCAGCCGGCAGCTGCTCATCCTGGCCGGGCTGGCGGCCCTGGCCGGCGGACAACTGCTGTCACGCTACTTTAACAGCCTGAACGCCCAGCCCCAGGCCGGCGCTCTTGAGCTGAGCCTGCAGGGTATGTCCATGGCGCTGGTCCTGTTCTTCGGCGCGGGCTTTGTGCTGGCGGTCTACGAGTTTGCGCAGGACTGCCTGGGATCACTGTCGCCGGATGGCGCGCGGCAGGGCCTGATCTGCATTGACGAGCTGCTGATGCTGTGCCCGCTGCGCCCGCGCGCCCTGGTGCTGGCAGTCCTGCGCTGCAACGTGCCGCCACTGCTGCTGCGTTTTGGCCTGCTGATGGCAAGCATTGCCCTGTCCGGCCTGCTTGACGGTCTGCTGCACCCCTGGCGGGCCTGGGAAACAGGGGCCCAGATGTTGTACTACAGCTCCAGCCTGCAGATGTCCAGTCAGGCTCCGCCCTACTATGAAAACTACCCGCTCGTGGCCATGCAGGAGATTATCCAGCCGGGTCTCGACGGCTTCAGCCTTCAGGAGCGACTGGCGCTGCTGCCCCTGCTGGTGCCGGCCTGGCTGCTCAGCCTGCTGCGCGGTCTGGTCCTGCTGCTGCCGGCGACGCTCTGGGCCCTGCTGGGGGCTGTGTGCAGCGGCCTGGCCTATATCAGCCTCAGCCGCGGCGCTGCAGCGGCACGGCTTGGACCACTGGCCGGGGCCAGCGCCGCCCTGGCTTATGTGGCCGCGATGTCGCCGCTGGAACTCCTGCCAATTGGCGCCGGCCTCAGCACCTTACTCAACCTTGCTCTCAGCGCGCTGCTGCTGCCACTGGGGCTGCTTGTGTGCTGGATGGCCAGCCTGTTCACACTGCGCCGGGCCGAGGACAGCGCTGGACTCAGCAGCTTCCTGGCCACAGCCGGACCGCTGATCTGGCTGGGGACAATGCTGGTGCTGCTGGCCTTTGCCTGGCTCCTGCCCGCGGGCTATGTCCTGCTCGCAGCACTGGCAGACATGCCGATTGCCCTTGGCCGCTGTTTCCAGCTCTGGCAGCCGGATGCAGCCATGCTGCTTTCGCCGCAGCCTTTTATGGCTGAACAGCCCTGGGCCTACTACTCCGGCCTGACGCTGAGCTTCAGCATGCGCTGCCTGCTGCAGCTCATGCTGCTGCCGCTGCTGCTTTCCTTCGCCCTGCGCGCGGTAAAGCTGCGCCTGTGCAGCGCGGAATAGCAGGCAGGTGGCCGCCGGCAAGGCCGGGTGCAGCTCAGACAGCTGCGCTCGCGCGGCGGCGGCGGCCTAGATCCCTTCCGCCGGGGCGCCCGGAGTGTCACCGGCGCGGCCGGCGAACTCGCGGTCCAGCATGTACATACCGGCCGGGCTGTCGGCGACGCGGCGGATCTTGGCGCAGGCCTCTTCCAGCATCGCCTCCTCCTCAACCTGCTCGGAGACGAACCACTGCAGGAAGATCCGGGTGGCGATGTCGTTCTCGTCCTCGGCCAGCTTATAGAGCTTGTAGAAGGCCTGGGTCAGGGAGCGCTCATGGGCCAGGGCCGCCTCGAAGGCCGCCAGGGGGTTGTCCCAGTGCGTCGGCGGGCCCTGCACCGCGGCGAGCTGCACGTTCCAGCCGCGCTCGATGATGAAATCGAAGATGCGGCGGGCGTGATAGTTCTCTTCCTGGGCCTGCACGTCGCACCACTTGGCAAAGCCGGTGAGGTTCTCGTGCATGAAGTGGGCCTGCATGCTGCGGTACATGTTGGAGGAGAACATTTCCTCGTTGAGCTGCTTGTTCAGCGCGGCTTCAACCTTGCTCTGCTTACGTTCCTGGCGCGCACTGGCACTGGCCATCTGAATGCTCCTGTAATCTGTAGGTGGGTGGAAGCATAACTACCCCGCTTCCCGGCGCGGACACCTAACTGCGCCGCACCTTGATATAGGTTACCACCGCCCGCGCGCTGTTTGATTCCGAAGTCTTAAATGCCGCTGATTCCCGGCGCTGGAGAACGCGCATCTGCCGGCAGGAGCACTCAAAACGCGGCCAGGGCGAAAGTGTCGGCCGCGGGGACTATGCCGGAATCATCAGCTTTGTCGTTTTTGTAATTCCTTCGCGCTCCTGAACTTGAACTCTTCGCCAAGACCGGGCCAATTGACTCTGCAATGCTTCAGGCTTAAGATTGCGTCATGCAGGAAGACAGTTTGAGTACTAAATCGATTCCCGGCTCGGCCGCGGGCGGCGTCCAATCTCCCGCATCTGGCAGTGCGCAACCGGGGAAGACCATCAGTCAGCTGGCGGGCAGCCTGAACGGCTATTTCTACGCCTTTTATCCTTACCTCCTGATCCAGTTTCTGTCGCTGCACTATGCATCCTTCTTCCTGGCCTGGCTGATCCCTCTTGGGCTTTTTCTGGGGCTGCGAAGCTTCAGGCACTGGTGGCAGCCTGTGCTGATGGCACTTACCTTTGCTGTGCTGACCAGCGGGATCAACTTCATCTCTATTGGCTGGATCACGACTCCGCCAGTCCTTGCTGACCTTCTTTACGTCCCGCTGCTTTGCGGCTGGGCAGTTTTGAGCTGGTGGCTCTGGCGCGGCCGGGCGTTAACGCTGGGGCTGGTAATCCTGCCCCTGACCTCGCTGGCCTTTATCGCCGCCGCATCCTTCCTGCCTGGTATGGCACCAAACCCGCTCACGGCTTCTCAGTTAGCTTTCCCGGCGGCCATCCGCCTTGGCATGCTGGGAGGCGACATGCTCGTATCCGCACTGGTGCTGCTGTTCAGCGCGGCGCTGGCGGTGGGCGTACTGGATTACACGGCCACAAAGCGCATCAACCGCCCGGCCCTGCTGAGCATCGGCGCGGTGATGCTGGCGCTGCTGGCCGCGGGAGTCGTGCAGTTCCAGGCGGGGCGCAGCCAGGCGACGCAGCCGAAGATTCGCATAGCCTGTCTGACGCTCGTGGATTGGTATGTGACCCAGTCCCAGAAACCCGCAAATCCAAAGCTCGACCAGTCCCTCACCAGCGTGTCGGCGGCCCTGGAAGCCTCGCGGTTGCAGCAAGCCGACCTGACCGCGCTGGATGGCAAGCAGAGCTTTCCAATGGACTACCCGGACAGCCTCAGCGAGCTGCAGGAAATCTGCCGCGTGCAGCGCCAGGCGCTGATGCTGCTGGTTGAGGACCGGCCGGCAGGAGAGCTGCACCTCGCCCTGATCAGTTCAACCGGTGAAGTGCTGGCTGACCTGAGCAAGCCCTATGACCCCCAGCAGTTCCTTGAGAGCAAGCGGGATATCGACAAAACCGCGACGCAGACCGTCGAGCTGAATGGCCACAGTGTCTGCGTGGGCTTCCCCGAAGACCTGCGGGCGCTGCGCCGGCGCGCGGATTATCCCGCGCAGGCGGCTTTGCTGGTCGAGCTTGAGGACTGGGACGATTCGTTCATCGGCCAGGGCAGCCTGGGCATGCTGTGGTATGCGGCGATCAACGGGCAGGCTGCCGTGCTGACGCACCATAGCGGGCTGGGCGGCCAGCAAACGCTGGCGCAGGGTACTGATGGCGTGCTGCGGACTGAACACTATGGCTGGCACGACTTCAAGCATCTGCGGATGCAGGAGCTTACGCTGCCCCGCTGATTTGTGGCTATGGGCAGGTTCGCGCGTCCAGCGCGGCTCTTGTTTTACAATTATTGCGCGCCCGCGTTTTGCATGGTATATTCACTCTCCCTGAACGAGGGCGCTTAGCTCAGCTGGTCAGAGCGCGTGCTTCACACGCACGAGGTCAGAGGTTCGAGCCCTCTAGCGCCCAGTTTCCCTACTGGGCTGCAGGGGAGTCCCGCCTCCGGGCGGGATTGACAATAAGGGGACGTGGTCTAGTGGCCTAGGATGCCTGCCTGTCACGCAGGAGGTCGCGAGTTCGAATCTCGTCGTCCCCGTATTTCCCCCCTGGCGGGATAGCTCAGTTGGTAGAGCAGGGGACTGAAAATCCCCGTGTCGGCGGTTCAAGTCCGTCTCCCGCCACTTCCTCCCTTCCCCACTATCCCCGCGCTGCAGACACCTTGTTGACGCCCCGGCACGGGCAAAGACCCTGACTTAGCTGGCGCAGCTCCTTAGACCAGAAGTTAACAATTCTAAATCTCTTTTTTGTTGAAGTTGCCCTGGATTGCTGCTATCCCTGCAAGCAGCCTAAGGGCATAAACCGGTGAATACTGATGCGCTGATCTGCTCAGAGGGCTGATAAACACAGGATAGGCGGCTATATTAACCTTTGCCGTTAAACATATATTCTTTGTATTAAACATCGCACTCCAGCCTTGATTATCCCTTTTTGCTGCGGATACTACTGGTGTGAGGTGCGCAGTTGAAAGTTTCACGCTGCGCAGCCTGACAGTTCCGCGGAGGTGTGGCCGCAAGGGTTAATCAACCGGGGCAGACCTGGGTGGTGAGGAGAGAGGCTATGTTCGGGAATGTTAATGACGGGCCAGTTGGCCTGCGACTTTGGCTGAGTCTGACGCTTTGCGCGCTCCTGCTGGTGGTACTGGCGGGCTGCGGCGGCGGCAGCGAAATCACAACGCCGATCGGCAATCCCGCCGACAACATCAATGGCGGCTCGGGCGGCAATACCAGCGGCAATAATGGCGGCAACACCGGTAACGGCGACCCGACCATCAACCTGCCGGGCGGCGGCCAGGGCCATCCCTTCGCCTTCCTGCCGGCAGTGACCATCCCGCCGGTGGAGAGCTATAAGGATGTCAGCTCCGGCGGCGACAGCCTGGCGGACAAGTGGCTGAAAAACTGCTATGAGCCCAGCCCGGCGCCGGCGGCCAGCGGCGTTTATCAGAACGCCAGCCTGCAGAACTGGGCCGAGCAGATCTTCGCCGGCGTCAATGCCGAGCGCACGAAGATGGGCCTCAAGCCGGTCAAGCGCAGCTCGCATCTGGACGAGCTGAGCCAGGCGATGGCGCGTGACATGGCCCTGCGCGACTATTTCAGCCACTACACCCCCGAGGGACTTTCGCCCTGGGACCGCTATGACGCCGTGGACATCACGCCCTATAACCGCGCCGGTGAGATCAGCGCCAAGGGCCAGGAGAACACGACGGAAGTGGTCACCGGCTGGATGAACAGCCCCGGCCACCGCGCGATCATCGCGATCCCCGAGCTGACCCACGGCGGCATCGGCGTCTACTTCGACGACAGCGACTACACCCAGCCGATCCACGTGGTGATGGACTTCGCCCAGTTCCCCAAGAACGACCCCGAGGTCTGGGACTGGTACACCCGCGGCTCGGTCTTCAGCCGCTGACAGGCGCCCCGACGGGGCGTTGACTATGCAATTGCAGTCCGGGCCAGGGACGGCCAGGCAGATACAAAACCAGGGGTGGTTTGAAGAAGGGCCGAGTCAAGGCCCGGTCTAGGAAAGGTTGAGCACGGGATATGCAAGGCGGCCGCAGGGCCGCCTTCTCTTTTCCAGCCTGTCCGGGCGCCTCTTTTTCGGTCCCTGCCCGGCAGAGTGTTGCAGCTGCGCCGCGTCGTGCATCTCTTGTCATCCAGCCTGTACATGGGGGCATGCATGTTTGATTATCTGTCGCTCTTCACACGCCGTCTGGCCCTTGGGCTGGCCCTGCTCATCGCCCTTATCCCGGGCCTCAGCGCTCCAGCCCGCGCCCTGACCACCATTGAGGGGCAGGATATGGAAGCGCGGCGCCTGGAAAGCCAGCAGGCCAGCGATCTGGCGGCGGCGGAGACGCTTAAGCTGCTGGCGCTGCAAAGCGCCATGCAGGCCCGCCCCCGGCAAAGCTGGACCGCAGCCGAGCTTCTGGCCTACCAGCAGCAGGCGATCCTCTGCATCGACCTGGGCCTGCGCGCGCTGATCACCAGCGACATGGACATGCCTTACATGATCGGCCCCGAGGATGGCGGCTGGGTCTGCCAGTGGCCGGCCAACCCCTATGACATTGACGCGCAGGGTAACTGGCGGCCGATAAAAGTGCTTGACACTAATGATCCCTTTGAGCCCGGCGCGCTGCTCTGGCAGACCGGCCCGGCGGAGAGCTATTCGCTGGTCGACGACTGGCTGCGCCAGCGCAGCTTTGAAGTCAGCCTCTATGGTCCCAGCGCGGAGGCTGAGGCCGACGCAGCAGTCGCCCCGCAGCCGGGCAATGACTGGGCCGTGGTGCCAGCGGGGACTGCCGTGATGCGCGGCCTGCACACCCCGCCCTGCCTGGCAGTGCCCGCTGAAACAAAGTTTCCGCGCGACGAGATGCTGGCCTACCCGGAGCAGAATGCCTGGGAACGCGCCGCCGCCCGCGACTGGTACCAGCAGTACTTCGCCGGCCGCGAGCATGGGCCGAATTTCAGGCTGGAGTTCTTTGTCAGCGGGCTTGGCAGCGTGCTGGGCGCTGAGCGGCGCTACGGTGGGTATCGCGCCGCTCTGGAGGCTAAGGCGCGCCCGGAATGGAGCGAGCAGGAGCTGCTTGATTGCCAGCAGTGGGCCGGCTGGCTGGTCTATGGCGCTTTGACCAACGTGCTGCACAGCGGGCTCGGCAGCGAGATCAGCGGCCCGGATGGCCTGCTGGCCGCCCACCTGCTGCCAGTCTGGCCGGACAACCCCCTGGCGGACTGGCGGCCGATGCGCTGGCTGGAGCCGGAGGATGGCTTCAGCGCCGGCGACTTCGTCTTTCAGAACGCCCCGCTGGAGTTCAACGGCCGTCTCGGCCAGGTCTTTGGCCATAACTTTGTGCTCAGCGTCTATGGCCCGGACCCGGCCTTCAGCCCGGACAACCTGAGCCCGATTCCTGACAACCAGGACCACTGGGCCAGCAGCCCGCCGGGCTCCGCCGGCAACTGGACTGCTTATTCCAGCGAGCCGCTGCAGTTGGCCTTCAACCGCGCGATGCTCTCGCCGGATCCGGCCAGCCCCAAGGGCCAGTGGCCCGACGGCCGGCCCCGGCGACTGGTGCGCAGCTTCGCCAGCTCGGGTATCGAGTATGCAACCACAGCCCTGGCGGAAGGGGATGAAAACGAGCTGGCCGGCAAGCTGCTGAACTACCAGCTCATGCTGCTGCAGGGCCTCTATGAGAGCATCGAGCTTTACAAGTATGAGCAGGGCGCGCTGCCCGCCGACCTGAGCGCGCTCGGCGGCAGCGATTATCTCGATGCCTGGCCCGGTGACCCGCTGGCAGCCCTGGCGGGGGCGGGCGGAAGCAGCATCTACCTCCCCGGCGCCTGGCCGGGGATCAGGGTGCTCGGACCCGGCGAGGCTCCGCAGCCCGGCTGCCTGGTCTGGGAGCCCGGCATAGTCGGGGACGCGAAATGGGTCCAGGAGAGCCTGGCGGGCCCCTTTGCCAACCCGGCCCTGGCCTACCGCCTGAGCCTCTACGGCAGCGATATCAGCGCCGGCCCGCTGTATACGGTGCAAGGCGCCGCCGAGACCTTCCCGCAGGCGAGCTGCCGGCGGCGCGGCGGCAGCCCGCTGGACTACGAGGTGAGCCAGACGCGCTATAACAGCGAGCGGCGCTTCTGGCCCGCCGGCTTCGACCGGGAAGAGCTGAAGACCCTGGCGGCGCAGCCCCGGCCTGCTCCGGCGCCCTAGCAGCGCGGTGCGCCGCAGGCGGCAGTTGCCCTTGACAGCCCGCAGGTATCGCTTATGCTGAAAGCCGCAGGAGGATGCAGCATGAGCAGCGACATTGACGCCCGGCCGGGGCAGCCCGTTTTCGACAAGCTTTGGAACTACGGCGACCCCGCCGCGACTGAGGCCGCGTTCCAGCAGGTGTTTGAGCAGACCGAGGGCCTGGCCCCAGCGGACTACAGCGCGCAGCTGCTGAGCCAGATCGCGCGGACCCACGGCCTGCGCGCGGACTTCGCGAAGGCGACTGAATACCTTGAGATGGCGGAGCTGCTGATCCTGGAGGCCGCGGAGCGCGGCGAGGACGTCAGCTGCGCGCGGGTGCGCCTGGCGCTGGAGCGCGGCCGGACGCTGAACAGCTCCGGCGATCCCGCCGCCGCCGTGCCGGTCTTTGAGCAGGCGCTTGAACTGGCCCAGGCTGCCGGCCTGGAGAACTATGCCTGCGACGCTGCCCACATGCTGGGCATCGCCTGCCCCGGTGATGCAGGGCTGCAGTGGAACCTGAAGGCGATCGCGATGGCCGAGGCGGCAAGCGATGAGCAGGCCCGCAAGTGGCTCGGCCCGCTTTACAACAACACCGGCTGGAGCCTGCATGAGCTCGGCCGCTTCGACGAAGCCCTGGCGCTGTGGGAAAAGAGCGTCGACTTCCGTCTGGCCCAGAACCCGACCGGCATGCCGGCGCGGATCGCCAAGTGGACGGTCGCGCGCTGCCTGCGCAGCCTGGGCAGCCATGAGGAAGCCATCGCGCGCCTGCTGAGTCTGCAGGCTGAGTTTGAGGCGCTCGGCGAGGCCGACGGCTATGTCTGCGAGGAGCTCGGCGAGAACCTGCTGGCCCTGGACCGCGCTGTTGAAGCACAGCCGCACTTCGCCCGCGCCTTCGAGCTGCTCAGCCAGAAGGCGGGACTGGAGAAGCTGGACGATGCCCGGCTTGCGCGGCTGAAGGAGCACGGCGGGCTTTGAGCCGCAGCTGCGCCGCGGAACGCAGCCAGGCAGGATCAAGATCCACACCGAGTCAACCGAGTGAACCGGGTTTCACAGAGTAAGACAAGCCAGCGCTTCCACAGCACTGGCAGGTCGCGAAGCGACTGCCGGCCTTTATTGCTCGCTGGAAGAGGCCGGCTGAAGCCGGCGGTCCGACAAGACTGATGCCAGTCTTGTGCTGCCGAGTCAGCGTCTGCCGGCTGCAGCGGCCTTGCGGGCGGCCTTGGGCAGCTTGCGGCGGCCCTGCGCAGCGCCGGTCTGCGGGCGGGGCGACAAGCCGGGCGCTGCCAGTTCGATGTCCGCTGGCGCTGGCGCTGTTGGTTCAGCGGTCGCGGATTTAACTTCCTCAGCCGACTTGCCACCGAGAATCAGCACTTTTAGCACTTCGGGTGGAGTGGATTTAACCTCGGCAGCCGCGTAATCAGATGCGGGCACGGAGTCCCGCCCTACCGGCGCGAGTGCGGAGTCAGAGGTGGAGGCGGACGCGGAGACGGGACTGGCGGCCGGAATGGCGTCCCGGCCTACCGAGGCGGGTACGGCGGCATGGTTAACGGCGGGCGTGGAGTCCCGGTGATCGGCGGGCGCGGAGTGCAGGTTGTTGGGGGGCGCGGAGACGGGACTGGCGGCGGGCGTGGAGTCCCGCCCTGCAGCGAGGTTTTGGCGGCGGGCCGCGGCCTCGGCGCGGCGCAGGTTGACCTCCTCGATGCGCGCCTCAGCGGCGGTCACCCGGGCCTCGCGCTCGAGGCTGGCCAGCTGGGGGTCGCGGATCCACAGCGGCAGGCGGGTCAGCAGGCGGGCGGAATACTCCATCTGCTCCGGGCGCTGGTTCAGCATGCCCTGCAGCAGGCCCGCGCCAAGGTGCGCCTTGAGCACCTGGCCCAGCTCGTCCACCGCGCAGTCAGGGGCGCAGATCCTCAGCGCACGCAGCTTTTGCAGCGCTTCGCCGTAGACCGCTTCGAGGGTGGCGAGGTCGACATCCCGCAGCCCGAGCAGGCGGCAGAGCTGCTGGTCGACCCGGTCGGTGACCGCGCAGGTCCAGAGAAGGAGCGCCAGGACAGGGTTGCTGAAAACGTCCTGCAGGCGTTTGGCGCTGGAATGAGCAGACATGTAGTTCCTCCGCATTAGTACTTAACAAGATACTATACAGACAGTGTGTGTAAAAGTCAAGTACAAGGCAGAAAAAGGGATGAATGTGGAGGGACCAGGGATCAGGGACCAGGGGCGACGGAAGAAGCGGAGCGCAGGACCCCGCATGCATGTTCTTAGGTTGGGCAAGGGGCAACAGGCTGAGTGTAGGGGCGCGTGGAGCGCGCCCGCGGCGGCAGCGGCATGGCGCAGGAAAGAAGACGAATGCCGGCAGGATGCCCGCGCTCCGGTCCTGACGCCGCGTAGCCAGGCTTGCCACCGGTTGCAAACCGGTGCCACCGGCCGTGGCGGCAGCGGCATGGCGCAGGAAAGAAGAAGAAGAATGCCGGCAGGATGCCCGCGCTCCGGTCCTGACGCCGCGTAGCCAGGCTTGCCACCGGTTGCAAACCGGTGCCACCGGCCGTGGCGGCAGCGGCATGGCGCAGGAAAGAAGATGAATGCCGGCAGGATGCCCGCGCTCCGGTCCTAATGCGGCATGTCGCAAGCCTTGCCACCGCTTGCAAACCGGTGCCACCGGCCGCGCTCCTGAGGCACACGCTTTTCGCCCTGCTGCGCCTTTAGAAGCTCACATGGAACTCGGCGACGAAGCTCGTGTCGTCATTGCGGCCGTCGCTGACATAATCGCCGTACTTGCCATGGCTCAGCTCGAGGCGCAGCTGCGCGATATCGCAGAGCTGACGGCCATACATCAGCGCGTAACGGTTAGTCGCGTGATCAACAAATTCGCTGGTGTGCTGATAGCCCAGCGCCCAGGTGTCCAGCTCGCTGGGGTTGTGCGCCAGCTCGAAGTTCCAGGCCGCCGGCTGGTCGCCCAGCTCGTCCGCATTGGCATCCAGATCGGCCGGGTCAAAGGCCTGGGTAGCGCCGGTGTACTCTCCCAGCGCGTGCCAGCGGTTGGCGTCCCAGTCGTACTGGCCAAAGACGTTGATGCCGGGGACACGCCCGGAAACGGGGCTCTCCACCACGCCAAAATCGTGGTTGCCCAGGTGGCTGATGTAGCCGACGCTGAAGCGGTGGCCGTCATGGCATTCGTCGGCCTCACGCTGCGAAACATCCCACCACAGACAGTATTCATCCAGCTTCTTGCGGCCGGTCTCGTCGTCCTCCGGCAGCATGTTGCCATAGACCTCGACATCCGGGTTGACCAGATAGGCCCCCAGCCCGTAATGCTCCTTCTCGACACCGATCCCAAGGCCCTTGGCCGTCGTGATGCCAAGATCGTTGGTCGCGCTGTAGGTCGGGAAATAGCTGTTGGTGTCGGCAAAGGGCAGTCCGATCTGGCCGAGCTGGGCAAAGAAGCCGCTGGTCGGATGCTGGTACCTGCCCCAGGCCTCATAAAGCGTTACCGAATCATCGTCGTCATCGACGTTCAGGCTGAAGTGACCGCTCCAGGTATCCTGGCAGGCGACATCCCAGCCAATCTCGCCATAGTAGAGGTCAAAGTCCGAGATGCTGCCATGGCTTTCGCCGCCGCTGGTTTCAAACCACTGGCCCTGCAGCTGGAAGTCGCCAAACATCTTGACATCCACCGCTTCTTCCTCAGGCTCCGGCTCCTCGCAGTCGGCCTTCGCATCGCTGTCGGTCTCGGCCGCCGGCTGCTCGAGCTGGGCCAGGCGCGCTTCCAGAGCGGCGATGCGGGCGAGCAGTTCACTGCTGCCGGCGGCAGGCTGTGGCTCATGGGCAGGCTCCTGTCCAGGCTCATGGGCAGGTTCCCGAGCAGGATCCTGGGCAGGATCCTGGGCCGCCAGGCCCTCCTCAGCCGAAGCTGCGAAGGGCAGCAGGGCGGCGGCCAGGGCGAGCGCCGCGGCAATGACCAGTTTCTTCATCTTGAAGTCCATGTCTTAATGATAATTGATTCTCAATAGATTAGCTAGTGCGGCTAGACTTTGAAGCGCTGGATCACCAGCTGCAGGTCCTGGGACAGGGTGGCAAGCGTCCCGGCGCTGGCTGAGATCTCCTCCATCGAGGCCGTCTGCTGCTGGGTGGCGGCACCAACCTGCTGGCAGGATGCCGAGTTCTGCTCGGCCACCGCGCTGAGCGACTGCATCGAATGGACGACCTCGCTGGTGCCGCTGGCGATCTTTTCGGCCGCCTGGGAGATCGACTGGACCTTGCGGCTGACCGACTCCACCCCGGCCACGATGCCGGCCAGCACGGCGCTGGTGCCGAGCACCGACTTCACGCCGGCGCCGACTTCCTCATCGCTGCGCTCCATCAGGGTCAGGGTCGAGCTCATTTCGTCCTCGATGCCGTGAACCAGCTTGGTGATGTTCACCGCAGCGGTGTTGCTTTCCTCGGCCAGCTTGCGCACCTCTTCGGCGACCACCGCGAAGCCGCGGCCGGCTTCACCCGCCCGCGCCGCCTCGATCGCGGCGTTCAGCGCCAACAGGTTGGTCTGGTCGGCGATGCCGGTGATGATGCTGATGAAGTCGCCGATCTGGCGCGTCTTTTCGCCAAGGGCATGGACAACCTGGGTCGTGCTCTGCAGGTTGCCGGCCGCGCGGGTGATGATCTCCACCGCCTCGTCGGCGTTCTGCTTGCCCTCCAGACCTTCGCCTGCCGCCTTGGCCGCAAAGCTCGAGACCTCGTTGATCTCGCCTACCACCATCTGGACGTTGTGCGAGGTCGACTCCAGGCTGTTCTGGGCACTCGAGATACTGCCGGTTGTCTCCTGCGCCCCGCGGGCGACCTCCTGGATGGTCACGCTGACCTGCTGGACTGCGCGGCTCGTTTCATCGGCACCGGCGGCCAGCTCCTGGCTGGCGCTGGCGACATGGACCGCCGCGGCCTCGACCTGCTGGATCAGCTTCTTCGTGTTGTTCTTCATCTCGATGAAGGACTCGTTCATCTGGCCGATTTCGTCGCTGGGCTTCATGTGCGGCAGGATGATGCTGAAGTCGCCTTCGCTCATTACCTGGGCCGCGTTGGCCAGGGTGCGCAGGGGACGTGCCACCCGCATGCCGATCAGCCAGCCGAAACCGCCGATGGCCAGCAGGCTGATGCCCAGCACGATGACTATGTTGCGCTTATTGGTGTTGGCTGCGGCGCAGTAGATCTTGCGCGGCGATGAAACGATGATGCCCCAGTTCATGCCGGGGTATCCCAGGGCGCCGACCAGATGGCTGTAGCCCATCGCATCCTGGCCGTGGTCGATCGGGTCGACGTTAAAGAGGCTGCCCCGGGCATTGTCGGCCAGGGCTATGGCCGCGCCATGGCCTTCCTCGCGCAGGTTGACTTTGAAGATGCTCTCGTCAAAGTCGTGCTGGAACTCCTCAGTGCCGGCCTGCAGCGGGAAGTACTTCGCCAGCAGCACGCCCTCGCTGTTGACGATGGCCTGCTCAACATCCGCGCCGGTGCGCTCTTTGATGTCGTGGTAGCTGGCGACCAGGAAGTCCTCGACCAGCGAGAACTTGGCGCGGTTGGTCCAGACTGCAATGATCTGGCCGCTGCTGTCGCGCACCGGGGCCGAGAAACCGAGGGTCAGGCCGCTGTCATTGGGGTAGAGCTTCTGGACATCAGGATCAAGGTGGACATCATCCACGCAGGTGCCGGTGGCCTTGTCGTTACCCTCGGCGCTGAAGGGCTGGCTGACATAAAAATCGCCGGACAGGCAGCACTTGAACCAGGGCTCAGCCGCGTAGTTCCTGGCATAGATAAAGCCCGAGTCGATGGCCTGGCCCTGCGCGTCCCTGGAGTTGACCGCGATTACCTTGCCGCTGGTATCGACCAGGATGCTGAGGTAATAGCAGCCGTAGGCCGCCATGTACTCGTCCATAACCCGCACGATCGCGTTGTTCTCTGGACCGGGCTGGTACCAGGACTGGCGATCCTGGATCACCTTGTTGTAGCCGAAGGCCTGGACATCGCCGTAGCGCTCAAAGAGGCTGCGGTCGATCTTGTCCGCCAGATGCGAGGCCTCGCCTTCCAGCGCCCGCAGGCCCTCGTGCTCCACACCGCTGTTGGCGGTGTAGGCGACATAGCCTACGGTGGCTGCCGGAGGCAGACCAAAGAGCAGGAGCAGGGCGACCAGCTTGGCACCCACACCCATTTTAGGAAGTTTCATTTTTTGCCCCGAAACACTAAAACCAGAAACTACATCGGCATGCTGTAGCCACTCTTTAAGTGTCAGTCTCAATAGGCCCGTTGAATGGGGCCGGGTTTGCGGCAGGGGGACTACAAGGGGACTGGAAGGGGCTTAGAACAGGCCGAGCTGCACTGCCTGGCGTGCGCGGTCGCGGCTCTCGCGGCGCGCGTCCTCCAGCCCGGCGAGGATCTCCCGGGCCCGCCGCACCACGCTGTCGGGCAGACCGGCCAGGGCGGCTACGTCAATACCGAAGCTGTCCGAGGCCGCGCCGGCAGCCACACGATAGGTAAAGACGAATGAACCGGCGTTGTCGGCCTCCCGGCCCGCGTCTGCTTCCGCGGCGGCGCCGGCGCTGCCGGCCTCCCGGATAACCTCGACCTGGAAGTTCGCGCAACGCGGCAGCACCAGGGGCAGGTCCGTCAGCTCAAAGAAGTGCGTGGCGAAGAGGGTCAGCGGGCGGGCGGGATGCTCATGCAGGAACTCCAGCACGGCCTTGGCGATTGAGATGCCGTCATAGGTGCTGGTGCCGCGGCCGACTTCGTCGAGGATGACGAGGCTGCCGGGGCCGCAGGTGGCCAGGATCTCGGCGGTCTCCAGCATCTCGACCATGAAGGTGCTGTGCCCGCGGCCGAGCTGGTCCTGGGCGCCGACGCGGGTATAGATCCGCCGCAGCAGGGGCAGGCGCGCGCTGTCGGCGGGCACAAAGGAGCCGCACTGGGCCAGCAGGCAGAGCACAGCGACCATGCGCAGATAGCTGCTCTTACCGCCCATGTTAGGCCCGGTGAGCAGCATCACCTGCTGGCGTTCGCCGTCCAGATAGCAGTCGTTGGGTGTGTAGTAGCGGCTGCCGAGCTGCGTCTCAATGAGGGGGTGGCGGCCGTTGGTGATCTCAAGCACGGCGGTGGATGAAGCGGCCTCTTTGCCTTCGCTCTGCAGTCCTGAGTCCTGCGTCCTGAGTCCTGGATCGGCGGAACTTCCTACATCTGTCTTTGAGCTTTGCCTCGTCGAAAGTCCCTCTGCTTCAGGACTCAGGACTCGGGACTCGGGACTCGCGTCGGAGGCAAGCTGCGGCCTGATCCAATTGCCCTCCCGGGCCACCACGGCGAAAGCCACCAGCACATCCGCCTCGGCCGCGGCCTGCATCGCCTGCGCGATCGGGCCGGAGTGCTCAAGGGTTTGCTGGCAGAGCGCTTCAAAGAGCTCGCGCTCGCGGGTCAGCAGGCGGCCGCCGGAATCGCGGGCGTCGGCCTCGCGGGCCTGCAGTTCGGGGGTCACAAAGCGCTCGGCGTTGACCAGGGTCTGGCGGCGCTGATAGTCCGCCGGGACCAGGCTGAGGCTGCCCTTGCCGATCTCGATGAACCAGCCGAAGGCGTCGGTATGCTTGACCTTCAGCGTGCGGATGCCGCTGCGCTCGCGCTGCAGCGCTTCATAGTCCCTGAACCACTGCGCGCCGCCGCCGGCCAGCGCCCGCAGTTCATCAACCCGCGCGTCCACACCGTCGCGGATCACGCCGCCCTCCGCCGGACGGATCGGCGGGTCGTCGCTGAGGCTCTGCCCCAGCTGCGCGGACAGCGCGGCAAAGTCGCCGATCTGCGCGCCGAGTTCCTGCAGCAGCGGGGAGCCGCAGCCGCGCAGCAGGCGGCCCAGCTCGCCCAGCGGATCAAGCGAGTCGGTCAGCGCCCGCAGCTCTTTAGGGTTGGAGCGCCCGAGGCTCAGGCGGCCGAGGATGCGCTCAAGGTCCTGCAGGCGGGCCAGCTGCTGCTCGATCTGCTGGCCCAGACCGCGGCTGGCCAGCAGTTCTTCCAGGGCGGCGTGCCGTCCGGCGATGTCGCCGGCGCGGCTGAAGGGCGCGGCCAGCAGACGGCGCAGACGGCGCTTGCCGGGGGCAGTGCGCTGGCGGCAGAGCAGCTCAAAGAGGCTGCCGGGGCCGGTGCCCGCGCCGTCCTCGGCCGAGGGCAGGACGTTTAGGTGCGCCAGGGTGCGAGGGTCAAGCTGCAGGAAGCCGTCCAGCGGCAGCAGCTTGGGATAGAGCTTCAGCTCGCCGACCTTGAAGGTCTCACGCAGGTAGCGCGCGGTGGCAAAGAGCACGGCCTGGGCCGCCGGGCGGCCGTCGAGGCCAAAGGAGGCCAGCGAGGCCAGGCGGAAGTAGCGCAGCAGGTAGCCCTCGCAGTCGGCCTCCGGCGGAAGCGAGTCATAGCTGTGCAGGGCCGGCTGCAGCAGGGCGCTGGACAGGCCGGAACGCAGCAGGGCCATGAAGCCCTCGTCCGCGCGCAGGCCCGCCGGCAGCAGGATCTCGGCCGGCCGCGCGCGCAGCAGGATTTCGACGATCTTTTGCAGGGGTGGGTCTTGACCCACCCTGGCTGTCGTGGGCGGGTCAAGACCCGCCCCTGGCGGGCCGAGGCCATGCTCGGCCCCTACTTCATACAGCTCAACGTTGCCGCCGGAGCTTTCTAGCAGCGCTGCGCTGTAAACCGGGCTGGCCGCCGAGCCGCGCAGCGCCACCGCGCCAAGATAGTTGCCGCGGTCCTCGGACAGGTATTCATCCTCGACCAGGGTGCCGGCGGTGATCAGCCGCGTCACCGCGCGCTCGACGAGGCCCTTGGCCTCCGAGGCGTCCTCGGTCTGCTCGCAGATCGCCAGCACCTCGCCGGCGGCGACCAGGCGCTTGATGTAGCGCGCGGCGGAGTGGTGCGGCACTCCGCACATCGCCACCTTGTAATCCTTGGCGCAGCCGCGGGCGGTGAGGGTCAGGCCCAGCAGGCGCGAGACCTTCACCGCGTCGGGGCCGAACATTTCATAGAAGTCGCCGAGGCGGTAAAGCAGCAGGGCCTGCGGGTACTGTTGCTTGATCTCCACATACTGGCGGAACAAGGGCGTGAGGGCCGGCAGGTCGATGGCCGTGCCAAGCGGGTCGAGCGGGAAGTCCTCATGCACGCCGGGGGGGAGATTCACGCGGGGATTATATGAGGCGGGAGATTCCTCTTGTTACCATTGCTCAGCCGGAGAGTTGATATGCACTCGATAAGAGTCAATCAGCAACCCCGGCTCTTATCGTTAACCGGGGGCAGCCAGGTCCTGGATGTCGCAGAGTGCTGGAATGATCACTGTTCGTCGAACCGCAGTTGTGTTTCTAGCGGCGCTGGTGGTGTTCCTGGCAGGTTATCTTGCACTGCTGCTTTGGGCACCTTTTGCTTTGAAGTCCCACTTGGGGCCGGTGAATCCAGTATCCGGAAAGACGATTGACCTCTCCCACTCATGGATTCAGATTGGCACCATGCAGTATCGGGCCGTACATGGTCGGTTTCCTGAGCACTGGAGTGAGGTGATCAAGGAGGGGCTGGTGCAGGCACCGCTGCTGACACTTGATGGCAAGCCCATTGATCCGGACGATGGACGCATCGACTATCCGGGGGACATGATTTATCTGCTCGGAAACGATGGTGAAGCAGTGCTCAGACATAGCGTGTTGCTGGGCGGTCAGGGAAAGATTACCGATTTCAAGATCTTTGCCAAGCCAAGTTACCTAAAAATCCTGGGCAGCCCTGTCGCTCCGGAGCACGCAGGCGACCTGGCATCCAATCAACAAGCTCAGAGGCTTAGGATGATGGGCTTTGCCGGGGTCTACAGACTGGCGGCGGAAGATTACAGGAGCATTTATGACCGTTATCCGAAGTCGTTTGAAGAACTCGCGGACAGCGGGGTTTGTCCTCTGCCAACAGGGTCCATAAACCCCATTAGCGGGCGGCCCTTCAAAGGACAGGGTGCAGACTGGGATGTGCTCTTTGACCTGAGCACCACAGGTGAACTGTGGATAACCCCTGTATTTGCTGATGGCGAACGTCCCGAAACACGGCTGGTGTATTAGGTTGTATCGAGCAGCGGCCTGAGGTTATTGCGGGTCAAGCGGGAAGTCCTCATGCACGCCGGGGGGAGATTCACGCGGGGATTATAGAAGGGGCCTCAAACGCAGGGGGGTAGCGATGCGCGCCAGATGAGTGTGCAAGCGGCTCCAGTTCGCCGGCTGCCTCCATCGCCTCAAGTCGCGTCGATCTCGCCAAGTAGCAATATCTTAGGTCCTGTGTGCGCGGTGTAGGGGAAGCCGCGTCCGAGCCCGATCTTCTTGCGGTACTCCGCTGTCCGGTAAACGGTGGCGTTCACTTCGCGGCCCAGCGCCTGCTGCAGGGGCTCGAGAGCC
>CAZEJB010000025.1:0-1409 GCA_964512635.1 uncultured Planctomycetales bacterium | reverse complement strand
GTAAACGGTGGCGTTCACTTCGCGGCCCAGCGCCTGCTGCAGGGGCTCGAGAGCCTCGGCCACCTGCATGCTGCTGGCGCTTCCTACCACCATGACATCCACGTCGCTATGGGGCCGCGGCCGGTCGGCGGCCATGCTGCCATAAACATAGGCCAGCTCAATCAGAGGCGCAAGCGGCCGCAGTGCACTCGCCAGCACGTCGGCCAGTCCCGCCGTCTTGCGCATCATGCTGCGCAGCTCCGGCGCAATCGGGCAACGCGGATCGAGTCGGAACAGACGCAGACGCCCGAGCCGGCGCGAAGCGAGTACGCCAAGCTCTTCCAGCATGACCAGCTCGCTGAGCACGCCAGCAGAGTCCAGCCCGCAGCGGCGGGCCAGCTCGCGGCCGTGCAGTTCGGCCTCTGGCGCCATAACGAGGGCCGCCAGCACGGCCGCCCGGGTGCGCGAAAGCAGGGTCTCTGCAAGTTGCATTGCAGAGATAATATCATCATATGATGAGAAATACTCTGCATAGTATCTGCTTCACCAGCCTTGGTGCTACATTCTCCGCATGCAAAGCTGAGAAGATGCAAACTGATAATGAAAGAAGAGGACAAGGGCGGCCCGGCGCAGAGCTTGTTTCTGCGATGGACGACCTGCCCTTGCGGTCTGCGGATGAGTTATCAGCCGAAACTTTGGCAGGCGAGCCCGATCAAAGCGCCGGAGCACTTGGACGGCTGCAGCGGCAGTTCGCCCTTGACGACCGGCGGGAGAAAGCAGCTGTCTTAGCTGGCGGGACCATAACTGGGCTCATCGCTGGCGCCATCCTTCACATTGTCAGCGGGCCGGCTTTCGAGAGCCTCAGTGAAGTTAGCGCCATGTGGTGGGTATTGCCGTTTCTAATCTTCTACCTCGCCGCGCCTGCGCTGATGGCGGCGGTCTCCTGGAGCCAATACAAACAACTGCGAAGGCGCTTCGCCGAGTACTTTGACCTCGTGTTTGCGCGAGGCTGCGTAATGCAGTTGCTAATCGAGCACGAAACTCCACAGAACTGGCCGCGCTGGGGCGAGCTCAAGCCTGGCACTAGGGGCTTGTGGCAGATGTTGAACACGGACCTCAGACGCCAGCCTGACGCCAGCAGTTTCAGCGGCCGCATGTGCCTGTTCATCCGGGACTTCCGCCCGTCTATGTTGCCGGCTCCGGTTGAAGCCGCCTATCCGCAGTTCCCTCTGCAGACACTGCGGTCCATTCTCTCGGCCGCCGGCTGCCTGGGTTGTCTGTGTCTGCCAGTAATACCGATTGCCGTGATGATGCTGATTGAGGGCGAAGTCATTGACTCCGCCTGCCGCGCAGGGATGCGCAGTGCCCTGCTGCGCTTCTTCTCCTGAGCGCCGGGCGGACTCTGTCCGCCCCTACGCAATCCGGCGGAC
>CAZEJB010000024.1:19954-58199 GCA_964512635.1 uncultured Planctomycetales bacterium | reverse complement strand
CAGCCTCACGCACCAGTTCGCGTTTCGCTTCATAAACACTCCTTTGACAGTGTCTAAAAACAGCACTCCTCCAGTAGAAAGCAGTCTGGGGAAGGTACTGTCACATTGATGAGTAAGTAGAACTCCGGAACACTGCGTGCCCCCCTACAGCCTGATCGCCGGTTCACCTCCACTATGTTTTGACACTACAACCGGTAGAAACGAGTGAACGTGGTTTGGTATGGAGATTTCAAAGCTGCCTCAGCCCTGACAGCCGGTTTGTCTCCATCTCGCTGAACTATAACCGCGGTTAAGTCAAAATCAAGGAAAACGCTTAACGTAAAGGCAAAAACCCGCCACTTTTGTTCCATTACTTTAATTAGAGGAATTACAGAAATTGCCTGCCATATTACTAAGCACTTCAAAGCAGTTGTCAGGATGACAGTTGCGGCTTACTCCAGCGGGGCAGCAGACTGGTAGAGATAGTAGCCACTCTTAAATGGCTCTGTCTCCTCCCGCGCGAGTTGCAGCAGGGCCTTACCAGCGGCGCTGCGTCCTTCCTGCGTGAGCCAGTCGCCGTAGGCGTTGTAATAGAAGTGATCCGGCTCGACAAAGATCTCAAGCTGCAGCGCTGCGGCGCCCGCGGGCAGCGACTCGTTATAGCTGAAGCTGAACTCTCCGCCGGCTGGAATCCGTGTATCAGTGTGGTCGTACCATTCGATCCTGCCAGCAGCGTCACGACGGCTGCGTGCGTCGCGCCCAACCTGGACGCTGCGGAATGTGCTGTCGATCCGCTGGCCCTCGCGGTCGACGAAGAAGGCCTGCAGCCAGATCCGCGGCGTAACGTAGGTCGGCAGGTGATGACCGTTGTTGGTGTTGATCAGCGTCAGCTCGGCCCTGGCCCGGCCGGCGCTGACCTTGACATTGCTGCGGACTGTCGCGCTGCGACGCACGAAGGCGCTGTCGTGGATACCCTTAAAGCTGTGGTCACCGCCGGGCATGTGGCAGTCCTGGCAGCTCTGCGGTTTGGCCTGCCCGGCGGCCCAGGCGCGCCATTCCTCATAGGTATTCTCCAGCGGCGGTCCGCCGGAGGACAGGCGATCGCGCACCGGGAACTGGTGACAGACCGCGCAGAGCCGGCTGTCCCTCAGCCAGTCCTCACGCTGCAGCGGATGCCTGGAGACTGTCTCGGAGTCCCAAAGATAAGCCGCGTGTCCCTGCAGCGTTCCCAGCCGCGTCTGTCCACGCAGATGGCAGTTAGCGCAGCCGTGCGCACTGGCCTGCAGGCCGGGCTGGAAGTGCGGGTTGTGCTCCCAGTGCTCAAGGCTGCCATCGACGCTGACCGGCCGCAGCAGAAGCTGCTCGCTGAGCCGCGAATGGCAGCGCAGGCAGTCATAGGCATCTCTGGGCTTCTCCTCGATCCATTCCACCAGCTGGCCAGTAATGCCGGGCGACATGGCCCGGGCATGGCGGCTGGTCTGCCATTGACTGTACTGCTGACGGTGGCAGCTGGCGCAGTCCTCCGGCGCGAGCCGCAGTTCGGCAGCGCTGAGCCAGGCCGGAGTATGGAAGCCGCCTCCGCTGTGGTCAGAACCTCCGGCGCCTTGCGCGCCAACCGGCCAGGGCCAGTAAGCACTCTTCAAGGGATCCGCAAACAGCTCGCCGCTGCTCTGGTGCGCCGGCAGCATTGACATGGCCGCGGACAGGTCGCGCTGCAGTGCCGGCGGCGGCAGCGGGTCGAGCTCAGCGGCCAGGGCCAGGGCTATAGCCCGGCGCTCATCCACGTCCAGCTTGAACAGCGGCATGCGGCCGGTGCCGGTCCCGCTGGCGCCATAACGCAGGGGCTCGGCAAGCAGTGCCGCGAAATAGTCCTGCAGGCCCAGCAGGCGGCCGGCCTCAAAATCCTCCAGCGCGGCGGGCGGCAGGCTGAGCAGGTTCTTGGAGCCGATGCCAATCAGGCTCGGGCCGACCTGCTTTTGAGCCAGCGGTGACTGTGCTTCGTGACAAGCCGCGCAGCCCTTGCTGCTGAACAGCTCACTGCCCTGGCGGCGCAGCTCGGCGCGGCCCCGCTTGTCCAGCTGCGTGTACCACTGCGGCAAGGGCTCGCTGAGCGTGCGGGGGCTGACGCCGGCGCTGGCAATGACCAGCCAGGCAGCGATGTCGCTGCAATCGCGGTCGCTCAGACGATAATCCGGCATGCGCGTCCCGGGGTAGTGGCCCTGCGGATCGGCGAGGTACTGCTCAATCCATTCACTGGCGAGGTAGCTGCCAACCCGTTCAAGGCTCGGTCCGATATTCGCTGAGGGCATCGTGCGCAACTCGTCCGCCGCAGAGAGGTCATGCAGCGGAAGTGCATGACAGTTGATGCAGCGGGCCTGGCGCACCAGGCTCAGGCCGCGCAGCGGATCGTCGGCCTGCATAACCGGCGGCGGACCCGGGCCGCGCGGTGTACCCAAAGCCGGATCCGGAGCCTCGCCATAGGAGCTGCTGCGGCCCTTGAGGAAGAGCGCCAGCGCGCGGGCTTCCTCGCGCTTCAGGGTGAACTGCGGCATGCCATGCCACTCGCCTTCCGGCGCGCGGGCGTGGACAGTTGTGGGCCAGTCCTCCAGGCTGCGCAGGCTGAGCTTCTCCCCGGCCCGGGCCAGCGAGGGACCGCGGCTTGCACGGCCCGGTGGCAGTGTGGCCTGCAGCTGCGGGCTGAGCTGATGGCAGGCGCTGCAGCCCAGTTCGCGGATGAGCTGGCGCCCGCGGCTGAGCTGCGCCGCACCCGGCACATAGCTGCCGGGATGACAGCTGCCACAGCGGGCATAGGTCTGCGCGCCGCTGAGGATCATTCCCTGCAGACGCTCGGGGGCGACGGCCATCCCGGCGTGCTGGTCACCCGCAGCGGCCAGTTGTTGCTCGAGCCGCAGCGCCGACGAATGGCCGCTGGATGCCAGGCTCAGCCCGCTGGCATTGCCGCCGTGGCAGTCGGTGCAGCTGAAGTTCTGCGGCGAGTGCCAGAGCAGCCAGGAGCCTGGATGAGCGACTGCTCGATGTGCTTCGGTAACCTTAGTACTTCCTTCTGCTGCCGCTTCGGCCTGCTGCGCGGCCTCGCGCTGCCGGGGCTCGAGCGCGTCGACAAACTCAGCGCGGCTCGGAGGCCTGCTTAGTGCAGTGAAGGCGTGACACGCAATGCAGTTCTGATCGGCGGAGCTGGACAGATCAGGATGGACGGCAATTACGGTAGTGCTGTCCGCCGGCGGGGCTGCCGGCAGCCAGTTGCGCCGGCTCTGCTCCTGAAGCTGAGCTCGTCGAAGTTCAGCGGGCGTGGACTGGCAGGCAGACAGCCCCGCCAGCAGCAGCCCCAGCAGGGCCGCCAGCCGCAGGACAACAGCGCAGGAGGGGCCGCGGGGCACAGCTCATTCTAGGCCCAGAGCGCCGGGGCTTCTCAGAATTCCGTGCGGTGTTCCAGGGCGCTGTGTAAGGTGGCGGCATCGGCATAGTCCAGCTGGGCGCCGCTGGGCAGGCCGCGGGCCAGGCGCGTCAGCCGCACGAAGACCGGAGCCTGCAGCGGATCTTCGGGCTGGGCCAGCGCTTCCAGTTCCTGCTTGATGTACAGCGCGGTCGCCTCACCGTCAGGGCTGGCGTTGGTGGCCAGCACAACCTCTTCCACGCCTTCCTCACTGAGCCGTCGGACAAGCTGGGCGATGCGCAGGTCGTCGGGCAATATGCCGCGCAGGGGTGAAAGCGCGCCGCCCAGGACGTGATAGCGGCCGCGAAAAGCGCCGCCGCGTTCCAGCGCAATGGCGTCGAGCGCGGTCTCGACCACGCAGAGCAGGCGACTGTCGCGAAAGCCATCGGCGCAGACCGCGCAGAGTTCGCCATCCTGGGCCAGGCAGCCGCAGCGCGGGCAATCGCTGACCCGCCGCCGCACATCCGTCAGCGCCCGGGCCAGACCGTCAACGTCGTCCTCGCTGCGGCGCAGCAGCGCCAGACCGAGGCGCTCGGCTGCCTTGGGGCCGACGCCCGGCAGGCTGGAGAGTCGCTGAATCAGATCGGTCAGTGCTGGCGGCAGGGCGAGCATGCTAAAGCCCGAAGCCGCCGAGGTCGAGGCCGGGGATGTTCAGCCCGCCCCGCACCTTGTCCATAACTTCCTCGGCCCGCGATTCCGCGCCGCTCAGCGCATTGCTGACGGCCAGGAAGACAAGGTCCTGCAGGGTCTCGATGTCGGCAGGATCCACCGCCTCCGGGGCAATCTTGATGCTGACCAGCTGCTTGTGCCCGTTGACCACGCAGATCACGGCACCGCCGCCGGCCGTGCCTTCGATGCGTTCGTCGGCCAGCTGCTCCTGCGCGCGGGCCATGTCCTTTTGCATCTTCTCCTGCAGGCGCTGGGCCTCACGCATCATTTTGTTAATGTCCATGTTCTTCTCCGGCGCCGCAGGCGCCTGCTGATTCTACCCGCCTCAGGGCTGCTGTTCCTGCAGCTTGCGTTCACGCTCGGCGATTACATAGTCCTTGAACTTCCGGGCCCGCTCTTCATACAGGCGCTTGTCTTTGGGGTCTGTGGTCAGTTTGGCGAGCATCTCCCACCACTGGCCGAAGTAGGGATTCAGGCTGTGCCACTGCGGGCGCACGTGGTCCGGCGGGATGGGGTCATTGGCCGGGATCCGCTGCATGCCCAGCAGCAGCCGCTCGCGGCGGTCGTCATCGTTGTCCGCCACATTGGCCCAGTACAGGTAGTGCTCCGGGAAGTTGTAAGGGTCAAGCTCGATCGCCCGGGCCAGATTCTGCTCGCGCCCTTCCTGGTCCTGGGCGATCAGCCCCAGCAGAGCCCAGGCCTGCGTGAAGCGCGGATTGAGCTTCACAGCGCTTTGCGCCAATTCCCGGGCCTCGTCACGATTGGCCTGGCTCTGGCTGAGGGCCAGCGGATAGGCCAGCAGATAGCGCGTCTGGAAGTTATGAGGGTTATAGCGCAGCGCGCTGCGCAGCAGCTGCTCGCGGCCGACACTGGCCTGCACCGCCGCCGGATCGTCGCTGGCCTCGCTGACCTTCAGGCCGCGCAAGGTGTCAAGAACAAAGCGCTCAAGGGTCAGGCGCTGGCCCCAGTAGGCACTACCAAGCAGCAGCAGGATGCAGGCATAGGCCAGCCAGGGCCTGGCGCCGGTCGCGGTGCCGGTCGCCTTGCCAGCGCCGGTTGTTCCGCTATCCGCTGCCAGCACTTTTGCTGCGTCCGCTCCTGCTTCAGCCGCAGCGGCAGCATGCGGCTGTGCATCCGGCGCGGTAGCGGGCTCGCCGCTGTCGCCGTACTGTGCCCGGAAGCTGCCATAGGCCAGCAGCGCGCCGAGCAGCATGGTCACCGCGCTGAAGGTGTAGTCAAAGTCGATGCTGGCATGGGCCAGGCTGCCGCAGACCGCCGCAGCGCAGAGGCCGGAGCTGAGCCAGCCGGCCCGGCCGTGCCAGAGGCGGTGCAGCCACCAGAGCATGCCGGCAATGATCGCCAGCAGGATCAGCGCGCCGGGCAGGCCCAGCTCCGCCAGCAGCTGCAGCTCCCAGGAATGCGGATCGACGCTGTAATACATCCAGTCCTTCTGATACTGGGGGAAGATGTAGGCGAATGATCCGGGGCCGCTGCCGCCAAGGCGGTCGCGAAAGATCTCCAGCGCCGCTGTCCAGAAGCGCAGGCGGCCCTGCATGGAATAGCCGCCGAAGTCGAAGAGCTGGGCCAGGGTATCGCGCACGGGAGCCAGGGCCAGCAGACCGGCAGTCAACAGAATGACCAGCGCGCCGATCAGGGCCAGCGGCCCGCGGGGCGGCGCGGCGGCGCTCCCGGTGTCTGCGCTGCTGCGACCGGCGCGGCCGCGGCCGATCCACCAGAGCGCCAGCAGGAGCAGCTGCAGGCCCAGGGCGGCGATGCAGCCCTGGCTGTGCGTCAGCACCAGGCTGGCTGCCAGCAGCAGCGCCAGCAGCGACCAGCCGATCTGTCCCGCGCGGGAGCGCGCCCCGCCGGCAGCCAGTGCCGCGCAGGGCCAGGCCAGCAGCAGGTATCCGCCATAAGGATTATGCAGACCGAAGCTGGAGGTCAGCTGGTAGTCCAGCGTTCCGGCGCCGTACCAGAGGAAGAAGCCGTAGAGCGCAGTCAGCAGCGCGCCGCCGGCCGCCACCGGCATCAGCCAGCGTGCCCGGGTCGGGGAGTCGCTGAGCAGGATCCAGGCCCAGCACCAGGCCAGCGGGATTTGGGCAATGTAGTACCACAGCAGCTGGCCGGGCGCCAGCCACAGTGGCAGCAGCATGAGGCCGAGCAGATAGACTCCCAGAACATAGAGCGCCGGACGCGGAACTGAGCGCGAGACCCACAGGCCGGCGGACAGGGCCAGCGGCAGCAGGACGAAGCTGAGCTGGAAGCCGCCCCCGCTGTAGCCGCCGCCAAACAGAGGCAGCAGCAGCAGGATCAGCAGGCCGAGCGTTGAGCACAGAGCAAGCGCCGGATGGGCCTCCGGGCCGCTGCTGACCAGCGCCGCCGTTTCCGCTCCAGCCTTTGATGTGGCTGCGCCGGCAGCTTTGCGACCCGCTTTGTGCCGCGCGGGGCTCACTAGATGCTCATCCCTTCGGTCAGGGTTTCAAGGAACCAGGAGCCGGTGACGTAGTCGAAGGGCACGTTGGCATAGAAGATGCCAAGGCCGAGGATCAGCATGGTCGGCACGGCAATCGCCAGGCGCATAAACAGGCTCGGCTTGAGCTGACGGCTGGCCTCGGGTGAGGGCGGCAGTACAAACATGCGGTAAGCCAGGCTGAGGTAATAGTAGGCCGAGATCACCGTGGTGATGACCGCGAAGATCACCAGCAGCAGGTTCCAGGGCACGGTGTGGTAGTACATCGTCAGGCTGTAGAAGACCATGAACTTGGCGATGAAGCCGCAGGTCGGGGGCAGGCCGATCAGCGCCGCCAGCAGGATTGTCATCAGGATCGCCAGCGGCGCGTTGCGCTGATACAGGCCGTTATAGCTGTCGAGGTGGTCCGATCCGCCATGGCTTTCCACCACCATCGCGACGATGAAGATGCCGAGGTTCATGAAGAAATAGACCAGCAGGTAGTACATCGCTGATCTGAAGCCGATGGATCCCGTGGCCTCGTTGGTGGCGTAGGACGCCGCGATGATGCCGATCATGATGTAGCCGATATGCGCCACGCCGGAAAAGGCCATCATACGTTTGAAGCTGGTCTGGCGCAGGGCCATCACGTTGCCGAAGGCCATCGAGAGGATCGACATCGTTACCAGCACCGGCACCCAGATCTGCTTGAGCGGCGCAAAGGAGATGAACAGCATGCGCATCAGCACGGCATAGCCGGCCACCTTGGGGAAGACCGCGATAAAGGCCGCCACCGGGGTCGGCGCGCCTTCATAAACGTCCGCGACCCAGAGGTGGAAGGGCGCCATGCCGATCTTATAGCCGATCGCGACCAGCATCAGCACGATGCTGAAGATCACCGGCGGCAGCACCGCCCCGCCGTTGAAGAGGGCGTTCTTGATGTCGTATAAATTGGTCGAGTTCACCGCGCCATAAAAGATGCTCATGGCGAAGAGCAGTGCTGTCGAGCTGGTCGCTCCGGTGATGAAGTACTTAAGCCCGGCTTCCAGGCTGCGAAGCTCATGCTTATAGAAGGCCGCCAGGATGTAGCCCACCAGGCCACCGAACTCGGTCATCACGTAGACCGCGAGCAGGTCCGATGAGCCGACCATCAGGTCGAAGGCGATCGTGCCGCAGAGGACCAGGATAATGAACTCAACCCGGTACTGCTTCATGGGCTTGTAGCCCAGCAGCGCGATATACAAAATGATGTCGCCCCAGTCCAGCAGCTGCTTGAAGAACAGTGCATAGGGATCAAGGGTTTCCAGCCCGCCCCACCACTGGCTCAGGCCATAGGTGTAATAGCGGCTCGTGTAGTACATCATGTGGATCGTCATCGCGAAGTTGATCAGCAGACCGACGATGGCAATCCAGGTGGCGGCGTAATAGTTGTCGCGCTTGCTGCCGATCTCCAGCAGACAGATAACAACCACCGCGATGAGCAGGGCAATTTCAGGCGCCAGCAGGTAGTAGGCCGTGTGGCCCCAGGCCCACGCGCCAAACTCCTGCACCGGCACACCGATGAGATAGGTGATGCGGCCCCAGATAACGTTGAGCGCTTGAAGCAGCTGAGGCATGCTTGACCTTTATAGCACAGGCGCCTTTCGCGCCGGCCCCGGCTTCAGCCCGGCCCGGCCCGCTATGGGCGCCCTGCTTCAGAGATAAGAGCTAAAGGAAAGGGCGGGATTGCTCCCGCCCTTAAATGACGTATTCAGTTCCCTGGGGTTACCCCGGCCTAGTAGCTGCGCGGGATGTAAACCTGGGTCTTGGAGATCGAGGCATCGGTGCCCGGGACGCTGCCCGTGATGGCCACGTTGACTTCGTCCGTGCTGACCGACAGCACCTGGACCTGGACCTGCACGGCGAAGCCGGCGCCGGGGAAGTTGAAGCCGAAGCTTCCGCCTTCCGGCACGGTGAAGGCGCGGTCGCCCGGGATGCCCATGGTGATCAGCTTCTGGGTACCGATCTGGACGACGTTGTAGACCTGCAGGACGGCCATCACAGTATCAACCGCCTGGGTCGCCGCCGCCGCGAAGGCATAGGCAAAGATCTCGTTGGGATCGGTCTCGCCGCCGCGGCGCTGCTTCAGCTCATCGGGCAGCTGCGACAGCACCGGACTAAGGGGATCGCTCCGGCCGGTCTCCGGAATGAAGTTCGCCGGGTCGTCCTCGTTCCAGGGGCTCGTCTTGCGCTTCTCGAGGTCGTCGTACTTGGCCTCGATGATCTCGCGCGGGTCCTGAGTCTTCCACTCGTCGAGCTTGGCGATCCATTCTTCGTCGTTCTGCGGCTTCTTCTCTTCTTCGGCCGCCTTCTCGTCCTTCTTGGCTTCGCCTTCCTTGGACTCGTCGGCCGCCTTGTCGTCCTTCTTCTCGTCGCCGCCGCTCAGCGAAGGAGCCTGCAGCGGGTCTGCGCTGCCGCTCGGCGGAGCGCTGGCGAGGAAGGCCGAGCCGCCGGCTGCAGGCTGGCTGCTGGTGTCGGCGTCTGCAGCGGGCGTTGCCGCCTCAGCAGTCGCACTGGCCTTGAAGCTGTCCAGGCCGGGGCCCAGCAGGCTCGCGCGGATGCCCTCGGCCTGAGGCAGAGCGAAAACTGCTCCAGCCACCACAGCCAGCAGGGCCACCAGTGTAATGCTCAGAATTGCTGTCCTGTTCATCCTGTCACCTTTCCCGGGAGGCCGGGCCTCCGCTTAATCTGCCCAATTAGCAGCTTTCCGATCCTGGCGGAGACGGCGGGTCATCCCCAGATGCCGACGCCTCCGGATTGATGAAGTATACCGTGATTACGATGGTCCACTCGGTCGTCGTGCGGAAGAACGCCGCATTCGTCGAGTCATCGTTCGCAAAGCAATGGACGGTATACAGGTACTTGTTGGTCTTGGTCTGAAGTTCCTTGACGAACTTCTGGACATCCTCGTAGGTACCCCGCCACTCGGACAGAGTGATGGTGTACGGGGTGAGGAAATCCGGGGGACGGGTGTCCAGCGGGGTATCCTCGGGCACGCCGTTCTGCTCGCCTTCGTACACGATCGGGAAATTCTCCACCGCGGCGTCAAAGAAGGCGCCCGGGGGCAGGGTGTTGAAGGGCTGCATGGCCATATTGATGTGGTAGGTATAGTCCTCCACTTCAATCTTGCCGATGGACTGCGAAAGCGGCGAGCGCAGGAGGATCGGCAGGAACTGATCCTCCCAGAAGGGCACCATGCTGGACTGGTCGGTCATGAACATGTAGGTGACCGTCTGCAGCTTCTCACGCACAGTGGTGTTCAGCTTGCGGGCGATCTCCAGCTTGGCCTTCTTCTTCTCATAGGTCTGCTTCTGGGTCTGGAACTGCGTGATCTGCGAGTCCAGCGCCTGGATCTTCTGGTTGGACTTCTGCACCACCTGGGTGATGTAGACAATCACGCCGATGATCAGGATCAGACCAAAGACGACGCCCAGCACCTGGGGTGTGATCACCGGTCCGGGTGCGGACTTGCGCTCGGGCGGAGGTCCGCCGGCAGGCTTACGCTGATTACGTGTTGACGACATCTTGAATCAGCTCCTCAATCTGACTGAAATCGTCCTTCGTGTCCTGATTGACGATCTCGCTTTGCAGAGTGGTGGTGACCTCAAACTCCCAGATCACGGTCTGGACCTGCTGGTAGTCACTGCGGAAGAAGTCTTCGATTGAAGCGCCCGGCGTAAAGTCGAAGCGCGGCAGGCGGTAATCCTGCATCGGGGTCTGCATCCGGCTGACGCTCACGCTGCCGGAAGGTCCACCGACCAGCGAGCCCTGCGGAGCCGAGGAAACGGGGCTGGGAGCCGAGGCCAGGCCGCTGCCGCTGGTGGTCGGTCCACCGCCGCCGCCGCCGCGCCTTCCGCCGCCGCCGCCGCCATCGTCCGTCTTCTCCTCAAGGGTCGTGTTGGTGAAGAAGGGCGACTTATCCAGGTTGATGCAGAACTGCAGCATGTCGGTACGGTCCACCGCCACGCCGGTCATGGTAATCGTGTTGTCCTTGCCTTCGAAGTCCACCGCTTCCAGCCACACCTGGTCGTTGGTGCGGCGGCCCAGCTCATCCATGATCTCGGGCCAGACGCGCTGGTTCTTGAACAGGTTGAAGATCTGGTGGAAGCGCGGCAGCTGGGCCTGGATCTCGCCCTTGACGGTGTCAAAGGCGTCGGCATCCGGCTTGACCTTGTTGGCCGCGGCCTCGGCGCTGGCCTTCTCGGCCTCCTTGGCGGCGATCTTCTTCTGGAACTCCTGGTTCTGGTTCCAGGCGAAGAAGCCAAGAATACCGAAGATGACCAGGCCGGCGATAATGATCTGCCGGTTGATGGCCCGCGTGTAGTACGACGGGGGCATCAGGTTGAGTTCTTTCTTCTTTTTGGTCTGCTCCAGCGCCAGGCCCGCCGAGGTGACGAACTTTGAGGCGTTCTCGGACAGCACATCCAGGCTGTAAACACCCTGGCGGTACTGCACAAGAGAGCTGAAGGAGACGACGTTCACTTCCAGGCCCGTCTGGTCCTCGAGATACTTCTCGAGGTTCGGGAAGAGCCGGACGTTGCCAAAGAGCAGCAGCTTGCCGACGCGGTCGGAGCGCTGGGCCTGGCTTTCGTAGTAGCGGATCGAGCGGATCAGTTCGGAGACGAAGCCGGAGAAGACCGACAGCAGCGCTTCGCGCATGCGGTTGTCCTCGGTCGGATCGATCTCGTCTTCCGGAATGGTGATGTCCACCGGCTCGGTACGCAGGTATTCCTCGGCTTCGCTCGGGCTGACGCCCAGCAGCTGCGCCAGCTTGCCGACGATGGAGTCATAGCCGAGCTCCACCGGGCGGCTCAGGCGGAACTGGCCGTTGAGGAAGAAGGACAGGTCCGTAACCGTGTCGCGGACGTCGATGATGCCCACAGCCTGGGTATAGCCCTGCAGGCCGGTCTCAAGCAGGTTCCAGGCCGCCAGCGAGGTGATCTTGATGCCATCCGGCTCAATGCCGGATGCACGCATCGTCTGGATCAGGCTCTCGACTGTCGTGGAACGGGTCGCCACCAGCAGGACTTCCTGCATGGAAGCATTGCCACCCGGGCGCGGCGGCAGAATTTTGTAGTCGTAGACTGTGTCGCCCGGCGGGAAGGGCACATACTGGTTGATCTGCAGTGAGATAGCCTGGCGCGTCTGGGCCTGGCCCATCTTGGGCAGTTCAATGATACGGGTGATAGCCGCCTTGCCGGACAGCGAAATGATCGCCTTGCGCGGGGAGATGCCGTGCTCGTTGAGGATCTGCTTGATCCGGGCGCCGAGCTGGCCTGGTTCGGCCACACGACCGGCCGCGAAGACGCTGCTCGGGATTTCCCCGATAGCGAACCGCTCCAGCGTGATTTCCTTGCCCCGCTTGTTAATGGCGACGCAGCGTAGCTCCTTCGCCGTCAGGTCAAGGCCGATGTCGTATTTGCGCAGTGCTGGTGCCTTGGCCATACACTCCCCTCCATCCGCGGATACCTAGGAATCAGACGCACCGCAGGATGTTATGTTCCCAAAACAATCCCCGCCGCTGGCCGAAATCCGGCCCGCGGCCCCTAATCGACTAAAGGCCGGGCCGGAGCGCTTGCCCCGGCGCCGGCCTTTATTTCGCTTCTTACTTGTCGTCGATGATGTTGGCCTGGATCGTGATGAAGATGTGACTCGTGCTGCGGTCACGCTCCGTCCGGCCGAGGTACTTGCCGATAATCGGCAGCTTGCTCAGGAACGGGATGCCCGTGAACGAGACGGAATCTTCAGTCGTGGTCAGGCCGCCGATAAGCGCCGTCTGGCCATCCACCATCCGCAGGAAGGTGTTGAGCGTGGTATTGACGGTCGGCTGGAAGGTAACCTGCTGGCCGTTGGCCGAGGCGACCTGCTCCGGTCCGTCGAAGTTGCTCAGCGTGATGTTGACGGTCAGGGTAATGCGACCACGATCGTCAATCTGCGGGGTGAAGGTCAGGTTGGTACCAACGGTCACCGAGTTGAACTGGGGCTGGTTGATAACCTGGCCGTCAGGGGTGATGACCAGGGTGCCGCTGAGCTGACCGCGTGTACGGGTGTTGTTGATGGTCGCCTGGAAGCCGTCCAGCACCGCCACCTCGGTCTCGGTCACCAGCTTGGCCTTACGCTGCTGGGTCAGGAACTCGAAGGCCGCCGTGTAGTTCTCGTCGAGAAGCACGCCGCCCTTGGGCAGGATGTTCGCCGCCAGGGAACCCAGTTCGTAGGAACCGCGGATACGGTCAGACTGGGCCGTCGCCCGCAGCAGACCATAGACCTCCTGCGGATCGTCGGAAACCTGGTAGACCTTAACCTTCAGAGCCATTTGTTTGGGGGGCTTGTCGATCTTGGCGATCAGCGACTGCACCGCGTCGAGGGTCTTGCGGGTGCCGCGCATGACGATCAGGCCGGTCTTGGCGGTGTCAAGGCCGAGGCCGCCACCGTTGTTACCGCCGCCGCCGCCGTTGTTGCCGCCGCCGTTACCACCGCCGTTGTTGCCGCCGCCGCCGTTTCCGCCGCCGCCAGCGCCACCGTTGCCACCGCCGCCGCCAATCTGCAGCGGGCTGGCCTGGTCAAGACCGTAGTGATCCGATACTGCGGAGTTGGTCTGGATCTCGTCGGCCAGGGTCGGGAAGGCTGCGCCGTTGTTGCCGCCACGGCCACCGCCGCCCACGCCGCCACCGCCGCCGCCGCCACGGCCACCGCCGCCACCGCTGCGACCGCCACCACCGCCGCCGCTACGACCACCACCGCCGCCGCCGCCGTTGTTACCGCCGCCGCCACCGCCGGAGTAGACATACCAGCCGACCGTCAGGGAGGGCAGCATGTTCAGCTCTTCAAGGATGTTGGTGACCTCGAAGGGGTCGGCATAGTGCAGCTGGTACAGGTCGATCGTGTTCTGGCCTTCCAGTTCCTGCTCAAGGCGCTCCTTCGAGGTAACCAGAATGATCGGCTTGGCGTAAGGATCGTTCTCATCGCGCTGCGTCACATACTTGAGGTTGTGGGTCTGCAGCACGATACCCAGCGCGGTTTCCCAGGGCACGTTATCGAAGTTACCCAGCACGGTACCGGTCTGGCCCAGCTGAGGATCGAAGATCGAGCCCGGACGGAAGCCGGCGCCGCCGCCATTGTTCGGGATCTCGCCCGGATCAAGCGGAGCGCGGGTGGATCCCGTCGGGTTATTGAACCAGTAGGGGTCAATAATGATCGGGATACCACTGATGGTGGACATGTACATCAGGAACTGGTAGAGGCTGAAACCGCCGGTCGCGTTCAGGTTCACGCGGACGTCCGTCAGCTCCTCAGCCGCGCCGGCAAACTCGGGCAGCTTGTAGCTGCCATAGTCGCCATCGCCGCCGTCGCCCTTGTCACCGCGGCCACGGGCATCAGTGCGGGCGCGGGCCAGCACTTCGTCCACGGAAGGCACGCCGCCCTCGGAGGCCTCGGGCTCGGAGACGTAATAGGGGTCGGAGCTGCCTGCAACATCGCTGAGCGACTCGCCCAGGGAAGGCAGGGTGCTGACGGCCTCAGCATCGTCGGCGGAGTTGAGCTCGGTGCCGGCCACATCAGCAAAGCTGCGCGGACGGTCAGCGGCCGCGGCGGACTTGCCGAAGCCTCCGGACTGCTCATACTTGCCGGCGGGGCTTGCCGGAGCGGCGTTACCCTTGCCGAAGGTCAGCACCAGGTCATCACCGCTGACCTGCTTGTTGACCACGCCGTATTCCGGCGCAAGATTCGCGCGAACCACCACACCGCCGGCGGCGCGGGACTCAACGACCTCAATGTAGGTCACCTTGCCGGAGAGGTCCTTGTGGACCATTCCCAGGCTGGCCGAGTCCGCCTTCGTCGAGGGCAGGCTGATATCGACGCGGTTGGGGAACTGCTTCTGCTGGATGCTGTAGTCCTGGCTGGCGCCGCCGGGGATGGTCAGCGTCTGCGTCGCCGCGTCGAAACGCGGTCCCGCACCAAGACTGTCAGCCGCGCGCGCGCTGCGCATCGGGCTGGCACCCTGGTCGGCAATGAAGCCGCCCTTAGCCCAGCTCGCCTTGAAGGGGGTCTGCTCAGCACCCGGAGAGAAGACTTCGAAGACGGTGGAACCGTCACCGATGACTGTCTCGCGGTAGAAGGACGAACCACCAGCAGGGAGGCTGTCGGCGAGGCTCAGCACCAGCTTGAAACCGCCATTGGCGGGCTCAAGCCGCGCGCCCGTAATCAGATCGCCGAAGCTCTGAGGAAGGGCGGGCATGGTGTTGTCGTATGCGTAAAGCACCTCAAGCTTTCCGGTGTTCTCATCCTGTGCGATGAGATCGGAAGTGAGGGCGGCGCCATCAACCTTTAAGACAACGGCGTCACGGTCGGGCAGATCTACGAACTGCAAGCTCGCCCCACCGGCTCCCCAACCGGTGTGGACGAAACCAACCGCGCACACCGCCGCCGCGGTAAGCGCCGCTGTACCTGAAAAGAGAGTTCTCCTCACGGAGCTCCTCCTACTTGGTATTGCCCCCGGCTAAGCCGCGAGCTTAATGGACAGTGCGGGTGCCCAAGGCAGCCCTAAGCTACCTAACGGATTCGATATTGTAGTTGAACAAGAGCATTTATGTCAATGTAAACAAATCGGGCCCCTGTCGTTTAACAGGGGCCCGATAAAGCTGCTGCTTTCGGCGAAAGGCTTTCCGCCGTCTTATTGCCGCTCGTCGCGCATCCACAGGACCTTGTAGTTGCGCTCGGTATCCGTGTTGGTCTCCAGGCCGAAGATGTCGCTCAGGATCTGGTCGGTCTGGCTGCCGGCCCGGCGCGAGAAGAGCTTGCCGGTGTCGATCACCGCCGACTTGCTGCGGCTGCGGCTGACCTTGGCGCTGTCGACCAGGGCGCCGGCATCGCCGCCGCTGGCCACCACGGCCCCCGCGCTGTCGACGCGGAAGACGTAGCTGCGGCAGGTGATGTAGGGCGCGATGTCGTCCAGGTAGTTCTGGAGCGGCACGAACTCGCTGCGGTCATCATCCCAGTAGGCACTGTAGCGGAACAGGCTCGGCCCGCTGAAGCGCTGAACATTCGTGAAGGAGTTCACACCACCGGTCGCCGTGGTGCGGTCGCCCGCGAGAGTCAGCTGGTTGCTGCTCAGCCCGAAGGTGTTGCCGCCGGCGCTGTCGTCAATGACCTTGAAGAGGTCGAAGAGGTGGCGGAACGGCGGGTTCGGGATGTAAGTGTAGGCCGTTTCACCGTTCGAGCCGATGACCGCCATCTTGTTGCGGGCGTCGGACGGGCTGCCCACACCGGAGATCGGGGTGACTGTCAGCGTGCCGGTGACACCATTGACCAGCACCTGCACCTGGCCGCCGCTGTAGCTGAAGTAGTTACGGGCGTCGAAGCCCCAGCGGCTGTTCGGGCCGGCAGAGTTGAACTGGTAGGCGCCCGTGAGCTGATCCCAGCCGGTGCCGGCGCCGCGGCCGGTAGCCCAGAAGTCTGTGGCATTGACCGTGTCGTTCAGGTACTTGGCGTAGTTGCCCGGCGGCTCATAGGTGTTGAAGCGCGAGTCGCCGGCGTCGTTGGCATCGCCGTCGCCGTTGTTATCGATCTGGACCAGAGCCTGCCAGCGGTCACGCACCACCGCGACGTCGGTCGGCGAATAGAACATGTAGCCGTTCGAGTCGAAGTTGTAGTAGCTGCCGGCAATGTTGTCGTAGGCGTTGTGCATGTCGCCGTCGTCCGCGTCCTTCAGGGTCGCGTTGCGATTATCGATCTCGTAGTCGTGCGGGTTCACGCCGTCCCACGGTCCGATCACCGGCAGGTGGTCAACCCTGAAGTTGCCGAGGTCCGGATCACCGCTGCCGTTGCGCTGGTAGCCGAACTGGGCTGTGCCGCCATCCGGCGGGGTCGGCTTGTAGATGTCATAGAAGGCGCTGCGGTAGCGGATGACATCGCGGGCCAGACGGCGCGCCTCGGCTTCGGTCATATACACATCATTGGCGTAGTCACGGACGTTGCGCATGCGCTCATCCGGGGCGAAGTCGCCGTCGCCGTCCGCATCGTTGGCCAGGTCAACGTTGTTGTCCTGATCCAGGTCGCCGATGCCGTTGCCGAACCAGGTGAAACGCTCGCCGGCGTCGTTGGTATCACCGTCGCCGTTGATGTCCTGAGTGCGGTTGTGGTCAAGGTAGGCCCTGCGGGTGATGATCTTGCGGAACAGCGCCGTCAGGGTGTCCTCATTGGCCGTGTTGATGTTGATGCGGCCCGGTGAGAAGGTGTCATAGAAGTCCTGGACCAGGTCGGTGCCGTCCGCCGCTGCACTGTAGTTGGCGTAGTAGAGCGGCTGTTCGGCCGGATCCTTGGTCGCATAGACGCCGAGGCTGCGGAAGTTCTGGCTCGGGTCAGTCATGATCACGTCGCCAAAGACCTGCAGGTCCGCTTCCATCAGACGGCCGCCGGCCGCGCCATTGGCCGGATTGGCCTGGTCGTTCTGCCAGACGTTGGTGGCACCGCCGCCGACGTTCAGGAAGGGGTCGACCCACACTCGCACAGCGTGCATCGGACGGCCGTTGGCGTCCTTGACCACGCGCGGCGTCGTGTCGCCGTACTGCACCGGCATGAAGTAGCCGCTGGCGAAGACATCCTCGGTGACGTTGACGATCTTGCCGTCGTTGTCCGTCACGGTCAGCTGGATGTAGTAGTTGCCCGATTCCGGCACGATGAACTGCACCGGCTCGTCATCGCTGGTCGGCAGACGCGGGTCATCCAGCACGCCGTTGGCACCGAAGGTGTTCGGCTCGGTGCGGGTCACGGCCGGGCCGGCTGTACCGTTGGTGTTGATCAGCTGCAGGGTGATGTTGTAGTCGTTGTTGCTGATCGGGCTGCCGCCGGCGACGGTGTAGTGCGCGTCAACCAGCATCGGCGCCACGCCACTGGGCGGGTTGACCAGCAGGTTGGCGTTCAGCGGGATGTTGTCCGCGATCTTGACAATCGTCGTGTTGTTGATTGCCGGACCGTCGAAGTCCGGCGCGGCGCCTGGGCTGTCAACCACCTCGACCGTGACGCGGTAATCGCTGTCCTGGTCGTTCATCACCAGACCGTCGCCGTCCAGGTCGCTGGAAGGCTCGGTGTAGATATGGCTGAAGGTGATCTCGTTGCCTTCGAAGATGTCCTTGGTCTCGTCAAAGGTTCCATCCTGGTCGTAGTCGATGCGGGCGCGGTAAGGCGCCTGGCCGCCGTCCACGAAGAGGTGGAACTGGACCTCCGAGCCCGTGGTGGTGCTCGGCGGGTTGGCCATTACATAGACCGCCGGGTTCGGGGCCTCAACCTGGAAGATGCGCATCGGGCTCGCCACGGTACCCGCACCATCCGAAGCCAGCAGCCAGGCGCGGAAGTTGCCGCTGCCGTTCTCGCCGGCATACCAGGCCTCATCGCGGATGTCCTGGCTCGGGCTGAAGACCGCGTTGATCGCCGTGCTGCTCGGACCGGCGCCGAAGGCGCCGTCGACGCCGACGTTCTGCCAGACACCCGGGTTCTGCTCGTACTGGATCAGCCAGCGATAGTTGTAGGAGGCGAACTCGGTCGCGCCGCCGGTGACATAGCTGGTCAGCTGGAACAGGTTGCTGTTGGCGCCGAAGGGCGGGTCGACATAGAAGTCGGCCGCCAGCGGACGCAGCTGGGCACTGCCGCTGTTGATCCGGTCGCCGAGGAAGATCGCCTGGCTGTCGAAGCTGAAGGCGCGGCTGTCCTGCGGCAGGTTGTCGGCTGCGAAGCCGTAGCCGTTATAGAGGCCGCGGCGGGCGCGGTAGTAGTTGAAGCTGCCAACGCCGGTGGAACCGACTCCCGGGACCGCCAGCGGGAAGCTGGCGCCCTTGATGGTGTTGCCGTTGGGCACGACCATGTCGTTGGGGCCGTTGGGGAAGGTGAACTCGTGATAGTTCACCGGGTTGAGGCCCTGGGGCGACTCAAAGTTATTGATCGTGCTGCTGCTGGGGTTCCACACACCGTCAGCGTTGGCATCGCTCATCCAGTTCAGCGCGCCGCCCGCACCATGCACCGCCTGGTGCTTCATGTTGGTCTGGCCCTGGGCGTTGTTGAAGATGAAGGGCCGGCTGTAACTGGTGAAGGTCGTCAGCGTGTCGGCATAGCTGTCCAGACCCGCCGGGACATACAGGGTGTCCGTGGCGTTGTAGAGACGGAAGGTCGGGATCGTTACGCCGAAGATGCTCTGGCTGGTGACCTGGGTGTAGTGAGTCTCCAAGCCGACGCTGTGGCTCGCCGCCGAATCATAGCCCAGCAGGTTCAGGTTGCGCAGGTCGTTATCCACGTCGTCGCGGCCGATGGTCACCACCGGCAGGGCGAAGAAGCCGGTGGTCACCGGGGCGACCTGGTTGACGCGGGTGTAGGTCAGGCGATACTGCGCCTGGGTCTGCTGGTTCGGATCCAGCTCGGCCGGCTGGAAGACGTGGCTGGCGCGGACATTCTCGACATCAAACTCATTGAGGCTGCCGTCGAGGCGGGTAGTGTCGCCCACCGCGAAGGTCTGGTCGACGACGGCGTCGCCGTTCCAGTCGACATCCACCAGGGTCGGAGTGACCGGGTTGGCGTTCAGGTCGAAGGGATAGGTCGCCGAGATGTCGAAGTTGATCCGGGCGTTCTGGCTGGCATAAGTCGCATCAGCCTGGGCATCGGCGGTCAGGCCGTTGGAGGCAAAGACGCGGTAGTGGAAGCCCACGCGCATCTGGTTCGCGCCGATGTTGATGATGAACTGGTCGTCATCCAGCCAGAAGGGGTTGATACCCTGGACCCGCAGCGAGTTGCCGTTGGCGATGGTTCCCACCAGGGTGTTCGAGGTCACCGTCATGGTGTTCGCACCAATGGCCGTGACCGTGAATACCTGGCCGTTGGCGGTGTTGAGTACCTGGTCGCCGACGTTGAAACCGGGCCAGACATTCAGGGTGTTGTAGATCGCGGTGGCTGCGCCGCGGCTCATCTGCACCGTATAGGTGTTAGGCGAGCCGACGGGCGGCGGGGCGATCAGCACCGTGTTGCGGGCGATGGCGATACGCGTCGCCGTGCCGTTCGGGCTGACCTGATTGACACCAATGCGATCCAGAGGCGCTGCGGTCGGGACACTGGTCACCGTGAAGGTGCCGCCCGCCGAATACTGCTGGTTGGCCACCAGGTCGCCGGCGATCACGCCGCCCCAGTAGCGGTTGTCGTTAAAGCCGATGTTATTGGCCAGGTTGGCGTCAAAGCCGTTATTGAGGCCATAGAAGTTGTAGTTGGCGCTGTTGTTGTTGTTGTCGCCGATCAGCAGCACCTGGCTGGGCGCGGCGTTATCGCTGCGGCCCTGGCGCTGCATGGCGGCGCCGCCGGTCAGGCCGACATTCACATCCGCCGCGCTGGACAGCAGCAGCTGGTTGTTGCTTTCGACCGTTCGGACGTTGGCCCGGGCGTTCGCCGGGGTCACACCCGTGCCGGCGCGGCGCTTCTCGGTAATCAGCACCAGGTCGCCCTGCTGGACGCCGCGGCCCGCCACCGTGCTGAAGTTGACGTTGTTGTCGATCAGGCGGCGGCTGAGGTCCGCGGCCACCGCGGCGTTGACGCCGCCCACCACATCATCGACCTCACCTTCGAAGAGCATCGAGCCGCCGACATCGCCGCCGGTGCGGTTTTCGTCGATCAGCCACTTGTACTGCAGGCCGGTGGAGCTCACGCCGCCGACCGCGCTGTGGAAGACCGTGCCGGTACCCGGATCCGGGGTGAAGGTGTCGGAGCGCAGGTCGATTTCGGGCCAGGTGTTGACCAGCATCGAGTTGATGTTGGCCTGGTCCACCGCCCGGCGGATCTCATAGGCATCACCGACATTCCAGGTGCCGCTGCACTGGATCTCGCCGTCGGCAAAGCCGTTGATGTTGTTGCCGGATGTCGGCGAGGCCGTGATGTTGTAGATCAGGTCAGAGCCCAGGTTAATGCCGACGCTGTCGAAGTTCTGGGCCGCGTCTGTGAAGGTCGCGCCGGGCAGGCTGCCGCCGCCTGAGCCAAGCTGGGTCACGGTGCCGGAGGCAATCGTGAGCTGGCCGGTCGTGGTCGGGCGGCGGTCCTTGATCGTGATGAGCTGGTGGCTCATCTGAACCCGGCCGGAAACGAGGTCGGTGACCTTCAGGGTCGCGTTGTAGTTACCCACGCCGTCGCTGGCGTAGTCATGGGTGATGGCCTGGTCAGAGGCGCGGACGATGCCGCTCTGATCCGGGTTGGCCTGAGTGTTGTAGCTGAAGTCGTACTGGCCGTCGCCCTGCCAGTCGAGGTCAAAGCGCAGGTAGGACGGGTCGTCCGGGCTCATCTTGCCGATCAGGTCGAAGTTGACCACATAGCCGGTCTGGAAGAAGATCGGCTCACTGGTTCCGCCGGGGCTGGTGACGTTCAGGTTGCCGGGGCGGGCGCCATCCGGCACCACCACGAACAGCTCCTGCTGGACATAGTTGTTGCCGTTGATCGTGATGTTGTTACCGACGATGGTCTGAACGCGGAAGGCCCGGGCGGTCACATCGCCGCCGAAGCGCACCACGTTGTTGTCGGCCGTGGCATCGAAGTTGAAACCGCGGATGATCAGCACTTCGCCGCGGCCGGCCACATCGGGCTCGAGCGCCGACTGGTTCAGGTAGGTCGCCGAGACGCCGATGTAGGGGCGGTTGGCACCGGTGCTGCCGAGGCTGTTACTGCCCAGCGCGGTGCTGGAGTTGCCAGGCGGGTTGGCCGCCAGGATGGCCATCGGCGTACGGCTGAGACTGTCGATCGGAATGCCGCCGGTTCCCGCCGAGTCGCCGGCGTCGTTGATGGTGACCATCGCGACGTCGTGGGCAATGTTCGGCTGGACCACGTTCGGCGAGCCGCCGCGCTGGTCGATCACCCAGCAGTGGACGAAGTAGACGCCGTTGGCGGCGTCGATCGCCTGGAACTCGAAGCTCGGGTTGGACTCATTGCTGGTGAAGGAAGGCACGCTGCCGGGGATGCCGTTGCCATCGATGCCGACGAAGGGTGCCGCGCTGTCCACCAGTTCCTCGTCCACCAGGACGGGGTTGGAGGGGTTGCTGTTGTCATAGATCGGGCGGTGGACTTCCCAGTAATAGCTGTAGCCGCCGCTGCCGCCGTCCGCGCTGGCGCTGGCCACAAAGCCCTTGCGGCCCTCGCCCAGATCGCGCAGGTTGATCGAGACGTTCATCTCCGGCGGCAGGCCGCTGGAGTCGCTCGGGCTGTTGTCAGTGCCCACGCTGAGCTTGGTGTAGGCATAGTTGACGATCGGCACGGCCGAGCTGTCGATAACTTCGAGCTCGACCCAGTAGTCGCCGGGCGCCAGGCCGCCGGTGTTGATGATCGACTCCTGCTCCGGGTTGTTGCTGGTGAAGGTGTTCTGGACCAGGAAGCCGTCGGTCAAAACGTCATAGCGCACGCCCGGGGCAGTCAGCAGCGAGGGGCGTGGCGGAGTGCCGAGGCCCGGATAGCTGGCGATCGGACCGGCGCCGTCAGGACCGGCCCAGGGGGCGCCGGGCGCTCCAAGGTTGGAGTCAAGGATCGAGATCGTGTAGTTATAGGGAGCACGGCCGCCAACAGCTCCGTAATGCACCGTGACCTCATCGTCATCCTGGTACATCGAAGGAGTTTCGACAGCGACCTCCGGAAGGACATCCACCGGGCTTTCGATCTGCTGGACCGTGACGGTGTCCTCGGCATAGCCTGCCGCGCCGGGCAGCGGATAGGTGCCAAGGTACAGCGGGTCATCCGGGAACAGCGGCGGGTAGTTCACCCGGTCGCCGGCCCAGACGCCGCCCGGCAAGGCGAAGCCCGCGCCAACCGGCAGGGTCACGCCGGGGGCATTGTCCTGGAAGCTGCGAAGGTCATAGGTGCGCAGGGTGATGGTGCCGGTCTCGGGCCGGATGCGCACTACCTGCGGGTTGGGGACCTGGCCCACCTGCTGGACCGGCCAGGTGCCATCCACGCTGTCCGGGTCGGTGTCGGTGTCGCCGCCATCCTCATAGCTCCAGTCATAGAGCAGGAAGGGGCCGCCGCCGGTTACATCCGCGCCGCCATAGCTGGAACGGACTTCGTACTCGTCGCCGCCGACGCGCACCGGCAGGATGTCGACGCGGAAGGGGATCTGCGCCGTCTGGTTGTACTGCAGATAGACCTTGGTGTTCTCATCGGAACGCACTTCCGGCTGGGCCGGCGCGTTGGCGGTGGGATCCCAGGCAATCGCCTCGACGCGGCTGGTCAGATAGGGGTCGCCGTTGGCGTCGTAGGCCCAGGCCTGGCGGTCAGCCGCCGGAACCTGTGGGATGCCGAGGTGGTAGTCGCCGTTTGCCAGCGGACGGCCGTCCGGATCCGCGCCAACCGCACCGGCAGTCGCATCCTCTTCGGGCAGCGGGACCTGACGCCAGTTGAAGTTCTGGGCCAGGGTGCCGGCGGCGCCCAGCGGGCCAAGGGTCGCGGCGAAGTTCGCGCTGGCCGTGAAGGCCGGGCCGATAACGTCGAGGTTGTTGAAGTTGTCCCAGGCCGCGATGGTGATCAGGCTCTTGCCGCTTTCGGCGCCGCCGCCCACCGCACGCAGCTGCATCGCTGTCAGCGGGATGGTCACGGTGCGCGCCGGGGTGGCCGCGCCGGGACGGTTATGGCTGTTGAAGACCAGGCGGTACAGCGGCACGTTCATCGGCGGGTCGTCGCCGGTGCCGGGCAGCTGGTCAGGGCCGTCGGGGTCGATGTTGGCCAGATACCAGGAGGCGTCAACCACATCGCTGAAGGCGACGTAGTAGTTGATAACTCCGGTTTCATCCGGGGAGCCGGCCTGCACGGTTCCGTTGCCGTTGGTGTCGAAACGGAAGTCCGAGGGCGGGTCAGCCATCAGGCTGACGCTCATGCGGCCGAAGCTGTACTGCGGCACGTTAAGCAGGTCCGCCGGGGTGTCGAAGTTGCCGGCCTGCAGCAGGTTGTTGGCTTCGAACACGCCGTTACCGTGCGCCCGCACCTGCGGGTTGACGTTGTTACCGGCGAAGGGCAGCGGGTCGTTGTTCGGCTCAAGGAAGCTCTGCAGCTGGCTGCCGAAAGGTCCAAGCACGTTGATGAACCAGGGCACCCCGAAGGGGAAGAGGTTCAGCAGGCCGCGGTTGGCCCGCGCCGGGAAGGCGCCGTTGTTCGGGTTATAGCTGTAGTCGTCCTCTTCCAGCAGCGAACCGTTGCGGTAGAGCACGATCGACAGGCAGGAGTCAATGCTGAATTCCGGGTTGAGGGCCGGGTAGCCGGTCGCCAGGGCCGGTCCGCCGCCGTCGGGGTCGTTCTCGCGGCCCAGAGCGCCGACGTTATAGACACGCGCCTGGGCGTCGCGGTGCGGCACATACAGCTGGTTCTGGCCGCCCGCAGCGCTGGGGTCGTAGCGCGGGTCGGTGTTGTCGACCAGGTTGTCCTCGGCGCCGGCGCGGCCCATGCGGTCAACGACCGGCAGGGTGAACTTGTCAAAGCCCGGACGGTTCATGTGCTCGCGCAGATAGGCATACATCTCATCGGCGCGCTGGCGGTAGTCGCTGAGCGTGGCGCCGAAGACAAAGCGGTCGACATCAAAGCGCAGGTCCGCCACGTTGTCGGTATCCTGCAGATCCTCGGGGGTCGCCCGCAGCGCCGCGCCCGTGTACAGCGGATCGCCGGGGACAAAGGCGTTAACGAGGTCAGCGTCCTCGGCCACGTCCTGGACGTTGGTGCCGATGACGTTGGTGTCATAGCTGAAGATAGTGGCCTGCTCGGAGAGACGGTCGGCCTGGGCCTGGGTAAAGCCCGCACCCACCAGCAGTTCCTCGGCGCGGGCCGGGAAGACGTCCTGCACCAGCACGCCGGTTTCCTTGCGCGGGCCGACCGCAGCGCTCTCGGGATAGCCCTCGATGACACCGCCGGGCAGGCCGCTGCTTTCGGCACGGTTGGTGTTGGTGTAAGGCATCCGGTCGTTGGCCGGAACGCTCAGGCGCAGCAGGCTGCGATAGCCGCCAGCCGCCGTGCCGGTGTTACCCACCAGCTCGTTGAAGCTGGTCAGCGGGTGAGGAGGAGGCAGCGGCAGATCGTCTTCCTCGCTGAAGTCCATGCCCCAGCGGAAGTCGGTAACCACGCCGCCGGCCTGGGTCACTTCCAGGGCGATCAGCGGCGGGGTCAGGTTGCAGGCATCCTCGCGCTCGATTCCGTTAACCGGGTCGACGGTGGGCGGCCAGGCGCCGCCGCTGGGGTCGTAGTAATCAGTCGGGTTGGCCAGGCCGCGGGCATTGGCCAGGTCGGCGAAGTAATCCTGCGTGGGGTTCATGTACTCCAGCAGGTTGGCCGCCATCTGGCCGGTCATGCCCGGCAGGGTCATCAGCATTTCCAGGCTGCGGCGGCAGGCTTCAATACTGTCGCCGGTGCCATCGCCGTCAGTGTCGCCCTCGTAATAGTGTTGGACGTTCTCGCCAAGCTGCGGCATCGAGACATCGTCTGTTGTGTTGCTAAAGGTGCCGTCAGGGGCCATGCTGCCCCAGTCGACATGGCTGTTCTGGTAAGGGTTTCCGCGCAGGGCGAAGGTCTCGCCGGTGGCGTTGAAGTCCCACTTGACCGTGGTATCGCGGTCCGGGAAGAGCGGGTTGTCGATCCACTTCCAGCCCGATTCGTCGACCGTCTCGTTCTGGTTGTAGTCATTCGTGCCATAGCCGTCGAAGTCGTAGTCCGTCTCGGTCGACTCGGGCATCCAGACCCGCACCTTCTTGAGGAAGATGTTCAGGTTGACGCGGCCGGCCTCATCGGTAACGGAGGCATAGCTCTTCAGCAGGCTGGTCGGGATCGGCCCGCGGTCGAGGTCGCTGAAGATGCTCTCGTAGAGGTTGACCTTGGCGTTGTACAGATAATCCTTGATCTGGTTGCCGGTGTCGATGTCACGGTTGACCGCGCTGCCGGGTCCGGCGATCCGCGGGTCGTCAGAGTTCGGGTAATAGCCCGGGCCGCTCAGGATACCGGGGTAGTTGCCATTGAAGGGGTCCGGGTTGGTCAGGTCATAGCCTTCGTCCACACCGTCCGCCGGGGCGTCCTGGTCGGCCTGCACGCCGGCATACTGGTTCAGCATCCACATCGTGCCGCCGGTGAAGGAGCTGGTGAAGTTGGTGCGGTTCGTCGGGGACTGGCTCCAGCTCTGACCCAGGTAGATCGGCGCGTCCTGAGAGTCAAAGCCGAAGTCATAGCGGTACATGCGGCTGTTGGCTTCGGGGTCGTTGGCGCCGTTGAAACTGCGGTCATAGCGCGGGCCGACCCAGTAGTCGTCGGCGGTGCCCAGCACGTTATCCAGACCCGCGCCGCCGGGGGCGCCGGAGTCCGGCATCTCGTCGCGGCGGAAGCCGGTCTCGGCGTCGACCACGATGATTGCGGTGTTGGGCTGGCGCTGGCTGGTCCAGTAGGAGGGGAAGGCCTTCTCCTGCACCACCAGCGAGATGGCGTCGTTAAGCGCCTTCTCACTGGCCATATCCGCCTTGGCACCCTTGATCGCTTCAGCAGTCGCCACGGATTCCGTGTTGATGCTGGTCAGCACTAAGGTGACAAGCGGCAGCAGCAGTGCGATGAATATCAGCACCGCCAGCAGGATCACACCACGACGCCCGCGGGGGCTGCGTTTGGCGATAAGGGGAAGCTGCATGGCCTTACTCCCGGTAAAGTCCGATGCCGGCCTTGTTTCAACCGGCTGATAGCTTGCGCCAACTGCGATGGCGCCGGAATTTGAACGCACGGAATCGGGGCGCATGCGCCCGCACGGCAGGGAACCGCCTGGCATTCTTTTTTCCATTTTGTGTTTGGGTCCTGAAATGCTGTGGAAGAGAAACCTTCCTGCACAAAGATTATACCCACCACCTACCCTTTAAAACCCTGCCGGGCCGAGGGCGGAGATTGGCGGGACAGGGCCTCAGGCCGCATGAAAAGGCCCCGGAGACGCTTTCCAGGGGGTCAGCGTGTCCGGGGCCGGATCGGTGGCATAGTTCAAAAATGGTTCCAAACCGGCCTAAGGCAGGGTCGGATCCTTTTCGTAGAGCTTCTCGACCGGGTTGCGGGCCACGATCAGAGAATCCGGGTTGACCGGGTCATGGAACATCAGGGTCTCGGCCTCGCGGTAGTTCAGCTCCACGCGGCGCTGGAAGAAGATGTTCTGGGCCACGGCGGTGTCGCGGGGATCCCAGTGGATGTCGCGGCGGTAGCTGAAGTTGACCGGGACGGTCTTGGTCAGCACCAGGTCCTGGCCCGCGCCGATGTAGTCCTTCTTCAGGTTATACAGCGGCTGGGTGCGGCTGGGGTCAGCATAGGGCACCGGGCTGTCGAGCTTGTAGTAAACCACGGTTCCGGTGCTGCCAGGCTCGCCGGAGCGCTCGGTGCGCTGCTGCATCACACGCGCCGGGGTGGCGACAACGGTGATACGAACGGCGCGGACATACGGCAGCCACCAGCCGGGCACCGGGTCATCAGGGATGCCGTCGCCGTCGGGGATGCCGTCGGCATCGCCGAAGTCGCCGATACCGGTGGGGTCGGTGCTGTAGTTGTAATAGCCGCCGCCATGCAGGTTCTCCATGTCCGGACGCAGCTGGGCGATGCCGCCCTCCACCGCGTTGCCGCCGGAGAGGCCGGTGGAAACGAAGGCGAAGCGGTCGATCGGGGCATTATCCGCCGGGGTGCCGGCGCCGCCGGTGGAGGTGTTGTAGAAGACTGTGCAGTTCCAGCCGCTCTCTACGCCGCCGCCGCCGATGGTGCCAAGGCCCATCCCGGTCGGCACCGCGACATGGTCGCCGGTACGTTTGAGGTCGGAATAGCCTTCGGGGTACTGGTCGCGCAGGGACCAGAAAGTCACGCCATAGGTGGCGCCGGTGCTGCCGTCGGCGAAGAAGCCGCCGGCGTTGGTGCTGTCGTAGCCCACGTCCACGACGCGCTGCTCCCAGTGGCTGATGACCGGCACCTTGTTGATCATGGTGCCGCTACGGGTCGAGCTGGGGGCGACCCATTCGATGTCGCCGGTCTCGGCATCCTGGTAGGCGATCTCCAGCGCGTTGCCGTTGACCCGGGAAAGGTAGACCGGCACCTGGTGCAGATAGTCAAAGTGGATCCGGCTGATGTTGTCGGCCACCGGAACCTGACGCACGCGGGTCTGGCCGTTGCCGATTACCTTGGGGTTGGTGAAGCCTTCGGCCTGCACCACCGAGCCGTCAACAAAGACGCTGTTGTCGTGGACCGTCATGATGCGGTCGCCCCAGGCTTCCGAGAGGAAGTAACTGGAGGCGATCACGTTGGCGTTGTTGACCCGGCGGGCCACACGCCAGACGGCGTCCACGTCATAGCCGCCCTCGGCCAGCGGCGCCTCGTCGGGCACACCGTTAAGGTCGCGGTCGTCGCACAGCGGGATGCTGGTCGCCGAGCCGATGTCATCAGCCAGGTATTCCAGCACGACACGGGCGTTGCTGTTGAGCTGGGCGCGCTGCTCGCCGGTACGCAGAATCTCGAACGAAGCTCCGAGAACCTGGGCCAGTACGACCAGCACAATGCCGGCGATGAGAACCACCACCAGCACCTCAATCAAAGTGAAACCCCGGCGGCCGCGAGGGGACGCCATGGGCGTCAGCGGCCGGATCCCGTCGTTTCCGTTAAGCATCGTGCTACCACCTGCCGGCAGAGTCCGGCTACTTATTATGCCCGCTTAAGCGGGGATTCAAAAGCCAGACGCCGCCCCGCAGGACGGCGTCTTTCCTGAACAAACGTTAAGGCGCCGTCCTACTTCTTGCTGAAGTAGATCGCACCCTCGAAGAGCTGCAGCACCGTCGCTTCGTAGGTCGTGTCCACGCCGGAGCCGCCGCAGCCGGGGATACCGGTCTGCAGGAACTCGCGCTGGGCATCCTCGAAGTCGCGGGACTTGTGCTCGGGCGAGCCGTAACCGAAGAAGTAGTATCCGGTCACTGCTGTGCCCCACTTGAAAGTCTCATCTTCAAGAGTCGCCGCTGCATCGCCCCAGGGATAGACACTGGAGCTGAGGATCGGCACATAGGCGAAGTCGCCGGGGGCGAAGTAGTCGTCCCGCTCGGGGCCGGCCACCGTGCTGCTGCCCGTGCCGAAGTTGGAATCGTCGTCGATGGTCTCCGGCGGAGTGCTGGAGTTGATGCCGACCAGCATGTTGGGCGTGCCGGGGTGGAAGGCCCGGGAAGGATCCAGCGGGTCTTCAAAGCCGGCGGACTCGGCGGCCCAGTTGGTCTTGTTGGCATAGATCGCCGGGTTGAAGATGCCGTCGGTATCAGGCACGCCAGGGTAGAACCCGGCATTGCCGTCGAAGTCGTTCATATCAATGGCGAAGCGGAAGACGTTGGACATCCGGGCGCGCTCGCCGCTGCCGGGGGTGCTGACGAAGGGGTTGTCCGGGTACTCCTGCAAAGCGCCGGAGTGCATCAGCACGTCGAAATAGCGCAGGGTGTCCTCATTACCGGCCACCGGCAGGTTCTTGGCATCGCGCAGCTGGGCATACATGTCGCCAGCCTGGGCGTTGTAAACGCCGCGGCCGCCGATCACGCCCGCCACCATCCGGTTCGGCGCGGCGTCCTGATTGGAGCCGGCAGCCGAGCTGGTAAAGGTCGGGTCGCCCAGGGCATGGTCGCTGTAGGGCGCCATCACATCCGTGGCCACGCCGGGATAGTTGCCGCCATGGTTCTGGGCATAGGCCGCCAGTCCCGCTTCGATCTGCGAGAAGCCGGCCTTGCACTTGGTCTCCTTGGCGGCGGTCTGGGCGCGCTTGACCACCGGCACCAGGGCCACGATCAGGATGCCGATGATGGTGATTACCACCAGCAGCTCGATCAGGGTGAAACCCCGCTGCATGCGCCTGTTTTCAGCAACTGCGTTCATTTATCCGCTCCTCGAGGCCCGCGGCGCTGCCGGGGGCCAGGCACTCTTTGACTAGAACTCCAGCGGCTTGCCGCCCTGCTGCGTGTTCTGCGAAGCCGACGCGCTGACATTCTTGTAATACATCACCATGCTCAGCTCGAAGATGTCCTTCGTGCCGTTGCCGTTCCAGTCGGTCTTGGCTTCCTGGCGCGGCACCGAGGCGCCGGCCGCATTATTCGGATAGGCCTGCCAGTAGGGACCGTTGAGCTTCAGCTCGCCGAGCGCCCAGAGCTGGTAGCTGTCCACCACATCCAGGTAAAACTCGCCCGGGAAGGTGTCGCTCTCGCTTTGGGCCTGATAGCTCTTCTTGGCCGGCAGAACGCCGGCGGGGTTCTCGATGGTGTTGCCCTCGGCCCGGTAGAAGAAGGTGTAGACGAAGTCGCCGGGGCTGGGGGTGATGCGATCGTAAGGCACGGTCGCGTCATAGATGAAGGGGCCGCCGCCGCGCCAGTTGGCATTGCCGTAGGCCCACATGATGTTGCCCATCGGGCGCTTCAGGAAAGGATTCTCCGGGTAGTCATCCAGGTAGCCGTTGGCCCGCAGGGGGTCGGAGTACTGGTTGAAGTACTGGTAGAAGTTGCCATAGTTGAAGCCGAAGGGCTGGATGATCTTGTGCTCGTTCTTGCCCGCGTCCTTGTCCGACGCGCTCAGCACGCTGTTGTCGGAGAAGTCCGGGTTGACCGTGCGCACGCCGCCGAAGACGCCGAGGCTGAAGTAATCGCCGTTGGCATCACTGATCACGGTCGGGGTCGTCGAAGCCGGATCGAAGCCCGCCTGCTGATAGGTGCCCTGGTTGAAGTAGCGCACCTTGAAGGGATAGTTGCCGTTGTTATCCGCGCCGAAGGACTCCAGAGCGGTCTGGATCTTCTTGAGGTTGGCCGCGGTCTCGGTCTCCCGCGCCTTGCGGCGGAAATCGGCGAATCGCGGGATCGACAGCGTGACCAGAATACCGATGATGACGATCACCACCAGCAGTTCAATCAGCGTGAAGCCGCGGCGACTGGATAGGTTCAACATAACTTAGCTCCCCGAGACCACGAAGAAGGTGGCGCCATAAAAGGCCTGGTCGATATCCACGGCGCCGCCGGGCAGCGGTCCGCCGAAGGCCCCGACCGCGCCGGTACTGTCCTGCTGCTCAGGAGCCAGGATGCCGGCGCCGCCGGTATTGCTGAGCACCTGCTCCAGGCTGTCCAGCGAAAGGTTCTTGTCGAAGTCGAAGCCGCCGAGGCCGTTGTCCCAGTACTTGGTGCTGACACCCTTGGCGTTGCTGTCGTCCATGCGCTCATGGCCCCAGCCGACGAGGATGTAGCCTTTGCAGCCTTTGTAATAGTCAGAAAGCTGGGCGTCGCTGAGGTTGCCGCTGGTCCACTCGCCGACATAGTCAAAGCCGGTGGTGTTGGTCGGGTTCAGCGGGATATAGCTGAAGTGGCCGCGGCCGTTGTCCAGGTAGTTCTGGCGCATCGACTCGCCGGCATCGGTATAGCGGTTCCAGTCCAGGCTGTCCGGGTTCGCCGGGGTCGGCGTGGTGGTACCCAGGATCGGGTTGAACAGGAAGAGGTTGCTCATCTGGGCCTTCTTGCCGTCGGTGGCGCGCAGGAAGGGGTTGGAGGGATAGTCTTCCAGGTAGCCGCCGACCACCAGTGCGTCGAGGGCCGAGGGGTTCGGCGTTCCATCAGCCAGATAGGGCATCCGGGGATCCGAGGCATCCTTGGGCGTATAGAAATCCTGGTTGACTTCAGTGCCGAAGAAGGTCGGCGTTCCGCCCAGCACGCCGGGGCCGACGTGGTATTCGCCGTTGCTGTCTCGCTCCCAGTGCGCGCCGGGGTACTGGCCGGCGTGGCTGGTGGCATAGAGCTCCAGGGCTTTCTGGACGTTGTTGCAGCCAGCCTTGACTTCCGTGTCCTTGGCCTTCTGGCGTGCGCTGTTGGCCACCGGGATGGCGATAGATGCGAGCACCAGGATGATGCCCATCACCACCAACAGTTCTATCAGGGTGAAAGCACGGCGCCTGGGCCATGCGGGCAAATTTGCCCGATCAGCCGGCCGGCTGCCGCCATTCTTGCTCAGAACCATTTCGCTGGCCTCGCTTGATTCAAGTGCGTTCGCAGGTCTTTCAAAGTCTATCCGGCACGGCCGTCGGCAGCAAAGCTAATCCTGCCTGCCCCAGGCCCGCCACTTATCTCAGACGGACGATTATATGTCAGGTTACATTGACTCGTAAACGAATGGCTCCCGGCAGTCGAATTTACGGGGGCCTCCGCCGGGCGCGTTCAAGCACCCGCAGGCAGTGTGCCGGCGGCGCTGAGTCTTAGTCGGTGGTAATGAACAGGTTGTCGTTGCGGCTCACACCGCTGCCCTGCACGGGCTCACCGGTCTTGAAGGCCTTAGGGTCGGGGATGAAGGTCTTCAATTCGATCTTGTTGAGGTCATCGCCGTCAACATAGCCGTCAGCAGCGTCGCGGGGCAGCCAGAAGACGATCACTGTAACTTCCTTGCCCTGGCCGTAGCGGCTGATCTTCTGGAACTTGTTGTCCGGGCCCTTGCCGATCGGATAGGGGTTCAGGGCGGTCGCGCCGCCGTCGCGGTCGTCGTCCGGCGCGTACTGATCGCCGTCGCCGTCAAAGATCGTATAGCTCGGCACCGTGTCCATGATGATGGTCCGGCGGCCATAGATCGCATACTTGTCAGCTTCTTCCTGGGTACCGAAACGGAAGTTGTCCACCGCGGTTCCCGTGCCGTCGATATCCAGGGCCGGCTCCAGCGCCGGGATGGTGCGCCGGTCGGCCATCGAGATGTCGGCCAGGTCGGCGACCGCCAGGCTGCGGTTACGGTTCAGCACCTTCTGGGTGTAGAAGCCGATCGGCTCATACTCATAGTCGAGGTTGTTGCCTGAACCATCGTTGAAGTTAACGTGTCCGTCGGCCACGGTGCCCAGCGGGTTGAAGGGGGCATAGTGGTTGACGCCGGTGCCGTTGTTGTAGCCCTGAGTCTGCGGCTGGTAGGGATTGAAGTCCAGGGGCAGGGGGAAGAAGAACATGCCGGCACTCTCGTTGCCGCGCAGGCTGACACGCCCGGCGGTCTCGAAATCGTTGCCGGTCCAGTCTTCCATGGTCAGGTCAATATCACCGGTGGAGGAATAGATCGCCCGCTGCTCGCCGGACATGGTGATGTTGCTGCGGATCTGGTCGTAGGGCATCTGGCGCAGCTCGGCCAGGCGCTCCTGGGCCAGGGTCAGCGCGCGGGTGCGGATGCCGGCCTCCTCAACACTCTGCAGCGACTTGCTGTAGAAGTAGGCCACCGGGATCAGCGCAATGGCCAGGATGGTCAGCGCGACCAGCAGCTCGAGCAGCGAAAAACCGCCTCGGGCTTGGCGCCGGGGCATCCGCTTGGCAGTCATATGCTGATTCACCTTATTCCACCTTTAGGTCTGGCGGCACTGCCGCCGCCGGCGCAGCAGGCTGGCCGGGCAACTTATTTTACCCCCGCAGGGCCCAGTTGAAGCCCAGCAGGTAACAGGCCCGGCGGCGCAGTGCTGCCGGGCCCGGTTTGACAATCACGCTAGGGCGCGACCAGGAAGTTCTGGCTATAGGCCACTTCCCGCTGGTAAGAGGGGAAGTTGCCCTGGTCGCCCTGGTCAATATTGTTGACATTACCCACATCCAGCGCCGGGTCGTCCGGGTTAATCTGGCGGGTCAGGTCATTGGGGGCGTAGTCTTCAACAAAGTGCTTGCCGTTCATCGGCCACAGGCCGAACATGCGGCCACTGGATTCCTGCTGGCTCTTCTTGTTGCTCGGGATCACCGAGCTGCTGCCCGTGAAGTCGAGGCACTCGTCCAGCGCCATCCACATCATGCGGACGACGGGATAGTTGCTGCCGACATCCAGCGGCAAGCCATGGACCAGGCCGGTGTAGTCGCCGCTCGGGAAGGGCTCGGGGTCGTAGCCCCACTGGCGCAGCTTGACTTCGCCGGTGGCATCAAAGGCCCAGAGGTACTGCAGGAACTGCATGTCCTGGCGCACATAGTTCACGCCGCCGCCGTTGTCATACCAGCCGGTGACGAAGTAGTTCTGCCAGGGGTTGATGAAGAAGACATGCTCGGGAAGTTCAACCCGCTTGAGCAGGACATAGTCCACAACCTGCTGCTGCAGGCGCGGGTGGTCGCCAAGGCTGCCGCCGTTGGTGCCGTTCAGGCCGCCCGGGGTGGGATCATAGGTGCGCTCGCCGTTCGGGTCGCCCGCCGGGAAACGGTCGATGTTCACATCGCCGGTGTTCTGGTCGTAGGACAGGATCTCCGCTTCGTCGGCAACGCAGAAGGTCTTGTATATCTGGTCGCCGGGGTCGCCGCTGCGCCAGTCGCCGCCGGCCAGGCCGACCTGGTTGAAGTGGCGCTGCTGATAGGTCGTGCCTGCGTTGCCGGTGATCATGTTCTGGGGGAAAACCGACAAGGGCGCGGCGAAGGCATTGAAAGAACCGAGGCCCGGATCAGGCAGGGTACCGCTGATCGCGGTGTCCTCAGTGCTGAAGGGGAACAGCGGCTCCACCGGATACTCACCGTTTCCGGCGTTCCAGGCGTCGTAATCGTTAAGCCAGTCGAGATAGGTATAGGCGCTGCCGTCGCCATTGGTGCGGGGGCGGGCCTCCACGATGTAATAGGCCGTCGCGGTGCGCTTGACTCCGGGGTTGCCCGGCGCGATATAGGAATTGCCGTTGCGGGACGGGCTGTCGAGGAAGCTGTTGGTGTTCTCCTCGTAGTAACCTTCAACGCTGTCCTCATCCACCTGGCATTCAAAGGCCATATAGATACTGTTGCCGGTGGCCTCGGCCTTGGAGCGGCAGTAGTTAATGTCGTTGGCAAAGCGTTCACTGGCCGCGGCCAGGTTGCGCTGGGGCTGGGTGGCGATCAGAGTCGGCACCACAATTGAAATGAGGATGGCCAGAATCAGCAGCACCACCAGGATTTCGACAAGCGAAAAGCCCCGGCGCTGAGGCCGGCTGCCCGTCGGGCGACCCAGTTCAGTTGACATCTTGTCCATCCTTCCGGCCAATTCGCTTAGCCTCTCTCAGCATGTTTTCCGGGCCAGGCCCGAAAAGTGTCGGCGGGAAAGCAGATCCCGCATCCCGGACATTATACCCAGACGCCCGCTGGCACTATGTGGTTACAGCCGCGCGGGCATGACAACCGCTGGACTAGACCTTAGTAATATCTTTTGCCACGGCTGCCTGCTTGTCGCTGAAACTTTGGTTAAGCCGCGCCGCGGCCGGGCACCACAGAGCCCCGCTGCGGCCCTTATTCAGCCCAAGGCATGCTATTCTATCTGCCTGCCATGCTTGAGATCCCGAGCTACTTCCAGTGTCTCCAGAGCGCCGATCAGCTCGCGACCCGTGTTCGCGAACTTGGCGCGCAGATCACGGCTGACTACGAGGGCAAGAGCCTGCATCTGATCGGCGTACTGCGCGGGGCGACCACCTTCCTGGCCGACCTCAGCCGCTGTATCGACATTGAGATCAGCTATGACTTCATCGCCGTCAGCTCCTACGCCGGCGAAAACAGCTCGGGCCAGGTCAAGCTGGTCAAGGACCTCGAGGAAAGCGTCGAAAGCCGCCACGTGCTGGTGGTGGAAGACATCCTCGACTCCGGCCGCACCCTGCACTACATCAAGGAAATGCTGCAGGCGCGCAAGGTGGCCAGCCTGGCGATCTGCGCCCTGCTCGACCGTCCGCACCGCCGCGAGGTCGACCTGAAGCTCGACTATGTCGGCTTCACCATTCCCGATAAGTTCGTGGTCGGCTATGGCCTCGACTTCGAGCAGCGCTGGCGCCAGCTGCCGGACCTCTACGCGATCAACTAGACGCCCGGCGCCCAGGTCCCCCTTTGCCTGCAGGTGATTGCCGCCTGAAGACTAATCCTTGCGCTTGACCAGTTCCACCAGCAGCTCGCCGTGGAAGCTCAGGGTATCCACCGGCAGGCCGTCGATGGTGTAGGTGTCGCCCTTAACCACGCAGTCATAGACATACTTCGTTCCCGCCGGCGCGCCATCCGGGCTGTCCACCAGGGTCTTGACCGTCTTGCTCTCCTCGGCTGCCAGCTGGCTGAGGAAGTTGTTCACGTTATCCTGGGCCACCTCGCTGCTCGCCTTCACCGGCGCCGCGCTGAGGCTGACCTTCATCGGCGAGCCCAGCATCTGGGCCGCCATGCCGACTATCTCCTTGCTGTTGCGGAACCAGTAGAGGCGGTCGGGCTTGGGCGTGAAGATCGCGACGAACTGCTCCTGGGCCACGATCTGGTCGCTGTGCTTCAGCGAAAGCAGACGCAGCGGGTTAAGCAGGCTCGGCTTGTCCTCGCCGTAAAGGTTGAAGTCAAAGCGGAAGACCATCTGCCCGTTTGACAGCGCGCGGGTCATATCCAGCGCGCCCTCCCAGAGCAGCGCATCCTGCTTCAGCCGCGCGCGCTGGCCGCTCTCCAGCGCCAGCCAGTCGCTGTCGCGGCCCGGCTCAAACAGCACGATGCAGTTCTTGCTCTCGCGGTCCATCTGGTGCAGGAAGAAGTCCACGCCGCGCACCTTCACCGAGCTGCCCAGGTAGTACTGGCTGTTGCGGTCGAAGTTGGCGATGACGCCCCCGGCCTTGAGGCGCACCGAAATGTCATGCGTGCCGAAGAAGAATCGCGTCGCCACTTCATAGCTTTCGCGGGAAGTCTGCAGGCCATCCGGCCCGCCGTGCGGTTTATGCAGATAGCTTTTCGGCGAGCCTTCCAGCCAGGCGTTGTCCTGGGCCACCAGGCCGTCGGTGCGACCGCCATGCCCGCGCAGCGCTCCGCCCAGGCGCCCCAGCGCCGCACCATAACTCTCCGGGTCGGTGCCGATCACGCACAGCCAGCGCCGCGGGTCGAAGTCGAGGTCGATGCGCCGCGCCAGCGCCTCTTTCTCGTCACCGCTGATCTTCTTCTTGCCGTCCCACAATGTGGCGTTGATCAGGCCATAGTCATTGGCCGGCTGCTTGTCCTTATCTGTATCCGCCGAGGGCAGGAAGTCGCTGTCGCTGACCAGCTCGCCAAGCTTGACCACCGGCTTTTGGATCTCGGAGGGATCCATCGCGTCCAGCTCACTCTGGTCGCCAAGGCCGAGCAGGCTGCGCAGGGCCTCCACCACCCCGCCCTCCATATAGCTGATCCCGGTCAGGGGTGAGCCGAGGGTGACGATGCGGTTGATTTTCCGCTGGGCCTCGGCCTTGTCCTTATAGCGCCGCTGCACCAGATGGCGCAGGATCACGCCGCCCATGCTGTGGGCAATGATGTTGACCTTGCCGCACTTCGTCAGCTTCAGCACCTGCTCGATGAAGCGCTGCAGCTCGCGGGCGAAGTAGGGCACGGTCTTGAAGCCGCGGCGCTTGAACACATTGCCCTGGCTGGCCGCATAGTAGTTAAAGACCCACAGGCTGCGCGCGGCCAGTGCCGGGTCGCTGGCTCCAAGCTGCTGCCAGGCCTGGTACTTCTCCGGGTCGGCCTTGCTGAAGCAGGAGTCCGCCAGCCCGAAGCCCAGCTCCGGATGCGGCAGGGGCAGCGGCGGATGGAAGCGAAAGACGTTGATCGTGTCGCGGTAGGAACGGCTGGCGTCCTTATAGAAGTTGATCACGAAGCCTTCGAAGTCGCGGCTCTGATAGACCGCCCCGGTATAGGCCGTGCCGTCGTTATAGCCGGTAAAAGGATCGCGGTCGGCGCCGCCGACGGGGTCGAAACCACGCAGCAGAATCACAGGGTACTCGGGCATCTTTGGGCTCCCGCGCCGCAGGCCGCGGCAGGGTGATTCTAAGCGGTGCGCGCGCGAAAACAACACCGTGCCTCACGATTGACTAAATGCTGAGGGCCGCTTGAACTTACTGGCCCCTGAGCTTACTTGCCCAGCGCGGTCTTAACCAGGCCCGGGATCTCCATCGTCAGGCTGGCCAGGACGATGCCGGCTTCCTCGAAGGCCGCGACCTTGCTGGCCGCCGTGCCGGCGTTGCCGGAAACGATCGCGCCGGCGTGGCCCATGCGCTTGCCTGGAGGCGCCGTGCGGCCGGAGATGAAGCCCACCACCGGCTTGCTCATCTCCTTGACGAACTCGGCCGCCATCTCTTCATCGCTGCCGCCGATCTCGCCGATCACCACCACACACTCGGTGTCCGGGTCTTCCTCGAACTCCATCAGCAGATCAAGGAAGGTGGTGCCGATGATCGGGTCGCCGCCGATGCCGATGCAGGTGCTCTGGCCGAGGCCATTCTCGGTCAGGGCGTTGACCACCTCATAGGTCAGGGTGCCGGAGCGGCTGATCAGGCCCACCGGGCCCGGCTCCTTGCTGAAGATGCGGGCGGGCATAATGCCGACCTTGCACTTGCCCACCGACACCAGGCCGGGGCAGTTGGGGCCGATCATCGTCGCGCCATAGCGGGCGATGTAGTTGTACTGGCGCAGACCGTCCAGCACCGGGATGCCTTCGGTGATACAGGCAATCAGCTCGATGCCGGCCTCGGCCGCCTCGCTGACGGCGTCGGCGGCGGCCGGCGGCGGGACGAAAATGCAGCTCACGTCGCAGCCGGTCTCCTCCATCGCCTCGACCATCGTGTCGAAGACGGGAATCCTGGCGCCGTTGTGCTCGAAGAACTGGCCGCCCTTGCCGGGGGTCACACCGCAGACGACCTGCGTGCCATAGTCGAGCATGGCGGCGGCATGGAAGCTGCCTTCATGACCGGTGATGCCCTGCACGCA
>CAZEJB010000024.1:1829-19854 GCA_964512635.1 uncultured Planctomycetales bacterium | reverse complement strand
CGAGCATGGCGGCGGCATGGAAGCTGCCTTCATGACCGGTGATGCCCTGCACGCAGACGCGGCTGTCATTGTTGACGAGGATCGCCATGTGTAACCCCTGTGCGTAACCTTGGAGTGCGCGCAAAGCGCGCGATTGAGGCGCAGATTATAGCAATGGCGCTGCCATCGGCTTCCGCCTTATCTCACGGCACATTCATTGCGCCCGGCCTCCAGCACGTCAATCTCCTCGGGGCTGGCTGCGATCAGGCCGACATTCACGCCCTTGATGATGCGATAGGCCTCCGGGGGCGTGGGCAGGTGCGTGCGGACCCACTGCGCGAAGCTTGCGGCGCTGCCCGGGCTAAGGGCGCTGTTACGGCCTCGCAGCTCGCCAAGGCTCGCGCCGATGCTGCGGTCGCTGTTGCGCTCACCCTCCCCGGCATAGTGCGCCGGGTAGACCGCCAGCGAATCCGGCCACTGGCTCAGTGCGCGCTGCAGGCTGACGTACAGCAGCGGCGTCCATTCCTCGCTGCGACCGGCCAGGTCCGGCCGGCCGATGGAGTCCACAAAGATAAAGTCGCCGCTGAAGCAGGCCTCTTCGCCGGCGATGAAGCTCATGCTGCCCTCGGTGTGGCCCGGGGTATGCAGCGCCCTGACCGTACCCGCGCCGACGCTGATCTCCTGCCCGCCGCTGAGCGGGCTGATCGCCAGCCGGCCCGCGCGGCCGTCATAGGGATAGCAGTTATCCGCCGGATGCAGGAAGTAGGGCACACCGAGCTTCGCCGCCAGCGCCGGCGCGCCGCTGATGTAATCCGCGTGGACATGCGTATCGGCCACCGCGACGATCCGCGCGCCCGCCGCTTCGGCGGCGCTTTCGTAGGCCTCAAGATCCCGGGGCGGGTCGATCACCAGCGCGCTGTCGCCGCTGATAAGCAGGTAGCCCAGCGCGCCCTTGCCAACCCGGTCGAATTGCAGCAGCCGCGTGAAGCCTTGAGGCGCAGGCAGCTCGCGAGGCAGCAGCGCGCGCATCCAGGCCGCCATCCCGCCGCGCAGCGAGCGCACCTGATAGCCGCGCTGCAAAAGAAAGGCCGCCGCCTGCTGGCTCGAATGGCCGTGCCCGCAGACCGTCACCACCGCCTGCCCGCGCTGCAGCCCAATGTTGGCCGGATCATCCAGCCCAAAGAGCCGCGAGTTCGGCAGATTGGTAAAGCTCTGCGCCGCCCCGGGTTCAATCCGGCCGCTGGCCAGACGCTCGGGTGCACGCACATCCAGAAGCTGCAGCGCAGCGCCGCTTTCAAGCTCGGCGGCCAACGCCGCCGCGCTGATCTCGGGTATTTCTGTCTGCAGCTTGCCGGTTAAATCTGTGCTCATGCCCTAGTTTCCCACAGGGCTGCCCTATCAGAGTTTGCTTTCAGCTGCCGCCGCCCATCACGCACGCCGCCGCAGTCCGGCGCAGCTCCCGGTACAGCGGGTAAACCTTGGCGAAGTGGCTCATGGTCCAGAGGCAGCCGCAGATGCCGGACTCAAAGTCGATCCAGGGGCTGGTCCCCGGCAGGCCCTGGCTGGAGGCCACGGCCAGCGCGCCATCCGCCCGCAGTTCCTCGCGCCAGCAGCCCAGGCCGTAAGTCGTCCTGTGCATCCCCGGCACCAGAACATAAGGCGTAGAGGCATAGGGCGGCTCGATGCCCGCCGTCTGGTCGGCAAACATCTCGCTCATCAGCTCGGGGCGGATGCCGAAGCCTTGCGCGGGGCTGTCCGCCCGCAGAGCCTCACCGCGCGCAGCGCGCCAGTTGTCGTGGATCGCCTCCAGAAAAACGCAGTAGTCCTCGGCGCAGGAGTGCAGCCCGCCGCCCAGATGCGGCTGCTGCGGCGGCTGGCCGCTGGGGCCGATGAAGTTCAGTTCGGGGATCCCCAGCGCCTCGGCCAGCTCGCGCTCAAAGAGCTCGCAGTATCCAAGCCCCGTCGCGGCCTCGGCCATCGCGCCGGCCACCTGCATTCCGCCTTCGCTGTACAAAAAGCCCGCGCCGGGCTCGTACTGCAGCGCCTCGGTGCCGATCGCCAGCGCCGCCTCGCGCAGGTCCTTTGAGCGGTCATTCACCGCCGCCGGGACCGCGGGCAGGCCGTGGGTATGGCTCAAAAGCATGCGCAGAGTGATCCGCGCCTTGCGCGGGTCGTCAGCGCCCCAGCCAGTCAGCCACTTGGCCGGATTGTCGTCGAGACTCAGTCCAAAGCCCTCCTGGCTGCACAGGCGCAGGAGCAGCGCGGCGCTGGTCCATTTGGTGGCCGAAGCGATGTACTGGCGCTGGCGCGGGCCATAGCCACGCACGCTGCGGGCATAGAGCTGCTTACCGCCGCGCCGGAGCACCAGCGACATTCCGCCGTGCGCTGCCGCCTCGGGCGAGTCGAGCAGGGCGTCCAGTTCTGTGAAGTCAAAGCTCATGCGCAGTCGAGCCTCAGGCGCTTGGCAGGCGGAGCATTGTCCCATGATCAGCCGGCGCCCGAAAGCCAGACTGAAATGATTACGCTGCGCATGTGCATGTCTACGCGTAAGGGAGCTAAGGCGCGGAGCGCAGGCTACTGGCGCCGCCAGAGCCGGCCTGCTTCTCTTGAACTTCGAGCTTCGCAGGAGAATAGACACAAGCAGGCCCTGCTTCGCAGCGGCCTGCGCTCCGAGTCTTCGTCGTCACGTTCACTGAACCGGCCAGGCGGCCTCGATCGCGGCAGCAATCCGTCGGGCGCTGTCGGCGCAGCGCGTCAGGTACTCATCCGTTGTCGGCAGTGTCTCGGGGTCGCCGGGCTGCGGCTGACCGGCGGCCAGGCGGCGGCGCAGCATCCACAGGCTGCTCTCCAGGTTCAGTACCGCCTGCCGGCCGGCCGGCAGCCTGCCGCTGCCCCCGCTGCTCGGCTGTCCGAAGCCCGCGGCCCCCAGCAGGCGCGCCACGGCGGCGAAGTCCACCGCCCCTTCGCCGGGGATCTGATGGCTGTCGTGCTCGCCCATCGTGTCGGAGAAGTGCGTGGCCTGCACCCGCGGGGCCATCCGCTGAACCAGTTCCAGATACTCGGGGTTGCCGATCCGCGCATGGTTCGGGTCAAGGGTCAGGGCCACGCCGGGCAGGTCCGCGATCAGCGGCAGCAGGGCCTGGGTCACGCGTTCGGAGTCCATATAACCCGGCTGGTTCTCGACGCAGACCAGCACGCCCTCGCGCTCGGCCAGGCGGCCGAGTACCTCCAGCGCCGCGCGCCCGGCCGCGGCCCGCTCCGCGTCCTCCTCGCGCGCCGTGCGCAGCTCGTTATTGGCATGCACCGTCAGCGCCTGGCCGCCCAGCTCGCTGCAGGCGCGGATGATGAACTCATGCAGGGCGATGCTGTAGGCCCGCACGCCCTCGTCAAGACTGCACAGGTCGATATAGGCCGTGATCGGCGGATGGATGTAGTCCAGGGCGACCCCGCTGGCGCTAAGCCAGGCGGCCAGCTGGCGGCGGCCGGCCGCGGAGTGGTAGCCGGCGTGCGCCACGTCGTGGCTCAGGCCCACATGCGTAAAGCCGGCGCTGGCTACGCGGTCCAGCAGCTCAGGCATGCTGAGGTCGAGGTCGACGAGTGTGCTGATGCCGATGGGAATGCTCAAGTGCTTCTCCGCCGCATTGGCTTGGTCAGCATAGGATAATGCAGGGTATGGTTCAGACAAATGCATTGGAGCATTACCCAACTCCGCCGCACCCAGACAAGTTTGGGTTGGTCTTTGTGCTCAAAGGACATGGTTGGGCAAGAGTCCTGATGTATCAAGGCAACAGGGTGGTTGATTTCGGAGCTAGCTACCTATCTGATTCGCCCAGAGATTTCCTCGAGGCGGTACTACAGCTGACTGAAGCGGATACTGGGTCTTGCATGGTTTCCGTCTGCTTTCCTGTCGAGCCCGGAGCGTACTGGCTCCTGGCGCTGCGCAGCGAGGAACGGCTTAAGCTCAACATCTACTGGGACGCTCACGACAAAGCTGAAAGGGACGACTTACCCCGGCTTGTTTCTAGATACGGTTCTATCTTCGAAGCAGAGCTTCCCTGCAAAGAGTTTGCACGCCGCGTTTTTTGGGAGTTCGAGGGCATCCTGCGTGCCTGGGGGAAAGCGCGATATGCAAAGGACTGGGATGCTCCCTGGCCCGACGAAGCCTTTGTGGAGCTCAAGATGCGAGTCATGCGCTGGAACAAGGACGAACAAGGCTCTTGACGGTTCTGAGCCTGGTAAGGCGCATTTCGTCAGTGCTCGTCGGCTTCCGGGCGAGTGTGGGAAAATTGATGCGCCCACTGTGGCCGGGACCGGTTATTCCGATATCTAAGGCATGGCAACAACGGGTATAGCAAATGGTTTGGCCGGCAGTGCCGGCATTCAGCAGCGCGGGGGAGTAAGCATGGCCGAGATGGACGGTGTGAAGATGCGGATCATCGCTCTGGATGAGCTGATGAAAAGCTGCGTCGAGATTGGCCGCACCAGCGACAAGCCGGAGCATAAGGAGTTCGCCAAGGCGCTCTATGAAGCCGCGCGCACCCGTCATGAATTCCTGAAAGCCAGCGCTGAACAGGAAAAGTAGCCCAGCCTCCTGCGCCGGCCAGCCGGCCGCAGCAGCCGCGCCGCTAGCCGATCCGGATGCCCAGCGCCCGGCCGAAGAAGTCGATGATCAGGAACTGGAAGCGGCCGATCAGCAGGCTCATGCGGGCCATCACCGTATAGCCGAAGCCCGCGCCGAAGCTGACCATGATGAACAGCACGCCAAGGCGCGACAGCTTGCCCACCACACCCTTGTGTTCCAGGCTGAAGAAGAAGTAGATCATCGTCGCGAAGGTCGCGATCATGATCACGCTCTGGGCGATCAGCGCGCCCCACTGCCCGTCGATCGGCTGGCTGATGTCATACAGCGGGTTCATCGCCGAGGCCAGCTGCGGCATCAGCAGGTTGGCGATTACGCTGGGCACCAGGATACCCATGTTGCCGCCGATGTAAACCGCGAAGCTCCAGCGCGACAGCCAGGCCAGTGAAGGGATTACGCGCAGCAGGATGAAGATGCCCAGGACGATCGGGATCCAGACCATCAGGTCCGGCGCGCTGCCGTCCGTCGGGAAAACCTTGTCGATCGCGTTGGGCTTGATGCTGTCCCAGAAGTAGATCGTCAGGCCATAGCCCAGGGCCACGCCGAGATAGATATGCTCGGCGATCTTATAGACCGGGTTGTCCTTGTACAGGAAGCTGGCAATGCCGAAGGTCAGCAAAGTGGCAACCCAGATGCCGATGATTTCCCAGCTCATGGCCTAGGCACCTCCCTTGCCGATTGCAGCCGCCCGGCGCCGTTCGATCAGGAAGCAGACATTCGCCAGCACGATGGCAAAGACGATGAACACATGGCTGACAGCCTGGGCGTCCATGCCCGCGGTGGCCTTGCCCGGCCGGCCGGTTATCTCGGCCAGCCCGACCAGCTTTTCATATTCCGCCGCGCCCTTCATCCCGCCCAGCAGTCCGCTGAACTGCCCGGTGTTATAGAAGGGGTAGTACTGCACCGTTGACACCGCCGTGCAGGACACCACCATCGGGATGCCGAACTTGCCGGCGCCATAGGGCAGCCAGGTCTCGGGCATACCCACCGAAGCCGTGTTGATCAGCACCTTGATGTCCTTGAGCGAGCGCACGCGCTGGAACAGGGGCTGGCTGGCCGTGCTGTTGCCCTCGGAGTCCGTCGGGAAGGTCGCGGTGAAGCTCTGGCCCACCGCCACCATCACAGCATTGGTGCCGCTCTTGTAGCCCAGGAAGGAATAGTCCACTCCGCTCTTGAGGCCCGGATAAAGCGGCTGGCCGTCGGCGCCCTTGCTGTCCAACACTTCGGCCAGTCCCTTGGTCGCCATGCCGCGCCCGTCGGGGATCAGCGAGACCAGGATCGGCCGCAGCTTCTTGCGGAAGCACTGGTGCAGCACGCTGACAAGCACCGGGTAGTTCTCCGGGATCGCGCTCGGGCCGAAGTCAACGGAGATCAGCACCGCGTCGCCTTCCTTGAGGCCCTCGATCAGATCAAAGCCGCGCTGCACTTCCGGCGTCACCTGCACGTCAAAGCCGATCGGGATGACCGTCGGGATCAGCACGCACAGGAAGATTGCCAGATAGATAATGCGGCGGTCGAGATTCAGGATTCGCTGGGTCAGGCGCATCAGGAGCCACCTCCCAGATAGGTCTTTTCAATGCCGAAGATAATGCGCAGCGCCAGGGCGACCTGGCTTAGGTATATTCCAAACAGGATGCCGCGCTGGGCGCCGGTGCTGGGGTTGTTCAGGATCCACTCGGCGATGTCCGAGACATTAAAGTCCTTGGTGCCGATCATCTCGCCGAAGGCCACGCGGCCCAGCATCATCAGGCAGGCGGCGATCAGCAGCACCGTCGCCTCCATGCTGCGCGCCCGGAAGGCCCGGAAGGCGGCCGAGGCCACGAAGAAGGCCAGCAGGGCAAAGACGGTGGAGTCCAGCGGAACCTGGACATTGTTGAAGATCCAGTCGAAGGGGGTGTCGGGCTGGGTCGGGATGGTCTCGATCCCGCTGGACGGCACCAGCTTGCCGATCACCGGCAGAATGAAGCCACAGGTAAAGGTGATGCCGAAACAGACCAGGGTGATCAGGCTGTAACCGAAGCCGGCGCGCTTCTGCTTGACTTTCTCGATGTGGTGGAAAACCGCGCTGAAGACGCCGAGGATCAGTGCGCAGCCGGCTAGGGTGATCAGCCATGAGGAGCTGAAGCTCTCCAGCATGTCCTGGCTGGTCTTGCTGGGGATGTAGTACTGCACCCACAGGGCCAGGCCGAAGAGAAAGGCCAGGATGACCGGGAACTGCCGCTTGAAGAACATCAGCATGCGCGCGCCTCCCGGTGCCGGCAGGCGGCGGTCTCAGCGGCGCGGCTGTTGCTGCTCGTGTGCATTACAGGGGTGTGAACCACCTTGTCAGGAAGTCGGTGCCGGCCGTGGCCAGGATCGTGCCCAGCAGGATCAGCACCATCACAATCGCCTTGGCGATGTCGAGGCCCTTGAGGCTGCCCAGCAGCATCGGCTCGCGGGACAGGTAAGCGCTGGCGGCATACAGCTCTTCGCCGATCAGGGTGTAGTCGCAGGACACCACAAAGAAGGGCAGCTGGTGCTGGCTGTCGGTACCGGCGATCTGGATCGCGCCGGTGCCCGCGCCGGTCTCGGCCAGCAGCAGGCTCTCGGCATAGAAAGCGCCGAGATAGACAATCGCCGCCGGACGGTCGCGCATCATGAAGCCGCAGACCGAAGCGACATAGCTGAACTGCTGGTCGGTGACAAAGAAAACGCTGTCGTTGCGGTAGGCATCGGGCCGGCCGGCTTCGGCATAGGCCTGCTTGACGGTCTCCTGGCTGACGGTCATCACGACCGGGTCGACGCAGGGCACCATCAGCGTGCTGTCATAGGACGCGATGCGCCGGGCGATGCGCCCGAGGATGTTCACCGCCGCTACCGTCGAAGCAGAGGTCAGGGGGTCAAGGCCGTTGACCTGCATCACCGGACGTCCCATCTCGGTGGCGCGGCCGATCGCCTCATCCACCGCCTCAAGGCCGGCGATGCGGCGGATGAAGAGGTTCGGGTTCTGGCGGGCGGCGAAGATCGCCCCCATCATGATAAGGGTAAAGATGGCGGCCATCAGCACCTGGTTCAGGAAGGCCGTGTTGAACCACTGCTGGGTCGGGGTGGCATCGCCGACCATAAAGCCGATCCGTCCGTCGGCGGGGTCAGCGACGTCCTTGTAGACCATCAGCCGGAAGCTGTAGTCCTGGCCCACGGTCAGCGGCGTCTGCACCGGCGCGCCGTCCTCGCCGGGCAGCATCACGCTGTCCACGGCCAGACTGTAGTAGTCCTTGTGCAGCTCAGAAACTGCATCCCCGCCGTAGTAGCGCGGTTCGTCCTTGTGCCGCGGCAGCTCGGACAGCAACACCGGCTTCTCGGCGCAGTCATACCAGACCTTATCCACCGTCGCCTGCGCCATTACCGCGGTGCTTTCTTCCGGTGCTTCAAAGGTAAAGCTGACCAGCACCGTTGAGCCATCGTCGTTGGGCCGGTCGATAGCCTCCAGCTCGGAAGGCACGGGGATGCCGCGGGCCATCGCGCGGCGCTTGGGTTCGTCGTTCTCGGTGCGCCAGGGCAGGAAGTGTGCGCTGGCCAGCCGGGGCAGGATGAACAGGCTCAGCAGGACCGTCAGCCCCAGGCAGCGCAAAGCCAAGCTGAGCATGCGGCCGCTCTTGCTTCCGCAGTCCTTCACCTTTTCAGCCGGGCACCGCCGCGCCACTATTCCTCCCCACTGCAGCCGGCCCCGCGGCCCGCTGCGACTGATTTGCATTGTAGCGCATTGTAAAAACTGCGCTAACATCAATCTTGATGCCGGAAAAACGTGCTGTGGTTACTCCTGCGCGCCAGTCAGAGCTGGAGTCGGTACAGGAACTTCTGCAACTGCGCGGCGAGCAGCAGTTGATATCGACCCTCACCGCCATCAGTCTGTCCTATGTCGTCGCCCTCTGCCTGCTCTATCTCCCGGCCATCCTTGGCAGTACCAGCAGCTATTCCGGCGGCCCCTCCGCCGCAGCACTCGCGATACCCTGCCTGCTCGCTGCTGCACACTGCTGGCTGCTGTCGTCACTGTCCCGCAAGTGGTTCAGCCGCGAGCTGCACTCGCGGATCAGTCTGCTGCGCACGGCGATGGTCAGCTCAATTGATTCCAGCGAACTGCTGCTGGCCCTGGCTGATCCAGACTTCAAGCCGGGCCAGGGCTGGCGTCCAAGGGAGGATGAGCACCAGGATCCGGCCAGGCTGTTCCGCCTGCAGGAGTCCCATTCCATCAGTCAGCGCGTGCTCGGCTTTCTCGCCTGCCCCGCGGACTATGCGAAGGCCTTTCCCAGCCCGCTGCCTGGGCCGGAATTCGCCAGCGTCAAGGGCGATTCACTCGGCGTGCACATTGTGCTGGGCCTGAGCATACTTCCCGCCGGCATCATTGCTTCCTTCGCGTCGCCGCTGGGAAGCATCTGCGTCTTCTTCGCGGTCCTTGTTGCATTCAGTCTCTTCGTTCTCAACGAAGCAGTTCTTTCAGCCGGAGCCTGGAAGGTTGCCTTATCCACTGCGCTTGCCGATGTACTCGCGCCGAGCCGGTCAGCCGGCAGTTCCAGTCGCAGGGCCAGGCCACGCCGCGCTAATCCTCGCCTTCCAGCGCCTGCGCTAGGCCCAGGCGCAGGCCGTCCATCCGTGCCCGGCGCAGACAGCCCCGCAGCAGCATCGCCGCCAGCACGCCGAGGGCCGCAGCGCGAATCTGAGCGATAAGCTCGCGTCCCGGCGGCGGGCCATAGGGGTCGACCAGATAGGGCCAGATGCGCGTGCCGACCACAATGATGATGAAGAGCAGGCAGGCCGCGCTGAGCAGGATTACGCCAAGGTCGACCCAGCGCAGCAGTCCCGGCCAGGCCTGATACAGCAGGGCGTGGCAGCAGGCCGGATAGCTGCGCAGCAGGGCGTCCATCCGCCCGCGGAAGCTCAGCGCTCCGCCCGCCATGGCACTGTTGCCGGCGGCATTGGCCAGCAGCCCGCCGGGGCCGAGCCGCACACTGCGCTCGCGCCGCGCCAGCGCGCCCAGCATCTCCGCCGGTTCATGCTCAAGGGCCAGATACAACAGCCCGCTGTCCAGCAGGGTCCAGGCGGCGAAATAGCGGTACTGTTCCAGCGCCCAGTGATAAGCGGCGGCCAGCAGCGCCAGCGCTGCGGCGCCGCCAAACAGTACCCAGGGCCAGGCCGCCAGCAGCGAGCGCCCGCTGTAATAGCCCAGCTCGGGGTCGATCTGCGCGCTGAGGACCAGACTGGCGAGCATGGCGGTCAGGGTGCTGACGGCCAGATGCAGCCGCCCGTCAGCGCGCGCCAGCTTGCGCAGCCCGGCCAGATACAGCGTGCCGGTCTTGTGCACCAACAGAGCTTAGCCGACCGGCGCCGAACGCCCGGCCTTTCTCTCTTCACTAATCCCCGCCCCACGCTCGTCCCTCTTTCCTCATCCCTCGTCGATGATCCCTGATCCCCGATCCCTCATCCCTGGTCCCTGGTCCCTGGTCCCTGATCCCTTCTTCCGCCATCCGCCCTTCTTCACTCTCCCTGCCCCTGTCCCCTGTCCCCTGTCCCCTGCAATGCACTACCATTACTCCTGTCCGGGCTGCAGGCAGCCCGCAGCGGGGAGGCCCTGATGGGGATGGATCACGACGCAGTACTGCACGCTCCGGCGGAGGACCGCCAGCGCATCATCCAGGAGCTCTGCGAGGGCGAGGGCCCCGACGGCCTGATCGCCTGGCTCTCCGCCGCCCGCAGCGACGAGACCCGCCGCAAGCTCTTCCACCACGCCCAGCAGCAGCTTGACCTGCGCCAGTGGCCGGCGGGCAACCTTGACGACTACATCCAGGTCTCGCGCGCCGGCATCGCCGAGTATGTCCGGCAGAGCGACAGCACGGCCCTCGACGACCCTGAGCTGAGTGTCAAGCTGCTCGACAGCGCCAACGCGATGAGCTACAACCTCAGCGCCTCGCTGGCCGACTGCTGGCCGGATGACGACACACCGCGCGAGCGCCGTCACCACAGCGAGGGTTTCTCCGCCGCCGAAAGCTGCGTGCGCTGGCGCCAGCAGCTCGGCAAGGGCCACTTCAGCCTGCAGATGGCCTGCTGGGCCTGCGGCATCCACCTGCTGGCGCTGGACGACCTGACCGGCGCGCAGCAGTACTTCGCCCAGGAGCTCGAGCACGCCGAGGCCTACAGCCGCGAGCAGGGCAAGCCGCTTGAAATCTCGCCCGGTGCGGACTTCTGCCTGTTGCTGGCCCACGGCTGTCACGGCATCGCCGGCATGCTGGCCGGCGCGCGGGAAGGCCAGGGGGAGTATGAGGCCGCGATGGACGCCTTCAACGAACAGCTCGCCAGTGCCGACAGCGAGACCCGCGAGGAGGCCGAGATCGGCCTCGGGCAGCTGCGCAAGGTCTACCAGCGGCGCGTGCTGGGCCTCAGCGCCAGCGCCTGAGCGCCGTCGAAAGGCGCGCCCGGCGCTTGACCTGCCCGCCGGGTTAGCTATACTAGGCCTGCTTCGCAGGAGGATCGTGTGAGCTTTTTAGGCGGGCTGGTGAAAACCTTCCTGCCCTATGTCCCCAGGCCAATCGTCGGCCGGGTCGCGCAGCGTTATGTAGCCGGTGAGACACTCGCCTCCGCACTGGATACCGTGCGGACGCTCAACGGCGGCGGCGCCTGCACAACCGTGGACATTCTGGGCGAAAGCGTGGCTGAGGCCGCCGCCGCACGGGCGGCGACCGATCAATACAGCACCCTGATACAGGCCATCGGCGGGTCCGGGCTGGACAGCACCGTCTCGCTCAAGCCGACGATGCTCGGCCTGCTGCAGGGCAAGGACGCCTGCCGCCAGAACCTCGAAGAGCTCTACAGGCTGGCCCAGGAAAGCAGCGTGGTGCTGACCATCGACATGGAGGACAGCACCACCACCGATGCCACCCTGGCGCTCTACGCCGAGATGAAGCAGCGCTATGGCAACGCCGGCTGCGTGCTGCAGGCCTACCTGCGCCGCACCCGCCGCGACATCGAAGACCTGCCCGCAAACTCCAACGTGCGCCTGTGCAAGGGCATCTATGTCGAGCCCCGCGAGCGCGCTTACAAGGAATACCAGGAGGTGCGCGGCAACTTCCTGGAGTGCCTGCGCGATCTTTTTGCCGCCGGTCATTACGTCGGCATCGCGACCCACGACGACTGGCTGATCGACCGCTCGCGCAGCCTGGTCGAAAGCCTTGGCATCCCCCCGGAGCGCTATGAGTTCCAGATGCTGCTGGGCGTGCGGGAGAAGCTGCGTTATCAGCTTCTCGACGCGGGCTACAAGCTGCGGGTCTATGTGCCCTATGGCCGGGACTGGTACGCCTATTCGATCCGCCGCCTGCGCGAAAACCCGGCGGTGGCGATCCATGTGCTGAAGGCGATGCTCGGCCGCGGCTGAGCCAGCGCCTGGCAGCCGTGCCTGCTGTCTCAAACCCCCGCGCTGCAAGCCAGCCTCTCATCCCGGAGCGGCCCAGCTTGCCTGAGCCCGCGGCGAGGCGGTCTGCTCGCTTGCTTTTGTTGATCCAGCCTGCGCTGCAAGAAGAAGATTCACCACAGAGCGCACTGAGTTCACAGGGCGCTGTGTAATCCTCAGTGAACTCTGTTGTTGATCTGTTTCGCAGCAGCCTTCGCGCTATAGTCATCTCAACGCGATGACATCCCTGCGCGACAAACTGGCGCTGTGGTTCTCAGCCGTCCATCGTGCCTCGGCCGCGACGGTTGATTCGATCCGCAACCCGGCCCCGCCGCCGGAGCTGGCGAAATGGCCGGATCTGCCTTCTGTGCACTGGGTCAGTTCGCATGTCAGCAACCCAGCCGCTCAGCGCATCCTGGAGGCCGTCCGCCCGGTCGAACACCGCAGGCGTCCAGTAGTAGAGGGTGGTACAAGTCCGTTAGAGCTGGCTCAGTACCGCGGCCATATTCGTGAGAAACTCAGCAGCAGCGGCCTGGCCCCGCGGTTGATTGAAGGGGAGACCATGCTGCCGGACATCGCGGCCGCGCTGCCCTGGCCCTGGTCAGCCTGGGCCAGACTCATCCGTCCGCGAAGCATCGAAGCCTGGGCGAAGCATGTCCGGCGCAACCTAAACTGGTATCTGGAACCTGATAAGCCTCTGCGACCGAGTTGTTCCGTCTTGGTAATGCTCCCGTTTTTTGTGTTGTTTCCAAAGATAATGAACCTGCCAAGCCACCTGCAGCTACCCATCTCCGCAACGCTGGCAGCTGCTGCCGTGACCCTGTACTTCTTGTCTGGTCGGTCGAGAATCTCCTCTCCCAATTCCGGGCCAGCCTTTCTAGCCCCGTACGCTTGGTTTCCGTTGGCGGCTCTCTGTGGGCTCGTAACCTGGCTGATGGGAGGCAGCAGCTTTGCCCTCCGCGGTGAGATTTATGATCCCTGGCTGGTGCGATTGTTGTCCTCAATCAGCACCGCATTGCACTACCTGTCGCTTTTTGCAATTGGCAGCCTGATGGTTCGAGGGATGAGCCGCGATGAGCTCTGGGCTCGTCTGCCGGGCTCGGACGCGGCCCAGATCAATGCGGAGGAGCTCTACCTCTATCTCTACGATCAGTATGGAGACAGCCCTAAAGAGGAGCCCGTGGCGGATGTCTCCGGGCAGGGCATCAGTCTGGCTGCCGCGGCATCCGGGCCGGGCCTAGTGGATCACGTTGACCACATTGAAAGTCGGGATGTTGACGAAGCGCCAGATGATCCAGGCCAGGACCACAGCGACCAGCAGAATCAGCAGGGCCGCGCGGCGGCGGGGTCGGCGAAACAGCATCTCTAACCTCCGGTCATGCTGGCAGCATTTTATCCCGGCGCTGTCCGTTCCCAAGCATTGCAGCCCGTCCGCTCGAAACGCCGCCTGCCAGCCTGCCTGTATTCCCGGAGGGGCACAGCTTGCCTGGGCCCGCGGCGAAACTGTCCGCTCCCTCGCACTTGCGTCCTCTGCCTGCACTGGAAGAAGAAATTCACCACGAAGCGCACAAAGTTCACAAAGCCCTTTGTATTCCAGATTGAACACTGTGGTCTCTGTGGTTAATCAAACGGCTCCCGGCCTGCGTGGTGCTGCGAATCGGCGGCCCTGCCGGGAGCACTCTGTGCGCCCTACAATATAAGGGTGCGAATCGCCTTCTTCACCACGCGCATGCTGCTGGGCTATGGCGTGGACCTCACTGTGCATGAGCTGGCCCTGCGCCTGACCCGTCGCGGCCACAGCGTCGACGTCTGGACGCCGACCTTCGACGAGACCTATCAAAACCAGCCCTACGGACTGCATAGGATCACTGTCCACGGCGACTCGGCCAATCGCGCGCTGCCGATCCTTGAGCGCAACGCCCAGGTCGCGCTGGGCAAGCTGCGCGGCGAGCTCGCCGCCGCCGGCCGCGGCTATGACGTGCTGGTGCCCTGCACCCACCCCTACTACGCCGCCGGATCCGTGCTGGACCTGCCGCAGATCTTCTTCAATTTCGGCAATGTCCCCACCGACGGCTTCACCTGGAAGCGCAAGCTGAACTGGGCCTGGCTGCACCACTCAGAGGACCTCGTTTTCAAGAACCGCTCGGCGCGCATCGTTTCGATCAGCCACTTCCTGCATGAGCAGCAGTCCGCCGAGCAGCAGGCCCGCGGCACCGTAATCCACCTCGGCGGCGACCATTACTGGCCGGCCTGGGACCTTGACCCGCAGTCCAGCGGGGTCGATGCGCACTATGACCGGGCGGCCCTGCGCAGCGGCTTCCGCGAGCGCCACGGTATTCCCGATGGCGCGCTGCTGCTGGGCTACTGCGGACGCCTGCACCGCCAGCACCCGGCCTACAAAGGTACGACAGAGGTCATGGCGCTCGCCCGCCGGCTGGCCGAGCGCGACAGCCGCATCATGCTGGCGATGTGCGGGATCGGCTCGGAGGACGACGGCCACTGGGTCCGGGAGAAGGGCGCCTTACCCCTGCTCAGCCTGCCGCCGGCCGACATGCCCGGCTTCTATGCCAGCCTGGATGTCTATGTCACCGCGGCGCGCTGGGAGGGCTTCAACCTGCCGATTCTTGAGGCCGCCTGGCACGGCGTGCCCACCGTGGCCTATGAGGTCGGCGCGCACGCCGAGCATGCCTCGGGCATCCTCGTGCCGGAGATCAGCTTTGACGAGCTCTGCCGCGCGGCCCTGACCATGGCCCGCGACAAGTCCCTGCGCGACGAGTTCGCGCACCAGGCCTGGAAGCGCGCACGGCAGTTTTCCTGGGATATCTGCGCCGACCGTTTTGAGCAGGTTCTGCGCGAGGCGCTGGTCTGATGGGCGAGATAACAAGCAACCAGCAGCTTTGGGACAACTTCCGCTTCTATGTGCTGTCGAACCTCGTCGTGCTGCCCTTTGCCCTCAGCGCCCTGTGGCTGCTGGCCCGCTTTGGTCTGCGGCGCTTTTTGAAGCTTCCGCAGCTCAGCCTCGCCGCAAGGATCCGCAGCGGCCTGCTGGATTTCGGCGCCGGCCTGCTGTCGGGGCTCTTCCTGCTGGCCGTGGCCATCCTGCCGCCCCTGGCTTTCGGCGCCTTCAGCCCGGCCACCCCCGGCTGGCAGGCCTTCAAGCCCGGCCTGAGCAGTATCGACTTCAGCACCCGCCTCGGTTCGAAGCTGCTCTTCCTGCTGCAGACCCTGTTCGAGGAAGTACTGTTCCGCGGCTTTGCCATGGCCATGCTGGCCCTGCTGCTGCTGTGGATCTGCGGCTTTTTTGTCGAGCGGCGCTATGGCCCGCGGGTCTGGTTCTTCTGCGGCATCGCCGCCAATCTGGTGGTAAGTCTGGCCTTTGCCGCTGTGCATCTGGGTAACCCCGAGGTCGTCCCGCTGGGCATCCTCAACATCGCCCTGGCCGGCTACTGGCTTGGCGCGCTGTTCTGGTACCAGCGCAGTTTGTGGGGCGCCTGGAGCGCACACTTCATCTGGAACTACGCGCTGGCCATCCTCGGCCTGCCGATCAGCGGGATCGCTTTCAGCGCGCCGCAGTTTGGCCTCGGCCTGCGCGGCGCCGCCCCGGGCATGTTCTCAGGCGGCGCCTTCGGCCCCGAGGGCAGCCTTTGCGCCAGCGCGGGTTTACTCGCGCTGTGTGTTTGGTATACTGCCTCTGCCTGGCGATTTTCCCAGGAGGCACTAGCCCATGATCATCATTCGACCGCAAACGCGCTGAGTGACCGCCCCGGCGGTCCCGCCGAGCCGCACGCGGCTGGCGACGGGACCCGCGGGGATCAGGCTGACTGATCCACCAGCACCGGGAGCAGAGAGCACCGGCGCATTACTCACACCTACCCTGACGCCCCCTGCCACACGCATTTGCGCGTGGATACTGTTTCAACAAAGCCATGTCTATTCAACGCACTGTTAATCCAGGACGGCGGCGCCTCGCGCAGGAGCTTTCGGCTGTGCGCGGCTTCGTGCTGCGCGATGTCGACCTGACCAAGCGCTACCTGCTCTGGGACATCGTCTGGCTGATTTACCACCTGATCAACGCCATCATCATCGGCCTGATCGCGGTCAGCTCGGGGGCCGCGCCGGCCTTTGCGCTTGACCATGAGGGCTATGTGCTCTATCTGTGCATCGGCGCGGTGGTCTGGAGCTACCTCGGCGTCGTCTTCATCTTCGTCGCCTCGGCGATAGCCTGGGAGCGCTGGGAAGGCACCCTGGAATACACCTTCATGGCGCCGGTGCACCAGTTCACGCGCCTGGCGGGCATGTGTCTGGCCTCGGTTCTCTATGGCCTGATCCGCCTGATCATCATGTTCGGCCTGCTGGTCTGGATCTTCCATCTGGACCTCAGCGGGGCGAACTTCGGCGCGGCCCTGCTGACTCTCGCGCTCAGCACCATCGCCATGCTCGGGATGGGTCTGGTGGCGGCGATCTTCCCGCTGCTCAGCCCCGAGAAGGGCGCGCAGGCCAGCGAGATCATTCTGGCGCTGACCCTGCTGCTCAGCGGCACCTATTTCCCGATCAGCGTGCTGCCGAAACTGGTTCAGCCGCTGGCCTGGGTCTGTCCGCCCTACTGGGCGCTGCTGGCCCTGCGCCAGGCCCTGCTGGAGCACGCTCCGCTGCGGGAGATGCTGCCGAACCTCGGCATGCTGCTGCTCAGTGGGCTGGTCTATGTGCCCCTGGGTTATCTCGCCTTCCGCTGGGCTGAGAAATACGCCAAGCGGACGGGCCTGTTGAAGAGGAATGGGTGATTTGTAGGGCCGCATGGATATGCGGCCGTTTGTCGGGGCACGTCCAGGACCTGCCCAGAACCGGGTACAGGCAGCCGCTTGGCTGCCCTGCGAAAGAGGGGCGGACAGCCGTCCGCCCGTACAGGAAGAAGCAATGTCACTAATCGCAAGAGAATCAAACTCTCGGCGCCTGCGCAGCGAGCTGAAGGCCACCTGGGCCTTTCTCGGCCTGCACGTCGATCTGACGAAGCGCTACCTCGCCTGGGATATCGTCTGGCTGGTCTATCACCTGATCACCGCCTTCGCCATGGGCTACCTCGGAGTCTCCGCCGGCGTGGCGCCGTCCTATGTGCCCGCGGGCCAGAGCTTCGTCGCCTACCTGCTGGTCGGCGCGGTGCTCTGGAGTTACCTCAGCGTGATCTTCTTCATCGTCGCCGATACCATTGCGCTGGAGCGCTGGGAGGGCACGCTGGAGTACACCTTCATGGCCCCCGTGCACCGCTTCACGCACCTGAGCGGCGTGGCCCTGGTCGGGCTGATCTACAGCATCGTGCGCACCGTGATGATGATCGCCATCCTCTGGTGGGTCTTTGGCCTCAGCTTTGCGCAGGCCAATCTCGGCGCCTGCATCGTCGCCCTGCTGGTCGGATCCTTGGCCATGATCGGCCTGTCGCTTTGCGCGGCCGTGATGCCTCTGCTCAGTCCCGAAAAGGGCAGCCAGGCCAACCACATCTTGAGCGCGGTGCTGCTGCTGGCCAGCGGCGTGTACTACCCGATCAGCGTCCTGCCCGAGTGGATCCGCTGGCTGGCCTACATCAACCCGGTCTACTGGATGCTGCAGGCCCAGCGTAAGGCCCTGCTGGCCGGCGAGCCGCTCAGCGCGATCTGGGGCGACATCGGCGCGCTGCTGCTGACCGGCGCGCTGTATATCCCGCTGGGCTACCTGCTCTTCGCCTGGGCCGAGCGCTATGCCAAGCGCACCGGCCTGCTGAAGCGTTCAGGGTAGGGGCGGGTCGAAGACCCGCCTATGCCGGCAACTTGCCGGCATCAATCTTCTGCAGGGCCGGGGCCTGTCCCCGGCCGTCTTGCCTTGGCTCTTTGTCTGTCTCCCGCCCTGCCGCAGCTAGGGCGTCAGATATAGGAAGTAATACTCACCTCCTGCAAGGACGAGCGCCGCCGGACTGCCATTTACATCGATCAGATCCACTTCGTAGACTCGGTAAATGTTGA
>CAZEJB010000024.1:0-1729 GCA_964512635.1 uncultured Planctomycetales bacterium | reverse complement strand
GCCGGACTGCCATTTACATCGATCAGATCCACTTCGTAGACTCGGTAAATGTTGATGGGCATCTGGGCAATTTCTTCCGGCGCTGGCCAGTTGGTGCCGTTGTCATTTAGAGCCCGGCAGTAGAACAGGGCATCGATAAAATCGTTCTCGGGGTCCGCGGCGTAGATCAGCGCGGGCCGGCCGTCGACCAGCGCCAGGCTGGAGTATGTCTCGTGCTCCCCGGCGCCGAAAGTCGCCTGGGTGCTCCAGTTCTGGCCACTGGCATTGCCCAGGCAGTAGCGGATGCCATTCTTATCTCCCAGGTCTTCGCTGAGCGCGAGCCCCGCGAAGGCCGGACGCCCGGTAGCCGTCTCGATCATTGACCCGCCGAGCAGAAACACATCGCCGTTATCCGAGTTGATCTGCTCGGCAGCGCCGTTCCACTGTGCGCCCGCGTCATCAGCCGAGCGCTTGTAGAAGCCATTGGTGTAGGTGCTGAAATCGCCAAAGACACAAATGGCCGGCCGCGAAGCTATCGGGCTCATGCTGAGCAGCGAGCTTCCGCTGTTGGCAACAAAGAGTGGCGTGAGCCAGGACGAGCCATCGGCCACAGCAGCGCGCTGAAAGTAGATTTCGTGCAGCGCCAGGTCGCTATCGTTGTAGGCGATTGCCGGCTTGCCCTGCAGCTCCATCAGCTCCAGGCTGAAGGCCCGCACATTATCCTGAACAGTTACCGGATCGGGCCAGTTGCTGCCCGCGCTGTCACTGGCCTGAACATAGCGCACCTTCTCAGTGGACTCGTTCCAGAAGGCGACCGCCGGCAAGCCGTTTATCACCGCCAGGCTGCTCTTTCCCAGGACGCCATTTGAATTGTTGATCCGCTGCGCTGCACCCCAGCGCGAACCAATCGCGTCCTCCGCGCGCACAAAGTGCAGCACGCCGTTGGTGTTGATACAGCTGAAGGCCGGACGTCCGTCAACCAGCTTCAATGAGCGGACGTCATATTGGGTGTTTATGGGGGTTCCTGGCACCGGGATATTCAGCAGGCCCGACCAGCCGCGCACCGTCACGGGCGCGCTGGCGGTGTCGGTCGCCCCATCGTCATCAGTGACACGCAGGGTCAGCGTGCGCACACCGCCGGTCAGGAAGGTGAAGCCGTCGGTGATCTCCTGGAAATCGAAGGCAGGGTCAAAGACCCCGTCGCCGTCGGTGTCCCACTCATACTTCACGATGCTGCCGTCGGGGTCGCTGGACGCGCTGCCGTCCAGCACGACCGCCTCTATGGTGTCCACCGTATCCGGCAGGACCAGGAAGCTCGCCACAGGCGACAGATTGCCGCCGTTGATCGTGACCGTCAGCTCAGCCGTGGCCTGCTCGCTGTAGACATCCAGCACTGTCACGCTGGCATCAAAGCTGCCACCGCCGTTGTAGTCGTGGCTGGCCTGCGGCAGGGTAGTGAAATCGTCGGCGATGCCGTCGCCGTCGAAGTCCCAGCGGTAAGAAGCCAGGTTGCCATCAACATCGCTGCTTCCCGAGGCATCGAAGTTCACCGTCAGCGGCGCCGGGCCGCTCGTCACATCCGCTTGCAGATCGGCAACAGGTATTGAATTCACCTGGCCGGCCAGCAGGTAGATTCCCTCCATGGTCACCGTCCCGCCGTCATGCGCCAGCAGCGCGAAGCTGATCGTCTGGGCCCCTGACAGATAGCGCGGGTCGCTGAGGTCAAAAGTGCTGCCCTCGCTGCGCACAT
>CAZEJB010000023.1:56292-63324 GCA_964512635.1 uncultured Planctomycetales bacterium | reverse complement strand
TGTTCGGACATCACATGGCTGAAGCCGGTGCAGAGGATCACCGGCTGGCCGGGCCGCAGCTTCATCACCCGGCGCGCCAGATCGCGACCGGTCAGGCCCGGCATTGTCTGGTCCGTGATGACAAGGTCAAAGGCCTCCGGGCTGGCGCGGAACTCCTCCCAGGCCTGCTGGCTGTCGCTGCAGGCATGCACCCGGTAGCCCAGCCGCTCAAGCATTTCGTGCCCGAGGCGGGCCAGCGAAGCTTCATCATCGACGTACAGAATGGTCTCGCTGCCACGGGGAAGGGCAGTGGCAGGCAGGCTGACCGCGCTGCCGTCGAGATGTGTGCAGGGCAGGTAGACATTGAAGACTGTCCCGCGGCCCAGTTCCGTGTAAACCGTGACGTCTCCCCCAAGTGAGGCGACGATGCCGTGAACAGTGGACAGCCCAAGGCCAGTGCCTGTGCCAACTTCCTTGGTCGTAAAGAAGGGGTCGAAGATCCGGTCGAAAATTTCTGGTGAGATACCCTGTCCGGTGTCCTTGACACTCAGGACGATGTAAGGCCCCGGCTTGAGTCCGCGGCGCGCCTCGAGCCCGTCGGCATCGACGGTGAAGCGCCGCAGACCCACATCCAGCCGGCCGCCCTGCTCCTGCATCGCCTGCCCCGCGTTGGTACCAAGGTTCATCAGGACCTGATGCAGCTGCATAGGATCGGCCAGTACTGCGCAGCTTTCGTCTTCCAGCCGGCTGTTGATGAGGATGTTACTCGGGAGAGTCGCGCGCAGCAGGCGCAGCACTTCCCGGACAACCACCGACACCTGGACAGGCACGGGCTCGGCAACGTTCTGGCGGCTGAAGGTCAGGATGTGCTGCACCAGTTCGGCAGCGCGGCGCGCGGCGGTGATGACCTCCAGCTGGTCCTGGCGCGCGCTGGAGCTGTCGGGCAGACTTTGCATGACCATTTCGGCATAGCCCAGAATCGCAAAGAGGATGTTGTTGAAGTCATGGGCGATGCCGCCGGCCAGAGTGCCGATGGCCTCCATCTTCTGGGCCTGATTCAGCTGCGCCGCAAGTTTGCGGCGTTCATCATCACTTCGGCGCCGGGCGGTAATGTCACGGATGTTGAAAACACGGCCAACCACCTGGCCATCGACCAGCTGGGGGCGCGTGTGGCGTTCAAAGATGCGTCCATCCAGGAGCTCCAGCGTGTCAAGGCTGTCAGCCAGCTCATTGTGATCCATCTCACGAATCAGGCCAATAAAAGTCGAGGGGTCGCGGAGCTTAGCACTCAGAAGATCCAGCCGCTCCTTGCGGTCACGGATCTGCATCAGTTCAGAACTGACACCCCAGAGCTCGAGGAAGCGTTCGTTATAGATCACAACCTCGCCGGCATTGTCCACGACCAGGATGCCATCAGCGCTGGATTCCAGAGTGGCGCGCAGCAGCGACAGCGACTGGGCCAGTTGCTGCTCGGCCTGCTTGCGCGCGGTGATGTCCATATCCATGCCCTGGATGCGTGTGACGCTGCCATCCGCGGCGCGCTCCAGACGGCTGCGGCTGTGAATCCAGCGAACTCGGCCGTCTGTCAGCAGCAGGCGGTACTCGTGATCATGTCCAATGCCGGAGGCCATCGCAGCACTGATTGTTTTTTGAACTCTCTCGCGGTCTTCCGGGTGGACTGCCTCTATAAAGGTCTCCATGGATGGTACGGCTGTCGCCGCGTCGTAGCCGTAGAGCTCGTAGGCATGCCGCGACCAGTAGATGCGCCCTTGCGGCATCTCCGCCGCCCAGCTCCCCACACCACCGGTTTCCTGAGTCGCTTCAAGTATGCTGCGGCTCTCGCGCAGCTCGTCCTCTGCGGCCAGGCGTGCGGTGATGTCTCTGAAATTCCAGACACGGCCTGCCGCTTCACCATTGATCCACTGTGGCTGGGTGATGCGCTCAAAGATCCGGCCGTCTTTGAGTCTGATCTCGTCATGGCAGGATTCTGCCGGATGGCTGTTAAGCCGCTGAACACTGGCCAGGAACTCATCGGGACTGCAGAGCTTATCCAGAACGGAAGCAATGGCCGCTGCATCGTCGCGCTGCAGGAGCAGTTCTTCTGGCACGCCCCAAAGCTCCAGAAAGCGCCGGTTCCATGCACTGATCTTTCCCTGCCGGTCGACTACCAGAATGCCGTCGGAGCTTGACTCCAGCGTTGCCTGCAGCATGGCCAGCGAGCGTGCGAGATCCTGCTGCGTGGCGCGCAGCTGAGTTACATCGTGCAGCGAGGCGAGCACCGCCGGCTGGCCGTCAAAGGTACTGAGCTGTGTAATCATGTCGACCCAGATCTCAGTTCCGTCCCGGCGCAGCAGACGGGCCTCATACCTCGACTCAACTTCTTCGCCCAGAGTGCGGCGCTGCTGGCGCTCAATGAAACCGCCGGCCTCCGACTCAGGCACTACGCTGAGAAAGGGCCTGCCGATCAGATCGGCCGGCGCATCGTAGCCCAGCAGGGCAGCCAGAGCAGGGTTGCAGTAAAGAAAGGTCAGATCCCAGACCGCGCAGAAAGGCTGCTGGGTGGATTCCAGTATTGATGCGCAGACAGCACGCGCGACAAGCTGCGATCTGTCCGGCGCGAGGCTTGGTTCGGGCTCGCTGGCTTGGCGATTCGATGAAATGTCTAGGGCGTTCATACTGCACTCCACCGCTGCCGCTGTGGACAGCCAGTGATTCAGTTTGTTTATCGCCAATGTCTGCCCCGGCCCGCTGTCGCCTGCCCCAGTGTTGCCCAAACTAAATCACATTTTTCCAGTTGAATTTCTTCAATGCTGCCTCTGCCCGAGTCTCAGCGGTCAGCCGATTGCGCTAGGATTAGAGTATGAACAGCCGCCACAAAAGCCGGATGAGCCTGACCTCCATCGCTGCAGCTTTGCTGGCCGCCTTGCTGGCCGGAGTGTGTACGACCGCAGCAGGTTTGCCCGGCCTGCTGCCGGCCGATGCCGACTGGGGTTCTCCACCCGCTGAAGACTGGCCGCAGCGAGCTCCCAAGATCCTGCCTCTGAAGGGTTGGTGCCGCTATCTTGGCACTCAGAAGTTCAGCCGGAATTCAAGCTTGGATGCACAGCGCGTGTATTCGAGTGACGATGGCCTGCTCAGCGCCCACGATGCCGCCAGCGGACGGTTAGTTTGGCAAAGCCGGCTCAGCAATGCCGAATATGGGGCGATCAGCCTGAGCCCTGGCGATCCGCTGCTGGCACACTCCGACATGGCCGGCGTTGGCGTGCAGGCCCTGGACCCGGCCGATGGCAAGGCACTCTGGAATCGCAGCGAGATGAAGTTCATTGGACGGGCCGGGGATCAGGCCTGGCTGGGCTTCCCGATGAATGCCGACGACTGGCGCAACCCGTGGCAGACCGCGTCTTTCGAGCTGGTGGACCTGCAAAGCGGCACAGCGAACTTTACTGTGACTTTGCCGGGGATCAAGGCCCGGGCACTGGGCGACGTTGGTCCGGCTGGACCGCTGGCCCTGGCGCTGAGTGATGCCTGCTATCTGATCTACGGCGACGGACGGCGCGTAAAGGTCGCAGTGGAGGACCCGGACTGGAGCTGCGTGCTCAAGCAGTTCCCCGGCGGACTGCTGATTGCCCAGTCCGCGCCCGACCCCGACGAGCTGCTTGCCCTGCAGAGCGGCCGCTCGAACGAGGAGATCATGAATGACACGGACTATGAGGCCCGCGAGGCGCGCTGGGCAGAATGGAAGCCCTTGCCGAGCCGGCTGAGTTGTTACTCCGTGCCGGACGGCCGCCTGCTCTGGCGCAGCGAGTATTCCTCAGCGGATCCGGAGGCGGGCAACTACCTCTTCCTCGACGAACAGCAGATTGAAGTCAGCGGTAACTACGTCCGCTGGAACACTGACAACGGTAGTCAGATCCTGCGCCTGAGCGATGGCCAGCCCGCAGTGGATCTTTCCGTCGAAGCCGGGATGAGCAGTCTCGCGCTCAGCCCTGAGCGCCTGTACGAAATGTCCAGCCTGACTGACGAGGGGGCTGAGCTGCGTGTGCATGACCTGCTGAGCGGCGAAGTGCGCAGTACAACCCTCCCGCTGAGCAGTTATGTGGAAGATTTGGCCGTCTCAAACGGATTCCTGCTGCTCAGCCCGGGAACCGGCGGCTGGAACGACGCCTTTCCGGAGAACGCGCAGCTTTACTGCCTTGAGCTGGGAGCTGACGGTCTGCCGCAAGGCGGCGAGATGCTTGCTCTGGACTTCCCCTCGGAGTTCCCCGAGCTGCAGAAGCTCTTCTTTGCCAGCGCTGCGCCTATTCAGGATCAAGAGCTGATGCGCAGCATCATCACCAGCGGGATGAACGCAGTCTTCCGCCTGACCGAACAGTGCGGCCTTGATGATGCTGTGCATCTGGATGCCCTCGCCGCGGCGACCGAGTACCTGATGCGGCGGCAGGGCTCGGATCGCTACAACACTTCCGCCGTCAACGGCTTTATGCAGCTCCTGCGCGAACGCGCCGGCTCCGAGCTGGTGCCGCACCTTTCGCGCTGGTTGAAGGACAGCACTCTGGCAGCCCTGCAGCCGCAGCTGCCTGGGCTGCTGGCGGACTGCGGAACTTCTGAAGCGGCTAGTCAGCTCGCCGGAGCCACGCCACCGACAGGCATACCGCACGAAGCGTCAGCCCCGCCGTATACGGTAAAACCCAGCTCGTCGTATCCAACTGGTTTCGGCCCCGGAAGTTCAGAGACAGCACCCAGCATTCTGGCCGCTGCGGATGGCAGCAGCTGGGCTGCATTCTTCTGTGATGGCCTGCTTAGCGGGACCGTGATCTATCTGGCCCATGACCTGCAGTCAGATGGCTCATACGAGCAGGTCTGGCCAACTGCGCTCAGGCAGTGCTATGACCAGCAGCCTCGGGGCGACTATGAACACCCGCAGGCTTTGGGCGGACTCAGGCTGCTGAGCGCGGCGGATGGACGTATTGAGCTCAGCTATCAGCGCGCCGGCTGGGACGCAAGCCTTGCGCCGGACAAACACGGATGGGGCGCTGATTTTGTTGAGCCCGTCAACACTGCACTGACACTGGCCGAGCTGGAACTCGACAGCGACGACGACGGGCTCAGCGATGTGACGGAGAAGCTGCTGGAGACCGATCCGCTGCTGGCTGACAGCGACGGCGACGGCGTGCTGGACGCACTGGATGGCGCGCCGCTGAGTAACCCGGCGTGGATGGGGCCCGACGAGCGCGGCGTTGCCCGCGCGCTGGCCTTCTTCTTCGCCGACATCGAGAACGGCCGCGGGAATCAATGGTGGGACAACGGCACTGGCAACCCCTGGCGGGCCCGCTATCTGACGCTTTATGGTGCGGCGCCGGTAGACTACGTTCAGCGCGCGGACACCTACAGCATCTTCGAGCGCCCTGAACAGCAGCGCGACTGGAGCGCGGGGCCCAACATGAATCCGGATGAATACGCTGTGGGCGGCGACGAGCATGTTGAGCTGACCTGGAACCAGGGACGCCAGAGCGTGCGAGAGCGCTATGCACAGTATTGTCAGAAGCTCGGTCTTGATCCGGCGGTGGCCAGCGCAGCGCAGATCCTGGCCTGGAGCAGTCGCTTTGGGTCCTATTACAGCGGCGAGGGCGAGGATCCGGCCGCGCAGGAGGCCGCGATGCAGAAAATGCTTGACGAGGTTCAGGCACCCTCCCCGATGGATGGCCTGGTTTCCACAAGTGGAAGCGCCAGCCTGAGCATTGACTTCCATGGCGTCGGCTTTGTGGTTGAGCTGAAACTGATCGACGGCGAGTACTACCCGCTGCGAACAGCGATGACCTGGATCAGCTAGGCAGGGCAGTAGCTGCGTCGCCAAGGTTCTGGCCCTTGGCCCTTGGCCACTGGTCACATGCTGCGCAGTGCCGCAGCCAGGATCGCGTCGTGTTTGTACTGCGTGGAGTTGCCCATCAGTACGATGCCGATTCCCTCGTCTGGATAGAAGCGCATCTGGTTGAAGAAGCCGGCGCCGGAGCCCTGGTGGCCCAGATAGGCCGGCCCCTTTGCGCTGTCCCGACGCCAGCGGAACCAGCCCAGGCCGATCTCCATCTCGCGGCTGCGGCCCTGGATTTGCTGCATTGAGCGGACCAGATCAGGCGCCAGCAGCTGCCGTCCGTCCGGCAGGCGACCAGCGGCCAGATGCAGTTGCAGAAGCCGCGCGGCATCCGCAGCGGGGCCGATGAGCCCGCCGTAAGCGCTGCCGCTGACGCTGAATCGGTTCAAGGCGAGAAAGCGCCCTTCAGACCCGCCCAGCAGCCCGGCGGGCAACAGCAGGCGCAGCAGCGGATTGAGCGGGTTGCTGCGCGGCTGGTAGCCCACGGCGGCATCGTCCGAGTTGGCAGGGCTGTAGCCAAAGTCTGTGCGGCTCATGCCGAGCGGACCGAGCAACTCTGTACGCACAAAATCGGCGAAGGGCTGACCCGCGGCGCGGCTGATGATTTCGCCGAGGGCCAGGAAGTTCAGGTTGCCGTACTCCGCGCGGCTGCCTGGCGTCCAGCGCGGTCGGGGATAGCGCAGCAGCAGTCGCATGGCGAAGGCACCTGGGTCGGGGTCGGCGTGTGGCTCCAGGGTTACCCAGGCCAGCGGCAAGGGGTTGGGCAGGCCGGACTGATGGCTGAGCAGATGCCGAACACTGATGGGCGTCCCGCCAGCAGGGCTGTAGTTCGCGGCGAGCTCGGGCAGATACTTCGCGGCGGGATCAGCCAGCCCCAGCGCGCCGCGCTGGACCAGCAGCATCGCCGCTGTCGCGGTGGCGATCTTGGTCATCGAGAACCACAGGAACGCGGTGTCGTTGGTCACGGGCCGCTGCCCGGCTATCGAGGCCAGGCCGAAGCCCTGAGCCCAGCGCAGCCCGCCAGCGTCGATGAGGGCGACGGAAAGGCCCGGGACATGGCGCGGGATCTGAGCCTCGATGGCCAGCGCGAGATCCTGCTTGGCGCCAGGCACCGGATCCGCCATCAGCGCCGCCCCCGTGTGTGCGGCCCGGCCGCGAAAGCTTGGTTAGCACTGCATGCCATC
>CAZEJB010000023.1:33673-56192 GCA_964512635.1 uncultured Planctomycetales bacterium | reverse complement strand
CCGCCCCCGTGTGTGCGGCCCGGCCGCGAAAGCTTGGTTAGCACTGCATGCCATCATGCTGATTCTAGCAATGCACTGCTGCTCTTAGGTCAGCCGCAGCTTGGCGTGGAGAGCTGGGCTTAACCGGCCGACCGGGCGGCCGAGGCAGGCTGGCATTGCAGCTGGGGGCCGGCCATTCCAGGACCCCAGTCAGGCTTTTCGAGTTCGTCGCCGCCGCAGGTTTCGAAGAAAGCGTGGAAGCTGAGCTCGCCGGCCTGGGCATCCTTGACGTGTCTGCGAAGCTGACGCTGACGCCTGGACAGGTCCGCGCCCAGCCGGCCTGTGCAGCGCCACCAGCCGTCGTAGTCCCAGCGCTCAAGCTCTGCCATAGTGCGCGGATGCTGGCGCGCCGCATTGCCGTGGATCAGCAGTCCATCTGCTGTTGCCTCGGCGCGATCGTCAGTTTTGACCCAGCCTGCGGAGGCCGGTCGGCGCAGCTCGATCCGGCCGCCCTGCAGGCGAACTTCAACATCCTGCGTCAGGGGCCGGTAGAGCAGTGCGCCCTGCTCATCCCGCAGGGCGGCGAGAATGCCGAAGTCCACCTCGGCCACTCCATAGGCATGCAGGATCTCGAAGTGCTCGCAGCCTCCCACATGCAGCAGCGTCGCGATAAAGCGCTCCAGGCTGGCCGGCATCGCATAGCCGCCCACAGCAATCAGCATCCGCTGCGGCAGCGGGACTCTGGCGAGCAAGGCTCGCACCAGCAGGTCTGCGACGATCAGCGGCTGCGAGATGACGATGGCGGTCATGTCGCGGGATGCCGCCAGCGCCAGACCACGGATGAAGTTCGCCGGACGCAGATAGGTATCGAGAAACACAGCACCCGGGAAAGCGCCGAGCGCGGCGGGATAGCAGCAGATGATCAGCGGCGGCGCTGTGTTCATCAGCCGGCCCAGTTGCGGGAAGACCTTCAGGGCGGCTGCCAGGCGGTCGCCTCCGCTGCCCAGCAGCCGAAAGCGCTCACAGTCCAGGTTCGTGCTTCCTGCAGGATAGGAAATCTGGCTGCCGGGCAGGAGCTCGTGGCAGTCAGTTATCACTGCTTTCTCCCACCGCGCCGGCGGGCACAGGCAGGCGGTCCCGCCAGGGAGTCAGCCGGACTCCGAGGTCAGAGACCGAGAATGGATCGGTCAGCTGCTCAAACAGATGCGCCAGTGGAGAGCAGAGCAGCGGCGCCGCAGGGAAGACCATCACGTGACTCGGCGTGCCGAGGCGCGGGTGGATGAAGAAGCTGTCCGCCAGCAGTTCGTAGCCGAGAATGCCGTAGTAGGTGATCGCCCGCTCATGGACGTTGATCACGTCCAGCCGCGATCCTCGCGGCAGCTGATCCAGCCAGGCGAACTCGATCAGCCTTCGGGCCACGCGCAGCTCCGGGGACACACTTGCATCCACAGCAAAGCTGCCCGCCGAGGTAAGCAGGCTACGCCACTGATGCAGCAGGCTCGGGGGATAGTGCTCTTCGCAGTCCAGGGGCCCGGCGGCCGCGCGTGTGACCCGCAGAGCCCCCACCAGCCTGTCGCCGAGACGGGCGCTGTAATGCTCGCTGTGTTCATCCACGGCGTCGGGCGTGCTGATGCCGCCGCGTCTGTTGACCTTGCTTCGCAGTGCCAGCAGCTCACGAAAGGCCGGGGAGCCGAAGCAGCACAGCTCAAATGCAAGTGCTGGCCTCTCAGGTGCCAGGGGCACCTGAAGTGCAGCTGGGCTGCCGATATTAGTTTCCACCTGCGCAGACTAACGCGGGATCGGGCGAAAACGAGATCCTTTAGCCAGGCTTGAAGAGTTATTGAGGACTCCTCAGGCACTCAGCCCCACTAGCTGTGCCCCACCTCAAACAGCCTTACATAAAGGCTGTAGGCCTCGCGGTCGGTCATGCCGGCGATGAAGTCGGCAACGATGCGCGTCGGTTCGCGGCCGATGGCGTCCTGGCCTTTCAGCTCGGCGTCCATATAGTCCGCGCGAACCTCCGGCGGCAGCAGCATCCAGCCCGGTGTGCGGCGGTCGAGTTCAGTGGTGAAGTGCTCAAAGAGGCGCTGGATGATCATCTGGCCCTTGACCGTGCCGCGCAGAACCCGGTAGCTTTTGTAGAAGTTGTCGAAGAGGAAGGTCCGCAGGGCGTTGCGCCGCTGCATGAACTGCTCGCTGAAACCAACCAGAACCGTGCCCGCGCGATAGACATCCTCCAGCGACTGGATCCCGGCCGCGGACATCCGTCGCGCGGTCTCGGCCAGGGCGTCACTGACCTGCAGGTCGATCAGGCGCCGCGTAAGCTGGGCCAGCTGCACCGTTTCGGGGTACTGGTCGAGTCCGTCGTAGACTTCATGCCAGAGCTCAATGCCAGAGCTGGTGTAATCGTGCAGGGTCAGGTAGCCGGTGACCAGGCTGTCCTCGACATCGTGGCTGTGGTAGGCGATTTCATCGGCCAGGCTGGCCACCTGGGCCTCGAGGCTGGGGCCCCAGCCGGGCTGGAAACGGTTGGTATGCGTCTTGTCGAAAGGAGTGTCGTGCTTCTCGATTCCGGCCAGGGTATGCAGCGTCAGGTTCAGCCCGCTGAACTGGGCATAGCGCCGCTCAAGCTGGCGCACGATCTTCAGGCTGTGGTCGTTATGGTTGAAGCTCTTGACCAGCTTTTGCAGGATCTCCTCGCCGCTGTGGCCAAAGGGCGTGTGTCCCAGGTCATGCGCCAGGGCAATCGCGCTGGCGAGGTCCTCATTCAGCCCCAGCGCGCGGCTGAGGCTGGTGGCGATCTGGCTGACCTCCAGGGTATGGGTCAGGCGGTTACGGATTACATCGCCCATCTCGCCGCCGTCGCCAAAGACGACGACCTGGGTCTTGTACTCCAGTTTGCGGAAGGCGCGGCTGTGGGTAATGCGGTGCCAGTCGCGCTGAAAGTGTGTGCGGCCCTGCGGCGCCGGCTCGCTGTGTTCACGCTCGCTGCCGGCGCTGGGCACGGCCCAGCGGGCCAGCGCGTTTTGCTCAAGTTGTTCAAGTTGATCGGTTGTACGCAGGTAATCCATGCCTGCGCTGGATTATAGTCCTGACCCCTGTAATGAGAGCGAGAGCCAATCTTTCTTGAGCTTTCTTTTTCAGGAAATCGACTAAAACAAGGTTATTATGTCCTGTATCAACGGTAACTGAACTGGTCGACGAAGTCTAAGGTGAGCTTTGCAGCCGCGTGCATTGGGGGGAAATAGGGATGCCTCAGAACGTTGTAAGTTCGCAGACCTTTAAGGTCGGCTGTACCTTTCTGGCTGCTATTGGAGACCAGGATTACAACCGGCTGGGAAGCTGCATGCATCCTGATGTAGTAATGAATGCCTGCAACGGGCTTCAGCCCCCCCTGGGCGGGCTCATGACCAGTCGTGAACAGGTGCTGGAATATTACCGGCACCGGACAGGTCTGAACATTCAGACGAAAATCGTCTGGAGCATACATCTGGTCTCCGAAGTGAACTTTGTTATCTATGGGTTGATGAACTACAGTAATGCCCAGACCGGCATCAGTCGACTTGCCACCCTTGGAATGTGGTTAACCTGCAGCCGAGGCCTCATCTCCCAGATCCACCTTTATATCGATTCCGCTCCCATGGCATTAGTGCATGGCACTATCAAAGCCGACAATCTGCGGTCTGAGGATCTGGCGCTGACGACAAGTGTCCGTGAGTCATTAACCAGGGCTGGCGAGCTTTACAGTTCGCCGCATTGTGATTTCAGTGCAGTCCTGGATCGTCTCGGAGATCCTGAGCGCCAGCATCGGGCCGTGTTTGCTGACTTGCTCAGCGACGAAGCAGAGTGGTTTGGCCCGGACCGCCAACTGGCTGGCAGCTCGCTCAGGTTGCGCGGCCGTGATGCGATTCGCCAGCATCTGGCCAGCTTTGACCTTTTGTATGAGCAGACCGGGTCTCAGCTCGAGGCTTCAGCGCAGGCAGAAGACACGCTCGTGATACGCAGAAACATGGATTTGCGCTCGCTTTCCACCGGCAAAGAATTCTCACTGCCGCACTTCATGTCACTGACCATGAACCAGGGTCAGATCTGCCGCGTGGTTGAGGTCTTTGACAGCCTTCAGCTTCTCATAAGCAGCTCAGAAAATTGACCGAGAGCCTGCGCCTGCAGGACTGGGTCTGAATTAGTACAAGTCTGGACAAGCAGAAGGTTCTGTTGGCTGCAGAGTCACGGTGACACGTGCGCCAGTTTCAGGCATATGCAGGCAGCAGTGACACTGCTTCCGCCCTTCGCCTGCTTGCGCCGGATGCCGGCCTGAATGCGCATACCGGGCAGCCCGCAGCGCTTGGCGGCAGACTGTGTTGTCAAAGCGAGACAGAGTGGCCAGCGCGCTCAGGCTGAAGACACCCTGCTGCCGGGACTCGCGCTGGAGGCAGACAATCCTGCTGGCTGCGAGGTTCCCAGGTTGCCCCTGTTTGCCTCCATAACCGTGAGGGGCAATGTGGTTGTGCGCGTTGTTGAAATCTGTGACACTTTGTCTTTGCTCCAATGCGCACAGACCGCTTGAACTCCTGTGATAAACCTCCGGCCGGAAGCGAAACCTGTTTCCCCACAATACATCGACGACTGCCCCGCTCTGCGATTTGACAACAAACAGCAATAGTCCATCATGTACAAAATTAAGATAAAGACATATAGTATTGGTGGAATGCCGGACTATTACCCCCCGCTGGAGACCATTGCGGCTGCACGCAGGTTCTTGCGCTCCTTGCGAGATGGGGAACTTGAGCTTCTGGGTTCCTATGTCGATTCGGATGCAGTTATGGAGCTCCACTACGGCGCACCCCTGCCGATCCACGGGCCAGTAGTGACGAGGGCGGACCTGCTGCAGCATTGCCTGGAACTGGAACAGCATGTTCATATTCAGAAGAATCAGTGGACGATTTTCCTGTGTCAGGGCGAGAGAATTGCGGTCTACGGTCTTTCGACCTTCGTTTCCCCCTCAGGCGCGAACCCTATTGATGCTGGGGCCTGCAGCTGGATGCGCTTTGTTGACGGCCAGTTTGTCAGTGGCCATTCATTTTACGATTCCGCTGTACTCCACCAACTTCTCCCAGCTGTGCACGAGACAGGAATTGCCAACGGCTGGAGTTTTCAGCGCGCGCTGGGGAGCATGCTGAACCTGAGCGGTGAACTCTATGGCCCTCCAAGCGAGGACTTCAGCCAGTTGCTTGCCGGGCTAACGCAGCTGACTGACTGGCGCGGTTTGCTTGGCCAGCTGCTTGATTCCAAGGTCCAGTGGTGCGGTCCCCTGGCCGGGGGCAAGGCTGGTGCCCACATATATTCAGATGCCGAAGCTGTCCTGGCAGCATTCGAGGCTTTCGATGCAGTTTGTTCAAGCTCAGGGCTGAGGATACTTGAATACATCCAGGCCGAGGATACGCTGGCCTTGCGGGCCGAAGCCCTGGTCGCCAGCCGCCTGACGGGCAACTGCACGCAGCTGCCGCTGTTCATGACGCTCACACTGCGGGACGGTCAGCTTGTGCGCGGCTTTGAAGTCTGCGACACGCTTAGACTGCAGGGATTACACGCGGCAGCACTCGAATCAGCGGGGTGAGAGCAGCCAGTTGGCGAAGGCAACCAAAAGCCCGCCAGCGGGTCTTAAGCCTCGCTGGTGGCGATCGACCGCTGGCAGGCAGGTGAGAGCAGTGAACATTCTTGAGCTTCTACTTTTGCTGCTGCTGGCAGGCATATGCGGCAGCATTGGCGCAGTCCTTGCCGGGGTACGCAGCAGCTTTCTGGTGCTGATCTTCGTCGGCTTTATCGGGGCGATGATCGGCATGTGGATCTCGCGACAACTTTCCATGCCCGAATGGCTGACACTGGACATCGGGGGAAAGAGCTTCCCCGTTCTGTGGTCCATTGTCGGCAGCGCCCTGTTTGTCGGCATTGTCAGCCTGTTCTGGCGGGGGCGCTCAGGTGTCGTAGTCTAGGCCTGATCCCGGTGGAGCGGATCGCGCCAGGCTGAATTGCTTGCACAAAAGTTCAGGAATAAAAACTATCGAAACTGGGCTTTCAATCGATATCATACTTATATGCTCCGATATGCTGTAGTTGGCGAATCCGCGACGGTTATTCGCTATGCATTGACCGCCCTGAGCCAGGGCGATATTGAGCGCTATGTCTCATTTTTTCAGCCAGAAGCGGAACTGCACGCGCACTTTGGTCCCCCCCTTCCCTTTGGCGGACGCATCAGCGGCCATGCTGATCTTCAGCAGCACTATTACATGCGTAACCGGCTTACGCCGATCAGAAACCTGCGCTGGATCATCACCCTCATGTGCGAGGAAAACATAGTTCTATATGGCGTTTCCGAGTATGGCCACCCAGGCGGGCAGACTGTGGACGCCACCGCGGCAGTGTGGTTCACCGTAAGAAATGGCGCCATTGTTGAAGCACACAGCTATATGGATACATCCGCGCTGAGCTCTGTTCTGAGCAGCACAAACATCCACTATCCAGGTGTGCAGGGAGGACTCGCTGAGTCTGTACGCCGGGCCCTCAGCGACAGCGGAGAGCTGTCCGGTCCTCCGCATGAGGACTTCAGCCCTATCCTTAATGTCTATGCTCCCGGGCGGGAACTGCGGCGCTCGGCCTTGACAGAGTTTCTGGATCCTGAGGTCTACTGGTTCAGCCCCAGCGTGCGCTGTCTGGACGTCGGCAATAGCAGCCATGGGGCGGATCGGGCGGCCGAACAGTTCGAGGCCTTCGACAGCGCCTTTGAGACACTGGCAATCACGACTGACCAAGTGATCCAGGCAGAGGACACCATGGCCATCCGGGCACGCATGCGAATTCGCTGCCGGGAGTGTCTGAAGGAACTGGAGATTCCGGCCTTTCAGGCCCTGACCATGCGGGACGGTCGTATAGTCCGGGGCTTCGAGTGCAGCGACACCCTGAAGATTGACCAGTGTCTGGCTACAATTAGGAGCCCTATTTAAAAGTTGTCGGATTTATTGGTGCTTCATCGCTTCATTTTCGTCCCAAGATGCTAATCTTGTCTCAGTTCGAAATGTGGCAGTGTGAATACGAATGGACTCTGAAATGGTCGTCCGGGAGGCCATGGCCTGTTACGGACTTGGAGATGAGGCTGGATTCATGTCCTTCCTCAGCGAAGATGTCGAGTGGATTGTGCATGCGTCCGAGCCCCTGCCGATCGGCGGCACCCTGCGCGGACCTCAGGCTGTTGGCGATTTCTTCCGCCACAGCGCCAAACTGCTGCAGATCAGCGGGGTTCTCTGGAGCAACTTTATCGCCGCCGGCGACATGGCGGCGGTCTACGGCATGGCGTCCCACCGCTGCCTGCTGACCGGCAGCCAGGACACCACTGCCTTTGCGCACTGGTATGAGGTGCGCGACGAAAAGATCATCCGGGCCCAGCAGTTCCTTGATACTTCGTCGCTGCACCGCATGATGGAGGGCAAGCCGGGTCTGCGGCCGGTCTCCCGCAACGCCAGCACCACCGCGGAAGCCATCGGGCAACTGGCAGCGACTTCGAATCAGATCGATGCCGATGACCGGCAGGATGCGGGCTGGCTGTTAAGCCTGTATGGACACGAGGCCCCGCCGCGCTCAATTCGCCTCATCGAGCTGGCGGACAAGAACATCGAGTGGAACTCCAGCGGGCTTGGCAGCCTGCCGACCGGCGGCCCTTTTTATGGACATGAGGCCTTTGCGCGGCACATGCAGCTCGCGCGGCAACTGCTGGGCAGCTATGTGATGGAGATTGACGGCCAGATCCATCGGGGTAACACCCTGGCCCTGCATGGACGCCTCATTCTGCCGCCGGTACTGGCCGCTGACGGCCCGGTGCACTGGTTCCAGGCCCTGACCATTAGTGATGGACGGCTCGTGCGCGGGCTTGAGGTCATGGATTCGCAGAAGCTGCTGGACTGCCTGCACAATGCAGCCGCCGGCGAGGCCTGAATCAACACTCTGCCAACAGCCGTTTTAACTTCCCGCAGCCTCCTGCGATTAAACCGATAGCTGCGTTGGCGGACGCAGTCTGCAGGAGGGGTCCTTGCTTCGTTATGCCAGCTGGCGGCTGCTTGCCGCCCTTGTAACAATCGGTCTGAGTGCGGCACTTCTTTCCCAGCAGGCCAGCGCAGGTGGTTGAGGCCCGCGCGGCTGCAAGACGGGGTCGCCGTCTCCAAGTCTGAACAACAGTGTTCCGCAGACACGGCCCGCGGCTGTGGGTGGACAAAACAGCGCCCGTCCGCGCACCCGCCGCAGCGCCTCCGCGGGGGATGTCCTGATCAGTGTGCCCGGCTTTACCCTGCGCGTGCTTGGCGAGGGCCAGGCCCTCGGCGGCGAAGCCCGCTATGAAGTCCAGACCCGCCAGTCCGAGGATGGCCTGCTGCACGTCAGCGTCCGTACCAAGGCCAAGGGCCTCAAGGCCGCGCTGCTGGAAGTGGGCTATGACCCGGCAAAGTACATCCCGGAAACCGGCGCGCATGGCGACTGGCCCAAGGTGAAGCAGGACCCGCTGCGCATGGCGATCATGGACCAGCCGGGGACTGTCTACTATGGCGCGGCCCTGCCGGCCGGCAAGAGCAAGGGCGCCAGCGGCAACTTTGAATTGCTGGACATCGGCTTCCGGGCGATCCAGCCCGGCGACGGGTTCATTCCCGCCGCTGACACAGGCGCTTTACCCAGGCTGAACGCCCTGGGCCATCTGGATGGCGATTTCGACAAGGACGGCGTGGTCGGCCTGCCCGACCTGCTGGCCCTTGCCGGCCAGTCCGACGGCGACCGGATGGGCGGCCTGCGCCAGATCCAGGCCAACTTCATGCTGGAAACCGCGCCCGGTGAGCTTGATACGGCGATGGCCGGCGACAGCGCCCTGCGCGAGACTGCCATCCCGGAAAATAACAGCAGTATGGCGCGGCCGCCCGCGCCGGCGCTGCAGGTGCCTGCCGCCCCCGCAGCTCCGCTGGGCCAGCCCGGGCTGAACGCCTGGCCCCAGGACCGCCGCAAACAGCAGTGGCTGAGTGGCAGCTATCTGAACCTGCCGCTGATGAACTCCAGTTTCGGGGTCTATCAGGACGCCAAGTCTCAGCAGTACGCCGCATCGGTCTTTGAGCTGACGAACTATTACCGCGTTAATAAAACCAAGCTCGGCGAGCTGCGCCGCGATCCGCATCTGGATGCCATCGCCCAGGCCCAGGCCATGCACCTGGCCCGCAATAACTACTTCGAGCACGATACGCCCGACGGCCTGTCGCCTTTTGACCGGCTGGACAGTGTGGATCCTCCGCGCTGGTATGCGGCGGGCGAGAACATCGCCGGCGGCCAGCCGACACCTGAAGTGGTGGTCAAGACCTGGATGAACTCCAAGGGCCACAAAAAGAATATCCGCAACAGCGACTACCAGTACATCGGCATCGGCGCTTACTACGACGCCCACAGCGAGTACGGCTGGTACTGGGTGCAGGTCTTCGCCAGCTTCGACCAGGACCCGTCCCAGCACGACTGGATCGAGCCGGGAGAGCGGTTCTAGAACCCCGGACAGGGTTAAACAAGCTGATTCACTTCCCAAGAGGAAGGTAGAGGTAACGGCGGGTCATGCCATGGCCCGCCGTATTTTTTGCTAGGGAGTAACTTACTTTTCAGTTAGGAACCCTGCTCCTTGACAAAGACAGAAGTAGGCGTTACTATCATGATGATTCCATGACATAGGTGGGTAATATGAAGCAACTGATTCTACTTGTAGTTGTGCTCTGCACTTGTGCGGTGGCACGACCTGCCTTCGCTCAGTGTTACTCTGCTGGTGCTCCGGTTTGTTCATGCAGCAACGGAGCCCGGCCTTGCTGTGCCGCTGTAGGAGGTGGTTTAGGCAGCCATGTTACGGTACCTTTTTCTCTTTGGTGTGAAGACGCCCTCGGAGTACCTTGTGATCTTGAGTCTTGGACTGCTGACCTGTACACCTGCAATTATGGCGTAACCCAATGCACAAACAATCCCCCTCCGTGTGCACCTTGTTTGGCACACCAAAATTATTATTACAACTTCAAGCGAACATCCCCAGCTTGCAGTTGCGGAAGCGCCGATCCAAATAGCATAAATCAGAATCTTGTCAAGGGCAACGTTTGCTAAGGAGACAACTATGCAGAATTTGGCAATGACGGCTAGAACTCTCTTGGCGGGTGTAACCATTACACTGTTTTGCATTATGAAGAGCCAGGCCGCAGATAACCCAGGAAGAATCGACGAAGGTGCAGAGATTGTCGTTCCTCCTGTTATAGTTCAAGTTGGAGTAGTAGCGTACTACAAAGTTAATGGCTTTTGGCCTGACTCTTGGTCTGACGTCGTTGCCGAGGGATTCTGGCAGACGCCAATACCTAGCAAGGACAATTCGCACGTTAATCCCGATGATAGATCCATCGACTTCTACGACGACGTTTATTACGCAGCAAGACTGTTAGATTCTTCAAGCGAAAGTGTGACAGTGATTATGGGTGCTCAACCAAATGGTTCGCCGCCCCTCAGAAATCTCAAGGTGGAGCCACCAAAGACCTATTTTGAGTTCTTTGGAGAAATGGATGGTTACCTTGAAACTGATTTACAGGCGACTTACGGTTCGGATACCAAGATGAAAAAGCTCTTCGGGCTCTTGGGAGAGATGCAGACAATGATGGCGATCTTTTTTACAACTAAGGGAAGATATCCATCAAGTCTGAATGAGTTCTTTGAGAGCGGACTGAGTCCAGTAAACTATGATTCCATAAATCCGGTTACTGGGTTGGCCTTCCGATTTGATGGCAGTGCAGGGGACGTAATGGTTACCTTTGACGAAGAAAGGTCCCCACACTTCGTACACATCAATCAGAACGGCGAACTACCCCCAACTACTTTCAGTTACTAGGCCGAGGCTGAACTTAACCAGTGGATTAAAAGGCGAGTCTAGGCTCGCCTTTTTCTTTTGTAGTCTTGATGATAGTTTACAATCCACTGGTAAACATCACGGTTGGCTGATTTCCGGCGCCGATGCGCGCGCTACCTGCTGCATGTCACGGTCGCCACCAAGGCCAAGGGTCTCAAGGGCGCGCTGCTGGAGCTGGGCTATGACCCGGCGCAGTATATGCCCGAGACCGGTGCGCATGGCGACTGGCCCAAGGTTAAGTCCGAGCCGCTGCACCTGGCGATTATGGATCAGCCCGGCACAGTCTATTACGGCGCGGTGCTGGCCAACCCGGCCAAGCAGAAGGGTGCCAGCGGCAGCTTTGAACTGCTGGACATCGGCTTCCGGGCGATCCAGCCCGGCGACGGGTTCATTCCCGCCGCTGACACAGGCGCTTTACCCAGGCTGAACGCCCTGGGCCATCTGGATGGCGATTTCGACAAGGACGGCGTGGTCGGCCTGCCCGACCTGCTGGCACTGGCCAAGCAGCCCAGCGACCAGGGCCTCGGCGGTCTGCGCCAGATCCAGAGCAATTTCATGCTGGCCCTGGCGCCGGACGCCAGTGATATGGCCCGCGCCGGTGACAGCCAGCTGCGCATGAATGGCGCAACGGCCCCGGCGGACAGCCTGAGCCTTCCTCAGCTGCCGGCAAGCGATCCGTCCGCGGTACGTCCGCCCCAGGCCGGCCTTGTCCCCACGGTTGGCACTCCGGGCCTGAACGCCTGGCCCGGCGACAAGCGTAAGCAGAACTGGCTGAGCGGCAGCTACCTGAACCTGCCCGGCATCAGCAGCAGCTTTGGCGTCTATCAGGATGCACAGGCCCAGCAGTATGCCGCCTCGGTCTTTGAGCTGACCAACTATTACCGCGTCAGCAAGACCAAGCTGGGCGAGCTGCGCCGCGATCCGCACCTGGACGCCATCGCCCAGGCCCAGGCGATGCATCTGGCCAACAACCACTACTTCGAGCACGACACGCCCGACGGCCTGTCGCCCTTCGACCGCCTGGACAGCGTGGATCCCCCGCGCTGGTGGGCGGCGGGCGAGAACATCGCCGGCGGCCAGCCGACACCTGAAGTGGTGGTCAAGACCTGGATGAACTCCAAGGGCCACAAAAAGAATATCCGCAACAGCGACTACCAGTACATCGGCATCGGCGCTTACTACGACGCCCACAGCGAGTACGGCTGGTACTGGGTGCAGGTCTTCGCCTCCTTCGACCAGGACCCCGACCAGCACGACTGGATCGAACCGGGGGAGCAGTTCTAGGCGCCTTGCGGCCAGCAAAGGCCGCGGCATCACCAACCCGGCCCGGGGCTAAGGGCATACGAAAGCTGATTCACTTCCAAGAGGAAGGTAGAGGTAACGGCGGGCTCCCATGCCCGCCGTATTTTTGTTTAGAAGTGCTTGACGAAAAAAAAACTCGCCTAAACTGAAAAAATGATGACATTGATAAACGCCCGTTGCCTTTTGTGCGTCCTGACCCTGATGGCCATCACCTTTGGCTTTCAGACGCAGTGTGATGCTCAGTGCTACGCGAGTGGAGCCGTGGTCTGTCAGTGCGGAAATGAGTGTTGTCGCGTGATTGGCGCTGGACTGGGCTCCAGCGTACCGGTGACTTTCACTGTTGACTGCTATAACATCTGGGGCACATGGTGTGGCCAAGAGACATGGACTGCGGATTACTACACTTGTGTCTATGGGTACGGTGTATGCGTGCCCGTTCCAAACTGTCAGGCCTGCTTGGGGAACAGGAATTGGTTTTATAACTTCCATCTAATCTCCCCAGCATGCTCGGGTGGGTGCAAAGCAGACTCCCCATCCAACATCAATCTGATCATTCCTCAAGTCAATTTGTGTTAGGAGAAACTTGTGAACAAGAACAGAATTGTAGCAACCCTGGTTTTAACAGTATTGTCAGTCACTGCTGTACTTTCAATACTACTAATCGGAAAGGTAAGAGCCAACAGTGGTTCATACCCTGGTGAGCTGAGCAGTGGTAAGGCGCGCGTCGTGGTTAGCTCGCTTGCCGTTGAGTTTGGCCTACATGCTTACTACAAGGTCTACGGAACCTGGCCGCAGAGCTGGCAGGCTGTTGTTGATGCAGGACTTTGGCAGACTGAAATCCCCAGCCGAGATGGCAGCCGTGTAGATCCGGATGACCCAACCATAGACTTTTTTGATGATGTGTACTATTCAGCAAGTCAGTCATTCGGCAGTGATGGTAAGGCTAGAATCATGGTTGGCGGAAACCCCGGGTCACAGCCAATACGCACTATCCTGCTTGATCCTCCCAAGACCTTTGACAGCTACTTCACTGAAGTTGATGGCCATGTTGGTTCCAACTTGTCGAGTTCATACACTTCAGACCTGGAAATGAAGCGCCTTTTCGCCATCCTAGGCGAGGTGAGTTCTCTCTGCGGCATCTATTACACCGTTCACCAGCAGTGGCCACAGAGTCTGGATAGCTTCCTTAGCAGTGGACTGAGCCCGGTAAACAAAGACTCTATCAACCCTGTCACCGGTCAGCGCTTTCGCTTTGATGGCAGCTCAGGGGATTGCATAGTAACTTTCAGTGAGGCTGGACCCCAACTGAGCCACACCGAGAGAAGCGGCAGCGCGCCGACATATAAAATCAGCTATTACTAGGCGAGTCAAGCAACTCGGACTTCCGTAAGATATGCGGTCTTATGAACCGCAGGTTCTCAGCGTGGCTCCACAGCCCACCTGACTGGAAAGACAGCTGGGTACTGCCGAGAGACGCACAGGCTCCAAAGCTGGTTTGGCATTTCCCCGGCGGGGGTAAACTCCCTGGACACCAGATGTCCTGCGCTGCCGCGCAACAGGCTGGCAGCCAAGGCTGCAAGCGGTGAGGAGATAGTGGATGAAGGCCATAACCATTTGACGCGCGCCCTCGCGCTGCTTTGGCCCTGTCTCGCCTTGCTGTCAGACACATGCGGGCGCCTCGGTAGTTCTCCCAACCTGGAGAAGTAGCACTAGTCAATGACCCGCGGCGAAGTCAAAGTAACAGGCCGCTTCAGCCCCTTGCTGGAGCCCCGCGCAGTCCGCTCAATGTACTTCTGTTTGACCTCAAGGAGGGCGCAGACAGCCCCGAGCCCCTGCTGCTTAGGTCTTTCACTTTTCAAAAGGAAACCCTCGGTAGTGTTTGACAAAAAAAAGAACAATGATATGGTGAGGCCCGTCTAATCAGATTGGAGGCGAAAGTGAAGCTGTGTCTGGCGATCGTTGGCTTTATCTTGTCGGTGTGCGTGGCTAGCCCCGCGCATGCACAGTGTTATGCACTTGGGTCAAATGTGTGCAACTGCGGCTCCAAAGGTATCTCATGCTGTAATACTGTTGGCGGTGGAGTAAGTACTGGATACGTCCCGTTTCAGTTCTCAGTTGACTGTTACAACGACAATGTCTGGTGTGATGAAGAGATCTGGAGTGCGCAATTCCACACATGTTTGTATACACATCCTACGTGTGTACCAAGGCAAAACTGCCAGCCATGTATGGGTAGCACTGGTTGGTGTTACAACTTCACTTGGGTCTCAGGTGACTGTACAGGAGATTGCGAGCTTGAGTCTCCTTACGATATAAATCTAGCAATTCCACAGATAGATCTGTGTTAGGATAGGACAATGAACAACTTTTTCACCCTTGCAAACCGAGTTGGATTTGCCCGGATCTGTTTTTGTGCCGCATCACTGCTCTTCGCTTCAATCGCTGCCAGTGCATCTGCCGACAGTGCGTATCCGGGGGAAATCAAGGATAAGCATGCGCAGGTGATCCTGTCTTCAGCGATAGTCCAGATAGGTGCTCAGGCCTACTACAAAGTTCATGGAGAATGGGCGGATGACTGGGCCACCATCGTCGAATACGGTTTGTGGCAGACTGCCATACCAAGTAAAACCGGCGCCCATGTAAATCCGGATGATCAGTCGATCGATTTTAAAGACGATGTATATTACTTCGCAGGTCTAATGCCGGGTAGTGCCAATCCGAGCGTAATGACTGGAAACGCACCAGACTCGACACACTTGCAGACAATTGATATTCAAACACCAACTACGTTAGGAGAGTTTTTTGAGCGCATGGAGCCGTACCTAGAGGACAGTCTCGATTCGAGATACAGCAATGATGTTGAATACAAAAGGCTCTTCGCCATCCTGGGTGAAGTATCTACCATGTGTTCTGTATTTTATACCGTCCATCAGCGTTGGCCATCCAGTTTGGATGAATTTCTATCAAGTGGCCTCAGCCCAATTGACCGTACATCCATCAATCCTGTTACTGGAGAGGCATTCCACTTTGATGGCAGCGCGGGAGACGTTGAGATTTTTTTCACTGAGAACGGGCCGCACATTCGCCATTTCGAAAGAGATGGTTCAGAACCCGCAAACTCTTTCAGCTACTTTTAGGGCGATTCCAGCTCTGGGAATGCATCGGCAAGTTTGATAGTGCTTACGGCAAAGCGGGTAAACTCTCTGGACGGCTGAACGTCCGGCGCCGGGTGCGCGCTGCTTTGCGGGTCAATCCGCAAGCTGTGAGGAGAGTGGATGCAACGCTTTTACCTGCTGGCGCTTGGCGCCCTGTTTCTGTCGCTGCTGGGCGCCTGTGGCGGACACAGCAGCAGTGATCTGGAGCCAACTCTTCTGCAGCTTGGCGGTACAGCAGCAGACTCTGCGCAGATTCCGCCGCCGCCGCCGGAGGCTGCCGGCCTGCCGGCCCTCTCCGAGCTGCCCAAGCCGAGCCACGAGGTCAGCCAGCTCGGCCCCGGCTGGGAGCCCCTGTCCTATCGCGCCATTGTCAGCCAGCTTGGCAACAGCATCGGCAGCGGCGGCACGATGAACCTGGGCCTGACCGGCGACTTCAACTATGCCGTGTTTGGCGCCTATGGCTTTGACGGCGACAACGGGCCGACCAGCGCCAGGATAAGCTCAGGCGATGCCGCCAGCCAGGTCTACATCGGCTTCACCGACTACCTGAACGGACGCTGGGTCTGGAGCGGGCCTTTCAGCATGCCGGCGGGCGGAGGGGTTATCGAGACCGCTATCCCCAACACCGGCGACTATGTTTCGCCCACGGCCTTTGTTGCCGATCTCTACAGTGCAACCTACGTCGTGGTCGCTGTCGCCGCTGGCGGCCAGCTAGCCCAGGCCCAGCTTGAACTGGGCGTGCATGGCGGAGAGCATGCGCCGGGAGCCCCGCTGGGCATGAACGCCTACAGCGCAGAGGATACGATCCAGATCACCTGGCTGGCTTCCATTTCGGAACTTGACCCTGACTTCGAAGGCTACGTCATTGAGCGTGCGCCCTTTCTTGGCGGGGAGTACACCCGCCTGACGCCCGAGGCGCTGCCGGTCAAGCCGGCGTCCTTCCTTGATTCCAGCGCTGTGGTCGGCGAGAACTACCGCTACCGCATGGCCAGCATCGACCGCAGCGGCAACCTCAGCCTGTGGATCACGGATACGGCAACTTTGTCGAACGGCCCGGCGCAGCAGCGGCCGGTAGTGGTCGTTGACCTGCCCGATGGCCCGCTGTTCGGGGTGCAGCAGATCACCGTCGACATGAGCGCCAGCTTTGACCCGCTGGGAGAGCCGATTGATACTTACCAGGTTTTCAGCGCCGGCGAGGAGCTTTACAACGGCGCCAGCGAGCAGGTTTCACTGACACTGCAGCCGGGTTGTCATTTGCTGGAGCTGCGCGTCAAGGCGGGCAGCCGCACCGGCCAGTTGCGGCATTATCTGAAGGTCTACCCGGTCTGGGAAGATGAAGCCGTGCTGGTCAGCGCCCCGCGCAGCCAGCCGGTGTTCCCGCGGGTGCTGGGGCTCGAGGGCCTGCGCGACCCGGCCAGCGGCAATGTGTTCTACAGCGGTTTTGACGCCACCATCCCGGGCTGGGCCTTCCGCCGCCTGCAGCCGCAGGCGGACAGCAGCCTGGCGGTGGCCAACTTCAGCCAGGCGCCGACGGCGACTACCGAGCCGGTGATGTTCCAGGGCCAGTACTACACCGTCGGCATCGTGGAAGGCAAGCTGATGCTGATGCGCTTTGACGGCGAATCGGTGGAGCAGGTGACCACTATGTCCAGCAGTCCGATGTTTACCTTGAAGGACTGCGCTCTTACCTGCACCGAAGATGAGATCTATGCCTTTGTTACTGAAACGGATGGCGCGGTGAATCAGATGCTGACCCTGCAGTATCCGCGGGTAAATGTCATCGGGGCCTATAACCTCCCCGAGGCGGGCCAGTCGCTGGACGCCGCCTGGGACCCCGTGGGCAACAACATATCCGTGGTCTTCGGCGGCAATACGCAGGTCTACTGGTACCGCTTCACGGTCGCCGGGCACACCTTTGACGCCTCCGCCTCGCTGGGGGGCGGGCCGGCAAGCAACGTTGATGTCGAGATCCAGCCCGCAAATGGTGAGCCAGCGCTGGCCTACATCAATGGCGGGAAGGTGCAGTACCGCTCGCGCAATACCGACAACAGCTGGGACGGCCCGGACGAGATCGACCCGACCGGCGGCCAGGGCACTGGCTTCGACCTGGAGTTTGAAGGCGATCTGCCGCGCATCCTGGCCAGCGAGATCGGCGGCCAGCTCAGCGTTTATAAGGGTGACGGCCAGGCTGGCTGGACCGCCCACGACATTCCATTCGCCGATGCGACCTTCAGCGCCGGCGATCTGACAATTTATGAAGAGAACGGCGAAACCTGGTACGGCTGCCTGTTTACCGCGACTGACCGTTCGATCCAGTACGAACGGCTGGACAGCAATGACAACACTTCGCCTTTCCTCGAGCTGCCGGCCACGACCGGCCAGGGCTATCAGATGTATGCCGCGCCGGGCAGCGACGGCCTGCACATCGTCTGGCGCGATGCGCTGACCAACAATGCGCACCATGTAACCGGAAGCAACGACGCTTTAAGCTGGACAGATGAGGCCGACCTGCCGGGCACCCGCAACCTGGACCTGAGCAGCCTCGCCGACGGCACCGTCTATCTGGCCCGCGGGGACAACCTGAGCGTGTTTCTTGACCGCTGGACCGGTAATGCCTGGAGCAACGTCTACACCCACGGGGCGACGGACGCTGACTATCGGCCCTTCCTGTCGCATTCGCGGGGCGAAAAGATGCACTTTCTGGCCTATGAGGAAGCCACCGAGAACATAGTCGCTGTGCATGGCAATGAGGGCGACGGCTATGTAAACGACTCGGTCCTGCTGCTTGACCCGGCGCTCTACACCGGTGCCTGCCTGTCCTCCGACGGCAACCAGGCAGATAACACCGGTACCTACTTTGTCATCGGGGGCAGCCTGCTGGGTTATTCCGCCGGCGAGGTCGGCATGTACCGCGGACTGGAAGAAGAGGCCGCCCCGCTTTACCCCACCGAGCGGGCCAACGATGTGCTTTACGAGACCGAGATCTTCGGTCGCAACCTGGCCTGCGCCCACTATCTGGACGCATTCCTGCATGCACCCAGCGGCAATGTCTGGTATGCCAGCACTGGTGTGCAGGCACTTCCGCTGCGCTTCAGCCAGGCTGATGTAGATAACCTGAACGGCTATGAATATCTGCCGCTGACAAAAGGCGGGGACGTTCTGCCGGACGACCGCTTCACCGTCAGCGCGGCAACAGCCCAGAGCCTGACCGGCGTGGGCCTGGTCAGCGGGGTCGCCAACGGGCAACACTACCTGGAGTGGAGCGACTTTGGCCGCTGGGAGGAACTGCCGCTTCCCCAACCTGACAGCGCCCAGGACAGCGATCGCTATATGAATCAGGCGCAGCTCCTCGTTGACGCCGACGGGCGCTGGCACATCATCTATCGCGATTATGACAGCGATTCGATCTACATCAGGAGCACCACCTAAGCCCAGATAGACGATCTACACAGATTTGTTAGAAAATCTGAGCGTAATTCGCTAAGATTTTCTTGACAAACAAAATATCCGCGTTATACTCCCGATATCAATGTCATCGAGCGGGGCTGTGAAGCGCGCAGGTAGCACGCAACCGGGCCCGAAGTCAGATGGTCTTGACCAGCGGGCTCAGCCTGCTGGTATGGAGGAGTAGACGTAATGGGAAAGGTAATTGGAATCGACCTTGGCACGACCAACAGCTGTGTCGCCATTCTTGAGGGCGGCGAGCCCAAGGTCATCGCCAATAAGGAAGGCGGGCGCACCACCCCGAGCGTGGTGCACATCAAGAAGGACGGCGAGCGCGTAGTCGGCGTCGCCGCCAAGCGCCAGATGGTGACCGCCCCGGAGCGCACGATCTACAGCATCAAGCGCCACATGGGCCGTGACTATAAGGTCAACATTGATTCGAAGGACTACACCCCGCAGGAAATCAGCGCGATGATCCTGCAGAAGCTCAAGCGCGATGCCGAGGCCTACACTGGCGAGCAGATCACCCAGGCCGTCATCACCGTGCCGGCCTATTTCGAGGACGCTCAGCGCCAGGCCACCAAGGACGCCGGCAAGATCGCCGGCCTTGAAGTGCTGCGCATCATCAACGAGCCGACCGCGGCCGCCCTGGCCTATGGCCTCGACAAGGGCGACAAGGAACAGACCATCCTGGTCTATGACCTTGGCGGCGGTACTTTTGATGTCTCCGTGCTTGAGCTGGGCGACGGCGTGTTCGAGGTTAAGGCCACCGCGGGCAACAACTTCCTTGGCGGCGACGACTTCGACAACAAGATCGTCGACTGGATCGCCGAGGAGTTCCAGCGCGAGAACGGCATCGACCTGCGCAAGGATGTGCGGGCGCTCAGCCGCCTGAAAGAGGCCGCTGAGAAGGCCAAGATCGAGCTGTCCTCGACGGCCAGCACTGAGATCAACCTGCCCTTCATCACCGCGGACGCCGAAGGCCCCAAGCACCTTGACCTGCATCTGTCGCGGGCCAAGTTTGAGGAGCTGATCCACGACCTGCTGGAAAAGACCGTGACCCCGACCAAGCAGGCGATGGCTGATGCGGGCATCACCAGCGACGAGCTGGACCAGGTGATCCTGGTTGGCGGCTCGACCCGCGTCCCCGCGGTGCAGGAGCTGGTGCGCAAGCTGACCGGCAAGCAGCCGAACCAGAGCGTGAACCCTGACGAGGTGGTCGCGGTTGGCGCGGCGATCCAGGGCGGCGTGCTGGCCGGCGAGGTCAAGGACATCCTGCTGCTGGACGTCACCCCGCTGACTCTGGGCATCGAGACTCTCGGCGGCGTGTTCACCAAGATGATCAACCGCAACACGACCATCCCGACCAAGCGCAGTGAGACCTTCACCACTGCGGCGGATGGCCAGAGCGAGGTCGAGGTGCATGTACTGCAGGGCGAGCGCGAGCTGGCGCAGTACAACAAGAGCCTTGGCAAGTTCCATCTGCAGGGAATCACCCCGGCGCCGCGCGGCGTGCCCAAGATCGAAGTGACCTTCGACATCGACGCCAACGGCATCGTGAATGTCTCGGCCAAGGACCAGGCCACCGGTAAGGAACAGAAGATCACTATTACCGGTACCACGACCCTGGACAAGGGCGATGTGTCCCGGATGGTGGAAGAGGCCCAGCGCCACGCCGAGGAAGACAAGAGCCGCCTTGAAGAGGTCGAAACGCGCAACCGCGCCGACAGCCTGGTGTACCAGGTCGAGAAGACCCTCAAGGAGAACAGCGACAAGATCCCCGAGGCCGAGAAGAGCCAGGTTGAGCGTGCACTGGCGGACCTCAAGGAGGCTCTGGGCGGCAGCGACATCAGCCGCATCAAGGAAGCCAGCGAGGTGCTGACCCAGGCCAGCTACCGCATCGCCGAGCATATGTATAAGGATGCAGGCGGGCAGCAGCAGGCGGCCGGCGCAGCCGGGGCCGATGGCGGCTTCGACGCCGGTGCCAATGGCCAGGCGGCCGGCGCCGAGGATGTCGTGGACGCCGAGTTCACGGAAGTCAAGGAATAGTGCTGAATGCTCAGTGCTCAGTGCGCAATGGAAGGACATCTTCTATCGAGCACTGAGCACTGAGCACTGAGCGCCTGATATGCGTGGCACAATATGTGCATCTGCAAGGCCGGACTCGCGGGTCGCGGCAGGAGTAAACAGGAATGATCGGCGCGGAGATTCACGAGCGTTATCAGGCCACCTGGGCCATGATGGAAGAAGAGCTGGCGGTCACCAACTGGCGCGTTCTCAGCGAGCTGAACGTCGACGGTTTTGTGGCGCCGCTGCCGGCGGTTTACGCCCTGGCGCATGGCCGCCCGCATGACAGCAACCGCGTCGAGGCCCCGTATTTTGTCGGTCGCACGGGCGACGCCCGGGCCACGCTGATGAGCCATGTCCGCCCGGACAGCAGCGTTGAGGGCCAGCGTTATGAAGGCCCCGAGCGCGAGTGCCTCGCCAGGCACGTGCTGAAGGGCGAGCGCTGGTTCCGCATCCACTTCCTTGACCCCGGCGAAGAGCTGGAGCAGGTCTATAAGGCCTGGCTGGAGCACTTCGGCGCGGAAGGCAAGCTGGAGTGTAACGGGCCATCAGCGGCAGCGCACTAGCCGCCGCAAGCGAGAAGCAAACACAGGCGCGCTGCAGGGGCAGCGCTGGTTGAACGCGAACACAGCAGGCCGCAAGGCCGGACCCGCGGCGGGGACAGCGCCGCCAGCCGCCGCGGGCGATCGCGGATGCAGGAGCAAGATGAACGGTGTATGCAAAGTTGTAGCGGTGCCGGTTCAGGGGCGCCGCGTGGTCTATAAGTCCGGCTGCGGGTGCGGTCCGGCAACTTCAGGTAAACCTGCTGGTCAGAAGAAGGAGGAGAACGAAATGACCGGAATCATGCGTACAAGCGATGCGCGCAGCCTGCGCGGTGAGATCGAGCGGCTCTTTGATGAGTTCGCCGGCCTGCTGCCGACCCGTGGCCGCGAGGGCCGCAGCGGCGTCTGGGCCCCGGCGGTGGACATCAAGGAGAATGCCGACAGCTTCATTGTTACCGCCGAGCTGCCAGGCATGAGCAAGGATGAGATCAACGTTGAGGTTGAGAACGGCACACTGACGATCAAGGGCGAGCGGCGCTTCGAGAAGAAGGAAGAGGGCGAGAACTATCATTTCATCGAGCGCAGCTACGGCAGTTTCTATCGCAGCTTCGGCCTGCCCAAGAACGTCAGCGCTGATTCGATCAGCGCGGAATACAAGGATGGCGTCCTGCATATCAACCTGCCCAAGGCCGAGGAAGTCAAGGCCAAGAAGGTCAGCATCGAAGGCTAAAAGTAGCGGCGGCTTCTAAACGCCTTCAGGGCGCCAGTGATGGCGCCCGCACTGGAGGGTGGGGACAAGCGCCACCCCTACAAGAGAAAACCCTGCCGGGCTTGGCCCGGCGTAGCAAAGGCCGCTGAGCGCTTGCGCGAGGCGGAACGGCCTCATGGTTTGGTAAACACTGCCGGGCTTAGCCCGGCGTAGCAAAGGCCGGTGAGCGCTTGCGCGAGACGGAACGGCCTCATGGTTTGGTAAACACTGCCGGGCTTAGCCCGGCGTAGCAAAGGCCGCCGAGCGCTTGCGCGAGGCGGAAACTCACTATGGAAGAAAAACGCAGAATCATCGTTGAAGACCATCGCGCCGGGCACTC
>CAZEJB010000023.1:0-33573 GCA_964512635.1 uncultured Planctomycetales bacterium | reverse complement strand
TCACTATGGAAGAAAAACGCAGAATCATCGTTGAAGACCATCGCGCCGGGCACTCCCCGGAGGGTGATGCCGCAGCCGCTTCGGCCGAGGCGGAAGCCCTGGTTGATCTGGGCGGTCAGGAAGCCGAGGTGCAGGTGCCCGACATGGACCGTGAGCTGGCTGACAGTGGACCGGTCCAGGCTGATTCCCCGGCGGACGCGCTGCAGATCGAGCACTGGCGGGCCCGGGCCGCGGAGTACCTTGAGCTGGCGCAGCGCACGCAGGCGGAGTTCCAGAACTACCGCAAGCGCGTGTCGATCGACGTTGATGAAGCGAAGCGCTTTGCCGTCGAGGGCCTGCTGGAGAGCCTGTTCCCGGCCCTTGACGGCCTGGCGCTGGCGTCTGCCCAGTACAAGGCTGTGCCGGACGGCGAGAACCCGCTGCTCGACGGCCTGCGCCGCACGGTCAAAATCATCGAGAACGCCCTGCTCAAGCATGGCATCGAGAAGATCAACACCTGTCCGGCGGAGTACAATCCGGAGATCCACCAGGCGCTGACAGTTGAGGATTCCGACGAGGTGAGCGCCGAGACCGTGGTGGAGATCTATGTCGAGGGCTACCGCCTCGGCAGCACGGTGCTGAAGCCTGCAATGGTGCGGGTGGTGAAACCGCAATAGATGCTAGAGGCTAGATGCTTGATGCTGGTGAAGAAGTGATTCGGAGTTTCCGAGTCTTTGCTTCTACCGGAGACAGCAAATCCTCTGGCGTTCAAGAGTTACTCTTATCTGGCATCCAGCATCCAGCACCTGACCCCTACCCCCTATGAAGACTTACTACGACATCCTGGGAGTGCCGAAGACGGCCAGTGAAGCGGAGCTGAAGAAGGCCTACCGCAAGCTGGCGCGCAAGCTGCACCCGGATGTGAACCCCGGCGACAAGCAGGCCGAGACGAAGTTCAAGGAACTGCAGAACGCCTGGGAAGTGCTTTCCGACAAGGGCAAGCGCGAGCTCTATGACGCGGTCGGCCACCAGGCCTATGTCAATGCCGGGGGCCGCGGATCCGCCCAGGACACAGCCGCGTCCTATGGCCCTGGCCCTGGCGCGGGCCCGGCCGGCGCCGGCGGGCAGCGCTATCAGTATGTTGACCAGAACGGCAACCCGATCGACCCGAGTCAGGTTGAGGATTTCATGCGCAACTTCGGCGGGGCGGGCGGACGCGGCGGCGGCTTTGGCGGAGCCGGTGCAGGCGGGCCGGATATGAGCAGCATCTTCGAACAGCTTTTCAACCAGGGTTATGGCACGCATCAGAGCTGGGAGGACCAGCCCTTCGCTGGCCGCCAGCGCCGCAACGTGCGCCAGAAGGGCGCCGACCGTCAGCACCATGTGGTGATCACCTTCGACGAGGCCTACCACGGCAAGGAGCTGACGCTGCAGCGCAGCGGCGGCGAGAAGATCAAGGTCAAAATCCCCCCGGGCGTGGATAACAACCACAAGGTCCGAGTGGCCGGACATGGTGAACCAGGCGTAAACGGCGGGCCGCCGGGCGACCTGCTGTTGCAGGTCACCGTGCAGGAGCACCCCTGGTTTGAGCGACGGGGCGACAACGTCTATCTCAACCTGCCGGTCACTTTCGCCGAGGCGGCCCTGTCGGCGACCGTGGAGATTCCAACGCTGGACGGCAAGGTTCAGCTCAAGATCCCGGCCGGCACGCAAAGCGGGCGCGAGCTGCGTCTGCGCGGCAAGGGCTTCCCGCATCGCGGCGCGGCAGGCCGCGGCGACATGCTGGTACGCATCGAAATCGTGGTCCCACACGACCTGGACATGCGCAGCCGTGAGCTGCTGCGCGAGTTCGCGGAACTGAACCCGGGCAACCCCCGTCTGGACAAGTGGAAATGAGCAGCCGCAGGGCCGTCTTCAGCATCAGCGTGGTAGCAGAGTTGACCGGCTTCCACCAGCAGACGATCCGCCAGTATGAGCGGATGGGCCTGCTGCAGCCCGAGCGCAGCCCCGGCGGCACGCGGCGCTATACAGAGGCCGATGTGGAACGCCTGCAGGCGATTGGTGTACTGACGCAGCAGATGGGGGTAAACCTCGCGGGGGTGGAGCTGATTCTGCGTCTGCGGGAGCGTGAACAGCAGCTGATCAAACTCGCCCGTGAGCTCTTCGGCCAGCTTGACCCGGCCGCCCGGGCGCGTTTTGAGTCGGTTCTGCGTGGGACTGAAGCTGGACTTGTACCGGTGGGCGAACAGGGCCTGGCCGTTACACGCAGCGTTGAACCGGCTCCAGCAGACGGGGCTGACCGGGCACATGATGCAAAGCCGGGGGAGAGCTCGCGCCGACGTATTCCAATCCAGGGCGAATGACGCCACTCCTGTAGAATCTACTAATGCGCCGCGCAGCTTTAGGCCTTGTCCTGATTCCTCTCATAGTCTCCCTTTGCCGGGCGGTTTCCGCGGCCGATCTGGCCTGGGACTACGACGTACCAATGCGTCTGCCCGATCCCTATGTCAGCACTGGCAGCCTGCTGTTGGATGTCTACTGCGAAGCACTGCAGGACGAGCTCTGGGGCAGGCCGCTGTATGAGTTTGCTGCCAACAACGTTTGCCCGGCGACCTTAAGTAATGAGCAGCTTGAGCAGCTGATAATTGAGCACCCGGAGTATGGCGGGCAGCCGGAGTACTGGCAGCTGCGGGCCTGGTGCCTGCTGCGCCGCGAGTGGTTTGAGCCGGAGACACCATTTCCATTTGAATTCGATGAGAACATGAATCTGGTCCCGCTGCCAGTACCAGAGGACCTGACTCCCGATCCCCGTCGGAAGGCCGTTGAATACCTCGAAAAGGCCGCCGCACTGGAAAGCGGCACTGCCGACAGCCTTTGCCTGGCCTACAAGCTGCGCCGCGAGCTCTGGAACGAGGAGCTCGATGCAAGCGTGGACGCGGCCCAGGATGCGCCAGCAGGCCCTGGCGAGAGCAGCATCGAGCTGATGGCCAGGCTGGAACAGCAGGAGCAGGCCTACCTGCAGCGCTGCATTGATGCTGCACCGCAGATGGCCTGGCCATACCTGCAGCGGGCACGCTACTGGTCTGAATATGGGGAGCTAGAGCTTTGCGAGGTGGACCTGAAGGCTGCAGCCAGCGCGACGGATCAGCATTGTCCGCAGTTCTTCCCGATCTCGCTGCTGTTTCAAAGGCTGGAAGCAGGCGAAACCCTGATCAACGCGTTCTACGACGGCCTGCTTATCGAGGCTTTTCAGCACAGCCAGACTGAGTCGCCGGTCGCACTTTTGGGACCGTTAAGCTCAAACTTCATGGTGGCGTTCAACCTTGATGGGGATGTCCGGCGCTTTAGCAGCTACCATCGCGCCGCCTGCGCTGTGGGACTCGCGCCGCGGGGCGGCCTGTATTGCCCCAGCGCGGCGCTGGTGTCTATCGCCAGGCCGGCACGAGACATGCTGCTTTATGCGCCCGAGCTCTTCGACAGTCGCCAGCGGGTTCTGCTTTTCAACCTGCAGAGCTACAGCGAGCAATATGTCCGCCAATTGCGTGGCCCCGCTGGTCCACTGCTGGCCGAACTGCACGAGGACTCCGACCTGAAGGGTCAATGGGAAGCGCCTGAGAGCTGGGATTACTTTCCTGTCCTGCACCAGCGCCACAGCGAGGCACAGCAGAAGGTAGCGCGCTACATCCTGCCCTATCTGCGGCAGGTGCAGGATCTGGATTATCAGAACATCAACACCGAGACAGACCTGGCGGCGGGACTTGAATGGCCACCTGCGTGGTAGCCCGCGCGCAGCGACTGCACAGCACGACCTGGCCGCCAGAGCTACAATCCCCTCGCCATGGCCACTCAACCCAAACCCGTTCTGCTGCTGATCCTCGACGGCTGGGGACTTGCCGGTACCGGTGACCCCAACTGGCCTGACCCTGAAGAGGCGCGCCAGCACAGCGCGATCGAGCTGGCTGATACTCCCACCTGGGACCGCATCTGGCGGGACTATCCGCATACCCAGCTTATCCCGCATGGCACGGCAGTTGGCCTGACTGAAGGCCAGATGGGTAATTCCGAGGTCGGGCACCTGAACCTTGGCGCTGGCCGGGTCGTGTATCAGGACCTGCTGGCGATCAGCAAGCTGATTGAAAGCGGCGGGCTGGCGACCCACCCTGCCCTGCAGGATTTCCTGGACCGCTGGGAGCGTGCCGGCAGTACCCTCCATATGATCGGCCTGTTTTCCGATGGCGGCGTGCACAGCCATATCGAGCACCTGCGCGGCCTGCTGGCCGAGGCGGCCCGGGCCTTTCCGCTGGGGCGGATTGCGATACACGCACTGCTGGACGGACGCGACACCGAACCGCGGATAGCCGAGCGCTATTTTGAAGCAGCCGAGGCATTGCTGCCGCAGCACGCAGCCTTTGCAACCCTTGGCGGGCGCTATTACACAATGGACCGCGACAAGCGCTGGGACCGCGTTCAGAAAGGCTATGCGGCCATCGTGCAGGCGAGCGGCCTGCGGGAGCCGGACTGGCGCAGCGCGATGGAGCTGGCCCGGCGCAAGGATGAGGGCGACGAGTTCGTCACTCCGACCGTGCTGGGAAACTACGATGGCATGCAGGATGGCGACTTCGTGATCTGCTTCAACTTCCGCGCCGACCGCATGCGCCAGATTGTCACCACGCTAACGGCGGCGGACTTCGACGGCTTCGAGCGCGGCACCCCGCCTAAGCTGGAGCTGCTCAGCATGAAGCGCTATACCGACGGCCAGAGCTTCCCGGTGCTGCTGGATGACACGGCGATTGAAGACACCCTGACCGAAGTGGTCAGCCGTGCGCAGCTTCAGCTTAGCAGTGGAGGCAGGGTCTACAAGAGTGCCGAGACAGAGAAGTATGCCCATGTGACCTACTTCTTCAACGGCGGCGTCGAGGCGGCCTGGCCCGGTGAAGACCGCGTGCTGGTGCCTAGCCCCAAAGTCGCGACCTATGACCTGCAGCCGGAAATGAGCGTTGCTGAAGTCACCGAAAAGCTCTGCGCCGCCCTGCGCGAACGGAAGTACGACCTGTATGTGGTCAACTTCGCCAACGGCGACATGGTCGGCCACACCGGCGTCAAGGAAGCCTGCATCAAGGCCTGCGAAGCTGTCGACGCCTGCCTGAAGCAGGTACTCGACGCCGCCGGCTGGGGGCGTGACATTGCCTGCCTGGTCACCGCCGACCACGGCAACTGCGACGTGCTGGCCTTCGCCGATGGCACGCCTCATACCCAGCACAGCATGAACAACAGCCCCCTGGTTCTTCTGGCGGATGACCCGCAGAACCCGGGCAGGCGTCTTGCTCTGCGCGATTCAGCCGAGGCAGCGCTGCCGACTGCGGATTTCCCCGATGGACGCCGCGGCTGGTCGCTGTGCGACATCGCCCCGACTATCCTCGCGCTGCTGGGTCTGCCGGCACCGGCGTGCTGGACCGGCCAGAGCCTGATCAGGCCCGGCTCAGATCACTAAGCTCGCGCAAAAACACGCGCGGAAGCTCCATGCTGATCCTGACACGCTGCGGCCCGGTTGCTTCGCTGGATGGCTAGCTGGGGAACTTGCGGGCATCGCCAAGGAAGGTGAAGTTTGGCGCACCCTGCACGCCGGCTTCAACCATCTTCGCCTTCAGTTCATCGCTCTGGGTCATGGCCTCCAGGGCTTCAAGGCTGCTGCCTTTGATCAGAACAAACACATGGTTGGGGTCATTGACGGCCTGCCAGACCACGGATGTGGTGCAGCCGGCTGCGGCCCGCGCCGCGCCATGGGCCTCGAAGTGCGGCAGCCAGGCGGCGAAGTCGGCGACGACGTGGTCGATGAGAAGTGCGGCCATTGTTGTTATCTCCTGTGAATACGTGGGCACTGGCCCGAGAATTTGTGGCCCGGCGTGGCAGTCTGGTAGCGCAACTTAAGGCCTGTCCGGGCGGGCCAGCCTCAGCTGAAAGGCCGATCAGAGCCTAGCGGTTGAAGATGTTGCGACGGGTCTCCTCGTCAATCTCGGCTTCTTCGGGCGGCTGCTCCGAGGCTTCCTTATAGTTGTGAAAGAAATCGAGCTGGCGGTTTTTGATGTTGCGGAAAAAGAACTCTCCGCAGGAACGCGAGCGCAGTTCGTCCTCGTACTTCTTGACCACAGCATTGACTTTGCCATTGTCGCTGGAGTACAGCAGCACTTCCTCGCCGCTGAGCATGTACTTGTCTTCAAGGATGATGGTCTGATTCTTCACCGGCATAAGGCGTTCGGCCTCACTTTCCGGCAGCTTGTCCTCGGCATGGACACGCACAGCCCAGCGCTGGTAGGCCGGCAAGCGCGGGTCCAGTCCGGTCCTGGAGTAATAGAACCACTCGTCCTGGGTCCACAGGCCAAAGAGGCTCATGAAAAAGCCGCGGATGGTCCAGAGGATAAACATTGCGTGTCCTCCCAGGCAGATTATATCGCCCCAGCAATACGCTGCCTGAATTGCCTGTTCAACGCAGGCGAGATTAGCTGCCGGCCAGGGCAGGAAGCTGCTCAACAGGGCGGCGCAGATACAGGGCCATCGCCCGCGCCGCCAGCCCGCGCCAGAAAGGACGGGCAGCTACCTGGGCCTTGAAACAGTTGAAGCGCAGCTCGGCCAGAGCCGCATGGAGCTGGCTGTGCACCTCGTTGAGGATCCCGGCATGCTGCTCTGAATCGCTAAGCCCGGCAGCACTGTTGTTATCCAGAACGCCGCTGGACAACAGCGAGCGGCTCAGGGCATTGGCATGCTCAAGACTGAAGTGGATACCATCACCGCTGCTGGGACTCACCAGACCGGCGGCTTCGCCAATCGGGAAAATGAGGCCGCGGCCCCACCAGAGCTGCGAGATGCTGGTGATGGTTGTAATGGGGCAGCCAAGGGGCTTGTCATCCACCAGACGGGTATGCCCGCCAGCGGCATCAACCTGTTCCAGCACGAAGTCAAGTTTTCCCCAGGGCTGCGCATCGCTGCACAGGGCCGCGTCGCCCTCACGGCGGGTATGGGCCGCTCCCTGCGGAAAGCCCGCGCCAAGAAGAAAGCGGCCTTCCCCCTTGGGCACCAGCCAGCCGTAGTAGGGCGTCACGTCCGACTCGAACACGGCCCACATGGCGTCTTCGGCGAGATCGCAACTCACCGTACCCTGGAAGGCGTGCACCACCGGCGCACTCCGCTCGGGCTGGTCGGCGGCTGTCGCCGAGCCATCGCGCGCCGGCGCACCTTCCTCGCCGGCGCGGCCGGACAGGAGAAGTTTGCGCGAAAGTGCCCGCCAGCCGGTGGCATCAATGAGCACCCTGGGGCGCAGGGTATCGCTGCCCACCTGCACCACGATTCCGTCGGGACCACGGCTGACCTTGCGTGCCCGCCGGTGATACTCGATCCGCGACCCCGCCTCCGCCGCGCACTCGCGCAGCCAGGCATCGAAGACCGGGCGGTCCATGTTCCAGTAGCCAGGGTCGTAGCGCCGGCGCAGGTGGTTATCACGGTCGTGGAACTCGAGGCGCGGCTCAAAGGGTCGACGCCGCACGTGCCCGGGCAGCTCGCAGCCCAGGGCCGCCTGGCCCTCGCGGTTCAGCAGTCCACTGCACAGGTTGTCGACATCCGGCCCTTCAGCTTCAAGCAGCAGGACATCCACACCCGCCTGTGCCAGCAGGGCTGCAGCGCGCGCGCCAGCCGGCCCCCCACCGAGGACCAGGACCTGACAATCATACTGCGCTGCCACGCAAAGGTTATAGCCCAAGGTGTGTCGACAACGCGGCCAGAAATCTATTGGAGGCATTGACACATATTTAGATGCGGTGTTACTATATCCATGACAGTAGTACTGTTACCAATAATCATCGAGGTGCGTGATGAGTGCGAATGTGGAACATCTTCAGCTGCTGTATGCCAGCTTTGACCAGGGCGACATCCCCGCGGTGCTGGCCGGTCTGGCTGAAGATATTCAGTGGCAACTGTTTGGTGATCCGGCAACAAACTCCTTGTCCGGGCTGTACTCCGGCCTGGCCGGTGTAGGGGAGTTCTTCAGCAAGCTGAGTGCGCAGCTGGAAGATATGAAGCTCGAGCGCGAGCAGTGGATCGACGGCGGCGACAAGGTGGTGGTCAGCGGAGAATTCAGCGCGGTGGGACGGGCCAACGGCCTGCCCTTGAAGTCGCGCTTCGTGCACATCTGGGCCTTCAATGCTGCCGGCCGTCCGCAGCGCTTTGAGGACTTTGTGGACACCGAGGCCTTCAGCCGGGTAATGAATGCACAGGCCGCAAGCGCATCAGCCTGAGCAGGCCAGCAGCTATGCCAACAGCCGTGCGGCTTGACACTGCCGCGCGGCTGTTGCATGATTCAGCGGTGAGCAGCTACTCCACCTCCGTGCCAGCGACCGCATCCCAGCGGCACTATTTCGCGCTGCGCCCGCTGGAAATCAAGCAGCTCTTTGATTTTGCCCTGCGGGTTTACCGGGCCAACCTTGCCCCGATGTTTTTGACGATGGCTATCGCCGAGTTCCCGATGTACCTGCTGGGCTCCTTCTTTACCTACAAGATCCTTCAGCTCAGCGTCGACCTGCAGGCCGCCAGTGCGACCGGCGCCCAGCCCGATCTGGCCTTCTTCAGCAAGTATGTCGACGACCTGCTGCCGCTGGGCATCTTCGGCCTGCTGGCGGCGGTCTATTACCTGCTGGCGCTGCCGCTGGCCTATCTGACCTGCTCAAAGCTGGTGTTGCAGGGACTGCTGAACGAACCCTGGAGCCTCAGCCGCGCGCTTGAGTTTGCACGCGGGCGCTATTGGCCAACCCAGGGAGCGATGTTCATCTTCGCCATGCCGGTGCTGCTGCTGGCGCTGGTCCTGCTTTTGCCTGTCCTGGCCTTCAGCCAGAGCGGCAATGACAGTGGCACGGCGATAACGGCCGTCATCGCCCTGATGCTGATCTGGTTCGGGGCGATTGCCACCTGGCTTTTGTGGTTCCGCTTCTTTCCAGCCCTCATCGGCGCGGTGCAGGCCTCTGAGGCGGCACCGCCAGCAAGCATTTTTGCCCAGGCGGCCTGGTACCTGCGGCGCAGCTTTGAGCTGACCCGCGGCCACTTCTGGCGAATGCTTGGCCTGATCGTGATCTATATGTTTGCGGTGGGCATGTTTCAAAACGGCATCATGCGCACGATCAGCACCGTCAGTGAACTGATTACAATGGGCCAGTCTCTACGGGACGGCGGCGAGAATTTCCTGCAGCTGATGAGCCAGACGCCGCCGGCGGAGTCCATGATCTTCGCCCTCGTACTGTTCAGCGCGATCGGCCTGTTCTTCCCGGCCCTGCAGATTGCCTATCTCGTGCTGCTGTACATCGACCTGCGCTGCCGTAAGGAAGGCCTTGATCTTGAGATCGCCCTTGGAACAGCCAGCATCGAGCGGTGACACCTGCAGCGCCGACGCAGCAACTAGCGCTCTTCGAGCTTCTTGAATTGCTGAATGATCTCGAGGTAGTCAAACTCGCCGGCCTTGATCTCGGCATAGATCGACTGCACCGCCTCTTCGATGTCATCCCCGTCCGGATTGAAGCGCTTGTACAGATCAAACTCAGTGAAGTCCACCGCGCCCTCGTCCAGGCCAAGGCGAATGGTGGGTCCCGCTGCGCTGGTATCAGCTCCAGGCGCTTCTGAGGCGCCGGCAGGCGCCTTCGCGGCCGCAGCACTGTCAGTGTCAGATGCCGCCGCTGCGCTGTCGCCCCCGGCGGGCGCTGCCGCGTTTGCTTCGGTCCAGGCGGCCTGCTTGGCCAGATCGTCGACTGTCTGCAGGTGGGCGAAGATATGGCGCAGGGCGGCGTCGGGACGCTTGAGGGCGCAGCCGACAAAGCGGGCGGGACGCACCGGCCGGAAGTCGCCATAGCCGCCGAGGCAGTAACCGTCCGTTGGCTCCTTGGACAGTGCATACATGATGCTCGGAGTCGCGCGGCCAGCGGCGACGACATAGTGGTTGCAGCGGAAGCCGGCCCCCGCGTTGTCGCGCAGGGCCTTGAAGATCTTCAGAAACTCATCAGGCGAAACCAGATCGTCTTCACCCGCCTGGGCAATGCCTGTCACCACCCGCGCGCCGTTCGTGCGGAACTTCGCACCGGCGGCAACTGCATCCAGCCAGTCGGCGGCATCCGGGTCGGTCGACGAACCCACCACCATGAACATACCGGTGTTGCTTGAAGCGGCGGCGGCTACACCGGTCAGAAAGGCCACCGGGCGGATGTCATAGCTGACCGCGTAAACCGGCACGGCGGGCTGGGCCGGAGCCGTATATCCGTCGTTGTCCAGCAGCAGGATCGCCTCGGCCTTGAACTTGCCGCTGGCAATCCGCTGCAGCGCGGGCTCCACCAGCTCCGGTGCGCTAAGCACCAGCAGCTCACAGTCGCCGGCCTGGTCCAGTACTGCTTCGGCTTCAGCCTGCGTCATGGTGCCGGGCAGGCGGGTCGGCGAGGTGTTTTCGATGCCAAAGGAGCCGGGGGGGAGGCCGACATCATCACCCGCGCCTTCGTCCTTCATTACTTCTGGCAGCGTTCCGACCTTGCTGTAGTTGATTGTGCCGGCATCGTCCAGTTCGCTGAGCTCGGCATCCGCCAGCCGGGCAAAGTAGCCATCTGTCAGGCCGAGGTCACTGAGGACCAGCTGGACCTGCAAGGCAGCCGAGCTGCTGCCAGTCGCGCCTTTGCCGCCGGAGCCAGAGCCGCCCGTGCCGGCAGGCGGGCACCCGGCCAGCAGCAGGCTCATAGCGAGCGCCAGGAGAGCCGCGGCGCGAAGGCACCAGTCAGAGCTGCGGATTTCAGGTTGCGTTGAAGAGGTACGAGGCATGCTTTTCACAGACGTAATAGTATCCGCCGTGTTTCCTCTTGCTCGGACTCCCGGTCTTCCAGCAGGACGAGGTAGTGTCCGGCACTGGCGCGCGCCGCGTTGAAACCCTTGGGGACGACGATGCCAAGCGAGCTGCCATCGCTGCTCAGCCGCAGGTTGTCCTTCAGTTCCGGCGGCACATGCGCAAACAAGGCCGTTGGCAGCAGTTGCCGCGCGGCAGCGCCGTACTGCTTAAACAGCGCCCGCGACAAGGCCTCTCGCTGCGTTGCCGACAGCTCTGCCGGCAGCAGACGGCGGCGGCGCAGGGGCTGGCGCTGAATCAGCTCCAGCGAGTGCTGCACCCTTGGCCGGCTGGTCTCCGGATTGAGCTTGTGCACCTTGACGCGCTCCGGCAGGGAGACGATTTTCAGTTTGAGGGTTCGCGGCGACGACAAGGTAAGCAGCACTTCGCTGATCTCAGGGCTCAGGACTTCAAGCGTCAGGCTGCGCAGTTCCAGCGCGCCGGGCGGCATCGGCAGCGCCCGCACCTTCAGCAGGTCCTGCAGTTCCTTGAGATCCTGGGGTGCGATCGCCGCCTCCTCCAGGCCGGAGGCACTGCGTGTCATGCTTTGCTCAACTCGCTCAATGGGTTCAGCCAGCAGCTCCAGTTCGCTCTCGTCATCGGCTGCAGATTCGGGCTGAGGTGCAGGCAGCAGCCGCAGTCTTTCGATGCGCTGCTCCTCGCCGGGGCGCCCGCTGCTGGAGTCCTGTCCGGGTCCGTCGCTGCGGTGATCATCACTCATCGCTGCCACCCCGCAGCTGTTCGAGGGTTCGACGGACCCGCTGCAGCGGCTCAAGCAGGTCAAAGCGCTGAGCACATTCGCAAAAGACCTTCAAGTGCTGGTCAACCGGGAAGTTAACGCGGTCATAGATCCGAAACTGCCAGGGGCTCTGGACCTCACTGAGCTGAGCCAGGAACTCCGTATCCCCCGAGGCAGGCGGCCTTGTGCCGTTGACCTGGCGCAGCGCCGCCACTTCGCCGAGCGGCGAGAGGTGCGTCTGCGTCAAGGTGCAGAGCGGGCGCTTGATCCTGGTTGCCAGTGGCAAAAGCTCGCCGTGGCCGACGATGACCGGAACCCCCCGCGCGCCGCTGGCCTCGACCAGACCCTTGCCGACCACGTCCAGCATCAGATAGCGGCCGATGGTCGAACCGTAGAGGCTGAGCTGCAGCTTGCTGGGCTTCAACGGCTCGGAATAGTGAAACTCCGTCGGCAGCCCGAGATCGGTGACCGTGAGCAGGCCGCCCATAAAGACATCGCCGCTGAGGCGAGTGACTTCCAGATATGACAATGCTGCCATGACCAGTGATTCTAACGGCCCACAGCGAGCCCGGCCGCCAAAACTTTGCTCAATAAGTTAAGGCCTGATGTAGGTCTGCCGATAGCCGCGGATTCCAGGTCTTGTAGGGCCGGCTTGCCATAAGTTATAATCACTCTCCCACCGGCCCTGCCGGGGAATAACGTATCAGGAATGACGGGGCTATGAACGGACGTAAGGCCAAGCGCCAGAAGATTCGCAACCATAAGTACAAGAAGCTGCGCCGGCGTATGCGGCACAAGAACAAGAAGTAGCCTGCGCGCGCGGTCGCGCCGGACTGCCATAACAACGAACCAGCCAACGGGCCGCAGCGATGCGGCCCGTTCTTGCGTTTCATGGTCGCTGGAATCATAAGTCGCCACCTTGCGCCTGGACATGCGGCCGGCCCTGTCAGCCCGACCGTGGGGCCGATTGGGGCATCAGCAAATATAATTAGTACTTCTATCTAACAATCCCACCGCCAGCTACTCCGCAGCCGTTGAAAAGCGCTGCGCAGTGCGCCCTTTACCAGAGAGACAGGCCGACGTCAAGGGCTGCAGACAGCATTGCAGAAAGTGTTTAAAACAGCTTCCATCCGCAGAATCTTAGTGCTAGTATGCGCTTGTCAGGCCTGCCTGAGCTATGCCCTGGCAGAGGGTGGATGACCTGAGTATCCAGCCCTGGCGGGCCCGGGAGAACCTGGACTGGGGTTGGCAGTTTATGCCAGCAGCTTTCTCCACAGGAAGGAGCGAGTAATGAGCGAGTTCGAGAAAAAGCCTGTTGCCAGTGAGAGCGAGATCGCGGTTCGCGAAGAAGAGCGTCTGCGCGAGCTGCTCGCCGGCCTGGACAGCTTCATTGTCGGATTTGATGAAGACGACGACGAAGACTGGGACGACGACGAGGATTGGGATGATGACGACGAGGAAGATGACTGGGATGACGACGAAGACGAGGAATGGGAAGAGGACGACGAGTAGTCGCCTCGCCGGAAGCCTTGAACCCGACTTCCCCTTGCCTCTTAGCCTCCGCTAGACCAGTACATCAATCCTGCCCGGATCAACACCATCTTCAGCGCTGCTGTTTTTGCGCGGCTGAAGAGGCTGGCCTGACGGGAGGGGATGGGGCTGGTTCTCTTCGATGATCCTGCCTTCGACCGGATCGACTGCAGTCAGCCGGCCCCGCGCGGCCTTTGCGGCGGCTCTTCCGGCACGCAAACGGCGCTCATTGGCAATCTCCGCTTCACGCTGGGCGCTTTGCAGCTGACTTTGCAGGACTGCGCCCTGCAGGATGCTGCTGATACTGTCCAGAGGTCCTGACATTTGCTCCTCCTTGAGCAACTGGACTTAAGATCCAGGCCCCAGAGGATAACAGATTGCGCTGGAGCCTGTAGCCTAGATTTCGCCGCGCCAGTCACTAAGCATCGAGCGCAGTCTCACAACCGCCGAGCTGTGGATCTGGCAGATCCTCGATTCGCTCAGGCTTAGAACCTGGCCAATCTCCTTGAGCGACAGGCCGCGGTTGTAGTAGAGCTCCAGCACCTGCTGTTCGCGCTCGGGAAGCCGCTTGATTCCCGCGCCCAGGGCTCGGGTGAAGCCACCGCGGGTGAGTTCGTCGACGGGCTGAGCTCCGCTGCTGGGGATCTGGGCCTCGTTGCCTTCATCGTCTTCCATATCCCGGAAGGACATCACCGAGAGCACTGAGAGATCCGACAGCGTTTCGCGGTACTTGTCGATGCCCACGCCAAGGCGTGCCGCGATCTGCTCCTCGTTGGCGCTGTGACCCATTTCCTGTTCCAGCGCGCTCTGGGCGTTCGCAATCTCGCGGGCCTTCTGCCGCAGGCTGCGGGGCGCCCAGTCCAGCTTGCGCAGGTAGTCCACCAGCGCGCCCTTGATGCGGATGCTGGCGTAGGTTTCGAACTTTACGTTCTTGTCGGGGTCGTAGCGGTTGATCGCGTCGATCAGGCCGATGCGAGCCTCGCTGAGCAGATCGTCACGGTCAACGCTGGCGGGCAGTTCAACCAGCATGCGCTGAACCTGATAGTCCACCAGGTGCCCGAACTGCGCCAAGAGCTGCTCTACTACCGGCTGGCGCTCGCCTCTCCCGTATTGTTGCCAGGGCGTACTCACAACCACCACGTCCTATCCCCTAAGCTTGCACCACCTCTATGTCCTGCACAGACTGATGCGCGTCTAACTGTACACCATTGCTGCCACGCTGACCAGTCCCGGCGGCCTTGGCGCGCCGCAGCTGTGCTTCCTGCATGGCCACCAGTTGCCGCGTCATAATGCGGAACCAGACCAGTCCCAGCAGCTCGCCAGCCACATAAAAGAGGCCGCCGACGAGCCAGGGATAGAAGAACAGCGGGGCTGAAATCAGCCGGTTGGTCAGCAGGAGGAGGCCATAGCAGCAGCCGAAGGAGACCAGCGCCAGAATCAGGGCTGTCGAGGTCCTGACGCGGCGCTCAAGGGACTGTAGCTCGGCTTGCAGAATGGCATCCATGCCCACTATTTCGGCATGATTTGTCTGCAATTGAGTCCGCGCGTCAGCCGCGGGGCTGCAGGACCTGGTGGGGGGCTGGCGGGATCGTGGGTTAGCGGATTAGAAGTCGACTGCTGGCTTGCCCGCCATCCGCAGCGAAGCTGAGAGCGAGGCCAGATCGACTTCGAATGTGCGGCCGGCGTTCCCGCCGACGTGCCTGGCATCAACGCGCAGCCCAAGGCGTTTCAGTTCCGTTTCCACCGCTTCGATGTTCCGCTGGCCGACACCAAGCCGCGATTCAGCGCCGCCAACTGAGAACATGTCTGCCCCGCCGGCCATCTTGACCTGAAGACGCTGGCGCATGGCGCCGCTGGCCGTTATAAGCTTGAGGAGTTCGGCGACTCCCGTATCCGCGAACTTGCCGGGCGGCTGGTCGCCCTTCATGGCAATGCTGCTGGAAGGCAGCATGATGTGCACCATGCCGCCAATGTGGTTGACCTTGTCGACCATCAGCAGGCCGATGCAGCTGCCAAGGCCCAGGGCCTGCAGCGTATCTCCGCTCTTCCCGACCACAATTTCCGCCATACCAGCACGCAGAAGCGGCAAGATCAGCCTCCCATACCCAGTGACTCGAGGATGATGCCCAGGGCACCTTCTTCGGGGATGAAGACGCAGTGGCCTTCCAGCCTCTCGGTCTCAAGTTCGAAATCTGTGCGTACAGTGACCAGCCGCTCCTCGAACTGCGAGAGGTTAGTTGCCAGGTAGCCCAGGATGCTCCCGGCATAATCCACCGCAACACCGGGCACGCTGGGGAGCATGGCCAGCTGGGTCAGCTCGGCCAGGCTGCGCAGGAAACTGCCGCCCAGTATGTTGCCGATCTCCTGAATGGCCGAGCGCGCCATGTCGTCATCCGGCAGTTTGAGCTCCATGCCCGGTGCCAGCAACGAGATCAGGTGGTGCGCTGAATCGAGCGGGAAGAGCAGCATGATGTGGCCGCGGGCCTGCCCCATGACCTGCAGGTAAACCGCTGCTACCTCAATGTCCTCACCGCCGGCAAGCAGGGGTATGTCCATCACCGTAATGATCCGGGCCTCCGGAACCGTGATGTTTACGGGGCGGCCGATCATCTGCGACAGTGCGGTTGCGGCATGTCCCATGCCGATGTTGCTGATCTCGCGGATCGTATCCATCTGCAGTTCGGACAGGTACTCGGTCGAAATCGCCATATGTTTCCTCCGGCTGACTGGCCGTCTTAGTCGGACAGCAGTGCTTCCAGGCTGAGCAGAGTCGCCAGCCGGTCACCCTCCAGGGTGACAGTGCCCAGGACAAAGCCCGTGCCGGGCTTCTCCACTTTGCTTGCAGCAGTATTGATGCTCTCGGGCGAGATTTTCACCACATCGGTGACCTCCTCGACCAGCAGGCCGCAGAGCGCACCGTCCTCTTCAACCACCATCACGGTCCGGCGTCCGGCGTCGGCGTTGTTCTTAATGTCGGTAACGCCGCCGGGGTGCAGATGATCCGAGTGCGCCAGTACCTCAATCGGCCCGCTTAGGTTCAGCTTGCGCTGGAGGTTGAAAACCGGCACGATGCGTCCGCGCAGGTTGACCACGCCTTCCATGTGGCCGGCTGTATTCGGCACACGTGTTGTGGCGCGGATATGGATGATCTCGCGAACATTACTGGCCAGCAGCCCAAAGCACTGACCTACCAGTCTAAAAACCACCAGCAGGTCAAAGTTGCCCTGCGCCTGTGTCAAGGCTGCGCTGAGCTGCGCTGCATTGCCTTCATTTCCAGCCACCGCCTGACGGCTTGCCAGAGCTGACATTACCCCTCCGGGCCGGCTGTGCCGGCCTAAATCTGATCCAGCGCGTCAACGACTGCGCCGGCCATGTCCTCAATCAGAACTTCGCGGTCTGCTACGCCGTGCTCCACGACACTGCGGGGCATGCCCCAGATTGTGGCCGTCTGACGGCTTTCAGCCAGCACCACTGGAGCACCTTTGGCCCGCAGGGCCTTACAGCCCTCGGTGCCATCGCTGCCCATGCCGGTCAATACAACACCCATGACATGCCTGCCGGCCGCCTGGGCCAGGGTTCTGAAGGTTATATCGGCACAGGGCCGCAGACCCCCAATCGGCGGATCCTTGGTCAGGTGGATAGTCAACTGAGGTGTGATCTCCGTGTGAAATCCGCCAGGCGCAATCAGACAAACACCGGGCTGCAGCAGATCACCTTCCTCGGCCTCGCGGACGCTGATCGCGCTGGCCTTATCGAGGCGCTCGGCCAGCAGTTTCGTAAAAGTGGCAGGCATGTGCTGGACGACCAGGATTGCCGCCCTGAAGTTGGCTGGTAAGAGAGGAATGAAACCCGCCAGAGCCTTGGGTCCGCCGGTTGAGCTGGCCACCGCAATGACCCTGGTGGTCTGCATGCCGGAAGCAGCTGGCGCTGTGCGTGCCGGCTGGATGGTCTCGGTGCGGGGCCGCGGAGCCGCCGGCCGGCGCGGAGCCTCGCCGCGCTGCGGAATGCGGCTGCTGGCGGCGTTGCGCAGGATGCGCAGGAGCTCGCTGCTGGATTCCCGGAAGTTCAGCGAAATGCTGTTGCCCCCGGGCTTGGCCAGGAAGTCGATTGCACCGGCCTCAAGGGCCTCGATAGTCTCAGCAGCGCCTTCAGTGGTAATGCTTGAGACCATCACCACGCGGCGGGGCGATTCCGCCATCATTTTCTTGAGGCATGTCAGCCCGTCCATGCGCGGCATTTCCACGTCCAGTGTAACCAGCTCGACAGCCTCACCATGCTGGCGCAGCTTGGCCAGGGCGTCTTCGCCGTTGCTCGCGGTATCGACCAGGCTGAATTCGTCAGATGCTGTGATGATCTCGCTCAGCACTTTGCGCATGAAAGCACTGTCGTCCACAACCAGCACGCCTTTCTTTTTGTCTGTCAGCATTCCGCCGTCCCTGCGTTGCCTGCAGTCTGAAGACAGCAGGCCGCGAGTCAGCGGCGACCCGGGGTGTGCCAGGCCGCCGCCACTCTCAGCGCGAGGGGGAGAGTGCTACTTCACGGCCCCCGTCGTTACCCAGTGCTGGATGAACTCCAGTTCGGCAACGCGGAGGTCTTCGGGCACGCTTTGCCCCACCGCAAAGTAGCTTATCGGCGCGCTGGCGTAGCGGTTCACGTTATAAAGGGCTCCGAGGCCACGAGTTTCATCAAGTTTGCTCAGTATCAGCCTTGAATAGGCCAGCATCTTAAAATTCTCAAGCACAAGGCGCAGGTCATCGGCCTTGGTGGTGGCAGAAAGTACGAGGTGAACTTCGTCCGGCGTGTGGCGGGTAAAAGCCTTACCCAGCTCCAGCAGCTGCTTGCCCCCAAGTGGGCTCGCGCCAGCAGTGTCCACCAGGGTTAGCTCGTGACGAGCCCGCGCGATAACCAGAGCTTCGTCAAGTTCATCGGCAGAGTAGACCACCTGGATCGGGAGACCCATGATCTCCGCATAGGTCTTCAGCTGCTCAGCGGCGGCGATGCGATAGGTATCCAGGCTGACCAGCCCCACGCTGCGGCCGCGCTGGAAGGCGAAGTGCGCCGCCAGCTTGGCGATGCAGGTGGTCTTGCCGACCCCGGTCGGGCCAACCAGCGCCACAACGCGGCCGGGCAGGCCGCCGCGCAGCTCGATTCCGCCGCCGACCAGGATGTCGCGGCAGATCTCGCCCTGGATCTCTGTCAGCAGCGCTTCCTCAACCAGTTCGGGGCGCGCGTCGCCAAAGCGCATGTGGTTACCCAGTTCAGCAGCCGCACGCTCAACCAGCTGCATTGCGTTGATGGAATCGATGTTGGAGTTCAGCAGCCGCAGGTAGGCCCGGTTCTTGATCTGGCTGAGCTGCTCCTCAGCTGCGCCGCTGTCAGTCGGGCTGGTTATGCTGGGCAACTGAGGCAGCCTAAGCTCAGTTTCCTGCTCCGCTTGAACCGGCGCAGGAAGCTCGGGCTGGGCACGCACAGGCTCGACCAGCTCCCACAGGCTGGAATCATCCTCATCGCTGCCAGCCCGCAGCAGATCTCCGCCCGGCTCGCTGACCAGGCGCTCCACGGCCCACTCATCTTCGACCTGGCTGCGCTCTGAGGCGACCTGGCTGCGCTCTGCGGCGACCTGGCTGCGCTCTGCGGCGGGGCGTTCAACTACAGTGCGCTCGACCGGCGCAGAGCTGGACAGGCCGCGCGGGAGGCTGGCTGAGCCTCCGCCCTGGCTGGCCAGGCGGCTGAGGCTGGAACGGACGGCGCTTTCCGCGACACTCTTCTCCGTATCCTGCGCACTCGCCTGGGCAGTGGACTGAGCCTCGATGTGAGCGAGGCTCTGGATCACAGGCTGAACGGTCTGCTGGCTGCGGCGCTCGGCCAGCATCTGCTGTACCGAGGCTGTAAGCTCCGCGACAGTAGCCTTCAGGTCGTCAACTTCCTTGCTGGCTGGAGCGGCAGGGCGTGCAGACAAGGGCGCATGAACGTCCGGCGTCTGGATTGATGAACGCTGCAGCCGTGCCAGCTCGGACTTCAGGGTTTCCAGGTGTTGCTCAATGCGACTGTCAGAGCCGGCAGGCGGACTTACCGGCTCAGCCTTGCGCCGTTCAACCGTGCGGTAGTCGCTGAGCAGCGGAGCGACCTGGCGCGGCGGCACAAGGCCTTCAGGTGCGGCTGCTGCGGATGTACGGCGTTCGACAGGAGGCTGGCTGCGCTGGGGCGAGGCATCAGCGTCGGCCTGAATACTGATTCCAGGGCGGGCCCAGCGCGGCTCGGCGCTGCGCGGACTGCCTGGCGCGGCTGTTGAGGACAGGGGGACCGGGCCGCTGGCGCTGCGCGGAGCGGAACCCTGGAGTACGTCCACATTCACGCTGGCGACGATCTCGACCATGCGCATGCCGCCGACGCCCATAACTCCGCCGCGGCGGAACTCCCGGGTCTCGAGCCTGGCATCCGGGCCCATTTCGGACTCAATGCGCGCCAGCAGTGCATCAAACTGCTCCAGCGGCGCCTCATAACGTTTCACCCGGGTTGCCATGCCTTTCTCCTTCCAAACTGTGGCCAAATGCTGCTGGACAGGCGGGTCATTAAAGTCTCTTAACTGAGTTACCCACACTGTCCATGACTTATCCACATTTCTGTGGTCGGTCAGGGCCACTCACCGCCGGCCGCTACGCGACCGGACTTCCCGGCCCTAGGCCGGTTTCGCGTCAGGGTTTTCTACCGTTCCAAGGGTCTTGAGTTCCAGCTCGCCGGCGATCTCGCCATAACTCAGCACCACCACGCCCTTGAAGAGCTTCTCGAGCAGCTTGCGCAGATAGGGACGGATCCTTGGGCTGACCAGGAACACCGGCGTCAGGCCCATCGCCGCCGCCTGCTGCACCAGTCTGGTGGAGTTCTCCACCAGCTTGCTCAGGTACGGCGGCGGCAGGACCGGGATCACTCCAGTAGTGGTGGTCTGCAGACTCCCTGCCACACGCTCCTCAATCCGTGGATCCAACGTGATAACTGTCAGGTTGCCATCCTGGTCGGCATAGTCCGCCACGATCTGACGGCCGAGGGCCAGGCGGACATATTCACAAAGCACTTCAGGATCCCGGCTGGTGCTGGCGTAGTCGCTGAGTGTCTCGAGAATCAGTCCGAGGTTGCGGATGCTGACCTTCTCGCGCAGCAGCAGCTGCAGTACGCGCTGGACATCGCCGGCCCCGAGGCGGTCCGGGATCAGTTCACTGACCAGTGCCGGCATACGCTCCTTGAGCAGATCCAGCAGTTCCTGGACGGCCTGGCGGGTCAGCAGCTCATGAGAGTGGTTGCGAATCAGTTCGGTTACGTGGGTCGTCAGCACTGTTGCGCTGTCAACTACCGTGAAGCCGCCCATTTCGGCCCGGGAGCGCTGGTCCGGTGTGATCCACCAGGCATCAATACCAAAGGCCGGCTCCTTGACCTTGACCCCTTCGAGCGAGCTCTCCTCTCCCATCGGATTCATGGCCAGATAGCGGTCCATCAGCAGCTCGCCCTTGGCCACGACGCTGCCTTTGATCTTAAGGTTGTATTCGCCCGGGCGCAGGGTGATGTTGTCACGAATACGCAGCGGCGGGACGATAAAGCCGAGGCTGATCGCTACCTGCTTGCGCAGGTTGTTGATCCGTTCGAGCAGGTCGCCCCCCTGCGAGGCATCCACCAGCGGGATCAGGCCATAGCCGATCTCCAGTTCCAGCAGATCGACGCTAAGCAGCTGCTTGAGATTCTCCTTGGCCTGCTGTTCGGGTGTCATTGCAGCAGCGGCATCGCCCGTTGCGGCGGCGGCTCCACCGGCCGCGGGAGCCCCCCCGGCAGCAGCATGGCCAGCTCCGGCGCCGGCTGATCCCGGCGCAGTCTCACCGCTTTCGGCCAGGTCCTCAACTTTCTTCTGCTGCAGCGCAACATAGGCCAGGACTCCAGTCACCGCCCAGAGCAGCAGCTTGGGCATTCCCGGCACCAGGCTGATGATGAACATGAACAGGGCACTGATCGCCAGGGCGCGATACTGGCTAGTGAGCTGGCGGATGATCGCCGTTCCGACCGTATCCTCACTGGCCGCCTTGGTGACCATGATGCCGGTGGCGGTGCTGATCAGGATCGCGGGGATATTGGCAACAAGGCCGTCACCGACCGTGAGCTGCGTGAAGTGCTTGAGCGCGGTTACCGCGTCCATGCCCTGCTGCAGCATGCCGATCACGAAGCCGGCGCCGATGTTGACGATGATCAGGATGATGCCGGCCATGGCGTCACGCTGGACGAAGCGGCCCGCGCCGTCCATGGCGCCGAAGTACTCAGCTTCGGCCTCCAGTTCCTTGCGCCGCGCCCGGGCTTCCTGCTCGGTAATGATGCCGGCGTTCAGGTCTGCGTCGACCGACAGCTGTTTTCCGGGCAGAGCGTCCAGGGTGAAGCGCGCGGCCACCTCGCCGATGCGTTGGGCACCGTGCGTGATGACCACGAAGTTAACGATCACGATGATGATGAAAATGACCAGGCCGACCACCGCGTTGCCACCGGTGACGAAGTGGGCGAAGGTATCAACAACATGCCCGGCGTGCCCGGTGGACAGGATGCTGCGGGTTGTGGCCACATTGAGAAAGAGCCGGAAAAGTGTGGTGAACAGGATCAGCGATGGGAAGATACTGAAGTCCAGGGCCTTGCGGACATACATCGTCAGCATGATGATCACCACGCCTGAGGCTATGGAGATGATCATCAACAGGTCGATAAGTACGCTTGGCAGGGGAACCACCAGCATCAGCACGGATGCCAGCACAACAAAGGGGATGATTGCGTCAAAGCGCCGGCCGGAAGCCAGTCCAGTTGAAAGAGCACGCACTGCGGACACTATCCGCTTCCTCCCCCGAAACGCCCAGCAACGACCCGTCGCTGCCTCTTTGAGGCGCCTTCGAAGTCCAGTCTAATGCGCGCCTGCTGACCTGGAAGCAATATTAAAGGCATTTAATTGGACAGGCGGAAATTTAACCATCCGATATAACGTGAATTGATTCACGAATAACGTCCTGTGCTAGTATCAGCGCGCCTGCGTAAGGTCTCGATGGCCCTCCGCGAGCCTGAGAGCTTACGGGCGCTGGCCGGAGGAAGTATGAGTGATCTCGGCAATGTAGCTGGCCTGGCCAGCACAGAAGTTGGCTTACAGATCAAAGATTACGCGATGATTGGGTATTTCGTCGCCTATCTGTTCTACGCGCTCCATGCCTTCGTACTGCGAAAAGAGTGGATGGGGCGGCTTGCGGTTTTCACCCTGGGTGCCGGCTGGCTCCTGCATACCCTGTTTCTGGTCAGCCGTGGTTTGTACTATTACAATCAGCACAAGGGCTTTCTGCTCCCGGCTACCAACATGTATGAGGCGACCAGCTATTTTGCCTGGCTGGTGACGCTGCTGTATTTCATTCTGGAAATCAAGCTCTTCAAGACTCGCTTGTACGGCGTCTTTGCCCTCATCATTCCACTTGCCGCGCTCGGCTTCGCGGCGAAATCCATGGGGCCCGACCCGCGCGAGCTGATGCCTTCCCTCAAGAGCTACTGGCTGGTGTTCCACATCACCGCGATGTTCATCAGCTACAGCGCCTTTGCCCTTGCCGCGGTGTTCGGCCTGCTTTACCTGCTGCGAATCAAGGGATGGCTGCCCATGAAGAGCTTTGGCGATAAGCTCAGCCTGCGCAGTCTGGATGAGCTGTCCAACCGCATCATCATGGTCGGCGTGCCGGTGATCACACTGGGCATCGCTCTTGGCGCCTTCTGGGCCGACGCCGCCTGGGGCCGTTACTGGGGCTGGGACCCCAAGGAAACCTGGGCGCTGGGTACCTGGTTTGTGTACATTATTTATCTGCACCTGCGGCACCGGCCGGGTTGGCTGGGCTACCGCTCGGCAGTACTGGCCTGTCTGGGCTTTACTGTCGTCCTGGTCACCTTCCAGGGCGTGAACATGCTGGATAACGTCTTCAGCCTGAACAGCATCCACGCCTACACCATGGGTGCGGCGAATGTACAAAAGGACATGATCGGCCTTGGAGTGATGGCATTACCGATGCTCTTCTTTATGGTGATGCTCTTCATGCCGATCCCGCGCGGCGACCTCTCCGAGGGCCAGGGCGCGGACGGCGGAGATGGCGATGATGTCCTCGGCACCCCGGTGCGGGAGGCCATGAAGGGTGGCGGCGGCAAAATGGATCTGCCCACGCCACCGGCTCACAAGGCTGACCAGCCCCAGGACATGGATGCACGATGAGCGCTGAACCCGCCGCTGCCCCGGCACCTGCTTCGTCCCCTGGACCTTTCGCCATCATCGGCCGCTTCCTGTGGCGCGAGCTGAACAGCCTGCCCACGGCTATCTGGGTCATGCTGGCTCTGGCCGTCCTGAACGCGGTTGGAACGATGATTCCCCAGGCCCACTTGGCGCAGCCGCCCATGGGCCTCAGCTTCGACGAGTTCATGCTGCAGAAGTATGGCGATGTGCGCTACCGCGTCATCCATAACTTCGGCCTGGACCATGTCTATTTCACCTGGTACTTCAACGCCCTGCTGATCTGGCTTTGCGTGAGCGCAGTGATTTGCAACATCGTGCGCTACCGCAGCACAGTCAGCCTGTGGAAAAAGCCACCCTCCGCGCGTGGCCGCAGCTTCTTTAACAACAACAAGCGTGCGGTGTTCTATGACTCCGGCAATGCCGACGCCAGCCTGGAGGCCGCCGCCAAGGAGCTGGAGCATCAGGGTTTCCGCGTTGCACGCTCTGAGCATAGTGGTGCCAAGACCCTGTATGCCGACAAGGGCTTCCTGAAGAAGTGGGCTCTGGTGCTGCTGCACTTCGCCATCCTGGTCCTGCTGGGCGGCGGAATCTATGGCAAGGCGACCGGCAGCCAGGGCAATGTGCGTCTGGCCGACGGTGAGACCACCGTGCTGACCCTGGATCGCTCCGAGAAAAAGGTTTCCTATATTCAGCCGATCGTCAAAATGCTGGCGCCGCTGAACTATGAGCTGGACCAGAAGAACTTTCGGATCGACTATGACTGGAAGATCGAAGTCCCCAGCGAGATGAAGAAGAACACGCCCGAAGAGCTGTGGCCCTACTACCGCTACTTCGTGCGCGACTATGTCAGCGACCTGACCGGCAGCTTCAAGGGCCGCAAGGTTACCAAGGAAGTAAAGGTTAACCACCCGCTGGTAATCGAGAAGCTGATCCTCTACCAAAGCGGCTATCAGCAGGATGGCTATCTCAGCGTCAGCTGGACCGGCAAGGGTGAGGAGCCGGTCGATTACCGCATCATCACTGACCAGCTTTGCACCCTGACCCCGATGGGTCTGGCGATCTGGGATGAGGCCTCGAGCCAGTGGCTGCTGCCCCAGGAAGGCAGCGACATGGTGGCCGTTCTGCCGCAGGGCATCGAGACCTCGCCGATGAACTACAGGTTTGACGCAGTCAAGGCCGGCGACCTCTATGAAGGCGGCAAGAAGGTGCGGCGTATCGGACCGCTGACCATCGCCAGCTTCTATGACGCCGCCAGCGGCCAGTATATGGGCAGCCAGATCATCGATACCGAGAACGGCTTTACCGCCATGGCCGGCAACAACATGGCCGAATGCCGGATGAGCGAGCGCATCGATAACTACAGCATCTTCCAGTACAACCGCGACCCCGGTAAGCCGGTGCTGTATTTCGGCTGGATCTGCATGATCATCGGTGTGGCCCTGACGATGTACATCGGCTTCACCCAGGTCTGGCTGCGCTCCGAGGATGGCAAGGTCTTTGTCCTGGTTACCGGTCCCGGCGGTCGCTCGCGCCATCCTTTGCGCCAGCGGCTGCATGCTATCCTTGGCGGGCAATGACCACGGAGGGCGCATGAGCGCCACGCATCCCCCGGAGTTCCACCTGCAGCGCGTCGGCGAGCGGATGGAGGCGATAGTCGCCGGCAGTGAAGGCATTGTCACGCGCTATATCGCCGAAGTCGGACAGAGCCGCGGCAAGCTGCTGCGTCCGCGCGTGCTGATCACGATGGCCAGCCTTGGCGGCCGCGGGGCCTATGAGTCGCAGGTCAACTGCGCCGCCTGCTGCGAGCTGCTGCATACCGCCACACTCATCCACGACGATGTGATCGACGAGGCCGAAACGCGGCGTGGCAAGCTGACCCTGAGCAGCCGCTTTGGCAACGAGATTGCCGTGGTCGTTGGCGATTACCTGCTGGCTCTGGTCTTCGAGGCGATTACCAGCGAACACGACTTCCGCCTGCTGGAGTTGATGTTCGCCGCCAGCCGCGAGCTGGGACTCGGCGTGATCGAGGAAGTCGTCAACCGCAACAACCTGGACCTTTCGGTTGATAAGTACTACGACGTTATCTACCTCAAGACCGGCAGCCTGTTTGCGCTGGTCAGCCAGATGGGCGCCTATCTTGGCGGCGCCAGCCCGGAGCTGCAGGATCTCGCCCTGAGTTATGGGAAGCAGCTGGGCCTTGCCTTCCAGGTCGTGGACGACCTGCTGGATCTGACCCTTGAGAGCGCGGCCACCGGCAAGCCGGCCATGAACGACGTCAAGGAAGGGCGCATCACCCTGCCGGTCATTCACGGCATGCTCAATGCGGCCCCCAGGACCCAGGAGCTGGTTGAGGACTACCAGGCGGCCTGTGTCGATCATCCAGGCACCGCCGCGGAGCATGAGAGCGCGACCGCCCTGCGCGAGCACCTCAGCGTCAGCGGCTGCCTCAGCTTCGCCTACAGCGAGGCCCAGCGCCTGCTGGGCGGAGCGGCCGCGGATCGCGAGCGCATGGCAGAGGCCGGCGCGGACAGCTCTGCGCTGGAGATCCTTCGCGGCATCGAGCACACCGTGCTGGATGTCCTTTCCCCCAGTCTGGCAAGCGTCAGGGCCTGATCCGGTTCTACCGGGCCACGGGACGTCAGGCGGCTGGTCTTTTAGGGCGCCACAGACGGTGGCCAGGAATCTCTGCAATTTTCCAAAATTCCGGGAACCTAAGCTGCTGCTGCGGGTCTGAGTAAAGGACTGTAAAACCAATTGCAGTCGGCCAGCTATTATTCCCCCTACAGCGGCCTCCGCGGGAGCGGAGGCTTTTTCTTTGCCTCGCCGCTGTTTGTCTGTAGCTGCCTGCGCCGCCACTTAGGATGCTTATATATCGACAAAGCAACAGGCCAGGAAACCTGGCCTGTTTATTCTTCAAACAACGCGGGGCAACCGCAATTCCTTAAAGTGCTGAGCCATCCCAGAGCGGGATATTCGTCGCCCGCATCGCCCGGACATTACTGGCGTTGAAGTTGGGATGATAGGCAAAAGCCAGATCAAGCGCCGAGCCGTCAAGTTTCAACAGTCCGCCGGTAGCGGGGTTAAGGTCGCCGCAGCGGAAGGGCGCAAGGCCGGCCTGCTCGACTTCCATCCAGGCATAAGGCGCGCGGCCCTTGACGCTCGTGAATAGGTTGATTCCCTGCATCGCCATTTCCTGCATCCCTAGAAGCGTCTGCAGCTCATTTCGGTTGTAGATGTCCGCCACGCCGGCATTGCTGCTGACCTTCAGGCTGTCGAACATGCTTTCGTAAGTCATCTCCCGGGGCAGCAGGTCTATCGCCGAATTCTCACCAAGCAGGATGCGCGGGGCCGTCGCTCCCGGTTCATAGACATACTGGATGTCACCGGCGAAATCAAAGCTGCCATCATCCGGGTTAACCAGCATGCCGTCCGAGTTGCGCAGGTCCGCCTGTACCAGGCCACTTTCGCGCACTTCACTCCAGTTCGCCGGCCAGTGGCCATGGATGCTGTAAAAAGTCGGCGGGGCTTTCATAAGATAGGCTACCGCCGGGTTGGCAAAGCCGCCACCCGCCATCCTGAACTCTTCAAAGCTCGCGGCCCCAGCCTGGCTCAGGAGCATCACCGAGAGCGGCAATGCCGCCAGCAGTCCCTTGATGTAACAATGCTTCATAAGTTACCTCCACGCTAGCTTTAGAGCTGATCGAGTGTAGTCCCCCAAGTTAACAGTCAAGGGGCCATCTTTATCCGCTGGCCGGACACTCAGGTTCCTGAACTCTCATACCTCTTCAGTCCGCCATTAAAGACGAGTATCCCGCAGCAGATGGTCAGGGCGGCGATCAGCGGACCGGCCAGCAGCCAGTTGCGCCAGGTAACGGGGTCGGTGAAGTACAGCGCGGGATAGAAGGCCGCGAAGCCGAATGGCACCAGCACGGTAAACAGCACCTGAACCCAGTGGTCATAGATCGTCAGCGGATAGCGCGCGGCTTCGGAGACCGAGAAGAGGGGGTTGACCAGGCCGACACGGTCCTTGACCCAGAAGGACAGCGAGGCGATGGCCAGGAAGACCCCCGCGTAGACAACTGCTCCGAGCAGGCCCAGACCCTGGATCGCAAGGAAGACGCCTGGGTCCATCGGTACGGGCTTCTCCAGATGCGCCAGCGCCCACCAGACAATCGCCGTGCCCTTGACCACAATGTGCAGCTCGCGCAGGCTAAGGTTCTCCATGATCAGCTGCAGCAGCGGCGGCGCCGGGCGCAGCAGCGGACGGTCCAGGTTGCCTTCAAGGATGTAGTAATCCGAGAGCTGGTTAACCAGCTCGAAGAAGCCCACAGAGAACCAGCCGAAGGACACCTGGCTGAAGCCGAAGAGCAGGACCATGCCTTCGAGAGTCCAGCCATGGACCTGCGGAACCCGGCTGAACAGAGCCCAGAGGAAGAAGAGCTGCAGGCAGGTGTAGAGCAGGCCGGTAAACATGGCGAAAAGGTAATCGCCACGGTAAGCCAGGTCCATCTTCAGCCGCTGCATTGCGTAGTACCAGCACAGGGCCAGCCAGTGGCCGGGTCCCGGCAGGCGATAGCGCTTCAGTGGCGGCGACTGGACTGACATGCAGGGCCATTGTAAGGCAGACCGCGCGGTCCAGGCGGCGTCAAAGGAGACTGCATCCTGCCATCGAGTCAGCCGGAGAAGCAAAAGGCCCCGTCGCCGGGGCCGCATCTGTCTGGTAGAGCATCCAGTCTAAGTCACGTACCTTCCTGAGCGTGCAGATACTCAGGCAAAGAAAAGGGCGGGGTTTCCCCCGCCCTTGAATTTCGTCTTTGTTGAGTGAAGCAGGCTTCACCCCTGCAGGACTAGTAGCCGCCCTGGCCCGCGCTGCCGGTACCGGCACGCTTGCGGGTGTCGTGAGGCTTCATCTCGCCGCTGCCCTGACGGTGCCATTCCTTGCCGTCCAGCGGCAGTTCGACATCGTAGTAGCGGGTCGGCTCGACGAACTCATCGAAGGAGCGGGCGATCAGCTTGCGCATCACGTTCTTGCCCACCTCGTGCGGATACCAGGGGTTGTAGCCCTGGATGTCGACACGCAGGAGATACCAGCCGTTGCCAGCCTTCTTGGTCGCCAGAACTTTGCCCTCGAAGGTGAACCACTGGGGGACGAAGTCGCCGGCGGTGCGCAGGCGCTGAGGATCGCGGCGCCAGCCGCTGTAGCTGAAGTAGATCTGGTCGACGGGCCAGTAGTTGGTGGCCAGTTCGTCAGCCAGAGCGGGGTGGATGCGGGGCTGCAGATCAGCCACATCTTCCACGCGCTCATAGTTGTACATCAGCTGCGAGACGCTCAGCTCTTCGGCGAGGCTGTTGACGCGGGGGCCGGGCTCGGTGATGAGCTCGCGCTCCAGCATCTCGGAGATCTCGCTGTCGGCGCTCTTGGGAACCCAGCGCATGCTGGTCTTCACATACATGAAGTCGCTGGAACCCAGGCCGGCCGGCGGCACGATCAGGAATTCCTGCTGGTTGGCAGCTTCCTTGACCACGGTCTGGGTCTTGTTCTTCTTACCCTTGTTGACGGTGCCCCAGGCCACCAGCGCCGTGCTGTCCGGGATCTCCTGGACAGTCCAGTTGTGCGGCGCGATACCGTACAGCTCCTGCGCGGTCAGCGCGCCACGCCACATGGGACGCGGGGCGAAGATCGGCGGGACGTACTGGAAGGGAATGCGCGCATCCAGGCTGACCGGATAAAGGTGCACGTTCTTCGGCGCCAGCTCGTAGGGATCGAGTGTGCCAGGCACAACCTGCGCCTGCGCCGTCAACGGCGCGGCGAGGAGCGCCGCGGCTGTGATACCAGCAGCGCCAATGCAGAGACGGCCCAGCAGCCCATGCTCGGTCCTCATCATTCCATCTCCTCCTAAGTCTGATGGCCCCTGCCCTGCGCACCGGAGGCGGCGCGCTCGGCAAAGCGGGAAGGTTGCCCTTCCTATTAAAGGCGGATTATAGCACGAAAGGCAAGTGTAAAGCCATAGCGCAGATTCCGGGGCTCCGGCCCGGACCGCGCTGTGCCTCCGGCCCTCACTCGCTGGGGCCGCCGGGCTATCATCGGCGGAGCATAGCAGGTCTTAAACAATATATTAGTACGCTTTGCTTGCAGCCCGGCTGACTTTCTAGTAACATAATGTTTAGTTGTTCGTCTCACATCCTGTGAGGGCGGATCGGCGTGGCAACGAAGCAGCTGGCGCGGTGCGCTGGTGTGGGGGACAGCCGGTTCGGTGTTGCTGACTTGTGGACAAAGATAGGGACGGGTGGACGGAAATCCGCCGTCGGTTTCAAAGCCGCGGTGATAGCGAGGTGCCCAGATGTGGGCTGATGCTGAAGGACCGTCTAAGCTGCCGTCTGATGTAGGGCAGTCAGGCAGCACAAATGGACATATGCCGCCGCCGGCCGAGCCGGAGCCCGCTGCAGCCAACCTTGGCTGGTACGCGGTCAACGCCGTGCAGGCCGCTGAGCCAGCTGCGCCGGCCTCAATTGAATCCGAAAATCCGACTGCAAGCCTGCCGATGGCCGAAACGCCCGCCGATACTGACCCCGACGTAGTGGTGGACAGCGGCAGTAATGATCTGGCGCTTGGTCAGTTCTTTAGGCCCGCAATGTGGGGCCTGGCCTGGATTCCGATTCTCCTGACCGGCCTGCTGAGCTATGCCTTCCTTGTCCGGGCCACGGAAAGCGTAACGCTATGGCCTTATTCGCAGCCTGCCTATGTTGACGCGCTGGGCCACCTGCCTCCTGTAGGCATGATCGGCCGCCACCTGCTGCCCACCGGCATGCCCCAGAGCGTCGCCTCCAGCGCCAGCTTTGGGCAGGAACAGTCGACCATCATCATTCAGGGCGATCTGCTGATGGGGATCTTCAGCCTGCTGGTCGGCTTCATGTTTGTGGTGATGATCACCCGGCGCAGCAACGACGCACTGTATGTCTGCGGGCCTTATGCGGTCTATTCCCTGATCGCTGTGGCCCTGCTCAGCACCAACGGCCCGCTGTTTGACGGGCTGGCCGGGCTCTTCCCTGCCCTGCTTGGCAGCATCGTGCTGCCGCTTCTGGTGGCAACAGGCGCCAAGATCGCCGCCATTGCCATGCGTAATGCCGGCGTCTTCGACATTGACCAGGATCAGACGGCTTTTGAAAACCTGGACTTCAACCTGAAGACCGACAGCCCGGCGACCGGCTCCGTCGCTTTGGCCGGCCAGCCAGGCGAGCCGCGGCTGGCGGCCCAGCTGCAGGGCACCGACGCCATGCCGATCGAGCATGCCCAGGTCTGCCCCTTCTGCGGCAACCCCAATATTCAGCATGAGCAACCGCGGATGTGCAACGCCTGCCACCACAACCTGCAGCTCGTCTTCGAATGGCGGACCGGCCCGCGCTGCAGCGATTGTGACGGCATTCTGGTGCGCGATGCTGTGTTCTGCCATCACTGCGGCAAGTGGCAGAAGTCGCAGGAGGCGGGCAGCGAGTCAGAAGAAGCTACGGTGCAGGGCGCGGCCTAGAGCCACGCGATCAGTCCGCCTCAGCGGATCATCAAGTCTGTAAATCGGGCCGGCCTCAGGGGCCGGCCTTTTCATAGCAGCCGATATCCGGGTTATCCCCCTGTGGGCGGCTGATCCCATCAAGGTCTGACTGCGGCGAGAAGTCTGCCAGTGCGCTCTCCAGCGCCAGAGCCCCGGCTGCCAGCCGGTAGTTGTCTTCGACCGTCGCCACAAACAGGTTGAAACTGTTGCCCAGGCGGCTGTGCCCGTCCCGCTTTCCCAAAGCCTGCCACTGCGCCAGGGTCAGATTGCCCTGCTCCTCCGTAACTATTTTGTTGGAAAAGATGTTGTAGTCGCTCTGGAAGCCGGAGAGGCTGCTGTTGTCGATCTCCAGCGCTGGGGCGCCATTGGTGTCGTGCAGCAGGATATTGTTGAACAGAAGGTTGCCGCTGGCATTAGTGGTAATCCTGATACAGGCTCCGCCGTCCTCATCCTGGAAAACGGTGTTGTTTACGAAGAAATTGCCTGTCGCTCCCCCATCACCGGCCCCGTCAACCAGAATGCCCTGGCCGTTTCGATACAGCAGGTTGTTTCTAATGACCGACTGGTGCAGATTGCGGACAAGCAAAGCGGCACTGCCCGGATCGTTAATGCCGTTACTGAAACAGACATTACCTTCGATCAGAATACCCTTTGTTTCGTCTTCAACTGGCCCGTTGTTTCCGTTGAATGAGATTCCCGACTCGTCATTGCCCTCGCAGACATTGCCGCGCAGTACCAGGCCCTGGCAGTCGCCGCCGATCGTGATACCGGACTGCAGAGAGTCCTGACAGTGGTTGTCTTCGACCAGCGCGCCAACCGTTCCGAGCAGCCAGATTCCAGCCGACCCGGTTCCGCTGCAATGGTTGGCTCGCAGCACTATGCCCCGACGCGGATCTTGGACATTGTTTACGGTAATGCCGAAGTCGGCCACACTCAGAATCTCAAAGCCCTCAACATGAACGTACTCCGCCAGCTCCGCAGCGCGACTGATCTCTATCCCCGCGTTCAGTTCGGCCTGCGGCGTAGAGATCACAACGCCTGGCTCGGCCCGAAAGATGACGGGTGCATCGGCGGTTCCGCCATGCCTGATGCTGAAAGCCTCGAAGCTGCCCGGCCGGACGATGATCAGCGTGCCAGGCCCGGCCTGGTCCGCCGCGAACTGCAACGTGGCCCAGGGGCTTTCGAAGGTACCATCGTTGGCGTCATCGCCGCCCTGCTGCGGGGGGGCGACATAGAAGGTGTTCTGCGGAGTGTTGTAGCTCAGTTCAAGCCCGTCGATATGCCCGCTGCTTCCCGCTGGCACAACAACGGCAAAGTAGGCGAAGCCCTCGGCCGACAGCGGCTGAACCAGCGCACTGAAGTCGCCGCCGGCCTGACCAGAACTGAGCGCGGCGGCAAAGGTCCAGCGCTGGGCGGCAAAGTCGGCCAGCAGCAGGTTCAGGTGGCCGCTGCCGCTGAGCTGGATATTGACCGGCACAGCGTCGGGCTGCGGCAAGGAGGCCGGGTCGATTCGATAGACCGCCCAGGCCATTGCATCGGCCAGGGCTGTCAGGTCCAGGCCGTTTCCTGATGGAGCGGCGTTGGCCGAATCGAGACTCTGCTGTGGATCAAGGCTGAGGCTGCCGCCGGAACTCAATGAGCGCAGGCTGTCCAGCCCATTTAGTCCAGGCAAGCCGTTGCGGTCAGGCGATTCAGCAACATCGCGTCCGCCGGTCCGCGCGCTGCAGGCGCCCAGCGCGAGGCTGAGCAGCAGCAGGACCAGGATTCTCCAGGCGCTCATTGGCGCTATATTATTCCCGGCTCCGCCCTTTCCACGCATAATAGTTCTGTGCCTCGCTACATCCCGCCTGCGGTAACCATCGAGCGCCTGCGCCAAAGCGGGCGCTACCGGCTCGCCAGCGGAAAGCTCGGCGCCGCCTTTCTCTTTGCAATCGCCGGAGCCCTCGCGCTGGGCATCGGGGACTATTTCGCCAGCGGAATGCTCAGCTCGAACGCACTGATTCTCGGCTTTGGCGGCGTCGTAAGCGGCTTTCTGGCGGGATGGCTGCTGGGCAGCGCGATCCAGGCCCAGTGGACTGATATCTGTTACCGGGCAATCCATAGCAGCCTGACCGACGGCATGCTGCTGGAGCGCGTGCTCGACCCCTATGCTTATGAGCAGCTCAGGATGCTGGGCGTACCGGACAGTAACCGGCGGCGCTATGGCATTGCTTTCTACCCCTGGCGCAAGCCCGGGCCAAACAGCGACAACTTCAACCGCCGGATGAGTGATCTGGCTGGCTCCATGCGGCGGGTCAGCGAAGAGATCGGCCACAGCATCCTTCCACCGGGCTTTCGCGCGCAGATCGGCTGGCTCGCGGTGTTCCCAGTGATTCTTGCCTTTACGATGATGCTCTTTATGCCCGGCCGGCACAGCAGCGAACCACTGCTGCATCTGCCGTCCGAACTGGAACCCATCGGGATCTGGCTGGCGCTGCATGTGCTGGGGCCGCTTGGGCTGGCCTGCATGGGGCTGATTGGTGCCATGAGCTCGGTCATTGATGGCTACAAGAGGCTTACGCTGGCCGACCTGCTGGACGGCCGGGACTTTAGCGCCAGTATGGACAGCCCG